>JAEUNL010000053.1 GCA_016791115.1 Rhodocyclaceae bacterium
GCCGAGCCGATCATCAGGGTCACCGCCGTCGGCGCACCCTGATAGACGTCCGGAATCCACATATGGAAGGGCACCACACCGAGCTTGAACGCGAGTCCGGCGACCAGGAACACGAGGCCGAAGGTCAGCACCGGCGTAAGGCCCATGTGGTTATGCAACGCGCCGGCCACACCGGATATTTCGAGCGTGCCGGTTGCACCGTAGATCATCGACATGCCGTAGAGCAGCAGACCCGAGGCCAGCGCGCCGAGCACGAAGTACTTCATCGCTGCCTCGGTTGCACGCGCAGACTCGCGGTCGAGCGCGACCATCGCATACAGTGAAAGCGAGAGCAGCTCGAGGCCGAGATACATCGTCAGGAAGTGGTTCGACGAAATCATGACCATCATGCCGAGCGTTGCGAACAGCACCAGCAGGTAGTACTCGCCCCGATCCAGTCCTCGGGCCGCGTTGTAGCCCCGGCTGTAGAGCACGACGATTGCGACGGCGAGATAGAGGACCAGTTTGAGGAAATCCGCCATCAGGTCGCGCACGAACATGTTACTGAAGGTCAGCACGATGTTGCCGCCCTGCGTGGCGACCAGCCAGGCCGTGATCGCCGCGGCACCGACGAGCGTTGCCTGCGTCAGGAAGTAGGCGAGCCAGCGACTGGTCTTGCCGAGAAACAGATCGGCAAGCAACACCACGCACGCCATGGTGAGGATGAAGATTTCCGCCGCGGCGGGAGTGAAATCGGGCATCACGAAGTTCATGGTTTTCTCTCGTCCGCGCGGCTCAGAGCTTGCTCATCGCGACGTGCTTGAGCAGGTTGTCCACCGAGGCATGCATCACTTCGGTGAACGGATAGGGATAGAGACCCATAGCCAGCACACAGATGGCGAGCAGCGCGAGGAACAGGAATTCACGACTATTTACGTCGGTCAGTTCGGCAACATGCGAATTGCCGATGTCTCCGAACACCACGCGCTTGTACATCCAGAGCGTGTAGGCGGCACCGAGGATCAGCGTGGTCGCTGCTGCGACTCCGGTCCAGAAGTTGAACTGGATCGCACCGAGCACAACCATGAATTCGCCCACGAATCCGCTGGTCGCGGGAAGGCCGGAATTGGCCATCGCGAAAAGCATGAACAGCGCAGCGAACTTGGGCATTGTATTGACCACGCCGCCGTAGTCGGCAATCTGGCGGCTGTGCATGCGGTCATACATCACACCGATACAGGCGAACATCGCCGCCGACACGAAGCCGTGGGAGATCATCTGCACCAGCGCGCCTTCGATGCCGAGCTGGTTGAAAATGAAAAAACCAAGGGTAACGAAGCCCATGTGCGAGATCGACGAATACGCGACCAGCTTCTTCATGTCTGTCTGCACCAGGGCGACGAAGCCGATGTAGATCACCGCGATCAGCGAAAGTCCGATGACGAACGGCGCCATGGCGTGCGAAGCATCCG
Source organism: Rhodocyclaceae bacterium (assembly GCA_016791115.1). Taxonomy (GTDB): domain Bacteria; phylum Pseudomonadota; class Gammaproteobacteria; order Burkholderiales; family Rhodocyclaceae; genus Methylophosphatis. Next base: position 1,452 of record JAEUNL010000053.1, read on the forward strand.
GCACGATGGGCAGCGAGAACCGCAGGAAGCCGTAGGCACCGAGTTTCAGCGCAATCGCGGCCAGCACGATCGAACCGCCCGTCGGCGCTTCGACGTGTGCATCCGGCAACCAAGTATGGACCGGCCACATCGGCACCTTCACCGCGAAGCTGACGAGGAACGCCCAGAAAATCAGCGTCTGTGCCGTCATTCCGATCGGCAGTTCGTGCCAGTCGAGGATGCCGAACTTGCCGCCGGCCTCGAGGAACAGCCACAGCAGCGCAACCAGCAGCAGCAGCGAGCCGAGCAGCGTGTAGAGGAAGAACTTTATCGCCGCATAGACGCGATTCGGGCCGCCCCAGATACCGATGATCAGGTACATCGGGATCAGCGAGGCTTCGAAGAAGACATAGAACAGAATGCCGTCGAGCGCCGAAAAGATGCCGTTCATCAGACCGGACATGATCAGGAACGCGGCCATGTACTGCGCGACCTTCGTCTGGATGACTTCCCAACCCGCCATCACGACGATCACGGTGATGAAGGCGTTCAGAATCACAAACCAGACCGAGATGCCATCGACGCCAAGGTGGTAGTGGATGTTGAAGCGCGGTATCCACTGCGACAGTTCAACGAACTGCATCGCACTCGATGCGGTATCGAAATGGGTGTAGAGCGGGATGGTTACCAGAAAGCCGAGGATCGCGGCGATCAGCGCGATGCCGCGTGCCATCGGCGCGTTGCGATCGCCGCCTGTGGCAAGCACCAGCAGGCCGCCGACTATCGGCACCCAGATCGCCAAGCTGAGCAGAGGTGTTCCCGTCATCTCAAAGTTCCGTTTGCGGCAGCGCTGCCGCTGCCTTCAGTTCGAATTGTTGTCTCGCCGTCCCTGCAGCGCCGGTCATCCGCGGTTATAGAACGTGAGCAGGATGAACACGCCGATGATCATTGCGAACGCATACTGGTAAATGTGCCCGCTCTGGAACAGGCGCGTGATCTGCGCGACCCAGCCCACCATGCGCGCCGACCCATTCACCGCGACGCCGTCGATCAGGATCTGGTCGCCGCCCTTCCACAAGCCGCGTCCGATCAAGCGCGCGCCGGCAGCGAAGAAGATCTCGTTGAACCTGTCGAAGTAATACTTGTTGTCGAGCAGCGTGTAGATCGGCCGCACCATCTTCTGGATCTTGCCCGGCACGCCCGGCATCACCAGATAGAGCAGCCACGCGAGCACGACTCCGCCCATTGCGAGGAAGAAAGGCAGCGCGGTCACCCCGTGGAGCGCCATCGCGACCGGCCCATGGAACTCTTCGGCCAGTTCGCTCATTGCCGGATGCTGCGTTGCGTCGATGAACACCGACGAGCCGAACCAGTCGCGGAACAACATCGGTTCGATCGTGAAGTAGCCGATCGCGGCAGACGGGATCGCCAGGAGCACAAGCGGCAGCCAGACCACCCAGGGCGACTCGTGCGGCTTCTGCCCCGGCGCAAGGCCGTGATGGTGGTGGTCGTCATCGTGATGTTCATCGTGGGCGGCATGGTCGTCATGCGCCGCATCGCCGTGTGCCTGACCGAAGCGCTCCTTGCCGTGGAACACCATGAAGTACATTCGGAACGAGTAGAACGCCGTGACGAACACGCCGACGATCACGCAAAAGTAAGCGTAACCGGCACCGGGCACGTGTGAAAGCGCGACGGCTTCGATGATGGTGTCCTTCGAGTAGAACCCCGAGAGGAACGGGAAGCCGATCAGCGCAAGCGATCCCACCAGGGAGGTGATCCAGGTGATTGGCATGTACTTCCACAGGCCGCCCATGTTGCGCATGTCCTGATCGTGATGCATGCCGATGATCACCGAACCCGCACCGAGGAACAGCAGCGCCTTGAAGAACGCGTGCGTCATCAGGTGGAACACGGCAGCCGAGTAGGCCGAGACGCCGAGTGCGACCGTCATGTAGCCGAGCTGCGACAGCGTCGAGTAGGCAACGACACGCTTGACGTCGTTCTGCACGATGCCGAGGAAGCCCATGAACAGCGCCGTCGTCGCACCGATCACAAGCACGAAGGACAGCGCGGTCTGCGACAGTTCGAACAGCGGTGACATGCGCGTGACCATGAAGATACCGGCGGTAACCATCGTCGCAGCGTGGATCAGGGCGGAGATCGGCGTCGGGCCTTCCATCGAATCAGGCAGCCAGACATGCAGCGGCACCTGCGCCGATTTGCCCATCGCACCGACGAACAGGCAGATGCAGATGACCGTGATCAGCATCCACGGCGAACCCGGGATCAACTCCATCGTCAGGTTAGCCAGATCCTTGCTCTTGGCGAACACATCCGCGTAATTGAGCGAGCCGGCATAGGCCGCAATCAGGCCGATGCCGAGCAGGAAGCCGAAGTCGCCGACGCGGTTAACGAGGAAGGCCTTGAGGTTCGCGTAGATTGCCGTCGGACGCGTGTACCAGAAGCCGATCAGCAGGTAGGAAACCAGACCGACTGCTTCCCAGCCGAAGAACAGTTGCACGAAGTTGTTGCTCATGACGAGCATCAGCATCGAGAACGTGAACAGCGAGATATAGGAGAAGAAACGGTTGTAGCCGTCGTCTTCCGCCATGTAGCCGATGGTGTAGATGTGCACCATCAGCGAAACCGACGTGACAACCAGCATCATCATCACGGTCAGCTTGTCGATCAGAAAGCCGACCTCGAACTTGAGGCCGCCGGCTTCCATCCACGTATAGACCGTTCCGTCGAAGGTGTTGCCGGCCTGCACGTCCTGATAGATCTGCCAGGAGGCGAGCAATGAAACAGCAACGCCGAGAATGGTCGCGGTATGCGCAACCCAGCGCGGAATCACGCGACAGAACAGACCGGCAATGATGGCACCGGCCAGCGGCGCAAGCGGTACGACCAGATAGAGCGACTTCATGTCCATGAAGCTTTATCCCTTGAGGCTGTCGAGGTCATCGACGTGGATCGATCGCAGATTGCGGAACAGCACGATCAGGATCGCAAGTCCGATGGCCGACTCAGCCGCGGCAACCGTGAGGATGAAGAAAACGAAAATCTGTCCCGCCGTGTCGCCCAGATAATGGGCGAATGCGACGAAATTCATGTTCACAGACAGCAGCATCAACTCGATGGCCATCAGCAGGATGATCAGGTTCTTCCGGTTGAGGAAGATGCCCACGACGCTGATCGCAAACAGGATCGCGCCGAGGATCAGGAAATGTTGCAGCGAGAGCATGCGCGTGTCGTCCTTGTCCGTCCGCGGTTCAGTCTTTTTCCGTCGGCATGGAGACCATGCGGATACGGTCGTTGCGCTTGATGGCGACCTGCGAAGCCGGGTCGGTCCACTTCGTGTCCTGCCGGCGGCGCATCGTGAGGGCGATCGCCGCGATGATGGCGACCACCAGGATCACAGCCGCCAATTCGAACGGATAGACGTAATCCGTATATATCAGTCGGCCGAGTTCCTTGGTATTGCTGTAGCCCGCCTCTGGTGACGGCGGGTTCGGTGCGCTTTCCGGACCGAAATATTTCGCCCCAAGCACCATCACCATTTCGGCAAGCATCAGTCCGCCGACCACCAGTCCGGGTATCAGGTTGTTCCAGAAGCCCTGGCGCATGCGCTCGAGGTTGATGTCGAGCATCATCACGACGAACAGGAACAGCACCATTACCGCACCGACATAGACAAGCACCAGCGTGATCGCCAGGAACTCAGCCTGCAGCAACAGCCAGACACCACCCGCGGTGAAGAAGGCCAGAACCAGCCAGAGGGCCGCATGCACCGGATTGCGCGCGACAATGACCCGCAACGCCGACACCAGCAATATTGCCGAGAGAAAGTAGAAGACGAACGTCTTGAATTCCATGGCTATCCTTGTCGCTTGGACGGTGGCCTGCCAGGCTGCGCCCCGTCCTGCTCCCCAGTCAGTTCTATCCAGCCTCAGCGATACGGCGCATCGGCTTCGCGATCCTTGGCAATCTGGTCCTCGTGGCGATCGCCCACCGCCAGCAACATCTGCTTGGTGTAATAGAGATCACCGCGCTTCTCGCCGTGATACTCCAGCACGCGTGTTTCCACGATGGCATCCACCGGACAAGCTTCCTCGCAAAACCCGCAGAAGATGCATTTGGTCAGGTCGATGTCGTAGCGCGTGGTGCGACGCGTTCCATCGTCGCGCTGGTCCGATTCGATCGTGATCGCCAATGCCGGGCAAACCGCTTCGCACAGCTTGCAGGCGATGCATCGCTCTTCGCCATTGGGGTAGCGGCGCAACGCATGCAGCCCCCGGAATCGGTTGCTCTGGGGCGTCTTCTCTTCGGGAAACTGCACCGTGATCTTGCGCTCGAACAGGTGGCGCCCAGTCAGGGCAAGGCCCTTGACTAGTTCCCGCAGCATCAGGCTGCCGACGATTTCCTTCATTGCACCCATGGCGCGACTCTCACTTCCAGATCGACAACGGCGACACCATCCACACCCCGATCACGACCAGCCATACGATGGTGAGCGGGATGAACACCTTCCAGCCCAGACGCATGATCTGGTCGTAGCGGTAGCGCGGGAACGTCGCACGAAACCAAAGGAACAGAAACAGCACAAAGCACACTTTCCCGACGAGCCACGGAAGACCATCGGGCAGGAAACTGACAGGCGACAGCCAGCCTCCCAGAAACATGGTCGCGACCAGCGTCGAAACCAGGATCATGTTCGCGTATTCGGCAAGGAAGAACAGTGCGAATGCCATGCCGGAATATTCGATCATGTGGCCGGCGACGATTTCCGATTCGCCTTCCACCACGTCGAACGGCGCACGGTTGGTTTCCGCGATACCGGAAATCAGATAGACGAGAAACATCGGAAACAGCGGAATCCAATTCCAAGAGAGAACCGACAGACCCATGTCGGCGAAGCGCCCGCTACCCTGCTGCATGACGATCTCGCGCAGATTCAGGCTGCCCGAAACCATCAGCACGGTGACGAGTGCAAATCCCATCGCAATTTCGTAGGCCACGATCTGCGCCGCCGAGCGCATGCTGCCAAGGAACGCATACTTGGAGTTGGTTGCCCAGCCGGCGATGATCACGCCGTACACACCCATCGATGTGATGGCCATGATGTAGAGCAAGCCTGCATCGATGTCGGCAAGTATCAGCCTATCGCTGAACGGCACCACCGCCCAGGCCGCCAGTGCCGGCGCAAGCGCAAGGATCGGCGCCAGGATATAAAGCACCTTGTTCGCCTGCGACGGAACGATGACTTCCTTGAAGAACAGCTTAAGGCCGTCCGCAATCGGTTGCAGATAACCGCCCGGGCCGACGCGGTTGGGGCCGATGCGCACCTGTATCGCGCCGATGACCTTGCGCTCTGCCAGGGTAAGGTAGGCGACGCAAAGCATGAGCGGCGCGATGATGACGATGATCTTGACCAGCGTCCAGACTGCCGGCCAGAGGGGGCCGAACAGTTCCGCGACAGGTTGCAGCAACTGCTCCATCATGCACGCTCCACACTAATCGGGCCGACCAGGTCGCCCAACGCAGACGTCGACTCGTGCCCAGCTGCGATGCGTACGCAGCCGTCGGCAACTGCTTCGTCGCAAACCGCAGCGAGCACCGCTTCGCCCTGTCCCTGCCGCACGACGACCTTAACGCCCGCTTCGAGCCCAAGTCGCGCCATCATCGCGGCACTCATTCGAGCAGCCGGTTCTGCGGCATCACGCGTGCGTTGCAGCGACGGCGCACGGCGCACGACCGGATCGGCAAAATGTATCGGCACATCCGCCACGCGCTCGATCTGGCCGCCGGCAACCGGCAGACTGAAGGAAACACCGTCAAAGTCGTTGGAAAGCAAATCCGACACCGACGCTTTGTCACCGCCAAGCACCGCCTTGCGCACTTCCTCCGAACTTTCGTAGTCGAACCCGGCTATGCCGAGCAGATTGCCCACTACGCGCAGTACCTTCCAGGCCGGGCGGGTGTCGCCGAGCGGTCTGACCACCGCGTGGAAGCTTTGTACGCGACCTTCGGTATTGATAAAGGTGCCGGATGTCTCGGTAAATGGCGAGACGGGCAGAATCACGTCCGCATACTCGGTGGCACGCGTCACGAACGGCGTCATCGCCACGACCATTTCCGCCGCAGAAACCGCCTGGGCAGCGAGCAGCGGGTCGGCGCAATCGAGCTCAGGTTCCGCATGCAGAACCAGATAGGCCTTGCGCGGCTGCTCGAGCATGCTGCGCGCGTTGAGTCCGTTGGCACGAGGCAGCGCGCCGGCAATATAGCCGCCCACACTGTTGGCTGCTTCGCCCAGGACCCCGAAACTTGCACCGAGCAGACGCGCCAGTTCCCCCAGCAAGGCAGAAAGCTGAGCGGCCTGCGGGTGTTGCTGACCGAGGTTGCCGAGGAATACGCCGATGCGCTCTCCCGAAACGAGACTGGAAGCAATCCTGCGCGCCTCGGCGCTGACCGGAAGCGTCTGAGTCTGCTGGTAGAGCGCTTCATCGAATGCCACGGCCTTCTGTTCGGCAACCGATTTGATCACCTCGGCAAGCGCCGTAGCGAAAGCCGACGGGGCCACCGTCATGCGTCCGGTGACCGGCACCAGCAGATCGTCTGCTGTGGCGTGTATGACGCTGACTTGAGCGCCCTTCTTGGCCGACTGGCGCAGCCGTTGCGTTAGCAGTGGGTGATCCTTGCGCAGGAAGCTGCCGATCACCAGAACCCGGTCGAGCCTGCCGAATTCCGCGATGCTGGTGCCCAGCCAAGGCACCCCCGCACGCTTGCCATCCAGCGAGAAATCACGCTGGCGCAAGCGAAAATCAACGTTGTTGGAACCCATGCCGCGCATCAATTGCTGCAGCAGATAGAGTTCCTCGAGGGTGCTGTGGGGCGAGCCCAGCGCGCCAACGGCCGCAGGACCATGCGACGAAACGATGTTCTTCAGGCCGTTGGCAACGTACTCGAGCGCCGTCTGCCAGTCGACCTCCTTCCACTGGCCGCCCTGCTTGAGCATCGGGCGGCGCAGGCGCTGCTCTGTATTGAGCGCCTCGTAGGAAAAGCGATCCTTGTCCGACAGCCAGCACTCGTTGACGTCTTCATTCTCGAGGGGAAGCACGCGCTTCACCTCGTTATGTTTTACTTGGACGACAAGGTTTGCGCCGAGGCCATCATGAGGGCTGACCGATTTGCGGCGCGACAACTCCCACGTTCGCGCCGAGAAGCGGAACGGCTTCGATGTCAGCGCACCAACCGGACACAGATCGATCACGTTGCCGGACAACTCCGAGTCAACGGTTCGATCGACGAAGGCGAGGATCTCGGAGCGCTCGCCACGATTGGCGACACCGAGTTCCATGATGCCTGCGATCTCCTGGCCGAAGCGAACACAGCGCGTGCAGTGGATGCAGCGCGTCATGTCCGTCGAAATCAGGGGCCCGAGGTTCTTGTTCACCACGACGCGCTTTTCTTCCTGATAGCGCGATGTGCTGCCGCCGTAGCCGACCGAGAGATCCTGCAACTGGCACTCGCCACCCTGGTCACATATCGGGCAATCGAGCGGATGGTTGATCAGGAGGAACTCCATCACGCCCTTTTGCGCCGTGACCGCGAGATCGGAATGCGTTTTCACCTTCATTCCGTTGGTCACCGGCGTGGCACAGGCCGGCAACGGCTTCGGCGCCTTCTCGACCTCGACCAGACACATGCGGCAGTTGGCCGCGATGGAAAGTTTCTTGTGGTAGCAGAAGTGCGGAATGAAGGCGCCAATCTTGTTCGCAGCGTCCATGACGGTGCTGCCCTCGGGCACCTGCACCTGCTTGCCGTCGATTTCGAGTTCTAGCATGCCGCTTGTTCCACGTAGATCTTGCTGCCTTCGCGCTGGACATCAGGCGACACGAGGCACTTCTTGTTCTCAATGTGATATTCGAATTCCGGACGAAAGTGCTTGACGAAGCTCTTCACCGGAAATGCTGCCGCGTCGCCGAGGGCACAGATCGTGCGGCCGGCGATGTTGTCCGATACGTTGGTCAGCAGGTCGAGATCTTCCGGACGCCCCTCGCCATGCTCGATGCGATGCACGACGCGATACAGCCAGCCTGTGCCTTCACGGCACGGCGTACATTGCCCGCACGATTCCTCATGGTAGAAGTACGACAGGCGTTCCAGCGCCTTCACCATGCACACCGTCTCGTCCATGATGATGACCGCACCCGAGCCCAGCATCGACCCCGCCTTGGCGATGGAGTCGTAGTCCATCGTGCAATCCATCATGATGTCACCCGGCACGACCGGCGCCGAGGAACCGCCCGGAATACAGGCCTTGAGCTTGCGTCCGCCGCGCATGCCGCCGCACATTTCAAGCAGTTTCGAGAAGGGCGTGCCGAGCGGAATCTCATAGACGCCGGGACGCACGACGTGCCCCGACACGGAAAAGATCTTGGTTCCGCCGTTGTTCGGCTTCCCCGCTTCGAGATATCTGTCGCCGCCGTTCATGATGATCCACGGCACCGCGGCAAAGGTCTCGGTGTTGTTGATTGTCGTTGGCTTGCCATAGAGGCCAAAGCTCGCCGGAAAAGGCGGCTTGTAGCGCGGCTGGCCCTTTTTGCCCTCGATCGATTCGAGCAGCGCCGTTTCCTCGCCGCAGATGTAGGCGCCGTAACCGTGATGCGCGAAAAGTTCAAAACTGAATTCGGAGCCCAGAATCTTCGGGCCGAGGAAACCGGCCGCGCGCGCCTCGTCGAGCGCTTCTTCGAACCGCTTGTAGATATCCCAGACTTCGCCGTGGATATAGTTGTAGCCGCGGCCGATGCCCATCGCGTAGGCGGCAATCGCCATGCCCTCGATGACGATGTGCGGGTTGTAGCGAAGGATGTCGCGATCCTTGAAAGTGCCCGGCTCGCCTTCGTCCGAATTGCAGACGAGGTACTTGTCGCCCACGTAATTCTTGGGCATGAAGCTCCACTTGAGCCCTGTCGGGAAACCCGCACCACCGCGACCCCGCAGGGCCGACTTCTTGACCTCGGCGATCACGTTCTCGGGCGAAATCTTCTCCTGGAGAATCTTCTTCAGCGCGGCATAGCCGCCGCGCGCAAGGTAATCGTTCAGCCGCCAGCCCCTGTCGCCGGAAAGCCCGGCGAGGATCTGCGCGTTGATCAGCATCGGTTGGTCGATATTGAGCATTCCGCCGCGGCCCTTATTTCAGTTCTGCGAGCAGTTTGTCGATCTGCTCGGGGGTCATCCAGCTGCACATGCGAGTGTTGTTCACCAGCAGCACCGGCGCATCGCCGCAGGCGCCCATGCACTCGCCTTCCTTCAGCGTATAGCGCCCGTCTGCAGTGGTTTCGTTGAAACCGATGCCGAGCTTCTTCTGCACATACTCCGCCGCGTCGTAGCCGCCGGACAGCGCGCACGGCAGATTGGTGCAGACGGTGATCTTGTATTTGCCGACCGGCGAAAGGTCGTACATGTTGTAAAAGCTCGCCACCTCGTACAGTGCGATCGGCTGCATGCCGAGATAGCTGGCGACGAACTCGATCGTCTCGTTCGACAACCAGCCTTTCTCTTCCTGCGCGATCGCGAGCGAGGCCATCGCGGCGGACTGTTTCTGGTCGGCCGGATATTTCGCGATTTCACGATCGATTTTCTTGAGGGCGTCCTGGCTCAGCATGAGGGTCTTGGGTGCAGTTCGCGGCATCTGCCGCAGGAATTCATTCTCTAGCGGTCGATCTCGCCGAACACGATGTCCATCGTGCCGATCAGTGCAACGATGTCGGCAATCATGTGGCCCTTGCCGACCTCGTCCAAGGCGGCAAGGTGCGAAAAACCGGGGGCTCGCAACTTCAGCCGGTAGGGCTTGTTTGCGCCGTCGGAAATCGCATAGACGCCGAACTCGCCCTTCGGGTGCTCGACTGCGGCATAGACTTCACCCGGCGGAACATGAATGCCTTCGGTAAAGAGCTTGAAGTGGTGTATCAGCTCTTCCATGTTAGCCTTCATTTCCTCTCGCGAAGGCGGCGCGACCTTGTGGTTGTCAGTGATCACCGGGCCGGGGTTCTTGCGCAGCCACTCGATGCACTGCTTGATGATCCGGTTGGACTGACGCATCTCCTCGATGCGACACAGGTATCGGTCGTAGCAATCCCCCTCGACACCGACCGGCACGTCGAATTCGACGCGGTCATACACTTCGTAGGGCTGCTTCTTGCGCAGATCCCACTCGACCCCCGAACCGCGCAGCATGGGGCCGGTGAAGCCCAGCGCCAGCGCACGATCCGGCGTCACAACCCCGATACCGACCGTACGCTGCTTCCAGATACGGTTGTCCGTCAGCAGCGTTTCGTAATCGTCGACGTAGGCCGGGAAACGGTTGGTGAAATCCTCGATGAAATCCAGCAGCGAGCCATGCCGGTTTTCGTTCAGCCTCTTGACCGCAGCCGCGCTCTTGAACTTGTTCTCGACATACTGCGGCATGTGATCCGGCAGGTCGCGATAGACGCCTCCCGGGCGATAGTAGGCCGCATGCATGCGCGCACCCGACACGGCCTCGTAGGCGTCCATCAGATCCTCGCGCTCCCGGAACGTATAGAGCACCATCGTCATCGCACCGATGTCCAGCGCGTGCGTGCCGATGTTGAGCAGATGGTTCAGGATGCGCGTGACCTCGTCGAACAGAACACGGATGTACTGGGCACGCAGCGGCACCTCGATTCCCAGCAGTCGCTCTATCGCCATGCAGTAAGCATGCTCGTTGCACATCATCGAGACGTAGTCGAGGCGATCCATGTACGGCACCGACTGGATCCACGTACGCGTTTCGGCGAGCTTCTCGGTCGCGCGATGGAGCAGACCGATGTGCGGATCGGCGCGCACCACGACTTCGCCGTCGAGTTCGAGCACGAGGCGGAGCACGCCGTGCGCCGCCGGATGTTGCGGGCCGAAGTTGAGCGTGTAGTTGCGAATCTCAGCCATGGCCGACGTTCCCGTAGTTCTCTTCGCGGATGATGCGCGGCGTATTCTCGCGTGGCTCGATGGTAATCGGCTGGTATACCACCCGGCCTTGATCCGGGTCATACCGCATTTCCACATACCCCGAAACCGGGAAATCCTTGCGGAACGGATGACCGATGAACCCATAGTCAGTCAGGATGCGGCGCAGGTCCGGGTGGCCCGAGAACATGATGCCGTAGAGGTCGAAGGCTTCGCGTTCGAACCAGTTCACGGCGGGCCAGATGTCGTTCAGCGTGGGAACGACCGGGAAATCGTCCTCGGGTGCGAAAACACGCACGCGCAACCGCCAGTTGCGGCTGACCGACAGCAAATGGCTCACTGCGGCGAAGCGCCGGCCCTCCCAGGCCCCGTCGCCGTAAGCCTGATAGTCCACGCCGCTGAGATCGATCAGTTGTTCGAACCGAAGATCCGGGTGGTCACGCAGCAAACGTGCGGTTTCGATCAGATTCACGGCGGCCACTTCGATAGTGACTTCGCCACGATCCGCGACAAGCTTGTCGATCCGGGCGCCGAGCACGTTGCGCAACGTGTCGGCCAGGCGTTCCAGTCTTGTGCTCATGAATTCAGCGGGCGATGGTGTTGGTGCGCTTGATCTTGTTCTGCAACTGGACGAGGCCGTAGAGCAGCGCCTCGGCAGTCGGCGGGCAACCCGGCACGTAAACGTCGACCGGCACGATGCGGTCGCAGCCGCGCACGACGGAGTAGGAATAGTGGTAATAGCCGCCGCCGTTGGCGCACGAGCCCATCGACACCACCCAGCGTGGCTCGGGCATCTGGTCGTACACTTTGCGCAGCGCGGGTGCCATCTTGTTGCAAAGCGTGCCGGCGACGATCATCAGGTCCGACTGGCGCGGGCTGGGGCGGAACACGATGCCGAAACGGTCGAGGTCGTAGCGCGAACAGCCGGCGTGGATCATCTCCACAGCACAGCATGCCAACCCAAACGTCATCGGCCACAGCGAACCGGTACGCGTCCAGTTGATGACCTTGTCCAGCGTGGTGGTTACGAACCCTTCCTGCAGGACACCTTCAATACTCATGCGACTCCCCCAAGACCTGCTTACCGCCAACGACGGTCACTCCCAGTCCAGCGCGCCTTTCATCCACTCGTAGATGAAGCCGACGACCAGAATGGCGAGGAACACCATCATCGAGACAAAACCGAACATGCCAATTTCCTTGAGCACGATGGCCCAAGGGAACAGAAACGCGATTTCAAGATCGAACAGGATGAACAGGATGGCGACGAGGTAATAACGTACGTCGAACTTCATCCGCGCGTCTTCGAAAGCTTCGAAGCCGCATTCGTAGGGGGAGAGTTTCTCGGCATCGGGCTTGTTGGGCGCCACGAGCCAGCCGAGAAGGATGGGAACACAACCGAAAGCGAGGCCGACCAGAATGAACAACAGAACGGGGAAATAGTTTTCCAACATGGTTCTAGCCGGTTCTTCCTTGTTGTCTGCGGCCCCACGAGCGGGCCGGCTTCGACGAACTGCCCGCATTCGCGGGCAATCCTGAATCTTGGTGCCGACGGCGAGACTCGAACTCGCACAGCTTTCGCCACTACCCCCTCAAGATAGCGTGTCTACCAATTTCACCACGTCGGCACGGGTGTAGCGGAACGGCGCGCATTATACGACGTTGCTGCTCCGCAGAAAAGCTTTGTAACCACTTCCGTGCATCCATCGGCGCACGAACGCGGACTTACTTCGGGATGTCCTGCGCCTTGGAGCCGGCCGGCGCGTTCGGCGCATCGCCCGATGGTGCAGGAACGGCCGGCGCATCCGGCGCCTTGGGTGCCGGCGCAGTCTGCGCCGGCACATTATCCATGACGCTGCCGCCCGCCTTCGGACGGCTCGTCGCCAAATACGACAGCGCGAGGCTGGTAACGAAAAAAACGCCTGCCAGAACCGCGGTCGTACGCGACAGGAAGTTCGCCGAACCGGTCGCACCGAACAGGCTGCCCGATGCGCCGCTGCCGAACGCTGCACCCATGTCGGCGCCTTTGCCGTGCTGCATCAGCACCAGGCCGACGATGCCGAGTCCGGCCAGAACGTGGATCGTGAGTACGAGAGGAAACAGGAATTCCATGTTTTCACCATCTCGGGCGGAAACCGCCCGTTTGAATGTTCGTCATGACATCACACTGCCGCTCAGCTTGCAGCCGCGCAGATTGCAAGAAAATCGGCCGCAACCAGCGATGCACCGCCAATCAGGCCGCCATCGATGTCTGATTGCGCAAACAGGTCGCGCGCGTTGCCGGCCTTGACGCTGCCGCCGTAGAGGACCTGGACGCCCCGCGCGACACCCGCATCGGCATCGGCCACCTGGGTGCGGATCAGCGCGTGAACTTCCTGCGCCTGGTCCGGCGTTGCCGTCTTACCAGTACCGATCGCCCACACCGGCTCATAGGCAATGACAGACTTCGCAATGCCTTGCGCGCCGACCGCGTCAATCACCGCCGCGAGCTGCCGACGCACTACGTCCGCAGTGACGCCGGACTCCCGCTCCGCCAGGGTTTCCCCGACGCACACGATCGGGCACAGACCCGCCGCGATTGCCGCCTTCGCCTTCGCCGCGACGGCGCCGTCGCCCTCGCCGTAAATGGCGCGGCGCTCGGAATGGCCGACGATCACGTAACGGCAGCCGAATTCCCGCAGCATGTCGCACGACACTTCGCCGGTGAATGCGCCGGAAGCCTGGTCGCTGACGTTCTGCGCCCCCCAGGCAATCGGCGTCGCGGCCAGGGCTGCCTGCACCTGCGCCAGGTAGGGAAACGGAACGCATACCGCCGCCTGCGCGCGGCCGAACGAGGGTGCGCCCTTGACGATTTCTGCAAGCAACGCAGCGTTCGCGGCGAGCGAACCGTTCAACTTCCAGTTGCCGGCAACCAGCGGTGTGCGGTACGGATTCATCCTGGCAGCCCCCAGGTGAGAAAAGCCTGAGATTGTAGCCGTTCGCGTGGAATCCGGTCAAATTGGATCTGCCGGATCCGGCGGGTGGCGCTCGATGCGCCGTTGCCCTGGAAGGCGCATGAATAGGCGATCTCGGGCACACATGCCGTGGCAACCGCATCCCGCCTGCCTTCCGGAGCCGCCTGCCGGAAAACGCCCAACTCGCGGACTTTGCCGCGGGGTGGGTTCAGGAACCGCTGTCCAGGGCGAGGGTCAGCCGAAACGGCCGGTGATGTAGTCCTCGGTTTCCTTTTTCTGCGGCTTGATGAATATCTGGTCGGTGATGCCGAACTCGACCAGGTCGCCGAGGTACATGTACGCGGTGAAGTCGGAGACACGCGCCGCCTGCTGCATGTTGTGCGTGACGATCGCGATGGTGAACTCGGTCTTGAGCTCGCTCACCAGTTCCTCGATGCGCGAGGTCGAGATGGGATCGAGCGCCGAGGTCGGCTCGTCGAGCAGCAGCACCTCAGGCTTGACCGCGATGCCGCGGGCAATGCACAGCCGCTGCTGCTGGCCGCCCGACAGGCTGGTGCCGCTTTGCTTGAGCTTGTCCTTCACCTCGCCCCACAGTGCCGCCTTGTTGAGCGCCCATTCGACGCGCTCGTCCATGTCCGCCTGCGAGAGCTTCTCGTGCAGACGCACGCCGAATGCGATGTTGTCGTAGATCGACATGGGAAATGGCGTCGGTTTCTGGAACACCATCCCGACGCGGGCACGCAGGTTGTTGAGGTCGATGCCCGGATCGAGGATGTTCTGGCCGTCGAGAGTCAGCTCGCCCTCGGCACGCTGCTCGGGATAGAGGTCGTACATGCGGTTCATCGTGCGCAGCAGGGTCGATTTGCCACAGCCAGACGGGCCGATGAATGCCGTCACATGCCGCTTGTAGATCTCGAGGTTGATGTTCTTCAGCGCATGGAACTTACCGTAATAGAAGTTGAAGCTGCGAAAGCTCATCTGCGACTGAAGCGCGGCAGTATCGTGATGCATGGTTCTTCCCGGGGTGGATTCAGCCAGAAATCTTGCGGTGGAACATCAGCCGGGCCGCTACATTCAGCCCGAGCACGCCGAGCGTGATCAGGAAGACGCCGGCCCACGCGAGTTGCTGCCAGTCCTTGAACGGGCTCATCGCGAACTTGAAGATCGTCACCGGCAGATTGGCCATCGGATCGTTGAGGCTCAGGCTCCAGAACTGGTTCGACAGCGCGGTAAACAACAGCGGCGCAGTTTCGCCAGAGATGCGCGCGACCGCCAGCAGCACGCCAGTCACGATACCGGCAGTCGACGCTCGCACCGTGACCTTGGTGATCACCTTCCAGCGTGGTGCGCCGACCGCGAATGCAGCCTCGCGCAATGTATTCGGCACGAGCAGCAGCATGTTCTCGGTCGTACGAACCACCACGGGAATCACGATCAGCGCCAACGCGATCACGCCGGCCATGCCGGAAAACTTTCCGATTTGCGCAACGTAGATCGTGTAGACGAACAAACCGATGACGATAGACGGTGCTGACAGCAGGATGTCGTTGATGAAGCGCGTCGCGCTGCCCAGCCAGGTGTGCCTGCCGTACTCGGCAAGGTAGATGCCGCAGAACATGCCGATCGGCGTGCCGATCAGCGTTGCCATCCCGACCATGACAAAGCTGCCGGCGATGGCATTGGCCAGGCCGCCGGCGCTTCCCGGCGGCGGTGTCATCTGCGTGAAGAGGGTCGGCGACAGACCCCCGATGCCGTACTGGAGCACCGTAAGCAGAATCCAGATCAGCCAGAACAGCCCGAATGACATTGCCATCAAAGACAGCGTCAGCGCGAACTTGTTAACGATCTTGCGGCGCCGGCGCAGCCCGGCATCCGGGATTGCCGTGGCAGCGCCGCGCCTCGATGCCTCGGGCGGCAGGCTGGTCGCGACGGGACGGTCGGTGCTCATGCCGGCGACATTGGTGTTCACGTCTTCGTTCCCTCCTGGCGACCGAGCCGCAGTAGCAGAACCTTCGACAGCGCAAGCACGAGGAAGGTAATCAGGAACAGGATCAGCCCGAGTTCGATCAGCGATGAGGTATGGAACCCGGGATCGGCCTCGGCAAATTCGTTTGCCAGCGACGAGGCGATGCTGTTGCCCGGCGCGAACAGCGACGCGCTGTTGAGGAAATTCGTGTTGCCGATGACGAAGGTGACTGCCATGGTCTCACCTAGCGCGCGGCCCAGTCCGAGCATGATGCCGCCGATCACGCCGGCCTTGGTGTAAGGCAGCACAACCGTCCACACGACCTCCCAGGTCGTCGCGCCCAGGCCGTAGGCCGACTCCTTGAGCATCGCGGGCGTCACCTCGAACACGTCGCGCATTACCGAGGCGATGAACGGTATCACCATCACCGCCAGGATGATGCCGGCGGCAAGCAGTCCTATGCCGAGCGGCGCCCCTTGGAACAGGTGCCCGATCACCGGCACATTGCCGAGCGTCGCCTGCATCCAGGGCTGCACGTACTTGGAAAAGATGGGTGCGAAGAACAGCAGACCCCACATGCCATAGACGATGCTTGGAATCGCCGCCAGCAGTTCGATCGCGATGCCCAGCGGCCGGCGTAGCCAGATTGGCGACAGCTCGGTCAGGAACAGGGCGATGCCGAACGAAACCGGCACGGCGATGATCAGCGCGATCAGCGAAGTCACCAGCGTGCCGTACATCGGGATCAGCGCCCCGAACTTGTCCATCGGCGGATTCCAGTCGCTGGTCCAGAGAAATGCCACACCGAACTGCTTGATCGACGGCCAGGCGCCGTAAAACAACGAGACGATGATGCCGCCCAGCATCAGCAGCGTGAGCACCGCGCTCAGCCGCGTCATGTTGAAGAATACCCAGTCTCCCACTTGGGCGTTGCGTTTGCTCAGGGCTGCCATGTCGAATATTGCCGCACGATGGGAACTTGTAACTGCCTCTTCCGGAACCCGGCCCTCACGACCCGCTGGCCGCAACGATCGCGCCCGGGGGATACGGCCAGTGCGGGACGGGATCGGTCCGGCACTGGCGAATGTTGCACCTTCCTGATATTACTTGGCAAAGACCGGCTTGCCCGACGCGTCCTTCATCGCGCCCCAGGACGTTTCGATGGTCTTGACCAGCGCATCCGGCAGCGCGACATAGTCGAGATCTTCGGACATCTTCCCGCCGTTCTTGTACGCCCAGCTGAAGAACTTGAGCGCCTCGGATGCCTGCGCCGGCTTGTCCTGTGTCTTGTGCATCAGGATGAAGGTAGCGCCGGTAATCGGCCATGCGTCCTTGCCAGCCTGGTTGGTCAGGATCTCGTAGAAACCCGATTTGGTCCATTCCGCTCCGGCAGCCGCCGCCTTGAAGGTCAGATCATCCGGCGAGACGAAGTTGCCGGCAGCGTTTTGGATGACCACATAGGCCATCTTGTTCTGCTTGGCGTAGGCGTACTCGACATAGCCGATCGACCCCGGAAGCTGCTGTACGAAGGCCGAAACACCCTCGTTGCCCTTGCCACCGGTACCCGTCGGCCACTGCACCGCCGTACCCTCGCTGACCTTGGTTTTCCACTCCTCGCTGACCTTGGACAGGTAGTTGGTGAAGATGAAGGTCGTACCCGAGCCGTCGGCGCGGCGCACCACGGCGATCGGCTGGTCGGGCAGCGCGAGCTTCGGATTCAGCGCGGCGATCGCCTTGTCATTCCACTTGCTGATCTTGCCGAGGAAGATGTCAGCGAGAACCGGGCCGGTCAGCTTCAGGTCGCCGCCCTTGATGCCCTGTACGCTGACCACCGGCACGACGCCGCCGATCACCGTCGGAAACTGCTGCAGACCTTCCTTCTCGAGATCTTCCGGCTTGAGCGGCATGTCCGACGCGCCGAAATCGACCGTCTTTGCCTTGATCTGCTTGATGCCGGCGCCCGACCCGACCGACTGGTAGTTGATCTTGTTGCCGGTCGCCTTCTGGTAAGCCTCGGCCCACTTGGCGTACAGCGGGGCCGGAAACGTCGCGCCGGCGCCTGTGACTTCAGCAGCCTGAACCCCCGGAGCGATCAACCCGAAAGACAGCGCAGATGCAGCCAACCACTTGATGGAAGGGAAACTCATTTCACTCGGTCCTTTGATCATCAATCGATAAAGGCGAGTGTAGTCAGCGAGTGTGACAGCCCTGTTACATGAAACAAATCTGTCGAAACAGACTACCCGGCAACCGCCTCGACGACGCGGGCGATCTGGCCGGCAAGTTCGTTCACCAGTTTTTCGTCGCGCCCTTCGACCATCACCCGCAATAGCGGTTCAGTGCCGGAGGGCCGCAGCAGCACCCGCCCGGCCTCGCCCAGCGTGCGCTCGGCGTCGAGCCGGGCCTGCTCGATCGACGGCTGGGCACGCCAGTCGAAACCGGCCTTGAGACGCACATTGACGAGTTTTTGCGGAAACAGCACGAGATCTTCGCACGCCTGCGCCAGCGTCACGCCGCGCCTGCGCAAGGCCGCCAGCACCTGCAGCGCAGACACGATGCCATCGCCGGTGGTGTGCTTGTCGAGACAGATGATGTGGCCGGAATTTTCGCCACCCAGCTTCCAGCCTCGCTCGTGCATCACCTCGAGTACATAGCGATCGCCCACCTTGGCACGCGCGAACGGCACGCCGTGGCGCCCGAGCGCCTGTTCGAAGGCGAGGTTGCTCATCAAGGTTCCGACCACGCCATCGACCCGGCCGTGCACCATTTGCGCCGAAGCGATCACGTAGAGCAGCTCGTCGCCATCGTAGAGACGGCCGTTCGAATCGGCCATGATCAGCCTGTCGGCGTCACCGTCGAGCGCGATGCCAAGATCGGCGCCGGCATCGAGCACCGCGCGGCGCAGAGATTCAGGCTTGGTCGCACCGACCTTGTCGTTGATGTTGAGGCCGTTCGGCTCGACGCCGACCGCTGTCACCTCCGCCCCGAGTTCATGGAACACCTTGGGGGCGATGTGATACGCCGCGCCGTGGGCACAATCGACGGCAATCTTCAGGCCGCGCAGATCCAGCTCGTTGGGGAAAGTGCTCTTGCAGAATTCGATGTAGCGGCCCGCCGCATCATCGATGCGCCGCGCTCGCCCCAACTGTCGTGATTCGGCGCAACCCGTCGGCTGCTCGAGGCGAGCCTCGATCTCCAGCTCGACCGCATCAGGGAGCTTGGTGCCGCCAGCCGAGAAAAATTTGATGCCATTGTCGTCGAACGGGTTGTGCGATGCCGAGATCACCACCCCCGCCTGCAGGCGCAGCGCACGCGTGAGGTAGGCCACGGCCGGCGTGGGCATCGGCCCGGCGAGCATGACATCTACGCCTGCCGCGGCAAGCCCCGCTTCGAGCGCCGCTTCCAGCATGTAGCCGGATACCCGTGTGTCCTTGCCGATCAGCACCGCAGGTCGGTCGCCAGCCGGCAACTGCTCGCGCGCCACCAGCGTGAGGCCGGCCGCATAGCCCAGCCGCAGCACGAAATCCGGGGTGATGGGCGATTCGCCGACGCGGCCGCGCACGCCGTCCGTACCAAAGTACTTTCTGCTCATTGTGCCACCCCCGGAAGCGTCGATTTTGCAGCCACACACCATACCGCAAGCGCATCGCGCGTCGCCGCGACATCGTGCACACGCACGATCGACGCGCCACGCGCCACCGCGGCAATGGCAGCGGCCACGCTGGCGGCAACGCGTTCGGTGACCTTGCGCCCGGTAAGCCGGCCGAGTACCGACTTGCGCGACAGCCCGACCAGCACCGGATAGCCGGTCGCGACGAAGCGGTCGAGTCCGCGCAGCAGTTCCAGATTGTGTTCCGAGGTCTTGCCAAACCCGAAACCGGGGTCGATGACGATACGCTCGCGCCCGATGCCGGCTGCGCGGCAAGCTTCGATGCGCTCAACCAGGAAAGCCTTCACCTCGGCGACGACGTTTTCGTATGCCGGGTCGTCCTGCATGGTCTGGGGCGTACCCTGCATATGCATCAGGCAGATGCCCGCATCGGACGCGGCGGCCACCTCGACGGCGCCCGGCGCGCGCAACGCGTTGATGTCGTTGATCAGCGTGGCGCCGGCAGCCAGTGCGGCACGCATCACTTCGGGCTTGAAGGTGTCGATCGACAGCGGCACTTTCAATTCGCGCAGCGCCTCGATCAGCGGCACCACGCGACGGATTTCCTCCTCAGCACCCACCGGGACCGCGCCGGGGCGAGTCGATTCGCCGCCGATGTCGAGGATGTCGGCACCATCGGCGACGAAGGCGTGCGCCTGCTCCACCGCGCGGACGAGGTCGAACGCCACACCGTCACCCGAGAACGAATCCGGCGTCGCATTGATGATGCCCATGATCAACGGGCGATCGAGCGGGAGTCGGTAAGGCCCGCAGTGCAATTCAGCTGGCATGGCAGAGACGAAAAACAACAAGGCCGCAGCGACATGGCTGCGGCCCCGATTATCCCAGAAGCGTGGGCGCTACGCCGGCGCTGTAGCGCTCGGTGCGGTGCCGGTCGGATTGTTGTCGCCGCCCGATGGCTTGAGCGGCTGCGAGGTCGGCTTGGGCGGGCGCGGCGGCTTGCCTTCCATAATGTCGTTGATTTGGTCGGCGTCGATGGTTTCCCATTCGAGCAATGCGGCTGTCATCGCCTCGACCTTGTCGCGATTCTCCTCCAGCAACCGACGGGCGAAATTATACTGCTCATCGATGATGCGGCGAATTTCGGAATCGACCTTCTGCATCGTCGCTTCGGAAACGTTCTTGTGCGTAGTAATCGAACGGCCGAGGAACACCTCGCCCTCGTTCTCGCCATAGACCATCGGACCCAGCACTTCCGACATGCCGTAGCGCGTGACCATGTCGCGGGCCAGATTGGTGGCGCGCTCGAAGTCGTTCGACGCGCCGGTGGTCATCTGGTTCATGAACAACTCTTCTGCAATGCGACCGCCGAACAGCACCGAAATCGTCTGCAACATGCGCTCGCGGTCCATGCTGTAGCGATCCTGCTCGGGCAACTGCATGGTCACGCCCAGCGCACGGCCGCGCGGAATGATGGTGACCTTGTGCACCGGGTCGGTCTTGGTGCACAGCTTGGCCACCACTGCGTGGCCGGACTCGTGGTAGGCGGTGTTGCGGCGCTCTTCCTCGGGCATGATCACGGAGCGGCGCTCCGCGCCCATCATGATCTTGTCCTTGGCACGCTCGAAGTCGTCCATATCCACGAGGCGCTTGTTGGCGCGGGCGGCGAACAGCGCGGCCTCGTTGACCAGGTTGGCGAGGTCGGCACCGGCGAAACCGGGCGTGCCGCGGGCGAGGATGTCGGCCTTGACGTCGGGCGCGATCGGCACCTTGCGCATGTGGACCATGAGAATTTGCTCGCGGCCGCGGATGTCGGGCAGCGGGACGACCACCTGGCGGTCGAAACGGCCCGGCCGCAGCAGCGCCGGGTCGAGCACATCCGGGCGGTTGGTCGCGGCGATCACGATGACGCCGGTGTTGCCCTCGAAGCCGTCCATCTCGACCAGCAGCTGGTTGAGCGTCTGTTCGCGTTCGTCGTTGCCGCCGCCGAGGCCGGCGCCGCGCTGGCGGCCGACAGCGTCGATTTCATCGATGAAGATGATGCACGGCGCATGCTTCTTGGCCTGCTCGAACATGTCGCGCACGCGCGCCGCACCAACGCCGACGAACATTTCGACGAAATCTGAGCCAGAAATCGAGAAGAACGGCACCTTCGCTTCGCCGGCAATCGCCTTGGCGAGCAGCGTCTTGCCGGTGCCGGGCGAACCCACCATCAGCACACCCTTGGGAATGCGGCCACCCAACTTTTGGAACTTGGACGGGTCACGCAGGAATTCGACCAGCTCGGCGACTTCCTCCTTTGCCTCATCGCAGCCGGCGACGTCAACGAAGGTGATGGTGTTGGCCGATTCGTCGAGCATGCGCGCCTTCGACTTGCCGAAAGAGAACGCACCGCCGCGCCCGCCGCCCTGCATCTGGCGCATGAAAAAGATCCACACGCCGATCAGCAGGATCATCGGGAACCAGCTGACGAAGATGTTCATCAACATCGATTGCTCTTCGTCCGGCTTGGACGCGACAACCTTCACGCCGGACTTCATCAGGTCGCTGACCATCCAGATGTCCTGCACGCCGGGCGTGTAGACGATGAGTTGCTTGCCCTCCTGGGTGGTGGCCTTGAGTGTGCGGCCGTCGATCACGACGCGGGAAATCTTGCCAGCACGCGCGTCGTCCATGAACTGCGAGTACTCGACCGTGTTCTGGGCAACCTGGCGCGAGCTGAACTGGTTGAATACCGTCATCAGCACGATGCCGATGACCAGCCAGATCGCAAGGTTTTTGAAAAGATTGTTCAAGGCAGCTCCTTACATGCGTGCCGCAAATGCGCGGCAGCGCCGGGATAGACCGATTCTATGATTGATCGTTCCGGGTGGCAAACTGGAAAAATCAATAGCTTCCATAGGTTTTTCCATGCGCCGCTTGACATTGCCCCAACCGACCGGCCTGCAGGCCGCATGGTTGCTGCCTTACAGCCACGCCATCGCCAAGCGCCGCACCCATACTGTGTCTGCGGGTTACCACGCCTGAAACCCAATATCCATGAGCCTTCCAGGCTACCCACATTTGCGCGGTCGAATGCCCAACAGATAAACTTCGGCGGAACGGTCCCGCGAGGCCTTGGGTTTGCGCACCTCGACCTTGGCGAACGCCTGCTCCATCGCCTTGCGGAATTCCATGAATCCGCTGCCCTGGAACACCTTGACCACGAAACGGCCGTCCGACGCCAGCTTGTCGCACGCAAACTCCAAGGCCAGTTCCGCCAGGTGGATGCCACGCACCTGATCGGTCAATGCCACACCCGACAGATTGGGGGCCATGTCGGACATCACAAGCCCCACTGGTGCATCGCCCACCAGTTTTTCGAACGCGGCCAGCACGGCATCGTCGGTGAAGTCGCCCTGCAGGAATTCGACACCCGCCACCTGCTCCATCGGCAGGATGTCGAGCGCCACCACGCGGCCGCGCCCTGCCAGCCGCCTGACCGCGACCTGGCTCCAGGACCCCGGCGCGCTGCCAAGGTCCACCACCAGCATGCCCGGGCGCAGGAGCTTGTCGCGCTCGTCGATCTCCAGCAACTTGTACGCGGCCCGGGCTCGGTAGCCTTCCGCCTGCGCACGCTGAACGTAGGGGTCGTTGATGTGGTCGTGCACCCAGGCACGGCTGGTCTTGTTCTTCTTCACGGCGTAGAATCGCGCCCCTTGTCGGGAACAATCATGATCGAACTTACCTCAGCCCAGCGTCGCGAACTGCGCGCCCGGGCGCACAGCCTGCAGCCGGTGGTTTCCGTGGCCGGCAACGGCCTCACCCAGAGCGTACTGGCCGAAATCGACCGCTCACTCAAGGCGCATGAACTCATCAAGATCCGCACCTACGGCATCGAGCGCGACGAGCGCGACGCGCTGATGGCGGAAATCTGCGCGCAACTGGGCTGCGCTCCCGTGCAGCATATCGGCAACCTGCTGGTAGTGTTTCGCGAACGCCCCGCCGAGGCCGCAGCGCCGCCCAAGGCGCCACCCGCGCCGAAGGGACGCGCCACCAAGAAGCAGATCTCCGCCGGTGTCACGGCCGCCAAGCCGGCGCCACGCCGACGGGTTGCCCAGCCCGCGGCGCCAACCGCGCCACGCCGCCGTGCCACACCCAATCCGCCACGCCGCGCCAACAACACACGCGGCCGCTGAGCCCAGCTTCGAAACGCGATCGGCTTACCGCCCGCGCTGCTGAATCGCCACCAGCGCGGCGCCGAGCAGGCTCTGGATCAGGTAGAGCACGCTCGAGATGCCGTGCCAGCGCGCGAAGCGATCTCGCAGCACACTTTCCATGACTTCGCGCGGCAGCGCTTCGACCTTGAGCTGCGCCATGATCGGCTGGATGCCGAAATGGCCCGCCAGGGTCAGCAACAGCATCAACAGCACGAGCCAAAACACGCTCGACTTGAATGACGCCGCACCGCGTCGCAGGACGATGAAGGCGATCAGGTATGCCGCACAGCCGATCCCGACCCAGGCAATCATGGCAAACATGCGCCCGGCCAGATTGCCTGCCAGCGCGCGATTGCCCGACAGTTCGTGGAACAGCGTCGGCGCGACGATGTAACCGACGGCCCACAGGCCGCCCACCCACAGGGTGATCGCGAGGACGTAGAGAAAATCGGCGAATCTGCGCATCGTGCAGCCGGCCCGCGCGTGGCAGTCAGACGTAGCGCACGTCGAGGAGTTCGTATTCCTTGACGCCGCCCGGCGCTTGCACTTCGGCCACGTCGCCGGCGTACTTGCCGATCAGCGCGCGCGCGATCGGCGAACTCACCGAAACCTTGCCGGCCTTGAGGTTGGCCTCGTCGTCGCCGACGATCTGGTAGGTCACCTTCGTGCCGCTGTCGAGGTCCTCGAGATCCACGGTGGCGCCGAACACGCAGCGCCCGTCCGCATCGAGCAATTTCGGGTCGATGATCTGCGCATTGGACAGCTTGCCTTCGACTTCCTTGATGCGCCCCTCGATGAAGCCCTGCCGCTCCTTCGCTGCATCGTATTCAGCGTTTTCGGACAGGTCGCCATGGGAACGCGCCTCGGCGATCGCGGCAATCACATTGGGACGATCCACGGTCTTGAGGCGATGGAGTTCGACGCGCAGTTGCTCGGCGCCGGCCAGCGTAAGGGGAATCTTGTTCATGCGCGATCAGGTCAGTTCGGCGTGGAGCGCCTGCAGCGCATAGGCTTCGAGGCCCTGCAGGTGACGCATGCCGGCACACGCCGCCAGCGCGCCTTCGACCGTCGTGTAGAGCGTGACGCGGCCAGCCAGCGCACCGGTGCGGATCGATCGCGAATCGGCAATTGCGGTGCGACGCTCATCCACCGTGTTGCAGATGAAGCTGATTTCCCCGTTCTTGATCATGTCGACGATGTGCGGGCGGCCTTCGGTCACCTTGTTGACCGGCGTCACCTGCAAGCCGGCGGCGGCGATTGCCTGCGCAGTGCCGCGCGTTGCAACCACCGTGAAGCCCAGTTCGACCAGTTCGCGCGCGACCTGCACCGCCTTGGTCTTGTCGCTCTGCTTCACGCTGATGAACGCCTTGCCGCCCTTTGGCAGCCGGGTGCCGGCAGCGATCTGCGATTTCACGAAGGCTTCGGCGAAGGATTTGCCGACCCCCATGACCTCGCCGGTCGACTTCATTTCCGGGCCGAGGATCGCATCCACGCCAGGGAATTTGACGAACGGGAACACCGCTTCCTTCACCGAGTAATAGGGCGGTACAACTTCGCGCGTGACGCCCTGATCTGCCAACGATCGGCCGGACATGCAGCGCGCCGCGATCTTGGCCAGCGGCAGGCCGCAGGCCTTGGAAACGAAGGGCACGGTGCGCGAAGCGCGCGGATTCACTTCCAGCACGTAGACTACGGCGTCGGCGCCCTGACCCTGGATGGCGAACTGCACGTTCATCAGGCCGCAGACATTGAGAGCCTTCGCCATCAGTTCGGTCTGCCGGCGCAGTTCATCCTGAATTTCGGGCGACAGCGTGTAGGGCGGCAGCGAACATGCGGAATCGCCGGAATGTACGCCGGCCTGCTCGATGTGTTCCATGATGCCGCCGATGATGACCTGCTTGCCGTCGGAAAGCGCATCGACATCGACCTCGGTGGCGTCGTTGAGAAAGCGGTCGAGCAACACCGGACTGTCGTTGCTGACCTTCACCGCCTCGCGCATGTAGCGCTCGAGATCCTTCTGTTCGTGCACGATTTCCATTGCGCGGCCGCCGAGCACGTAGCTCGGCCGCACGACTAGCGGATAGCCGATCTCGGCCGCCGCCTCGATCGCCGCCTCGGGCGTGCGCGCCGTGCGGTTTGGCGGCTGCTTGAGGCCCAGTTCGTGCAGCATCTGTTGGAAGCGTTCGCGGTCTTCCGCGCAGTCGATCATGTCCGGGCTGGTGCCGATGATCGGCACGCCATTTGCTTCAAGATCGCGCGCGAGCTTGAGCGGCGTCTGGCCGCCGAACTGCACGATCACACCGACCGGTTTTTCGATCGCCACGATCTCGAGCACGTCCTCGAGCGTCAGCGGCTCGAAGTAGAGGCGATCGGAGGTGTCGTAGT
This sequence comes from Rhodocyclaceae bacterium, assembly GCA_016791115.1. Lineage (GTDB taxonomy): Bacteria > Pseudomonadota > Gammaproteobacteria > Burkholderiales > Rhodocyclaceae > Methylophosphatis. The sequence goes on from JAEUNL010000053.1 coordinate 27,534, forward strand.
CGGTGGAAACAGTTTCCGGGTTGCAATTGACCATTATGGTCTCGAACCCGTCCTCGCGCAGCGCCAGCGCTGCGTGCACACAGCAGTAATCGAACTCGATGCCTTGGCCAATACGGTTCGGTCCGCCACCGAGTACCATGATCTTCTTCTTGTCGGTCGGCCGCGCCTCGCACTCTTCCTCGTAGGTCGAGTACATGTAGGCAGTCGACGTAGCGAATTCCGCGGCGCAGGTATCGACCCGCTTGTAGACCGGCCTCACACCGAGAGAATGGCGCCTGGCACGCACCTGCGCTTCGTTCGTCTTGAGCAGTTTGGCCAGGCGGCGATCCGAAAAACCCTTGCGCTTGAGGCGGCGCATCTCGTCGGCCTCGATCGCGTCCAGGTCGCGGTCGTCGAGATCCATCTCGAGATCGACGATCTCCTTGATCTGCGCGAGGAACCACGGATCGATGCGCGTCAATTGATGGACTTCCTCGAGCGACAGTCCGCTTTCGAAAGCGTCGCCGACATACCAGATGCGCTCCGGTCCCGGCTCGCCAAGCTCCTTTTCCAGCACTTCGCGGTCGGTCGTCTTCTGGTTGAGTCCATCCACGCCGACTTCGAGGCCGCGCAGCGCCTTCTGGAACGACTCCTGGAAGGTGCGGCCCATCGCCATCACCTCGCCCACCGATTTCATCTGCGTCGTCAGACGATCGTTCGCCGCCGGGAATTTCTCGAACGCAAAGCGCGGAATCTTGGTCACGACGTAGTCGATGGTCGGCTCGAACGAGGCCGGGGTGGCACCACCGGTGATGTCGTTCTTCAATTCGTCGAGCGTGTAGCCCACTGCCAGCTTGGCCGCGATCTTGGCGATCGGAAACCCGGTCGCCTTCGAAGCCAGCGCCGACGAGCGCGACACGCGCGGATTCATTTCGATCACGATCATGCGGCCGGTCTTCGGATCGATCGCAAACTGCACGTTCGAGCCGCCGGTGTCGACGCCGATCTCGCGCAGCACCGCGATGCTGGCGTTGCGCATGATCTGGTATTCCTTGTCGGTCAGCGTCTGCGACGGCGCAACGGTAATCGAGTCGCCGGTGTGCACACCCATCGGATCAAGGTTCTCGATCGAGCAGACGATGATGCAGTTGTCCTTGCTGTCGCGGACAACCTCCATCTCGAATTCCTTCCAGCCGATCAGCGATTCCTCGATCAGGAGCTCGCGCGTCGGGCTGGCTTCGAGGCCGCGCTTGCAGATCTCGGAGAATTCTTCCATGTTGTATGCGATGCCGCCGCCGGTGCCGCCGAGCGTGAAGCTCGGGCGGATGATGGTCGGGAAGCCGAGTCCCGCCTGCACCTGCAGCGCCTCTTCCATGCTGTGCGCAATGCCGGATCGCGCCGAGCCGAGGCCGATCTTGGTCATCGCCTGCTTGAACTTCTCGCGGTCCTCGGCCTTGTCGATCGCCTCCTTCTTGGCGCCGATCATCTCGACACCGTGCTTCTCGAGCACGCCGTGCTTGGCCAGATCGAGCGCGCAGTTGAGCGCGGTCTGGCCGCCCATGGTGGGCAGCAACGCGTCGGGCTGTTCCTTCTCGATGATCTTCTCGACCATCTGCCAGGTGATCGGCTCGATGTACGTTACGTCGGCCGTGCCCGGATCGGTCATGATCGTGGCCGGATTCGAGTTCACCAGGATCACCCGGTAGCCCTCGTCGCGCAACGCCTTGCAGGCCTGCGCGCCGGAATAGTCGAACTCGCACGCCTGGCCGATGATGATCGGGCCAGCGCCGATGATGAGGATCGAATGTATGTCGGTTCGTTTTGGCATGGTCTTACCGGACACCGTGGCGCAATGGCGCCAATGCGATTCCGGCAGCCGCACGAATCCGGCAGCCGGCGTATGTCAACTTCAGGCCTTCCGCTCCTGCATCAGTCGCACGAAGCGGTCGAACAGATAGGCAACGTCGTGCGGCCCCGGGCTCGCCTCGGGGTGACCCTGAAAACAGAATGCCGGCACATCGGTCCGCGCAAGGCCCTGCAGGCTGCCGTCGAAAAGCGAAACATGCGTCGGACGCAGATTTGCCGGCAGCGTCGCCGGATCGACCGCAAAACCGTGGTTCTGGCTGGTGATCAACACCTGACCGGTATCGAGATCCTTGACCGGGTGATTCGCGCCATGATGGCCGAATTTCATCTTCATCGTCCTGGCGCCGCTGGCCAACCCCATCAACTGGTGACCGAGACAAATGCCGAAAGTCGGCCGCTTTGCTGCCAGAAACTCACGGATCGCCTCGATCGCGTAGTCGCAAGGCTCAGGATCGCCCGGACCGTTCGACAGGAAAATGCCATCCGGCTTGAGCGCCATTGCGTCCCTGGCAGACGTTTGTGCCGGGACGACGGTCAGGCGGCACCCGCGAGCGGCCAGCATGCGCAGGATGTTGCGCTTGACGCCGTAGTCGTAGGCCACGACATGATGCTTTGCATTCGCGACCGCCTGATGCCCGCGACCGAGTTGCCAGACACCCTCGCTCCATTCATAGGGCTCGCGGGTACTGACCACCTTCGCCAGATCCATGCCCGCCAACCCCGGAAACGCGCGTGCCTGACGCAGGGCTTCGTCGACATCGATCCGACCGGCCATCAGACAACCGTTCTGCGCACCCTTTTCACGCAGGATGCGCGTCAGCTTGCGCGTGTCGATGCCGGCAATGCCGACAATGTTCTCGGATCGCAGGTAGGCGTCGAGCGTCTGCTCCATGCGGAAATTCGACGGGCAGATCGGCAGGTCGCGAATGACCAGACCGGCGGCGTGGATTTTCGGGTCTTCGCAATCCTCGCGATTGACGCCGGTGTTGCCGACGTGCGGGTAGGTCAGCGTGACGATCTGACGCGAGTACGACGGATCGGTGAGGATTTCCTGATACCCCGACATCGCGGTATTGAACACGACTTCGCCCACCGTGGAACCCTCCGCGCCGATCGATTGGCCGTGGAACAAGGTTCCGTCGGCGAGCGCAAGGAGGGCTGGCGGGGCGGCTGTCAAGTCGAACTCCTGGATGGCGGCGGGGTCGTGCGGAATCATTCAAGCCCGGCGCACCGCGATTGGCGTGCCGGACATACAAAGCGGGACGGGCTGCTCACCCATCCCGCCTTGTTTTAACGGCAGCATTATAGCCTGATACGCCCGCCCGCCGCAACGCGACGTCAGGCAGCGTCGGCCCCTGCTTTCAGGGTATTGAAGGCGCCATCCAGCTCCACCGCGATGCAATCGAGTTGGTGCAGGGCTTCGGGCAGGTCCGCATTGACCTCGTCCCAGCGACTCTGCCGCGCCGCATCCTCCAGCCGCGCGAGCGCCTCGGCAACCGCGGCAGCGTGAAATACCAGCACCGTTACGCGCATCGTATGTGCGCGCCCGGTAAAGCGTTCGGCGTCCGCCGCCGCTGCCGCCGAACGCAATTCGCGCTTGTGCGCATCGAAATCGCGCAGGAACAGATCGATCATGCGGCACAGAACCTGTGTGTCGCCACCCAGCGTTTCCAGCGTGCGATGCAGTTCCACATACTGGGCAGCGGCACCATCCGTGGCGACGCCTTCCGTCTCCCGCCCCATCGCGCCGCTACGCATCGGATCGAATTCGCCCCGCTCGACACGGTCCAGCAGGGCATTGAGCTTGTCGGCACGCAGCGGCTTGGTCAGGTAATCGTCCATGCCGGCTTCGAGGCAGCGTTCGCGATCGCCCGCCATTGCATGCGCGGTCAGCGCGACGATGGGCGTCGATGCCCAGCTGTCGGCGTAAGCCCAGCTGCGACGCTGTTCGCGCGCGCGGATCGCGCGGGTCGCCTCGAATCCGCCTAGGATGGGCATCTGCACGTCCATCAGGATCACATCGAAGCGCTCGCGCTCGAACAACTCCACCGCCTCGCGCCCGTCGTTGGCAAGTGTGACCTTGTGCCCGGCGCGCTCCAGCATCTTGACCGCAACCGCCTGGTTGACAGGATTGTCCTCGGCGAGCATCACATGCAGGCGCGAACCCGGCGGCCGTTCGCGCTCGAGCGCGCCGTCCACGTCGAAGGCTTCGAGCATGTAGGCTTCCTGCTGCGGCGCGCTCAGCGCAGAAATCAGCGCACCATGAACGTCGGCCGGGGTACAGGGCTTGATGATTCGCGTGCGGATGCCCAGTTGTTCGCAGCGGAACGCATCCCTGCGCTGATGCGAGGTGTCGGTCATGACGATGATGCGATCGCGATATCCCGGCCGATTGACCAGACTCTCTGCGATCGCCAAGCCGTCCGGCGCCGGCATCTCGGCGTCCAGCAGCAACAGCGAGAAATTGCGCCCTTCCGACCTCGCAGCACGCATCGCGGCCAGGGCAGCCTCGCCCCCCGGCGCGATCGTTGGGCGCATGCCCCAAGCCTGCAGCATGCGCGACAGGGCCGTCGAAGCGCATGAATTGTCGTCAACGATCAGGATCTCGAGCCCGGCGATCGGTGCCAGATCGCGCTGCGCCAGATCGACCTTCGAGATGCCGAACCGCGCATCGAACGAGAAGGTGCTGCCCGTACCGGGCGTACTCCGCAAGGAAATATGTCCGCCCATGGCATCGACCAGACGGCGGCATATCGCCAAGCCAAGTCCCGTGCCGCCGAAACGCCGCGTGGTCGAGGAATCGGCCTGCGAGAATGCCTCGAACACGCGCGCCTGCTTGTCGGGCGGAATGCCGATCCCGGTATCCCGCACTGCAACTTTCAGCAACGCCTGCTCTTCCGATCGCCAGTCACAGGCAACGCTCACCTCGATCTCGCCACGCTGGGTGAACTTGATTGCATTGCCTACAAGGTTCATCACAATCTGGCGCAGGCGACTCGGGTCCCCGACGAGCGACGCGGGAACGTCGGGCGCGATGCTCAGCACCAGCTCGATGCCCTTGGTGTGGGCGCCGAGCGAGATCGTCTTGAGCGTATCGCCGAGCAGCTGGTCGAGCGAAAAGTCGACGCTTTCGAACTCCAGCCGGCCGGCCTCGATCTTCGAGAAATCGAGGATGTCGTTGATGACGGTAAGCAGCGCCTCGGCCGAGCTGCGGGCGGTATTCAGGTATTCGCGCTGTTCGTCCGTGAGCTGCGTATCAAGCGCCAGTTCGGTCATCCCCAGCACGCCGTTCAACGGTGTGCGGATCTCGTGACTCATGTTGGCCAGAAACTCGCTCTTTGCGCGGTTTGCCGTCTCGGCCGCCTCCTTCGCGCGCAGCAACTCCTGTTCGCGCTGCCGTATCGGCTCGTCGGCGCCGGCGCGCTCGAGGAACTCGCGCTCGAACCGGGCGTAGGCGGAGTTGACCCAGCCGATCAGGCGAACCAAGCCTCCGCCGAGGCGTGCCGGATCGATCCGGCCAGCCACCGCGTCGGCAAGGAAGGCATCGAGCGCAGCCTCGTCGTCGGCAAGGGAAAATGCTCGCCGAAGCTGACCGGAAAGCAGTCGGCTCTGCTGCCCTGCCTCGGAGGAGAGCGCGGATTTGCTGCCGAGTCTCGATTCGGCGTCCGACATAGGATTCCTGGCCTGGTTGCGCGACGTTCGGCGCGCAGCGACTTCACGAGTGAATATGAGTTTACGTTATTGCAGTCCCCAGTGCGCAGCATATGCTGCCCCGCGTCAGACGCGCTGGCACCCGCGCAATCCACCGCGCAACAACATGTAAACGTCGGCTGGCGCCACCACTTGAGCGGAATCCCGTTTCCGCGGGTGGTGCATGCACTCCTTCAGCGCAAGCCGAGAACGTCCTGCATGTCGAACAGGCCATCCTTGCGGCCCGCCAGGAATCGCGCGGCGCGCAGGCTGCCGAGCGCATACGTCATCCGGCTGGCGGACTTGTGTGTGATCTCGATGCGCTCGCCGGTACCTGCGAAAAGGGCGGTATGGTCGCCGACGATGTCGCCGCCGCGCACCGTGGCAAATCCAATGGTGGTCGGCGAACGTTCACCGGTCACGCCCTCGCGCCCATAGACCGCGCACTGCGCGAGGTCGCGCCCCAGCGCATTCGCGATGACTTCGCCCATGCGCAGCGCCGTGCCGGACGGGGCATCCACCTTGTGCCGGTGGTGCGCCTCGATGATCTCGACGTCGTAACCTTCGTTCAGCACGCGCGCCGCCACGTCGAGCAGGCGGAACACCAGATTCACGCCGACACTCATGTTCGGCGCAAAGACGATCGCAATGTCGCGCGCCGCCGCCTCGATCTCGCGCTTGCCCGCGGCATCGAATCCGGTGGTGCCGATCACGGCGGCAACGCCCTTCTCGCGGCAGATTGCGAGGTGCCTCAAGGTCCCCGCCGGACGGGTGAAATCGATCAGGCAGTCTGCCCGGCCGATCGCCTCGCCCGCATCGGCGCCGATCACCACCCCCGTGCTTGCGCCCAGCATTTCGCCCGCATCACGCCCGACAGCGGCACAGCCTTCGACGTCGAATGCGCCGCCCAGCACCATGTCGTCAGCGGCGAGGACGGCCTCGATCAACGTCCGGCCCATGCGGCCGGCACTTCCGGCAATAGCGATGCGAGTCTGGCTCATGGATCTTCCTTGGGATTGGCGCAACCGTGGTCCTGGTTGCGGCTCCTGCGTGGGGCGGGTCAGTTTGCCGGCTTTTCGCCTGCAGCGGCAGCCGCAGGTTTCACCTTGCCGTCCGAACCGATCTCGATCACCTTGGGCGCCGCCGCAGGCGCAGCGGCCTGCTCAGCCGCTGCATCGCCGGAAGCGACGACATCGCCGCCAACACGCACCAGCTTGCCTTGATCGAAATAGACGGCCAGGTGGCGCTGTTTCACCTCGCCCACGCCCGGTTTGAAGCGATAGAGGTAATCCCATCGCTCGCCATGGAACATGTCGGTAACCAGCGGCGTGCCGAGCGCAAAGCGGACCTGATCCTTGGTCATGCCGGGCTTGAGTTGCATCACCATCTCCTGCGTCACGTAGTTGCCCTGCCGGATGTCGACGCGATAGGGGCTCAGGAGGTTGCTAAACGAGCACGCGGAGAGCAGCAGCGCACCGAAGACGATGCTCGCGACGGCGGAAAATGACTTCATCGGACAGGCCGGAAACGGGATGGACAGGCGCCGCAGCATCGTTCGCGCGGCTCGCAGAACTCGCGAAACTATATCATAATCAGCGCCTTCGTCCCGGTCACGGTGGGTGGCATGACCAACTCGCAAAACCTCAAGAGCATCGGCCTCAAGGCAACGTTCCCGCGCCTCAAGATCCTGGACCTGTTCCAGACGACCGACATGCGGCACATGACCGCGGAGGACGTTTACAAGCACCTGATCAACGAGGGCATGGACATTGGACTCGCCACCGTTTATCGGGTGCTGACCCAGTTCGAGCAGGCCGGATTGCTGGTGCGGCATTATTTCGAATCCGGCAAAGCTGTGTTCGAGCTCAACGAGGGCAAGCACCACGACCATCTCGTCTGCCTGCAGTGCGGCCGCCTGGAAGAGTTCTACGACCCCGAGATCGAAGCGCGCCAGCAGCAGGTTGCCGCAGAGCGGGGCTATACGGTGCATGACCACGCCCTGTACCTGTACGTAGACTGCGTCAAGCCGAACTGCCCGAACAAGAAGCACGGCCCGCACGGCGGCTGAGTCCGCTTTCCTCAATCAAATCCTGTTGAATCCTTTTCGCGCGGGGCACAGCACACCCCCCGCGCGATACCACGTCCGCGATGTTCGAAGCCTTCAGTACCTCCACCCTGCTCGTCGCCCTGGCCGAAATCGGCGACAAGACGCAACTCCTGTCGTTCGTACTCGCTGCGCGGCTGCGCAAGCCGTGGCCGATCATCTGGGGCATCCTCGTCGCGACGCTGGCCAACCACGCGCTCGCCGGCTCGCTGGGCGTGTGGCTCGCGAGACTGTTGCCGGAAGGATGGCTGGGCTGGATCGTCGGCCTGACCTTCATCGGCTTCGGGCTCTGGGCTTTGTGGCCGGACAAGCTCGACGACGAACCGGCGATGCACCCGGCCGGCGCCTTCGTCACGACAGTTATCGCGTTCTTTCTGGCGGAAATGGGTGACAAAACCCAACTCGCCACCGTCGCGCTCGGCGCGCGCTTCGATTCGCTGACGGCGGTGGTGGTAGGCACCACGCTGGGCATGATGATTGCCAACGTGCCGGCCGTGCTGATGGGCGAAGTCCTCGCGCGGCGCTTTCCGCTCGGCGCCATGCGCTATGTCGCCGCCGCCCTGTTCATCGTCACCGGGCTGCTGACACTGCACGCCGGCGCATCGATCCAGCCGGGCTAGCCGGCGAGGCCGAGCATCTCCTGCGCGTGGCGGCGCGTGGTGTCGGTGATCCTGACGCCACCCAGCATGCGTGCAATCTCTTCGATACGACCGGCATCGTCCAGCTGGGTCACGCGCGACAGCACTTCATCGCCATGCTGCTGCTTGGCGATCGACCATTGCCAGTTGGCGCATGCGGCCACCTGTGGCAGATGCGTCACGCAGAGCACCTGGCGGTCCCTGCCGAGCTGGTGGAGCATGCGGCCGACCACCTCGGCGACACCGCCGCCAATACCGACATCGACCTCGTCGAAGATCAGGGTCGGCACCGAGGCGCTGCGGCTGGCGATCACCTGGATCGCCAGGCCGATGCGCGACAGCTCGCCGCCCGATGCCACTTTCGCAAGCGGTCTCAGGGGCTGATTCAGGTTGGCCGCGACCTGGAATTCAACGTTCTCCAGCCCATACGAGGCGCCGTCATCAAGCGCCGGCAAGGCTATCTCGAAGCGGCTGCCGGCAAGGGCGAGATCCTGCATCGCCGCCGTCACGGCCTGCGACAGTTCCGCAGCCGTTTTGCGCCGCGCGCCTGAGAGTTTGGTCGCCGCCCGGCGATACGATTCCTCAGCGTCGCGCTCGCGCTGCGCGAGCAGCGCCGGGTCGGACAGTGCCTGCATCTCGGCCAGGCGCGCCGCGAGCTGTTCGCGCAATGCCGGAATCTGTTCCGGCACGGTGCGATGCTTGCGCGCCGCGGAATGCACGGCATCGATGCGCGCGTCGAGTTCCTTCAGCCGCGCCGGGTCGAGATCCAGCCGGTCGCGGTAGCGGCGCAGCGCATGGGCCGCTTCGTCGAGCTGGATCGCCGCGCCGGCAAGCAGTTCGCGCGCATCGGCAAGTCCGGCATCGACTTCGGCGAGCTGGCCGATGCGCGCCGCGATCTGCGACACCGCGGGTGCGGCGGCAGCCTCGCCCTCGCTGGTCACCGCCAACGCCTCAGCCACACCTTCCAAGAGGCTCGCCGCGTGGCCAAGGCGGCGCTGCTCGGCGAGCGTAGCCACCCAGTCGTCCGGCACGAAAGCCAGCGCGTCGAGTTCCTTGACCTGCCACTCGAGCAGTTCGCGCTCGCGCGCCAGGCTTTGCGTCTGGTGCTCGGCCTGTTCGCGCGCCTCGGCGAGCCTGCGCCACTCGCGATGCAGCACCGCAACCTCGCGCGCCAGCGCAGACTGCCCGCCATGCGCATCGATCAGCGCACGCTGCGCGTCGCTGCGCAGCAGGGCGTGGTGCGCATGCTGCCCGTGGATGTCGGCGACCAGATCGCCCAGTTCGCGCAATTGCGCCGCCGTAGCAGGCGAGCCGTTGATGTAGCCGCGCGAACGGCCGCCGGCCTCGATTACGCGACGCATCAGGCAGGCGTCGTCGGCAGCAAGGTCGTTCGCGGTCAGCCAGTCGAGCGCCGGAGAGGTTCCGGCCAGTTCGAACTCGGCCGATACCTCGGCCTGCTTGCAGCCGTTACGCACCACGCCCGCATCGGCGCGATCGCCCATTGCGAGTGCCAGCGCATCGACCAGGATGGACTTGCCGGCCCCGGTTTCGCCGGTGAGCGCGCCGAAACCGCTCTCGAACTCAAGCTCGAGACGATCGACGATGACGAAATCGCGTATGGTCAGGCGACGCAGCATGGCTTGCAGTTCGAACTACGAGGGATAACGCGGCGCCTCCGACCAGCGCAGCTTCTCGCGCAGCATGGCGAAGTAGCTATACCCGACCGGGTGCAGCATGATTGTCGAATGGCGCGAGCGCTGCACGCGGATCTCGTCGCCGCCGGTAAGGTCGATGCGTGTCTGGCCGTCGCAGTACAGGCGCGCATCGTGCAGCGGCATCACGCGCAGGTCGATCACGCTGGTGTCGGCCACGGTGATCGGGCGGGCCGACAATGCATGCGGGCACAGCGGCACCAGCGCAATGGCCGAGATCGCCGGTTGCAGGATCGGCCCGTTGGCCGACAGCGCATAGGCGGTCGAACCCGTCGGGGTGGCGACGATGAAACCGTCCGAGCGCTGGTTGTAGATGAATTCGCCGTCGATGCTGACCTCGAACTCGATCATGCGACCGGCATCGCCCTTGTTGAGTACGACGTCGTTGAGGGCCAGGCCGTCGTCCAGCGGCTTGCCGTCGCGCGAAACGCTGGCTTCGAGAAGGATGCGCGATTCGCGCCGATAGTGTCCGTCGAGCAGGTCGCCGATGCGATCGGTCATCTCGTCGCGTGCGATGTCGGTCATGAAGCCGAGGCGTCCTTGGTTGATCCCGACCAGCGGCACGCCGCTCGCGGCGAGCGTGCGTGCGGTGGCAAGCATCGTGCCGTCGCCGCCGATGACGATCGCCAGATCGGCGCGCCGGCCGATCTCCTCGTAGCTCGCTTCGTCAAACCCGGCGGCGTCGGTGACGGTTGCGGTATCGCTCTCGACCAGCACTTCCAGGTCGCGCGCGCGCAGGTAGGCCACCAGTGTGAGCAGTGCCTCGGCCACTTCGGGCGCCTGGTATTTGCCGATCACGGCGACAGTGCGGAAGCCGCCCGGCGTCATCGCGCGTCACCCGACCGGCGCGGCGCGGCGCGCTTCGAAGCGCATGCGTGAAGGGCGCGGCTGCGGGAGCAGATTGTCATGCGCGGCATTAAACCACAATTGACTGTGCCGGCGGCGCCTGTCGCGTGCGGCGAAAATTCCTTAGAATGCAGCGATCTAACCGATGCTCAGCCGGCCGGAACGGCGGCCCCGACATGCTCGACGAACGCGCCCGCATACTGCTCAAGACGCTGATCGAACACTACATCGCCGAAGGCCAGCCGGTCGGCTCGCGCGCGCTGTCGAAGTACTCGGGGCTCGAGTTGTCGCCCGCAACGGTGCGCAACGTGATGTCCGATCTCGAGGAACTCGGCTACATCGCGAGCCCGCACACATCGGCCGGACGCGTCCCAACGCCGCGCGGCTACCGGTTCTTCGTCGATTCGCTGCTCACCGTGCGCCCGCTGGCGCGCGACACCATCCAGGAAGTCGAGCAGCACCTGCACCCGGACCAGCCGCAGCGCGTCATCAGCACCGCCTCGCAACTGCTCTCCGAACTCACGCAGTTTGCAGGCGTGGTGGTCACCCCGCGGCGCAAGTCGACGCGCATCCGGCAGATCGAGTTCGTCAGCCTGGGCGAGAAGCGCATCCTGCTCATCCTCGTCACCGCCGACGGCGACGTGCAGAACCGCATCCTGTTCACCCAGCGCACCTACTCGGCCTCGGAACTGGTGACGGCGGCGAACTACCTGAGCCAGAATTTCGCCGGCCTGGAACTGGACGAGATCCGCAACCGCGTGCGCGAGGAACTCAACCAATTGCAGACCAACATGAGCGAACTGATGACGGCGGCGGTCGAGTTCGGCAACGAAACCTTGAACGACGTGCGCTCGGCCTACGTGCTGTCGGGCGAACGCAACCTGCTCGAGGTCGAGGATCTGTCGTCGAACATGCGCCGCCTGCGCGAGTTGTTTGCGCTGTTCGAGCAGCGCACCGGCCTGCTGCAGTTGCTGGACATCTCGAACCGCGCCGAGGGCGTGCAGATCTTCATCGGCGGGGAATCGGGCCTGGCGCCACTCGACGAATGCAGCGTGATCACGGCGCCCTACGAGGTGGACGGCCAGGTGGTCGGTTCGGTCGGCGTGATCGGCCCGACGCGCATGGCCTACGAACGGGTGATTCCGATCGTCGATATCACCGCCAAGCTGCTTTCGAGCGCACTGAGCACGCATTGAAATCAACCCAGCCTGGAAGGCGCATGGACAGGGCGTTTCGGGCCTGCCATGCCTGTATGGCTCAACCGACGCGCCTTCCAGGCAATGCAACCCCAGACCGGCCGACCCATGCGCCTTCCAGGCCATCCGGCTGCAAAACCGACTCCACACGATGCCACGCTACCTGACCGAACCCGCCCATTCCCACGCCAGCGCCGCCCGCACCGCCGTGCTGCTGGTCAACCTCGGCACGCCGGCCGCGCCGACCGCGGCCGCGCTGCGACCCTACCTGCGCGAGTTCCTCTCCGATCCGCGCGTAGTGGAAATCCCGCGCGCCCTGTGGCTGCCGATCCTGCACGGCATCATCCTGAACACGCGGCCGGCGAAGTCGGCGAAGAAATACGCCTCGATCTGGACACCTGACGGTTCGCCGCTCAAGGCCCATACCGAGCGTCAGACCAAGCTGCTGCGCGGCTACCTTGGCCAGGCCGGCCATGGCGAGGTGATCGTCGAGTACGCGATGCGCTATGGCGCACCCTCGGTCGCCTCGGTGCTGGATGCGCTGCGCGCGCAGCGCTGCGAGCGCATCCTCGTGGTGCCGCTCTATCCGCAATACGCGGCAAGCACGACGGCAAGCGTGTTCGACGCGGTGAGCGGGCACTTCGCAAAATGCCGCAACGTGCCGGAGCTGCGTTTCGTCCGCAGCTTCCACGATCACCCGGGCTATATCAAGGCGCTGGCAGCCTCGATCGGCGAGCACTGGATGAAGCACGGCCGCGCCGACAAGCTGGTGATGAGCTTTCACGGCGTGCCGCGCTACACGCTGGACAAGGGCGATCCGTATCACTGCCTGTGCCACAAGACGGCGCGGCTGGTCGCAGAGCAGCTCGGACTCCAGCCCGAAGCCTGGCAGGTGACGTTCCAGTCGCGCTTCGGCAAGGCGGAATGGCTGCAGCCCTACACGCAGCCGACGCTGGAGGCGCTCGGCCGCGGCGGCACGGCCAGCGTCGACCTGGTCTGCCCGGGCTTCGTCGCCGACTGCCTCGAAACGCTGGAGGAAATCGCGATGGAGAACCGCGACGCATTTCTCGCTGCGGGCGGCAAAACGTTCAACTACATCCCCTGCCTGAACGAGCGGCATGAGTGGATCGCCGCGCTGCAGGACATCGTGCAGACCCACCTCGGAAACTGGCCCACATTACCGGTTCCCGATGCGACGCAACGGGCGGCATCGCAGGCGCGTGCGAAAGCCATGGGAGCAAGGGAATGAGACTGATACTGCGCTGGATCCTGTCTGCCGCCGCCCTGATGCTGCTGCCGCAACTGATCGATGCGATCCGCGTCGACAGCTTTTACGCGGCCCTCGCGGCGGCGCTGTTCATCGGCCTGGTAAATGCACTGATCCGGCCGATCCTGATCGTCGTCACGCTGCCGATCAACATCCTGACGCTGGGCTTGCTGACCTTTGCGATCAATGGCCTGCTGTTCTGGTTCGTGGCGAGCTTCGTCAAGGGATTCGCGGTCACCGGCTTCTGGCCCGCGGTGTTTGGCGCGATCCTCTACAGCATCGCGACCTGGGCGATCAACGTCTTTCTGCGCGACGTCGCCGCCAAATGAAAAGCGGGGCAGACCGCCCCGCTCCTCCTTCTGGCGGCACCCGGCCCCTCAGCGCGGGTGTTGCGCCACGATCGCACGGCCGCTCGGCGCGCTGCTGCGACGCGCCACCGGCTTGCGCCGCCCGGCACCCGGATCGAAGCTGCCGTCGACTTCCTTCATCGCCGTCTTGCGGGCCTTGAGCGCCATCTTGAACGCGCCCTCCTCGCCATACTTCTTGACCGAGAACTTGACGCGCTTGCGGCGCCCGCCCGGCATCGGCCACGAGGCCACCCAGAACCAGCGCTGCTGGTCTTCCGGCAGGTCGCGCGTTTCCGACGCACAGTAGCGGCACACGCCGACCACGCCAGAGCGATTGCTGCTCTTGACGATGCTCGAATACTCGCGCATCGAGAACGGGGGGAATTTATCGATGATGTCGTCGCGGTACTGCTTGGCGGCGCCGAACGACTTGGTCTTGCCGCCGTGCACGCCATCGCTGAAATGCTTGCGATAGATGACGCCACGACGCTGAATGGTCACCAACCAGCCGTGGGTGCGGCTGGCGTCATTGTCGACGCGACTGATGCCATAAGTTGAACTGCGGCTCACGCTGTTACCTCCAAAAAATCCCAACACAATCGAGAGCAGAGATCCGGCCGGCTTCGACTGCGTTCCCCCCAGAACGCATGCAGCGGTGCAGATTGCGCGCTGCCACTTGATCCCGCGAACTTCACACACATCTAGGGTGGCGATGAACGCTCCCGGCGATGCAGTGGAGCGAAGAATGAAGGGTTCGCTAATGGAGTGCCGTGAAGGAATTCCTCACCCTTCAAGGCATTAGGATCGAAGCGAAGGGAATTGGAGAATCGACGTGACGGAATTCATGCAGCTCGCGTGTCCGCATTGCCGAACGGCGAACCGCGTACCGCGCATGCGGCTCAACGAACACCCGAATTGCGGCCGCTGTGGCGGCACCCTGTTTACCGGCGCACCGATCGAACTGGACGACACCAGCTTCGCGGCTTTCGTGGGCCGTAGCGAACAACCGGTAGTGGTCGATTTCTGGGCTGCGTGGTGCGCACCATGCAGGGCGATGGCGCCGGCGTTTGCCTCGGCAGCCGCACAACTCGAACCGCATGTGCGGCTCGCCAAGCTGGATACCGAAGCGGCGCCGCGGGTCGCGGCGCAGTACGGCATCCGCAGCATTCCGACCCTGGTGATCCTGCAGGGAGGACGCGAAATCGCGCGTCAGTCCGGCGCGATGGATGCAGCCAGCATCGTACGCTGGGTGCGCGCCAGCACGGGTTGAGGGTCGGGGACGGGGCCGGAAGCGCTCAGCGCACCGGCGGGGCGTCGACGAGCTGCAGGTCGAGCGCGGAGATCTTGGGCGCCTTGGCCGCGACCTGCGCCTGCTCGCCCCTGGCAGCGAGTTGCTTCTCGGCGTCGACCAAGCGACGGGAGGCGATCGTCACCAGCCGCTCGCGGAAATGTTCGAGGCACTCTTCAGAGGCGAGTTGCAGCGCCGCCGGATTGATCTCCAGCCAGGTCACCCTCCCCAGCGCAACAACGGATGCGTGGCGCTTGTGCTCGAAGGCATCGAGGTAAGCGGCTTCGCCGACCACCTCGCCCGCCCCGAGAGTACGGATCCGCCTGCCTCCGCTCGAGATTTCGACCTCGCCGTCGAGGATGATGCCGAAACGGCTGTCGGTGTCCCCCTCGCGCATGATCGTGGCACCCGCCTCGATTTCGACCCAGGCCGAAATGCGCAGCGCCTCCCATACCTCGACGTCCTCGAACTCGGTGAAGAATGTCAGTTTGCGCAGCACGGAAAAGCGCGTGGTGTCTGGCGCAACGTAATTCTCGTCGACAATCTTGTAGCGCACTGCCGACAGGTCCTTGGCCATGTCGGCGCCGTTCTTGTAGCGCGAGTAGAGATCCTTTTCGAGCGCCTTTCTGATGATGGCGTCCATCTGCTCCGGCACGTCGGGATTGAGCTGGCTCACCGAAGGCGGGTCGGCATTGATGATCTTGTAGACGAGCTGTGCAGGATGCTTGGCACGGAACGGCAAGCGCCCGGTGAGCAGGTGGAACAGCACGACCCCCAGCGAGTAGAGGTCGGTTTTCTGGTTGAGCGGATAGCTCTTGATCTGTTCGGGCGACATGTAGGCCGGCGAGCCCACGCCCATGATGAAGGTCGAATCGTGCGTCTTCTTGTTGACGTTGATTGCCAGCCCGAAATCCGTGATCTTCACGTTGTCCTTGCTGTCGATCATGATGTTCGCCGGCTTGATGTCGCGATGGACGATCCCCTGGCGATAGGCGTAGTCGAGCGCAAGACAGCACTTGAAGACAATGCTGACCGTACGATGGATCGGCAGCATGCGGTCGAAGCTGCAGAACTGGTCGAGCGGCTGGCCGTCGACGAATTCCATGACGATGTAGGCGCGCGTTTCCTCGACCACCACGTCGTAAAACTTGATGATATTGGGGTGGTCGAGTCGCTTGGCGATCGCGGACTCGGTGGTCAGCAGCTTCATCTGGCGCCGCGTCCACTTGCCCTCGTCCTTGTTCTTGTCGCCGAACTGGATCAGTTTGACCGCCACGCCTTCCGGGTGATCGTCGCTTTCGCACAGATAGACCGTCGCGGTCGCGCCCTTGCCGACCTCGCGGATCACTCGGAATTTGCCGATGGTTTCAGGCGTCATTGACTGAATGGCGGTGGCGTCCCCGGCTGCAAGGCCCCGACCTGCAACCGGGTTTGGTCCGATTGTCGCATGATCCCGACGAGCAGGGGCTATTCACATCTTGAACGGCACACGGGCACGCGGACTTGAATTTGTTTCGACCACCCCAATATCGGGGAGGTTTGATAAGGGAGACCGTGCAATGTCCGACGAAACCATCAACCCGGGCCCGACCAACGCGCCTGCAGAATCGCCACTCCAGGCCGCAGCGGCCGCACCGGTCGATACCATGCCGAGCCTCGAGGAGGCATTGCGCACGGCCGAACTCAAGGCGTCCGAACACTACGACGCGTGGCTGCGCGCCAAGGCGGAAACCGAGAACGTGCGCCGCCGCGCCGCCGAGGATGCGATCAAGGAACGCAAGTTTGCCGCCGAGAAGTTCGCGAGCGCCATGCTGCCGGTGAAGGACAGCCTGGAAGCCGCGCTGGGTAGCGAGAATGCCTCGCTGGAAACACTGCGTAGCGGCGTCGAGCTGACGCTCAAGCAGCTTCAGCAGGCCTTCCAGGGCGCCAACCTGACCGAGGTTGCCCCGCAGGGCGAGAAATTCGACCCGAACAGGCACCAGGCCATCTCGATGGTCGAGTCCGACGCCGAGCCGAACACCGTCGTCCAGGTGCTGCAGAAGGGATATCTGCTGCACGAACGGGTGATTCGCCCCGCGCTGGTCATCGTCGCCAAGGCCAAGGCGCAATAAGCGCTTGAAAGCGGACGGCAAAACCCCATATCGGATGCAGACCCGCCGGACGATCCGGCGCCAGGACACAGCTTAGAAAGGACCAAGCAATGGGCAAGATCATCGGTATCGACCTCGGCACCACCAACTCGTGCGTCGCCGTGATGGAAGGCGGCAAGCCGAAGGTCATCGAAAACTCCGAAGGCGCGCGCACCACGCCGTCGATCGTCGCCTATGCCGACGATGGCGAAGTGCTGTGCGGGGCGTCGGCCAAGCGCCAGGCGGTCACCAACGCGAGGAACACCCTTTATGCGGTCAAGCGCCTGATCGGTCGCCGCTTCGAGGAAAAGGAAGTGCAGAAGGACATCGACCTGATGCCCTACACCATCGCCAAGGCCGACAACGGCGACGCCTGGGTCGAAGTACGCGGCAAGAAGATCGCACCGCCGCAGGTTTCGGCCGAAGTGCTGCGCAAGATGAAGAAGACGGCCGAGGACTACCTCGGCGAGGAAGTCACCGAGGCGGTGATCACCGTGCCCGCTTACTTCAACGACAGCCAGCGCCAGGCTACCAAGGACGCCGGCCGCATCGCGGGCCTCGAGGTCAAGCGCATCATCAACGAGCCGACCGCCGCCGCGCTCGCCTTCGGCATGGACAAGAAGGCCGGCGACAAGAAGATCGCTGTCTATGACTTGGGCGGCGGCACCTTCGACATCTCGATCATCGAGATTGCCGAACTCGACGGCGAGCACCAGTTCGAGGTGCTCTCGACCAACGGCGACACCTTCCTCGGCGGCGAGGATTTCGACCAGCGCCTGATCGACTACATCGTCACCGAGTTCAAGAAGGAACAGGGTGTCGACCTGAAGAACGACGTGCTCGCGCTGCAACGCCTGAAGGAAGCGGCCGAGAAGGCCAAGATCGAGCTGTCGTCGAGCCAGCAGACCGAACTCAACCTGCCGTACATCACGGCAGATGCCTCGGGCCCGAAGCACCTGACGATGAAACTCACGCGCGCCAAGTTCGAAAGCCTGGTGGACGAGCTGATCGAGCGCACCATCGAGCCTTGCCGGATCGCGATCAAGGATGCCGGCGTCAAGGTCGGCGACATCGACGACGTGATCCTCGTCGGCGGCATGACGCGCATGCCCAAGGTGCAGGACAAGGTGAAGGAATTCTTCGGCAAGGAGCCGCGCAAGGACGTCAACCCGGATGAAGCCGTTGCCGTCGGTGCCGCCATCCAGGGCGGCGTTCTGCAGGGCGAAGTGAAGGACGTGTTGCTGCTCGACGTGACCCCGCTGTCGCTGGGCATCGAGACGCTCGGAGGCGTGATGACCAAGCTGATCGCCAAGAACACGACCATCCCGACCAAGACCAGCCAGGTGTTCTCGACGGCGGACGACAACCAGTCGGCCGTGACCATCCACGTGCTGCAGGGTGAGCGCGAGATGGCGTCGGGCAACAAGAGCCTCGGCCAGTTCAACCTCTCCGACATCCCGCCGGCGCCGCGCGGCATGCCGCAGATCGAAGTTACCTTCGACATCGACGCCAACGGCATCCTGCACGTGTCGGCCCGTGACAAGGGCACCGGCAAGGAGAACAAGATCACCATCAAGGCGAACTCGGGCCTGTCCGAGGACGAGATCAACCGCATGGTGAAGGACGCCGAGGCGCACGCCGAGGAAGACAAGAAGCTGCACGAGCTGGTCGATGCCCGCAACCAGTGCGACGCGATGATCCACTCGGTGAAGAAGGCGCTGACCGAACACGGCGGTTCGATCGATGCCGACGAGAAATCGAAGATCGAAGCTGCACTCAAGGAAGCCGAGGAGGCGATCAAGGGTTCGGACAAGGACGCCATCGAGTCGAAAACCCAGGCGCTGGCAATGGCCAGCCAGAAGCTGGGCGAGAAAATCTATGCCCAGCAGCAGGCGGCAGGCGGCGCGCAGGGCGCCGCGGAACCCGAAGCCGGTAGCGGCGGAAGCGCGAAGAAGGACGACGGCGATGTGGTGGACGCCGAGTTTACCGAGGTGAAAGACAAGAAGTGACGGATGACATGTAGCAAGCGACGGGGCAGGTGCAATACCTGCCCCGTTTCCGCTTGCGGCACCCAGAACAATGTTGCCCGCAACCCGTAACCGGTCACCGCACTATGGCTAAACGCGACTTTTACGAAGTTCTCGGCGTCAATCGCGACGCGTCGGACGACGAGATCAAAAAGGCCTACCGCAAGCTGGCCATGAAATTCCACCCGGACCGCAATCCGGACAATCCGAAGGCCGAGGAGCAGTTCAAGGAAGCCAAGGAAGCGTACGAAATCCTTTCGGATGCGCAAAAGCGCCAGGCCTATGACCAGTTCGGCCACGCCGGCGTCGACCCGCAGGCAGGCATGGGCGGGGGTGCGGGCATGGGCGGCTTTGCCGACGCCTTCTCGGACATTTTTGGCGACATCTTCGGCGGCGGCCGGGGCGGTGGCGGTGGCCGTTCGACGGTCTATCGCGGCGCCGACCTGCGCTACAACCTCGAAATCTCGCTGGAAGAGGCTGCACGCGGCACCGATACGCGCATCCGCATTCCGACCATGGAGGAATGCGACACCTGCCACGGCAGCGGCGCCCGGCCCGGCACGCAACCGAAGAGTTGCCCAACCTGCGGCGGCGCCGGCCAGGTGCGCATGCAGCAGGGCTTCTTTTCGATTCAGCAGACCTGCCCGAAATGCCACGGCACCGGCCGCGTCATACCCGAGCCCTGCCCCACCTGCCACGGCGCAGGTCGCGTGAAGCAACACAAGACGCTGCAGGTCAAGATTCCCGCCGGTGTCGACGAAGGTGATCGCATCCGCCTGGCCGGCGAGGGCGAACATGGCGTCAACGGCGGCCCGCCGGGTGACTTGTTCGTGCAGATCCACATCAAGCAGCATCCGGTTTTCCAGCGGGACCACAATGACCTGCACTGCGAAATGCCGGTGAGTTTCGCGACTGCCGCACTGGGCGGCGAGATCGAGATCCCCACGCTGGACGGTGCGGCGAAGATCAAGATCCCGGCCGAAACCCAGTCGGGCAAGGTATTTCGCCTGCGCGGCAAGGGCATCCGCGGCATCCGCTCGAGCGGGCCGGGCGACCTCATGTGCCACGTCGTGGTTGAAACACCGGTCAACCTCACCGACCGCCAGAAGGAACTGTTGCGCGAGTTCGAGGCCATCAGCGACAAGGACGCCGGTCGCCACAACCCGCGCGCCAAGTCCTGGATGGACAAGGTCAAGGATTTCTTCGCCTCCTGAAGCCGTTCGCCTCGTCTGCCCACGGCCTTGCTCTGCGGCCGGTCAATCCAGGTCCGTTTTCCGGCAAGGAATCGGGGCGGAGGGCGTCGCCCCAAGGCCCCTGTTTTCAGCCTGATCCTGCATCGGGTTTGACAACGATCCCGCCCGAATCGGCCTGTCGCGGAATATCACCTGACGTACGACAAATACCCGAGTGCGGCATGGGTATATACATCCTCTGATGCAACCAGATGTCCGGGCCACGCGATCCGGATGACAACCAGAGGAGAAATACCATGAGGACCCTGTTCAGAAGGTTGGGGGGACTGGCTTTGTCCTTCATTGCGACACTCGCGCCAGCGGCATCGCCGGGAGTGACGGACGGCGCAGTTTCGATCGGCATGTCGGCACCTTTCACCGGGCCGAATGGTGCCTATGGCGTTGCAATGCGCGAGGCGATTGCCGCCTATTTCGCGCGACTCAACAAGGCCGGCGGCATCAATGGCCGCAAGGTCGAACTCGTGTCGCTGGATGACGGCTATGAGGTCGAACGCACCGTTGCCAACACCAGGACGCTGATCAACGAGAAGAAGGTCTTTGCGCTCGTCGCCTACTATGGATCGAGCAGCACGACGTCGGCGATGGAGGTGTTCTCAGCCGAGAAGGTGCCACTGGTCGGCACGATCAGCGGTGCCGATTCGTTGCGCATGCCGCCGAATCGGTACATGTTCAACGTGCGCGCGAGCTACGCCAACGAGACGGAGGCCATCGTGCGCCAGCTCACGTCGCTCGGCGTCAATCGGATCGCCGTTTTCTACCAGAACGACGGCTTCGGCAAATCGGGCCTGGACGGCGTCACGGCGTCGCTCAAGAAGAGCAACCTGACCCCGGTCGCGGTCGCGTCGGTGGAGCGCAATTCGCTGGAAGTGGCACCTGCCGTGCAGGCGATCGCCAAGGCCAATCCGCAGGCGATTGTCATGATCACGCTCTTCAAACCCACCGCAGAATTCGTGCGCCAGCTGCGCAAGCAGGGGCAGCAGCCTCAGTTCATGACGCTGTCGCCGGTGGGTGCCGATGCGCTTGCCAAAGAGCTTGGCGACGAGGCGCGCGGGATCGGCATCTCGCAGGTCATGCCCTACCCTTGGGATACGACCGTCGCCATGGTAGGCGAGTACCAGGCACTACTCGGCAAGGCCGGCGAGAATGCCTATTACGGGCTGGAAGGCATGGCGATGGCGAAGGTACTCGTCGAAGGGCTGCGACGATCGGGGCGCGACCTGACAAGGGACAAGCTGGTGTCGTCGCTCGAAACGCTGAACGATTTCGACCTCGGCGGCTACCGGATCGGTTTCGGCCCCTCCGATCGATCAGGATCGCGTTTCGTCGACCTGACCGTAATCGGCGCCGGCGGCAGCGTCCTGCGGTGACCCCGCGACTGTCCAGGGTTCGTACAACCCGGGCACGCAGCAAGCGCGAATTTGGACACACATCGCCATTAATTGCCGGCGAAGCCCCAGAAGGAGCGTGACAGTCTTCATGGCAGGCATGAACCACGGAGCATAGATTCTCTCAGTCAATCGTGACGAGGGGGGTTACATGCACGGAATTGCGAAATGGCTTGCTATCGTGGCGAGCGCCTGCTGCTTCGTGGCCCAACCTTCACGTGCCGACGAGGGGGTCACGGATCGAACCATTCTGATCGGCCAGTCGGCCGCCCTCAGCGGTCCTGCCCAGGAACTCGGCAGCGAAATGCGGCAGGGTGCGCTCGCCTATTTTGGCGGCATCAATGCCCAGGGAGGCGTCAACGGTCGCCAGATCGAGCTTCGCACGCTGGACGACGGCTATGAACCGGATCGTGCAGCTGCAAACACGAAGAAACTGATCAATGAAGAACGCGTCTTCGCACTGCTTGGCTATGTGGGCACGCCGACCAGCCAAGCCGCCCTGCCGATCTTCACCGAGGCACGCGTTCCCTTCATCGGGCCGTTCACCGGCGCACAACTGCTGCGCGACCCGTTCAACCGCCATATCTTCAACATCCGCGCCAGCTACTTCGACGAAACCGAAAAAATCGTCGAGCAGTTGTACGCGGTCGGGCTGAAGAACATCGCCGTCTTCTATCAGAACGATGCCTATGGCAAGGCTGGGCTCGCCGGCGTGGAGCGCGCGATGAACAAGCGCAACCTCAAGATCGCCGCTGCCGCGACGGTGGAACGCAACTCGACGGATGTTGCCGCCGCAGTTCAGGCTCTCCACGCAGCCAAACCGGACGCCGTGATCCAGATCAGCGCGTACAAGTCATGCGCCGCGTTGATCAAGGACATGCGCAAGGCGGGCAGCGCGACCCAGTTCTACAACGTCTCCTTCGTCGGGAGCCGTGCACTGGCCAATGAGTTGGGCAGCGCCGGCGTCGGGGTCGTCGTGTCGCAGGTCGTGCCGCTGCCGTGGAGCGGCACCCAGCCGATCGTGCGCGAGTACCAGGCGGCGATGCAGAAGGCGGGAGCGACCGATTTGTCGTTCACCAGCCTGGAGGGCTATATCGCTGCCAAGGTTTTGGTCGAAGGTCTGCGCCGCGCCGGCAAGTCACCGACGCGCAGCGGCCTGATCACCGCGCTGGAATCGATGCAGGATCTCGACCTTGGCGGCTTCGTCGTCAATTTCTCGCCGAAGAGCCACAACGGTTCGACGTTTACCGACCTGACGATCATCACCCAGGGCGGCAAATTCCTGCACTAAGGCCCATTCAGGCGCGGCGCCACTCGGTGACGCCGCCGGGCTTGTCCTCGAGGACGATGCCTGCAGACTTGAGTTCGTCGCGGATGCGATCGGATTCGGCGAAATTCTTCGCCTTCTTTGCCTCGAGACGCGCGGCGATCAGATCGGCGATGGCTTCCGCCGACAGGGTGCTGGTCTGCATCTCAACGGATTGGCCGACGATCTGCCCCGGCATGGCCCGCCCGCGCCCTTGGAGAAATGCAGTCGGATCGCCCTGAACCAGCCCAAGCACGCCTCCCAGTGCCTTCAACAATCCCGACACTTCAGCCGAACCGTTCCGGTTGGCCTCCGCCGCAAGATCGAACAGTACGGCGATCGCATCCGGCGTCCCGAAGTCATCGTTCATCGCCTCTGCAAAATGCTTGGGCGCCGGCGCGTTCCAGTCGATCGCGACATCTGCCGGCGGCACGTTCTTGAGCGCGGTATAGAGCCGCGTCAGCGCGCTGCGCGCATCGTCCAGGTGCGCATCGCTGTAATTGAGCGGGCTACGGTAGTGCGCGCGCAGGATGAAGAAGCGCACCACCTCGGCGTCGTACTGCTTGAGCACATCGCGGATGGTGAAGAAGTTGCCCAGCGATTTCGACATCTTCTCGTTGTCGACACGCACGAAACCGTTGTGCATCCAGTAATTCACGAAGCGGCCATGGTCATGGCCGCAGGCGCCTTCGGACTGCGCGATCTCGTTTTCGTGATGCGGAAACTGCAGATCCTGCCCGCCGCCATGGATGTCGAAATGTTCACCGAGCAACTGCGAGCTCATCGCCGAGCATTCGATGTGCCAGCCGGGGCGGCCCTCGCCCCACGGCGACGGCCATTTGGCTTCGGCCGGCTCCTCGGCCTTGGCGTGCTTCCAGAGAACGAAATCCAGCGGATCCTGCTTGTCCGAGGCGACCTCGACGCGCTCGCCGGCGCGCAGTTCGTCGAGAGACTTGCCCGAGAGCTTGCCGTAGCCGGGGAACTTGCGCACCGCATAGCAGACGTCGCGACTCGCCGCGACATAGGCCAGGCCCTTGTTCTCGAGGCGGCTGATCAGGCTCTGCATCGCCTCGACGTATTCGGTGGCGCGCGGCTCGTGGTCGGGCGGCAGCACACCAAGTGCGGCAGCGTCCTCGTTCATGAAGCCGATGTAGCGCCCGGTCAGCACATGAATCGACTCGCCATTTTCCTGCGCGCGGCGAATGATCTTGTCGTCGATGTCGGTAATGTTGCGAACGTAGGTCACGCGGTATTCGCTTGCCCGCAGCCAGCGCGCCACCATGTCGAACACCACCAGTACCCGTGCGTGGCCAAGATGGCAGTAGTCGTAAACCGTCATGCCGCAAACGTACATGCGGACATGCCCGGGTTCGATGGACGAAAAGACCTCTTTCTCGCGGGTCAGCGTGTTGTGGATTCTCAGCATGCGATCGGAATGGGGAAGGCTAAAGACGGTGTTCGGGGACAAACTGCAGGATTCGGGGGTTGCGTCAGAGAGAAAACGATTGATCCACCGCCCGTGGAAACATACTCAAGCAGCAGCCTTCTTGCTAGAATCTCCCGTTGAAATCGACACTAACTCATTCCCGGGCGACACTATTTTGGATCATACCAGATTGACTTTCGGCAGTTTCCGCCATGTCGCCGGCACGGCAGCCGCCATTGCTCTGGCATTGGGCCTCGCGTTGCCCGGGCCGGCGCACGCCGACAACCTGGCCGATGCGCAGGCTCTGCTGAAGCAGGGTCAGCTACAGGCTGCCCTCGAACGCGTTGACCAGATCCTGGCGACCAAGCCCAAGGATGCGCAGGCGCGCTTTCTGAAGGGGCTGGTTTTTACTGAGCTGAACCGCCCTGCCGATGCGATAGGCGTGTTCACCAAGCTCACCGAGGATTATCCGGAACTGCCGGAACCGTTCAACAATCTCGCCGTCATCTACGCGCAGCAAAAGCAGTACGACAAGGCCAAGGTGGCGCTGGAAATGGCAATCCGCACGCATCCGAGCTATGCCACGGCGCACGAGAATCTCGGCGACATCTACGCCCGTCTCGCCAGTCAGGCCTACGACAAGGCACTGCAACTCGACTCGACCAACGCAACGGCACAGAACAAGCTCGCCATGATGCGCGACCTGATGAGCCTCTCGGGACGCCCGGTGGGACGCCCGCCAGCGACGGCTGTTGCGGCTGCAACGCCGGCGCCGGCCCCCGTCGCATCGCCAGCCCCTGCGCCAGCCCCGGCTGCGCCAAACGCGAAGCCTGCGGCGGCGCCCGGCTCCGTGGTTCCCGCGCCGGTCGCCGTGCCGGCACCGACACCCGCTGCCAGACCGGCTGCACCTGCGCCGGTTGCAGCCGCAAGCCCGGCACCGGCTGCCAAGCCCGCAGCCGAACCTGATGGCAGCGCGGACGTCGCGAAGGCGGTCGAACGCTGGGCAAGCGCCTGGTCGAACAAGGACGTCAAGGGCTATCTGTCGCAGTATGCGGCGGGCTTCCAGACACCCGGCGGCGCCCCGCGCGCGGCATGGGAGCAGGAACGCACGCAGCGCATCACCAAGCCAGGCAAGATCGACGTCGACATCGCCGACCTCGACGTGAGCGTCGATGGCGACAAGGCCACGGCGAAGTTCCGCCAGCATTACCGCTCGGCCAACCTGAACACTTCGTCCAACAAGACGTTGATCCTGGTTCGCAACGGAGGCAAGTGGCAGATCCAGCAGGAGCGTCTGGGCCGCTGATGGGCGCACGGGTGAAAAAACTGGCACTGCGCGCGTCGCTGCTTGGCGCGCTCGGATTGATCGCGAGCCCGGTCTCGATCGCGGACCGTTTCACGCTGCCCGGCGCGCTCAATCCGCTGGCCCGGCCGGAGCCGATTCTGGCCCAGGTTTTCGGCGATATCGAGGTGTTGCGCATCGACCGGGCGCTCGACCGGCTCGATGCGATGCTGCAGTCCTTCCCGAATTTCCGCCTCGGCCACCTGATCAAGGGCGACCTGCTGCTGGCGCGCGGACGGCCGCTCGCCACCTTCGGCAACGCCGACTACGCGCCGCCGGATCGCGTCGCGGAACTGCGCGACGAGGCGATCGCACGCGTCAAGGCCTACCGCGACAAGCCGCCCGCCAACAGCCTGCCGCGCGCGCTGGTGCAGTTGCAGCCGGCACAGAAGCACGCGCTGGTGGTCGATACGCTGCGCTCGCGGCTCTACGTGTTCGAGAACGACCACGGCCGGCCGCGCTACGTGTCGGACTACTACATCACCCAGGGCAAGGCCGGCGCCGAGAAGATGCAGCGCGGCGACCGCAAGACACCGGTCGGCGTCTACTTCGTCACCGACAGTCTGCCGCGCGAGAAGCTGGGCGATTTCTACGGCAGCGGCGCTTTCCCGATCAATTATCCGAACGAATGGGACCGCCGCCTCGGCCGCAACGGCTACGGCATCTGGCTGCACGGCACGCCGAGCGACACCTTCTCGCGGCCACCGCGCGCCTCGGACGGCTGCGTCGTGCTGTCGAACCCCGACCTCGACGAAATCGCGCAGCGGCTGCAGATCGGCGTCACGCCGGTGATCATCGGCAACGGCATCGAATGGACCAGTGCCGGCGACTGGGAGGCCGAACGCCGGCAACTTTCGCAGCAGTTCGAATCCTGGCAGCTCGACCGCGACAGCGGCATGGCCGATCGCCTGCTGTCCCACTATTCGCCGCGCTATGCCGGCGAAAAGGCAAACTTCGCGCAGTTGTCGCGGAGCCTGCGCGATGCAGCGCAGCGCACGCAGGCGCCGGTGCGCAATGTCGCGATATTCCGCGACCCGGGCAAGGACCAGATGGCCGTCGTCACGTTCGAGGAAGACGGACGCAACAGCAAGGGACGTCCGACCGTCGTCACCAAGCGGCAGTACTGGATCGTCGAAGACGGCCGCTGGAAGATCATCCACGAAGGCCAGGCCTGAGCCGCGCACGAGCAATGCGCGCGGTTTCGCGCCGGACGGCCTTCAACCACCGCTTTCACTCACCAGCAGGAAGACACGCATGAAGCAACTCGTCGCCGCCATCGCATTCGCACTCACATCGGCCATGGCATGGGCAGCACACCCGACGGTCGAAATGAAGACCAGCCTCGGCACCATCGTCATCGAACTCTACGAAGACAAGGCGCCGAAGACCGTCGAGAACTTCGTGCAATACGTGCAGGAAGGCTTCTTCAACGGTACGGTGTTCCATCGCGTCGTACCCGGTTTTGTCGTGCAGGGCGGCGGCTTCGACAAGTCCGACAACCAGAAGCCGACTCGCGCCCCGATCACCAACGAAGCCGCCAATGGCCTCAAGAACGCGCGCGGCACGCTGTCGATGGCGCGCACCATGGACCCGAATTCGGCAACTTCGCAGTTCTTCATCAATGTGGTCGACAACGCCATGCTCGACTTCCGCGACCCGAGCCCGCGCGGTATCGGTTACGCCGTGTTCGGCAAGGTCGTCAGCGGCATGGAAGTGGTCGACAAGATGACCACCATCGAGCGCCGGCCCAAACCCTACGCGCCGGATGGTTCTCCGGTCACGCCGATCGTCATCGAATCGGCCAAGCTCCTGCCCGCAGCCAAGTAACCCAACGAGAGATATCGAATGATCAACCTGCACACCAATCACGGCACCATCTCGCTCGAACTCGATGCCGAGAAGGCACCCGCCACCGTAGCGAACTTCCTCGAATACGTGCGTGCCGGCCATTACGACAACACCGTGTTCCATCGGGTGATCGACGGTTTCATGATCCAGGGCGGCGGCTTCGAACCCGGCATGAAACAGAAGCCGACGCGCGACCCGGTGAAGAACGAGGCCGACAACGGCCTGAAGAACGACACAGGCACCGTCGCGATGGCGCGCACGCAGGATCCGCACTCGGCCAGCGCGCAGTTCTTCATCAACGTGGCGAACAACGACTTCCTCAACTTCCGCGCGCCGACCACGCAGGGCTGGGGTTACTGCGTGTTCGGCCGCGTCGTCGCCGGCCAGGACGTGGTCGACAAGATCAAGGGTGTGAAGACCGGCTCGAAGGGCTTCCATCAGGACGTGCCGCTCGATGACGTGGTAATCACGCGCGCCGAGGAAGTCTGAGGCAACACACCCGTAGCATTCGCGGGCGGCGCGCCGCATACGTGCCGCCCCGCCGACACTGTCCCTCGCCGACGTGACCACGCTGTTTCTTTCCGACCTCCATCTCGCCGATGCACAACCGGGCATCACGCGCCGGTTCCTCGACTTCCTGCGCTGCCCTGCGCGCGAGGCACAGGCGATCTACATTCTCGGCGATCTGTTCGAATACTGGGCGGGCGACGACGACCTCGACGACGCGCTCAACCGCGAGGTCGCCACGGCGCTGCGCGAAGTCACCGACCGAGGCGTGAAGGTGGCGTTCATTGCCGGCAATCGCGACTTCCTGGTCGGCACCGATTTCGCACAGCGCAGTGGCGTGACGCTGCTGGACGAATCGGTGGTCGTCAATGTCGAGGGCACGCCCACCCTGTTGATGCATGGCGACACGCTATGCACCGACGACGTCGCCTACATGCAGTTCCGAAACATGGTGCGCAAGCCGGCGTACATCGCGCAGTTCCTGTCGCAGCCGCTCGCGGAGCGCAAGGCACAGATCGCCGCGATCCGCGCGCGCAGCGAAGCCGACAAGCAGGCCAAGGCTGCCGCGATCATGGACGTCAATCAGGCGGCAGTGGAGGCCGCGTTTCGCGCACATGGCGTGAGCACGATGATCCACGGCCATACGCACCGGCCGGCCGACCATGAGCACCAGGTCGACGGCGCGCCCTGCACGCGCATCGTGTTGTGCGACTGGCAAGCGTCGCGCGGTGAGTATCTGCGCTGCGAACCTGGCAGCCGCACGCGCATCGCGCTTGGCGGCTGACACTTCGCCGACCCACCTGCCTGGAAGGCAAGCAGGTCGGGCATCTTCAGGCAAACTGCCCCAGGTTCCACGTGGTGATTGCCTCCCGGGCATGGCACCTCGGAAATTGCCTATACACGCGCCCTCCAGGGCAGCCTGATCAGCCCCCCAGGCCGCGCTGAAGGTCGGCCTTCAGGTCCTCGACCGACTCCAGTCCGACCGCGATGCGCAGCAGCCCTTCGGTAATGCCGGAAGCCGCACGGGCCTCGGCGCTGATGCGCCCGTGCGTCGTGCTGGCCGGGTGGGTGATCGTCGTCTTGGTGTCACCGAGATTGGCGGTGATCGAGATCACCTTCGTGCTGTCGACCACACGCCAGGCCGCGTCGCGCCCGCCCTTGACCTCGAAGCTGACGATCGCGCCGCCACTCTTCTGCTGGCGCATCGCCAGCGCATGTTGCGGATGCGATTCCAGCCCGGGGTAATGCACGCGCGCAACCTGCGGCTGCGCCTCGAGCCAGCGCGCGAGTTCCAGCGCGGCGGCCGATTGCGCATCCATGCGGATGCGCAGCGTCTCGACCCCCTTGAGGATGACCCACGCATTGAAGGGCGACAGCGTCGGGCCTGCGGTACGCAGGTACTTGAACACCTCGTCCATCAGCGCATCGTTGCCGACCACCGCGCCGCCGAGCACGCGGCCCTGGCCGTCGAGATACTTGGTCGCGGAGTGGATGACGATATCGGCACCGAGTTCCAGCGGTTTCTGCAGCGCCGGCGTGCAGAAGCAGTTGTCGACCACCAGCAGCACGCCGGCATCCTTCGCAATCTGCGCGAGTCCGGCGATGTCGACGATTTCGGTCAGCGGATTCGACGGCGTTTCGACGAATATCAGCTTCGTCTTCGGCGTCAGCGAGGCGCGGTAGGCGTCGAGGTTCGTCGCGTCCACGAAGGTGGTCGCCACCGCGAACTTGCCGATGATGTTCGAGAACAACTGCTGGGTCGCGCCGAAGATGCTGCGCGAGGCGACGATGTGATCGCCCGCCTGCATCAACGCCATCACCGTGGCGAGGATCGCCGACATGCCGGACGCGGTGGCCACGCAGCGCTCGCCGCCCTCAAGTGCGGCAAGGCGCTCCTGCAGCATGTTCACCGTCGGGTTGGTGAAGCGTGCGTAGACCATTCCCGGCGCCTCGCCCGAGAAGCGCGCTGCCGCCTGCGCGGCATTCTCGAAAACAAAGCTCGAGCTGAGGTAGATCGCCTCACCGTGTTCGCCGAACTGGCTGCGCACCTGGCCGGCACGCACCGCGAGGGTGTCGAAATCGAAATCGGACATCGTCGTGCTCCCGCCCCGCACGCCTGCGGGGCACAAAACAAAAACCCGTCCAGCTAAAAAGCTGAAACGGGTTCGTTTCGCTTTGTCGGGTAAGGATGACGCATTGCTGCGCCACCCTCCCCTAAGAACCGGGCGTGCGAGTTTCCCCGCACCCGGCTCAAGCGTCCCAAAGCCTCCCACTAAAGGGAGCCGGCTTCCAACTTCCAACCGTTCGCATGCAACTGCCGGTGGCAATTCGGATGTAACAGCGCCAGATTGCACTGTGCGTCGCTGCCGCCTTGCTCACGCGGGACCCGGTGATGGACATGCCATCCAGTTTCCGTTGTGATCGGCTCGCCACAGACCTCACAGCGCTTGTCCTGACGCCACCAGAGGTTCAGCAGTTTCCGCCTGCCCGCCACAGATCCTTGCATCTTCAGACCAAGACGGTCTTCGAAGTAAGTTTCCCATTGCGGGTCAAACGGATTCGCCTCACCCTTAATCTTTGTGTATCGGCGGATCTTCGTATCACTGGCTTGCACCAGCGACCGGAATTTCCGTCCTCCGTCCGAATCGGTGGTCCGGGAAGCAAACACCCAATTTCGGGCGCCAATTCTCCCAAAATATTTCACTTTGGTCCAACCAGCGCTTTTGTTCGGGTGCCGTCGCCTAGCCCACTGCCAGGTCTTCTGCCACAACCAAGCGTCGATCGCGGCGAATGTTTTGGAGGCATTCACCGTGCGGTGATAGTTGGCCCACCCGCGAACTACCGGGTTGAGCTTCAGAATCAGCGTCTCCTGCTTCGCGGTTCTCTGCTCAGCGAAGATCGACTTCACTTTGGTCTTGAAGGCTTGGACGTTCTTCTTGGACGGCGTGATGATGATTGCCATCCTGAACTTCCGCACCGTCTGACCCAGAAAGTCGAACCCTTCTGCGACATGCGTGATCCGGGTCTTCTCTTGCGAGAGCTCCAGACCCCGAGTGGCGAGAAACGCTGCCACCATCGGTTTGACCTCGTTTTCCAGCAACTCTTTCGAGCTGCCGGTGATGATGAAGTCGTCCGCATAGCGCACCAGATTGACCTTGTTCTTTCCGGACCTGCGATTGCCCTTCGACCCGAACCGGGCCTCCAGTTCCGCTTCCAGCCCGTCCAAGGCCCAATTGGCCAACGTCGGCGAGATGATGCCCCCTTGCGGGGTGCCCGCCTCGGTCGGGAAGAGCCGTCCCATTTCGACATACCCGGCCTTCAGCCACTTGCGCAGGATCTCCCGGTCCATGGGGACGTTCGAGACCAGCCAGTCATGACTGATGTGGTCGAAGCAGCCTTTGATATCCCCCTCGAGCACCCACTGCGCCTTGTCGCGACCGCTCAGCACCGTGTGGCACTGTTGGATCGCATCGGCCGTGGAGCGCTCGGGCCGAAACCCGTAGGAGTTCCGATCCGCGCACGTTTCCGATACGGGCGACAAGGCGAGCAGATGTAGCGCCTGCATCGCCCGGTCGCGCAGCGTCGGGATGCCCAAGGCGCGCGTCTTGCCGTTTGCTTTCGGGATATGCACCCGTCTCAGTGGCAGCGACCGATAGCCGCGCCGTCCGAGTGTTTCGATGGCTTGACGCTTCGCCTCCGGGACGGACCATATTGCGCGATCCACGCCCGGCGTGTGCTTACCTTGGTTTTCGGTCACCCGTTTCACGGCGAGTGCTTTGCCGCTGAACGAGCGGGTCAGGGCGCGTTGCAGGGCTTTCACCCTGCGCCAATCCCCGACCTGGGTTGCCTTCACGATACGCGCCTGCAGCCGTCTCACGGTTCCATGGATTCTGGACCAGTCGAGCTGGTGCCAGCCCAGTTGGGCCGCAGAGGCCGCAGACGCGGTCGATTGCGTACTCACTTGCTTGCCTCCTTCGAGTTGTCCCGTTCGGAGGCAAGCACAACCCCAGTGGGGCCGAGCTTGCCCCCTCGGGGATGTTTGCGGTTCTTCAGACTCTCTCGTGACGAGAGACCACGCGGAAGTCAGCGCTCTTTCGAGCGGGATGATGTTGCAATCCCTATCCATCCCATTACAGGACGGCCTTCGCTTGCTCCGCGATCCTTTACCCGCATGCCCATGGGCCTTCCTTGCGGTCGGCTTTGCCCTGACGGGCGGACGTACGGGCTTACCCTGTTCCATACGAGTAACACGCGTGGGTTAGACCTTGCCTATGCGCCGGTGGCGTTTGCGTCAGCGTTCCCCAACCAGCTTATGGGAGAACCCGCCACCTACCATTTTGGTTCAGGCCAGTCAGCAGCTTTGGCCTGTCAATAATCACGACGCGTTAGACGGCAATTCACGTGAGTTGGTCATACCACCCAGCCTGGCACCTCATCCGCCTCGCTGCTAGCAGAATCACGTCACGCCCCTCGCAGGGCATGGCATACACCTCGGGGTGTGGTTACGTTGTCAGGATCGCTTGGCACCTCTTCGTTGCCGAAGACGCACCGATCCCTAGGCTACCGCTGGCTGAACAGCGGGTCTCGCTACCGGATTGCCCGGTGAGACGATTACTCGCATGGCTTCGCGCCATGTCAGGTGGGTGATCAGGACTTGCGCCCCAACTTCCCACACAACTTAAGGGCTGGGTTCCAGACCGAAGTCTGAGGTGCTCCCAGCTACCTTTACTGGCGACCTCAGGTCGCACAGCTGGATTTATTGAGCGCCCGCAAGCTGAATCAAATCGGCGCGTTGAATCGCAATCTACGCGCCGCACAGGGCGCTGTCAATCCTTCAACCCTGAACAGTTGCCCGCCTAGTGGGTCATCACGAGGTTGAGGTCGAGTTGCCCCCCTTCGCCATCGTCCGGTCCCGCCTTGGCACCGTCCTCGCGTGCCATCTCGACATTGTTCAGGTATTCGGCCGTGACGTCACCGGTGACATAGTGACCGTCGAAACACGATGTCTCGAAATGCGAGATTGCGGGATTGACATCGCGCACCGCCAGCTTCAGATCCTCGATGCTCTGGTAGACCAGGCCGTCTGCGCCGATCTCGCGGCAGATTTCCTCGTCGCTGCGATGGGCGGCAATGAGCTCGTTGCGCGAGGGCATGTCGATACCGTAGACATTGGCGAAACGCACGGGTGGCGCGGCCGATGCGAAATACACCTTGCGCGCACCGGCATCGCGCGCCATCTGCACGATCTCGCGGCTGGTCGTCCCGCGCACGATGGAATCATCGACCAGCAGCACGTTCTTGCCGCGAAATTCCTGCGCAATTGCATTCAGCTTTTGGCGCACCGATTTCTTGCGCGTTGCCTGGCCCGGCATGATGAAGGTGCGGCCGATGTAGCGGTTCTTCACGAAGCCTTCACGGTACGGCAGCCCGAGCCGGCTGGCGAGCTCCATCGCCGACGGGCGACTCGAATCGGGAATCGGCACCACGGTATCGATGTCCATGCGCGGCGACATCTGGCGGATGCGTTCGGCGAGATACTCGCCCATCTTCACCCGCGTCTCGTACACCGAGATCCCGTCGATCAGCGAATCCGGCCGTGCCAGATAGACGAACTCGAACATGCACGGCGCATGAAGCGTGCGTTCGGCGCACTGGCGGGCGATGAAATTGCCGTCGATGTCAATCAGCACGGCCTCGCCCGGCGCGACGTCGCGCAGCACTTCGAAACCCAGCGTGTCGATAGCCACGCTTTCCGAAGCCACCAGATACTCGGTGCCGTCCTGCGTTTCATTGCGGCCGATGATCAGCGGACGGATGCCGAACGGGTCGCGGAACGCGAGCAGGCCGTAGCCGGCAATCATCGCCACCACCGCATAGGCGCCGCGCACCCGCCGATGCACCCCGGCGACGGCGCGGAAGATGGTGTCGTCGTCGAGACGGAAGCCCGGTGCGGCAGCCTGCAGTTCGTGCGCCAGCACGTTGAGCAGCACCTCGGAATCCGAGTTGGTGTTGATGTGCCGCAGATCCTGCAGGTACATCTCGCGCTTGAGCTCGTCGGCATTGGTGAGGTTGCCGTTGTGCGCGAGCATGATGCCGAATGGCGAATTCACGTAAAAGGGCTGCGCTTCGCTCGCGTTGTACGCGGATCCCGCCGTCGGGTAGCGGCAGTGACCGATGCCCCAGTTGCCGACCAGGTCGCGCATGTTGCGTGTGCGGAATACGTCGCGCACCAGCCCGGGCCCCTTGTGCATGTGGAATTTCGCGCCATCGGCCGTGGCAATGCCTGCGGCATCCTGCCCGCGGTGCTGCAGCACCTGAAGTCCATCGTAGAGGAGCTGGTTAACAGGCGTGGTCGCGACGACGCCGAGGATTCCGCACATGCTTCACCTTCACCGATACTTGATTCGTTTCGCCATCGCTGCCGGCAACCAGGGCTTGGCTGCGACCACCACGGTCTCGAGCGGCGGCACCAGCATCGATGCCTGCCACCAAGGCTCGCGCGGCAGCGCGGTCATCCCGGCAATCAACACGCCGAGCAATACGATCAGCACACCACGCCCGAGCCCGAAGCAGGCACCGAGCACTCGGTCGGTCACACCGAGCCCCGCAGCCTTGAGCAATTCGCGCAGCAGGAAGCGCAGCAACGCAATGAGCAAGATTACCGCGATGACGATCAGTGCGAAAGCGGCAATCGTCTGCACTGTCGGATCCTTCACGATGCCTGACAAAAGAGGCGCAATGTCGCCCGCGAATGTCTTGCCGGCCAGGATCGCCGCCACCCACGCCGCGATTGCGAGCACCTCGCTCACCAGACCGCGCCACAACCCGAGCACCATCGACAGGGCAAGCACGGCAAGAACGCAGAAATCCAGACCGGTCATTTGGCGGAGAAATCATCCTAGCGCGATGCGACGACGCCGGCGAGTCCCGCGTGCTTGAGCTTGGCAGCCGCCTGTTCCGCCGCCTCGCGCGTGGCGAACGGACCGGCGCGAACACGCGTCTGCTCGCCCTTCGCGCCCTTCACCATCTCGGTGTAGGAACCGAAGCCGGACTCCTTGACCCTCGCCCGCACCTTGCTCACGTTGGCCGGGTCGGAAAACGCCCCGAGCTGCACCACGAACTCGCCCGCGGCCGGGTTTTCCTTGCCCGAAAGGATGGCTTCGACACGGGCTTCGCGCTCGGCCTTGGGCGGCGGCTTGGGATCGCCGGCATCCTTCTTCGGATCGGCGGCCGGCACCGGCTTGGCCGGTGCAACGGCTTCGGACTTGCCCGCGGGCACGGCGGGACGAACGGCATCATCGGCCGGTTTGGCCACGTCTGCGGGAGCGGCGGCGGGGCGCGCCTCCTCGAGAGCCTTGCCTGCAGTTGCGGGCAAGGCCACCTCGGGCTTGGGCTCAGCCCTGGTTTCGACCCTGCTTTCGGCCTTCGGGGCCGCATCGGCCGCCTTGGAGGTGTTTCTGGACGCCGTGCCGTCGGGATTCGGAATGCGGATCTGGATGTCCTGCGTCAGCGGCCGCGGTTCGTGGTCCATCACCATCGGCAGGATGATGGCGGCGGTAAGCGCGAACGCCGCGGCACCAACTAGCCGTCTACGCGCACGCTTCTTGAGTTCGAGTTGCTTTTCGCTTTCAGCCATCGGTCGAAGGCTTCACTGGGGTGTTTGCCGGGATTGCAGAGTGCGCATCACGTCGGCCACGGTCAGAAACGAACCGAAGGCGACGATTCTATCACCTTCACCCGCCGCATCTCGCGCCGCAACAAAGGCTTGCGATGCCGAATCGAACTGGCGCACGTCGGCATGCGGCCTTTCCACACACACGATTTCCGCCAGTTGTGCGGCGGTCGCCGCACGCGGACCTTCGAGCGACGCGCAAAACCAGTGATCCACTCGATCCCGCAGCAGCCGCACGACGCTGGCAATGTCCTTGTCGCGCAGCATGCCGAAAACCGCCCAGGTCTCGGGAAAGAATCCCATGTTGGACAGGTTCTCGTTCAGCACGCCGGCAGCCTGTGTGTTGTGCGCCACATCGAGTACGATTGCCGGCTTTCCTGGCAATACCTGGAAGCGACCGGGCAGTTCGACCGTGATCAGTCCGCGCCGCAGGTCGCCCATCGAGATCGGCAACTTGTCGCGCAGGGTATCCAGCGCCGCGATCACCGCCGAGGCATTGAGGAGCTGGTTTGCACCGCGCAAGGCCGGATAGGCGAGGCCGCCGCGCCTGACGAGTTGGCCGCCGTCATAGCGCCAGAATCCCCACTGCTGGCGATCGCCGGCGAAACCGAAGTCGCGACCGCTGATCTCGAGTTCCGCGCCAATCTGTCTTGCATGATCGACCAACGACGCAGGCGGCATCGGATCGCCGACGATCGCCGGCTTGCCGGCGCGGAAGATACCCGCCTTCTCGCGGCCAATCGCCTCGCGCGTATCGCCGAGGAATTGCGTGTGGTCGATGTCGACGCTGGTGACGATCGCGCAATCGGGATCGAAGATATTCACCGCATCGAGCCGGCCGCCCATGCCGACTTCGAGTATCAGGACATCGAGCTTTGCATCGGCAAAGATCTTCCACGCCGCCAGCGTGCCGAACTCGAAGTACGTCAATGGAATGTCGCCGCGCGCCGCCTCGACCGCTGCGAAGGCATCGCACAGCACATCGTCGGAGGCCGGCACCGCCTCGACACGTACCCGCTCGTTGTAGTCAAGCAGGTGCGGTGATGTATAGAGGCCGACCCTGTAGCCCGCGCCGCGCAGAACGTTCTCGAGCATCGCGCAAGTCGAACCCTTGCCGTTGGTGCCACCGACCGTAATTACCGGCGCATGTTGATCGACGCGCATCGCATCGCGGACTGCTGCGACCCGATCCAGGCCGAGTGCGATCGAATGCGAATGGACGCGATCGATATGCGCGAGCCACGCATCGAGGGACTGCGGTAGCGGCATGGGAAGCGGGAATCTTGCGGCGTTCAGGTATGCGCCGGCGCCTGGCGCAGCAATAGGGTCATCAACGCGGAGAGCTTGCTTCGCATGTCGCGACGGTCGACGATCATGTCGACCGCGCCTTTCTCGAGCAGGAATTCGGAACGCTGAAAGCCCTCCGGCAACTTCTCGCGGACCGTCTGCTCGATGACGCGCGGGCCGGCAAACCCGACCAGGGCTCCCGGTTCGGCGATGACCACGTCACCCATGAAGGCGAAGCTGGCCGACACGCCGCCCATGGTCGGGTCGGTCAGCACGCTGAGGTAAGGCAGACGCCGCTGCGCGAGTTGCGTCAGTGCCGCCGTGGTCTTGGCCATCTGCATCAGCGAGAACAGCCCTTCCTGCATGCGCGCGCCACCGGTTGCGCTGATGCAGATGAAGGACATGTTCTGCTCGATGGCCGCCTTGACGCCCCGCACGAAGCGCTCGCCCACCACCGATCCCATCGAACCACCCATGAAATCGAACTCGAAGCACGCGATCACGCAGGGCACGGTCTGTATCGCCCCCTGCATGACCACCAGCGCATCCGCCTCGCCGGTGTCCTCGAACGCTGCGGCGAGCCGGTCGGTGTAACGCTTGCTGTCCTTGAACTTGAGCGGATCGACCGGCACCACCTCGGCGCCGATCTCGAACCGCCCTTCGGGGTCGAGCAGCATGTCGAGCCTTGCACGGGCCCGCAGGCGTTGATGGTGATTGCATTTCGGGCAAACGTTCAGGTTGCCCTCGAGATCGCTGTTGTAGAGCACCGCCTCGCAGGCCGGGCACTTGACCCATAGCCCCTCGGGGATGGACTTCCGGCCCGACTCGCGCTTGATCTTCGGCGGCAACAGCTTCTGCAACCAGCTCATGACCCACCTCGTCCCTTGCCCACGGTTTCATCCAGCGCCTCGCGAATGCCGCGCAGGAATTCGGTTACCCGCGCCACGGCCTGCTCGCGCGGACTGTTTTCGATCTCTTCCACGATGCGGCTGCCGATGACCACCGCGTCGGCGATGGCGGCAAGCTGCTTCGCCGTCGCGGCATCGCGGATGCCGAATCCGACGCCGACCGGCATACCTACCTGGGCGCGTATCCTGGGAATCCGCGCCGCAACGTCGCTCACGTCGAGATGGCCTGCACCCGTCACACCCTTGAGCGACACGTAGTAGATATACCCGCTGCCGACTTCCGCCACGTCCCGATAGCGGCTTTCTGCCGACGTCGGCGCAAGCAGGAAGATCGGATCGATCCCGTGTGCGCGCACCTTCAACGCAAAATCACGCGCTTCTTCGGGCGGGTAGTCGACCACCAGCACGCCATCGACGCCGGACTCTCGGGCGGATTTGCAAAACGCATCGACACCCATCGCCTCGATCGGGTTGGCATACCCCATGAGCACGACCGGCGTGTGGGGATCATCCTTGCGGAACTGATGGGCAATGCCGAGCACGGTGCGCAGGCTGATTCCCCATTTCAACGCCCGTTCCGACGCGCGCTGGATTGTCGGTCCGTCTGCCATCGGGTCGGAGAAGGGCACACCGAGTTCGATGATGTCGGCACCGCCCGCGACAAGTCCGTGCATCAGCGGAACCGTCGCCTGCGGATCGGGATCGCCCGCCGTGATGAAGGGGATCAGCGCCTTGCGGCCCTGCTGGTGGAGGCGTTCGAATGCGATACGTATGCGTGACATCAGAATTTCAGGCCGGATCGTTCGGCCACGGTATGCATGTCCTTGTCGCCGCGGCCTGAGAGATTGACCAGCAGCACCTTGTCCTTGCCCAGCGTGGGCGCGAACTTTGCTGCATAGGCCAGCGCATGCGACGATTCCAGTGCCGGGATGATGCCCTCGCAACGGCAGCAGGTGTGGAAGGCCTCGAGCGCTTCCGCATCGGTG
Source organism: Rhodocyclaceae bacterium (assembly GCA_016791115.1). Classification (GTDB taxonomy): domain Bacteria; phylum Pseudomonadota; class Gammaproteobacteria; order Burkholderiales; family Rhodocyclaceae; genus Methylophosphatis. Next base: position 66,543 of record JAEUNL010000053.1, read on the forward strand.
ATCGACACATACTCGGCGCGGCCCGAATCCTTGAGCCAGGCATGCTCCGGCCCGACGCCCGGATAGTCGAGTCCGGCAGACACCGAATGCGTCTCGATGACCTGGCCGTTCTCATCCTGCAGCAGATACGTGCGATTGCCATGCAGAACACCGGGGCGCCCCGCGGTCAAAGACGCAGAGTGGCGCCCCGAGTCTATGCCGTCTCCAGCGGCTTCCACGCCGATCAGGCGCACGTCCTTGTGGTCGATGTACGGAAAGAATATGCCCATCGCGTTCGATCCACCGCCCACGCAGGCGATCACTGCATCGGGCTGACGGCCGGCACGATCTGGCATTTGGTCGATACATTCCTTGCCGATTACGGATTGGAAATCCCGCACCATCATCGGATAGGGATGTGGCCCTGCCACTGTGCCGATGATGTAAAACGTATTTGCGACATTGGTCACCCAGTCGCGCATCGCTTCGTTCAGCGCGTCCTTCAACGTCTTGGAACCCGATTCGACGGGTACGACCGTAGCACCAAGCAGTTTCATGCGATAGACGTTCTGCGCCTGACGCTTGACGTCCTCCGATCCCATGTAGACCACGCACTCCATCCCGTAGCGCGCGGCAATGGTCGCAGTTGCCACGCCGTGCTGGCCCGCTCCGGTTTCCGCGATGACCCGCGGCTTGCCCATGCGTCGCGCGAGCAGCGCCTGTCCGATCACATTGTTGATCTTGTGCGCGCCGGTGTGGTTGAGATCCTCGCGCTTGAGATAGATCTGGGCTCCACCAAGGGTTTCAGACCATCGGCGCGCATGGTAGATCGGGCTCGGACGCCCTACGTAGTGGGCCAGTTCGTCCGCGAACTCGGCGAGAAAGCCGGCATCGTCGCGAAAATGCGCATAGGCCGAGCGAAGCTCGTCCAGTGCTGCAATCAGCGTTTCGGAAACAAACACTCCGCCGTAGGGGCCAAAGTGGCCGCGGGCATCCGGCAGGTTATACAGGGGAACGTCGGCTATCTGCATCTCTGACTCCGGCCACGAATGAGGCAATCTTTGCGGCGTCCTTGATTCCCCTGGACGCTTCGACTCCGCTGCTGACGTCGACAGCCCACGGGCGCACCCGTTCTATGGCCTGAACAACATTCTGCGCGTCGAGTCCACCCGAGAGGATCACCGGGAGCGGCAGTACAGGCGGAATCAGCGACCAGTCGAAGCTTTTGCCTGCGCCACCGTAGCCTTCGACGAAGGCATCGAGCAGCAATCCCTGCGCGTCTGGGAATTGCGACGCGTATTCTACCAAATGGAGTCCCGGCCTGACCCGCGCCGCCTTGATGTAGGGACGACCATGACGCCTGCAGTCGTCAGCCGTCTCTTCGCCATGGAACTGCAGCAAGTCGACGTGAACTGCACTCAACGTGCTGGCAATAGACGCTTCTGACGCATTCACGAACAGGCCAACGGAAGTCACGAAGGGCGGCAGGTGCGCAACGAGTTGCGCGGCGCGTTGTGGCGCGACATACCTCGGGCTGGGTTCGTAGAAGACGAACCCCACCGCATCGACACCCTGTTCGACGGCTGTCAGCAAATCCTCTTCGCGCGTGATGCCACAGATCTTGATGCGGGTACGCTGCATGGTCACAACAGACCGAGGGGAAGAGGCGCGATGATACGTGCAGCCTCAGGCAGACGCCAGCGCGCGTCGTATTGCGCACCGGCGAAATAGAGCCCGTCAGGCGAAAAGGTCGATGGGGCAAGAGATCGATTCCGGCTCGCCAGCAGTTCGGTCAGCCAAGCGCCATCCTGCGCACCCTTGCCCACCATAACGAGCGCGCCGACCAGATTGCGCACCATGTGATGAAGAAACGCCGTCGCACGAAACTCCAACACGATGTAGTCACTGATGCGCGAGACCTTGGCGTACTGCAGCACCTTCACCGGTGTCCTGGCTTGGCACTGGGCCGCACGAAATGCCGAAAAATCGTGTTCACCGAGCAATCGCTGTGCCGCCTCGTGCATCCGCGCCGCATCCAGCACGCGGTGATACCAGCCAGCCCGGCCGGAGGCGAGGGCCGGGCGTACCGGATGGTTGAACAATACGTAACGATACGCGCGTGCCTCCGCGCAAAATCTCGCATGGAAATCCGCCTCGACCGGCGCGGCCCAGCGAACGGCGACAGTGTCCGGCAACCACGAATTGGCGCCACGTACCCACGCTGAAAGCGGACGGATCGCCGCAGTGTCGAAATGCGCGACCTGCATCAGCGCATGAACGCCCGCGTCCGTTCGGCCCGCACATTGCACCCTGACCGGATGACCCGCGATCCGCCCGAGTGCCGTCTCCAGCACGTCCTGCACCGTATTTCCATGCGGTTGGGATTGCCAGCCGGCAAATGCCGTACCGCAGTATTCGATGCCGAGCGCAATGCGGCGCGTCTCGCTCATGCGAACAAGGCCCACGCGCCGATGCCGCACGCAGCGATACAGGCAAGCGCATCGAGCACACCGAAACGGGGTTGCGAAATCAGGATGGGAGCCACCATCGACAGTTCGACGGGGTCGCGCCCGTGCAGCCATGCCCGCCACTCACCCTCGGGCAACCCCTGGTCGATATAGCGCAGAACCAGGGCAAGACGAACCGCGGCACGCGAGCGATCCATGCCAAGCAGTGCGACCGGAGCGGATAGGACATAGAGGCCGGCGAGCATTCCCTCCCTCGGCGTGAGTTCAAGGAGCACGACGACCAGCATCAAGGTGCCCAGCAGGCGAAGCGCGTGTTCGATCGCAAGACCGACACCCTCGGCGGTCGGAGACATCCATGCCAGATCCGGCCACAGGAACCGCCCCGGCGTCGCCCAGGCGAACACCAGCGCCAGTGCGAGGAAAAGCCAGCGCGCGCGACGCATCATCCGAATCGCCCTGCCCCGCGCGACAACCATCGCGACGACGACAATAATGGCGGCAAGCGATTCCAGGGAAAATCCGACAAGGGACTGCAGCAGTACGACACAGGACGCCCAGATCAGCAACCGCGCCGGCGTGTGGAGAACGAACATGAGGGATGCAACCGGAAAGCCGTTCTGGCGATTCTGTCACATCCGTGCGGCGGGCCGGCGATCGCCGGCCCGCGGAATGGTCAGGCCAGCTTTGAGAGCATCTCGCGTGCCCGGTTCTGCTGGTCGCTCGTGCCTTCCTTGATGACCTCACCCAGCAGCTCGCGCGCGCCGTCGCGATCACCCATTTCCTCATATGCGCGCGCCAGTTCGAGCTTGGTGTTGGTCTCTTCCGCGCCAAGCAACTCGTCGTCACCACTCACCGGAGCAGGCTCGGCCGGAAGGTCAAGGCTCAACCCCTCCAGTGCACTGGATGACGCAACCGCATTCTGCGCGCGCGTGTCGCCGAGTTCGAAGTCGAAATCGGCAAGGCTGCCACCGACGTCGGTCTTCTCGAGGTCCACCATCGGCTCATCGACAGAGGGTTGGAAAGCAACGGGGCCGCTGGGATTCGTGACCATCGCATCGAGGTTGAAATCCAGCGCGGAGTTGGAAGTCTGGGTCGCCGTCAGATCGATCGAGTCTTCCATGTTGCCTGCAGCCACATCCACCAGCGGTGCGTGGGGCTGCGTGGTCATGTCGAAGTCGAGCGCATTGCCATCGGCGCCCTGCGTGTCCATGCCGACGTACGTCGTCTGCGCTGCAGCCGTTGCCGCAGCGACCTGCTGCTCTTCCGTCGCGTCGGTATCGCCACCAAGATCGAGATCGAAATCCAGCTTGTCGAGCGCCGGAATCTTCGGCTCGGACGCTTCGTCCTTCTGAGGCAGCACGACCGTCGTCTGGTCGTCGCCACCTTCAACCGCCCGGGTAATCTGGGACAGCTCGCCCGGCATCGTCCAGGTGTCCTTCATCTTCTGCGCGGAAGAGAGGATGACCGTCGGGTCGTCGGATCGCCCAAGCGGAATGGTCGCCGGACCGGCAATGGCGCCATCATGCACGACCTCCGTCTTGACCATGTTTGCCTTGCCGCCGGTGTAGAGCGGATTGCCCGGATCGAATGCCGCGCCCATTGCGGCAGCCTTCTCCCAATCCGCACCGACGCCACTGGTCAGGCTGTAGAGCTGGGTGGCAAGATTTTCGAACTGCTTGGCGTTCTTCCGCTGCGCATAGATTTCGAGCAGCTTGACGTGGATCGCATGGCGCGTCGGCTCGTTCTTCAGCGCGTCAAGCAGGATCTCCTCGGCCTGCGCATCACGGCCGTAGGCCATGTAAACGTCTGCCTCGGCCACCGGGTCCACACCCTCGTCGGCATCGATTGCCGTCATGGCGGACTGACTGAAGTCCGTCTGGATCTGGCTGCTGGTGTCGACACTCTGGCCACCCGAGGTGCCAAAAACCGAATTGCCGGAATGGGTAGACGGCGCGATCGAAGGTGCGCTCAGCGAATTGTCGGCGGCGGAAGAACGGTTGCGCGCGCGCACGAACCCCCAACCCAGCAACAACGCCAGCAAGCCGCCGCCGCCAATCAACGTGGCCGGATTGTCGAGCAGTTCGCTGAAGAACCCCGGCGCAGGCGCAGGTTCGGCTGCCTTGATCGGGGACTTCGGTGCCGGCTTGGGAGCCTCTGCCTTGGGTGGCTCGGGCTTGACTTCCGCTGCCGGCTGCTCCGCCGGCTTGGGCGGCTCCACGGGTTTCGGCGCTTCCGCAACCTTGGGCGGTTCCACCGCCTTCGGTGCTTCTACAGGCTTGGGCGGCTCCACCGGTTTTGCCGCTTCAGCCGGCTTCGGCGGCTCCACGGGCTTCGCCGCGGCCGGTGGCTCTACCTTGGCCGGCGCTTGCCCCTTCGCAGATGCAGCTTGTTGCTGAACTGCGGCCAGATTCTGGTTTTTCAGCTCGACGAGTTTCTTCAGCTCGTCTACGTTCTTCTGCAATTCCGCCGCGCGCGAATTGGCATCCTTGAGCGCACGGTCCTTCGCGACGAGATCCTCCTCGAGCTGCTTCGCTTTCTGGTCGGATTTGGCGTCCGGTTTGCCATCTTTGGAGACCTCGGTCTTCGAGACCTTGACCTGATCCTGACCGGGCGCTGCAACCGGCGCCTTCTCTTCGACTTTCGGTGCAATCTTCCCGGTCGCAACCTGCTGGGATGCCTCGGCCGACGGTGCCGCCTTGGCAGCCGCAGCAAGCTTGCCGCGATAGGCGTTGAAGTCGGCGACCTGGGCGCTGACGATCTTGCGCGCTTCCGCTGTCGAGACCGCTGCTGCAGCCTCGCGATCCGGAATGCTCAGAATCTTGCCGGCCTTGAGCCGGTTCATGTTTCCGTCAAAGGAATCCTGGTTCCTGTTGTAGAGCGCGACCAGCATCTGGTCGACCGAAACCCCCTCGCCGGCAAACTGCCCGGCAATCTTGGACAGCGTGTCGCCGCGTTTTACCGCGTAGCTGTCGCCGGCAAGCGCTTCGGCGCGCTTCCCGCGCGTGCTGGCCGCTGCCGCACCGCGCGCCGGGGCGGTCGGCTTGGCGCCTCCGTCGGCCGCCGGAGCCGGTGATGTCGAAGGCGTGACCGGTGCCACCGGAGCGACTGGCGCCACCGATTCGGCTGTCTTTCCAACCTCCACGGGGTCCAGCAGGAACGTGTATTCGCGAACCAGACGTCCATTTGCCCAATTCAGTTCGAGCATTACGTCGAGGAACGGGTCATTGATCGGCCGGTCGCTCGTCACCCTCAGAACGGGCTGTCCATCCGGCTTCTTGTCCACCTTGAAACGCAGTGACTGGAGTGCGGGCGCAAAATCGATTCCAGCCTGCTTGAATACCTCCGGCGAAGCCAGTTTCGCGCTCAGGGAAGACAGCTCTTCCTTGTTCGCCGACAGTTCCACCTCGGCACGCAGCGGCTGCCCGAGCGCGCTCAACACCGAGAGCCGCCCGAGGCCGGCAGCGTTAGCGGTCAGCGGCAGTGCCGCAATGGCCGCCGCGAGAATTCTTGCCCTGAATGTCATATTCATAAACCCGTCCGTACCAGGCAACCCTCTGATGAGGTCTGGATAAGTAAATTAACATCATGCAGTTAGCGATGCAAGCTAACAAGCTAAGTTAATTAACGCAACTATCTGGCCGTGACCGAACTCACGGCGGGGAAGCATTTCAGGGGCGTGAACGTCTTTGAGGCGGGAAATCTTGAGCCGGCGGCGCCGAAACGCCACCGGAACAGACACTTACAGGACACCCAAGCGCGAAGCTCAAGCCTCGACAAGGATGCGAAGCATACGGCGTAGAGGTTCCGCGGCGCCCCAGAGAAGCTGGTCGCCGCAGGTGAAGGCTGCCAGGTACTGCGGGCCCATGGAAAGCTTGCGCAGCCGGCCGACCGGAACGCGCAGCGTGCCGGTGATGGCGGCAGGTGTCAGTTCCTTCATCGTGACTTCGCGCTGGTTCGGCACAACTTTCACCCAATCATTAGCTGTAGCAAGCATGCCTTCGATGTCGGCCAGCGGCACGTCCTTCTTCAGCTTGATGGTCAGTGCCTGAGAATGACAGCGCATCGCGCCGATGCGCACGCAAAGGCCGTCGACCGGAATCGGGCTGGCTTCGCGGCCGAGGATCTTGTTGGTTTCGGCCTGGCCCTTCCACTCCTCCTTCGACTGGCCGTTGCCGAGATCCTTGTCGATCCAGGGGATCAGCGAGCCGGCCAGCGGCACGCCGAAGTTGGCAGTCGGGAAGCCGTCGTCGCGCAGGATGCCGGCAACTTCGCGGTCAATGTCGAGGATGGCAGATGCCGGATCATCGAGCAGCGGCTTGGCGATGCGATGCGCCTCGCCCATCTGCGCCAGCAATTCGCGCATGTTCTGCGCGCCGGCGCCCGATGCGGCCTGATAGGTCATCGCCGTCATCCACTCGACGAGGTCATTGCGGAACAGGCCGCCCAGCGCCATCAGCATCAGGCTCACCGTGCAGTTGCCGCCAATCCAGTCCTTCCCACCACTGGCTAGCGACTCCTTGATGACGTTCGAATTGACCGGATCGAGGATGATCACCGCACCCTTTTCCATGCGCAGCGCCGATGCGGCATCGATCCAGTGGCCGTTCCAGCCGGTGGCGCGCAGCTTCGGATAGACCTCGTTCGTGTAATCCCCGCCCTGACAGGTAATCACGATGTCCATGGCCTTGAGGTCGTCGATGCTTTTCGCATCTTTCAGCGCGGGGACGTCGCGGCCGATCTTCGGCCCTGCGCCGCCGACGTTCGACGTGGTGAAGAACACCGGATCGATGAGGTCGAAATCGCGCTCTTCCTGCATGCGCTGCATGAGCACTGAACCGACCATTCCCCGCCAACCAACCAGACCCACTCGCTTCATGACATCACCTGCTCTTGTGTTGAAACTTCCGCGCTCGCGGCGCCGATCACGCGAGCGCCGCAAGCACGGCGTCGCCCATTTCCTTCGTTCCGACCTTGTTGCCGCCCGGCGTCCAGATATCGCCGGTGCGATAGCCCTGCGCCAGCACCTTCTTGACGGCAGCTTCGATGCGCACCGCAGCTGCCTCGTTGTTCAGGCTGTAACGCAGCATCATCGCCGTCGACAGGATCATCGCCAGCGGGTTGGCCAGTCCCTTGCCCGCTATGTCCGGCGCCGAGCCGTGGATCGGCTCGTAGAGACCCTTGCCATGCTCGTCCAGCGAGGCCGAGGGCAGCATGCCGATCGAGCCGGTCAGCATCGAAGCTTCGTCGGACAGGATGTCGCCGAACATGTTGCCGGTCACCATCACGTCGAACTGCTTCGGGTTGCGCACCAGTTGCATGGCGGCGTTGTCCACCAGCATGTGGGAGAGTTCGACCTCAGGATAGTCCTTGCTGACCTCGATCACCACGTCGCGCCAAAGCTGCATCGCTTCGAGCACGTTCATCTTGTCCACCGAGCACAGCCTGCGGCCGCGCTTCATCGCCGCCTTGAAGGCGACGTGCGCGATGCGGCGCACCTCGGATTCCGAATAGACCATGGTGTTGACGCCGACGCGCTCCCCATGACGCATTGCCACACCGCGCGGCTCGCCGAAATAGATGTCGCCGGTCAGCTCGCGCACAATCAGGATGTCGAGCCCGGCCACCACCTCCGTCTTCAGTGACGAGGCGCTCGCCAGTTCTTCATACACGATCGCCGGTCGCAGGTTGGCAAAGGTGTTGAGTTCCTTGCGGATGCCGAGCAGGCCGCGCTCCGGCCGCTGATCGCGCGGAAGGGTGTCGTATTGCGGGCCACCGACCGCTGCCAGCAACACCGCATCCGACGCTTTGGCAATGCGTGTCGTCTCCTCGGGCAAGGGCTTGCCGGTGGCGTCGACCGCGGCGCCGCCGATCAGCGCCACTTCGGTTTCGATCTTCAGGCCGTCGGATTTCAGTGCATCCAGCACACGCAGCGCCTGCGCCATGATTTCCGGACCGATGCCGTCGCCGGGGAGTATGCAGATCTTCATCTTTTGTCTTTCAGGTTTGAATCGAATTGCGTCGTCGCCGGATTTCAGGCGAACAGCCAAGGTTGCTCGACACGCCGTTTGTCCTCGAAGGCGCGAATCTTGTCGGCGTGACGCAAGGTCAGCCCGATGTCGTCGAAGCCGTTGAGCAGACAATACTTGCGGAACGCGTCTACCTCGAACTTCAGCACCTTCCCGTCGGGTCGCGCGACCGTCTGGGCATCGAGGTCGATCTTCAGCCGGTAGCCCTCGTTCGCCGCGACCTGCGCGAACAGTGCGTCGACCTCCGACTGCGGCAGGCGGATCGGCAGCACGCCGTTCTTGAAGCAGTTATTGAAGAAGATGTCGGCGAACGTGGTGCCGATCAGCGCGCGGAAGCCGTAGTCCTCGAGCGCCCACGGCGCATGCTCGCGCGACGAACCGCAGCCGAAGTTCTCGCGCGTCAGCAGGATCTCTGCGCCGCGGTAACGCGGTGCATTGAGCACGAACGCCGGGTTGAGCGGGCGCTTCGCGTTGTCCATGCCCGGCTCGCCGTGATCGAGGTAGCGCCATTCGTCGAACAGGTTCGGGCCGAAGCCGGCGCGTTTGATCGACTTGAGGAACTGCTTCGGAATGATGGCGTCGGTATCGACGTTGGCGCGATCGAGCGGTGCGACCAAGCCATCGAGTTGCGTGAATGCCTGCATGAAGAATCCCGTCCCTGCTCGCGCTCAGCGGTGCGCCCAGCGCTGGAGCGCGGCGCCGCTCTTTTCGATGTCCTTGCCGATGCCGGCAACCGTATTGCAGCCTGCCAGGCCGAGACCCAGCAACGCGATGATGACCCAAGCGATCTTGCGCATGTCTTGCTCCTGAACGACGGCCGCGCGCTCAGCGCAGCCAGTCGCGCACGTCGGAAAAGTAACCGGTGATCGCGGCCGCCGCAGCCATCTGCGGGCTGACCAGGTGGGTGCGCCCGCCCGCGCCCTGGCGGCCTTCGAAATTGCGGTTCGAAGTGGACGCACAGCGCTCGCCCGGTTCCAGCCGGTCGGCGTTCATCGCCAGGCACATCGAGCAGCCCGGCTCGCGCCATTCGAAGCCGGCGTCGAGGAAGATGCGATCGAGCCCCTCTCGCTCCGCCTGCGCCTTGACCAGCCCGGAGCCGGGCACCACCAGCGCCTGCCGGATGGTCGGCGCAACCTTCTTGCCCTTGACCACTTCGGCCGCCGCGCGCAGATCCTCGATGCGCGAGTTGGTGCACGAGCCGATGAACACGCGGTCGAGCTTGATCGCCTTCATCGAGGTCTTCGGCTTGAGGTCCATGTAGGCCAGCGCGCGCTCCATGCCCTCGCGCCTGACCAGGTTGGATTCGAGCGCCGGATCGGGTACTTCACCATCGACCGTCGTCACCATCTCGGGCGAAGTGCCCCAGGTCACCTGCGGCTTGAGCTTGCTTGCATCGAGTTCGACCACGGTGTCGAACTGTGCGCCTTCGTCGGAAACCAGCGTACGCCAATAGGCAACCGCCTTGTCCCAGTCGGCGCCACTCGGGGCGAAGGCACGGCCCTTGACGTAGTCGAGGGTGATGTCGTCAACCGCCACCATGCCGGCGCGCGCGCCGGCCTCGATGGCCATGTTGCAGACGGTCATGCGGCCTTCCATCGACATCGCGCGAATGGTCGAGCCGCCGAATTCGATCGCGTAGCCGGTGCCGCCCGCAGTGCCGATCCTGCCGATGATGGCGAGCACCACGTCCTTGGCCGACACGCCGCGCGCAAGTTCACCGTCGACCTTCACCAGCATGGTCTTCGACTTCTTCTGCAGCAGGCATTGCGTCGCCAGTACATGCTCGACTTCCGAAGTGCCGATGCCGTGCGCGAGGCAGGCGAAGGCGCCATGCGTGCTGGTGTGCGAGTCGCCGCACACCACGGTCATGCCCGGCAGCGTGGCGCCGTTTTCCGGGCCGATGACATGGACGATGCCTTGGCGCGCGTCACGGAACGGGAAATACACCTTGGCGCCGAACGCCTTGATGTTGGCGTCGAGCGTCTCGACCTGCAGCCGCGACACCGGATCGGCGATACCCTGGTCCCAGTTGTTCGTCGGCGTGTTGTGGTCGGCGGTGGCAACCACCGAACCGATGCGCCACGGCCGGCGCCCGGCCAGCTTGAGGCCCTCGAAGGCCTGCGGGCTGGTTACCTCGTGGACGAGATGGCGGTCGATGTAGATCAGCGCCGTGCCATCCTCTTCCTGATGGACGACATGGCTGTTCCAAAGCTTTTCGTAGAGAGTCTGCGACACGGCGAACGACTACCAGATCAGGTTGCAGGAACCAAACGGGAAAGCTTGGAATTATCCCACAAGGGGGCGCCGGCTGTCAGTGCGCGCACGTCGCCGCCGCGCAAACGTCCGAAAATCGGACCTGGCCGGAAGGCGCACGGGACGGCGCCCCCGGACATGCTTGCCTGCAGAACCAGCACGCACGCGCCCCTCAGGGCATGCCGGCCTGAAAGCCAATACCCATGCGCACTGCAGGGCAACGACGGGATCAGGACACGGGCGATGCCGCGGCTACGACTTGCCGCGCGCCTTTTCGTAAAGCGGCATCACCCTGGCGGCGTATTTCTCGATGTCCTTGATGCGCGTCTCGTGCGACGGGTGCGTCGACAGCCATTGCGGCGGCTGCCCGCCGCCGTTCTCGGACATTTTCTTCCACAGGCCGACGGCAGCGCGCGGATCGTAGCCCGCGCGCGCCGCGAGTTCGATGCCGATGCGGTCGGATTCGGTCTCGTGCAGGCGGGAGTTCGGCTTGACGAAGGTGATGTCGGCCAGCACGCTGGTGAGCTGCGTACCGATGTCACCGAGGCCGGCCACCGCGCCCACCACCTGCACGCCGATGCCGGCGGCCATCGCCTTCGAGGCCCGTTCGCGCGCGTGCTCGCGCAACGCGTGGGCCATTTCGTGGCCCATGATCGCGGCAATCTCGTCGTCGGTCAGCTTCAGTTTCTCGATGATGCCGGAGTAGAACGCGATCTTCCCGCCCGGCATGCACCAGGCATTGAGTTCATCGGACTCGATCACGTTCACTTCCCAGTTCCACTTCAGCGCATCCTCGCGGAACACCGCCACCTGCGGGATCAGCCGACGCGCGATGCCGCGCACCCGCTCGGTCTGCGCCACGTCGGCGTTGAGCGCGCCCTTCTTTTTCGATTCGCCGAGCACCTGCTGGTAGTTCGCCGCGGCGGCCTTGTCCACATCGGCCGCCGACACCATCATCGACTGCTTGCGGTCCACACCGACCGCACCGCCCTGCGTCGTCTGCACCGTCTGGCAGGCAGCCACCAGGACCCCCGAAATCACCACCGGGGCAACCGTCTTGCCCAGCCCGGAAAACCAGGATCTCATCGCTCTCCTCCGTTCTCGGAATCGTCGTGGCACCGCTCGCCGGCACCTAGCCCGCGCCACCCCGCAATTATCGCCAGCGCGCCGATCAGCGCAAACAGCGCGCTCAGGGAATAGGTCAGCGGCGCGCCGAGATTGTCCCACGTGTATCCGCTGAGCAAGCCGCCGACCATGCCGCCGGCACCAAATGAAACGCTTCCGTAAATCGCCTGCCCGCGCGCCTGGTGTTTCGCGCCGAACCAGCGCCCGACCGCCGCCACCGAAGCCGCATGATAAGCGCCGAAGGTCGCGCCGTGCATCAGTTGCGCCAGCACCAGCACCGGTACCGATTCGACGCCCCAACCGATCATCAGGAAGCGCACCACGGCGAAGGCGTGGCATGCCAGAAGGATCGTGCCGATCGACCCGATGCGCAGCAACCGCGGCATGGCAATGAACACGCCGATCTCGGCCAGCACGCCGAGTGTCCACAGCCAGCCGACCACCGTGGTCGAGTAGCCGTTCGCCACCAGGAACAGCGAATAGAACACGTACAGCGCGCCATGCGCCGCCGACATGAAGAAGCACGCCACCAGCAACGCACGCACGTGCGGCCGGCGCAGGATGTCGCCGAGCGGCGCATGATCCTCGTGGTGCGGCCGCGTCGGCGCTTCGGGCACCAGCAGGGCGCAGACGAGAATGCCGACGAGCGTGGCCATCGACATCGGCAACAAGCCGGCGATCGGCACCCGATCCAGCGCCGCGCCGACCGCGAGCACCGCGACGACGAAGCCGATCGACCCCCACAGCCGGATGCGGCCGTAGTGGTGCGTCTCGCTCCCCAGGTGCGACAGCGTCAGCGAGTCGACCAGCGGAATCGCGGCGCTCCAGAAAAATGCCAGCAGCGCCATGGCGCAAAACACGCCGGCAAAGGATTCGGTGAAGAAGAACAGCGCGAAGCCGACGATGCTCATCAGCCCGGCGAAGCGCACGATCGGCGTCTGCGCGCCGATGCGGTCGGCGAGCACGCCCCACACGTTGGGCGCGGCGATGCGCATCACCTGCATCAGCGAGTTGAGCACGCCGATGTCCCACGCCGAGAAGGACAGCGATTTCAGGTAAAGGCTGAAATAAGGTGCAAACGTGCCGATGAAGGCGAAGTAGAAGAAGTAATAGGCCGACAGGCGCCAGTAGGGGAGCATTCACGATATTCTACCTTCGCCATCCCCGACCCCTCGCCGCGCGGACCTTTTGCCCGATCATGAAATTCCGCTCCGCTTTCCTCGGGCTGCTCCATGCCTTGCTCGCCCTGAGCGCCACCCCGGCGATCGCGCAGAGCAGCGCCACGATGCGCGCCTTCGGTGGCGCGCCATACGGCCTGACGGCGAGGCAGCTTGCCGTCGTCATCAACCAGAACGATCCAGCGAGCGTCGAAGCGGGCGCCTATTACGTCAAGGCGCGCGGCGTGCCGGCGGAGAACGTGATCCGCGTGCACCTGCCTCACGGCGCGGCGAAACTCGCGCGCGAGCAGTTCGAGACGCTGCGCGCCACCCTCGATGCACAGGCGCCGGCCGCCGTGCAGGCGCTGCTGCTGGTGTGGACCACGCCGTATGCCGTCGAATGCAACGCCATCACCGCGGCGCTGACGCTGGGCCTGGACGAAGCGCTGTGCAGCCGGACCTGCGCGCCGTCGCGGCCAAGCCCCTACTACGACTCGGCATCGCTGCGCCCGCGTGACGACCTTTCATTGCGCATCAGTATGCTGCTGCCGGCCGACGACATCGCCATGGCCAGGGCGCTGATCGATCGCGGCGTCGCCGCCGACCGTCGCATGCCGCGCGGCACGGCTTATCTGGTGAAGACTGCAGATGCCAACCGCAACACGCGCGCGGCCTTCTACCCGCGCGATGCCGCGCTGCGCAAACCGCCGCTGCGCATCCGCAACCTGGAAAGCGAGGCGCTCGATGCAGCCGACGACGTGATGTTCTATCTCACCGGCCGCGCATGGGTGGACAACCTCGACACGCTGCGCTTCCTGCCAGGCGCGCTCGCCGACCATCTGACGTCGAGCGGCGGCGACCTGCTCGGCAAGCACCAGATGAGCAGCCTGCGCTGGCTCGATGCCGGGGCAACCGCCAGCTACGGCACGGTGTCGGAGCCATGCAACCACTGGCAGAAATTTCCCAACCCGGCCGTGCTGATCAAGCACTACGCGCTCGGCGCCAGCGCGATCGAGGCCTACTGGAAGAGCGTCGCCTGGCCGGCGCAGGGCCTGTTCATCGGCGAACCGCTCGCCGCGCCCTACCGGCGCTGAACCCACCCGGCCAAAAACAAACGGGGTGCAGCGCACCCCGTGTCGTCATGCGTTTCGGCGACACCTATGCCTTGTGGGCCTGGATCATAGAATAAAGCTGGTCCTTGAGGTGCAGCCGCTGCTTCTTCAGGTTTTCGAACTCGGTATCGGTCACCGGCTCGTTGTTTTCCTCGATGCGCCGTACGTGCCGATTCACGGTGTGATACTCGTCGAACAGCCGCTGGAAGTGGTGGTTCGACGTCTTGAGCGCATGGATCGTCTCCTTGTGCTCCGGGAACTCGTGGTGCAGATCGTGTTGTTGCAACTCCATGCGCGTCCTCTCACTGTGCTCGTTGATGATGCAGCCGGTCGCGCCGGCCGTGGTTAATGTAGTTCAAGGCTAGCGCGATCGCGCCACACTTGATTGATTCAGATCAATTTCGGGAACTGGCGGCGCAGCCGCCGGTTCAGGCCTCGTCGGGCTCCGGATCGTCCACTGCGGCAGCGCGCAGGCGCTCGATCACCCGCGTCGGCGCGCTGGCCGGAACACGCGGCGTACCGGTCGAAACGTCGGCATTCTGCGCGCGATGGCGCAGCGCGTGGTCGATCAGCACCAGTGCCAGCATCGCCTCGGCGATCGGCGTGGCGCGGATGCCGACGCAGGGATCGTGGCGTCCGTGGGTGTTCACGATCACCGGATGGCCGGCGCGGTCGATCGAGTGCCGGTCGAGGCGGATGCTCGAGGTCGGCTTGATCGCCATGCTGACGCGGATGTCCTGCCCGGTCGAAATGCCGCCGAGCACGCCGCCGGCGTTGTTGGACAGGAAGCCCTGCGGCGTCATTTCGTCCGAATGCTGCGTGCCGAGCTGCGCGATGCTCGCGAAGCCGGCGCCAATCTCGACGCCCTTGACCGCGTTGATGCCCATCATCGCGTAGGCAATGTCGGCATCGAGCCGGTCATACACCGGCTCGCCCCAGCCCACCGGCACATTGGCCGCCACCACGTCGATGCGCGCACCGCACGAATCGCCCGACTTGCGCAGTTCGTCCATGTAGGCTTCCAGCTCGGACACGATGCCGGCGTTCGCGGCGAAGAACGGGTTGTCGCGCACTGCCTCCCATGACTGGAACGGAATCGCGATCGGACCCAGTTGCGACATGCAGCCGCGGATGACAACGCCATGCTTTTCGAGGAGCCACTTGCGCGCGATCGCGCCGGCCGCCACGCGCACCGCGGTTTCGCGCGCCGACGAACGGCCGCCGCCTCGATAGTCGCGGATGCCGTACTTCTGCCAGTACGTGTAGTCGGCATGGCCGGGACGGAAGGTGTCGGCGATGTTGCCGTAGTCCTTGCTGCGCTGGTCCTGGTTGCGAATCAGGAGCGCGATCGGCGTGCCGGTGGTGCAGCCCTCGAACACCCCGGAGAGGATCTCCACCGTGTCCGGCTCGCGCCGCTGCGTGACATGGCGCGACGTGCCGGGCTTGCGCCGGTCGAGCTCGGCCTGGATGTCGGCTTCGCAGATTGCCAGGCCGGGCGGGCAGCCGTCGACCACGCAACCGATCGCCGGCCCGTGGGATTCGCCAAAGGAAGTGACGCTGAACAGCGTGCCGAAAATGTTGCCGGACATGGGATCGGGTTTATCAGGTTGACGCTGGGGAACAGTCCGCCGAGTTTAGCATGCAGGCTGAGAAGGGCCGGCCGGCGCGGCCGGCGGAGAAACTGTTAGATTGGCTGCATTCCGGCCCGGCCCGACCCCGTTGATGAACCCGAACCAGAACGAACCCGCAAGCGGCACCACGCAGTGCGCACATTGCGGCGCGCACTTTCACTGCGGAGCCGTGGCCGGCGACGGCCGCTGCTGGTGCCAGGCCTTGCCGGCGCTGCCGCCGCTGCCGGATCTCGCGGGCTGCCTGTGCCCGGCCTGCCTTCAGGCGCGCGTCGACAGCGCGACGGCATCCGCCGCATCGGGCGGCACGGGCGCTTGAAACCACATGACGCTGCTCGGCAACCCGCATGGATCGCTGAACACGTGGCAGGCAGGCCTGAAAGGCCCACCCCGATTGGGTCGCAGACCGTGCAGGCTCCGGATCGCCAATCCATGCGGTCTTCAGGCCACCCCTATCGCGCCGGACCCGATCCGGATTCCCTCCCCATGAACGCGCGCGACGCCCTGCTGATCGCCTTCACCATCGCGGCCGGCCTGGCGCTCGACCAGTTCGGCGGCCCGTGGGGGCAGCCGGTAGTCAACCTGTGGGCTGCAGGCCTGCTGGCGTGGCTGGCGGCGCGCCGGCCCGCGCAGCAGTGGCGCGCCCTGCTCGCCTGCCTGCTGTTTGCGACAGCCGGCGAAATCGTGCTCTCGCTGGTGTGGGGGCTGTACGACTATCGCCTTGGCAACATCCCGCTGTTCGTGCCGCCCGGCCACGTGCTGCTCTACTGCCTGGGCACCTGGATCGCAGCGCGGCTGCCGGCGCGCGCAGCCGCCGCGTCGGTGCCACTGATCGTGGTTTGTACCGCCGCGCTCGCCCTGACGGGGCACGACCTGCTGAGTGTGCCGCTGACGCTGATCTTTCTGCTCGCGATGCGCTTCGGACCGGCACCCGCGCTCTACAGCACGATGTTCTGCCTTGCGCTGGCGATGGAACTGTGGGGCACCTGGCTCGGCAACTGGGCCTGGCGGCCTCACGCGCCCGGCATCGGGCTGGCAACACTCAACCCGCCGTTCGCAGCCGGTGCCTTCTACTGCGTGCTCGACTGGCTGGTGGGAATCAGCAACGGCGCGCGTCGCCTCGGCGCTGCCGGCCAGCGCAGCTGACCGGCAGCATCGGCCCTACGCCGCCTTCTTCGGCGGCTCGTCGCGCAGGGCGCGGCGCAGGATCTTGCCGACGTTCGTCTTGGGCAGTTCCTGCCGGAACTCGACGAAGCGCGGCATTTTGTAGCCGGTCAGGTTCTCGCGGCAATGGGCCAGCACCGCTTCCTCGGTGAGCGCGGCATCCTTGCGCACGATGAACACCTTGACCGCCTCGCCCGACTTGTCGTCCGGCACACCGATCGCGGCGACTTCCAGCACGCCCGGATGCATCGCGACCACCGCCTCGACTTCGTTCGGATAGACGTTGAAGCCCGACACCAAGATCATGTCCTTCTTGCGATCGACAATGCGCACGAAGCCCTTCTCGTCCATCACCGCGACGTCGCCGGTGCGCAGGAAACCATCCGGCATCATCACCTTCGCGGTTTCGTCCTCGCGGTTGTAGTAGCCCTTCATCACCTGCGGGCCGCGCACGCACAACTCGCCCGACTGGCCCAGCGGCACGTCGTTGCCGTCATCATCGCGGATGGCGACCTCGGTACTCGAAACCGGCAGGCCGATCGCACCGTTGTACTCCTTGAGATCGAGCGGATTGATCGTTGCGGCCGGCGAGGTTTCGGTCAGGCCGTAGGCTTCGATCAGCGGCTTGCCGGTGATCTCCTTCCATCGATCCGCCACCGCCTTTTGGACCGCCATGCCGCCACCGAGTGTGACGCGCATCGCGCTGAAATCGAGCTTGCCGAAGTTCGGATCGTTGAGCAGCGCGTTGAACAGCGTATTCACGCCAGTCAGCACCGAGAACTTGTGCTTCGACAGCTCCTTCACGAACCCGGGTATGTCGCGCGGATTGGTGATCAGCACGTTGGCCGCCCCGAGGCGCATGAAGGTCAGGCAGTTCGCCGTGAGCGCGAAGATGTGATAGAGCGGCAGCGCGGTGACGATGACCTCGTTGCCGTCGCGCACGAAGGGGCGGATCCACTCGTAGGCCTGGGTCAGGTTCGACACGATGTTGCGGTGGGTCAGCATCGCGCCCTTGGCCACGCCGGTGGTGCCGCCGGTGTATTGCAGGAACGCGAGGTCGTCGAGCGTGACCTTCACCGGCTTGAGCGCATGCCGCGCGCCGCGCGTCAGCGCATCGCGGAAGTTGATGTTGCCCGGAATATCCCAGGCCGGCACCATCTTCTTCACGTGCTTGACCACGAAATTGACGATCATGCCCTTGGGGAAACCGAGCATGTCGCCGAGGCCGGTCGTGACGACGGTCTTGACCGGCGTGTTCTTGACGACTTCCTGCAGCGTGGTGCAGAAGTTCTCGACGATGACGATGGCCTCTGCCCCCGAATCGCGCAACTGGTGCTCGAGCTCGCGCGGCGTGTAGAGCGGATTGACGTTCACCACGGTGTAACCCGCACGCAGGGCGCCGAAGGCGGCGATCGGGTACTGCAGCACATTGGGCATCATGATCGCCACGCGCGCGCCCTGCGGCAGCCCGAGCTCGCCCTGCAGGAAGCCGGCGAACTGCGTGCTCAGACGATCGAGCTCGTCATACGTGATGCTCTTGTCCATGCAGATGTAAGCCGGTTGCGGGCCATACAGCCGCACGCTGCGCGCCAGCACGTCACCGACCGAGTTGAACTCGCTGATGTCGATTTCGGCAGGCACGCCGGGGGGATAGCTTTTCAGCCAGATCTTTTCCATGAGTCTCCTCGCACGCAACAAGTCTTGTTTTTTCTGTTTCTGGAACCGCACCGGATCGAGCCGGGCGGCCATGTGCGGGCTGCCCCACCCCTGGCCCGCACTCGCTGCACTTTCGCGGGCCGCGCGAGGTTCCGAAGACGAACGCATGGCCCGTCGGCATGTTAGTCCAAGGCCATGCGCGGTGGAACCCCGTCAGGGTTCAAATGTCGAGCCGTTGTGCATTGCCAAAAACGAGGACGCAGCGAACCGGTTGCCCCGGGAACATCGCCGACACCGCCTCGCGATAGCGCAACAGTTGGTCTCGATAGGCGTCGAGCCGTGCCGCATCGAGCGCCCCGCTCTTGTAGTCGAGCACCCACCAGCCATCATCGCGTTCCACCAGCCGGTCGATGCGTCCGCTGCTGCCGTCGGCCAGCACCACGTCGATTTCGTTCCAGGCACGGCAGTAGCGGGCCGGATCGAAGAAGTCCTGCAGGTGCGGCGCAGACAGTATCGCCTGCACCTGTCGCTCGATCGATGCATCCGCCGCCTCCGTCGCACGCACTGCGCTGCCCGCACCCGATGCGGCGCGCGCCTCGAGCAGCGCATGGAGCCGCGTGCCGTAGCGCTGCGCCTCGCTGAGCGGCGCGCGGCGCACGCCGACCGGTGGTGGCGGCGGAATTGCCGGCAACGCGCGGGCGCCGGCCGCCGCGGGCGCAAGATCGGCCAAGCGCTCTGCGCCGACCACGCCTGCGCCCGGATTGAGCTCCTCCACGGCATCGGCGACGCGCCGCAATGCGCTGACGCGCTGCCCGGCCCGTGCTTCCGCGACACCGCTGACGAACAGGTACTGGCTGGCGCGCGTCAGCGCGACGTACAGCAGGTTGAGGTCTTCGCGTTCGGCGGCCCGCGACTCCTCGGCCAGCAGCGCATCGCGCCGGGAACCGAGCATCTCCTTGCGCCCGGCGAACGACAGATGGCACGGACGATCCGCATCGGGCGGCCAGTCGAGCAGCACGCGGTAGGTGTCCGCCGGTGCCCTGGTGGCGTTGGCGTCGATCAGCCAGACAATCGGCGCCTCGAGTCCCTTGGCGCCGTGGATGGTCATGATGCGCACGCGGCCGGCGGAGGCATCGCCGCCCTCAGCCTCGATGGTGCCCTCGTCCGGCGCCTCGTCCGCGTCGTCGGCCAGTCGCGCCAGTTCATCGATGAAGCGCGGCAGGCTCGGATAGCGCGCGGCATCGAGCTTGAGCGACGCGGCAATGAATGCATCGAGGTTGGCAGCCACGCCGGGCCACATCGCCGGTGGCACAACGGCGCGCGTGCGTGCAGCGAGGTCGCCTTCGAAGCAGATGCGATCGAGCAGGTCGTGCACCGGCAGGCGCGCGGCCAGTTCTCGCCAGCGCAGCAGCAGGCGATGCGCACGCGCCAGGTCGCCGCCGCCGGCCCCGGCCCGTGCCAGCGCGTCGAGCCGATGCCACCAGGATCCGCCGAGCGCACGCGAACGCGCGATCAGCAGCAGCGTGTCGTCCGGCAGCGCAAACAGCGGCGTGCGCAGGGCATGCGCAAGGGCGAGATCGTCGGCCGGAGAAGCAAGAAAACGCAACAGCGCGCGCATGTCCGCGGCTTCCAGCGTGCGCAGCAGCCCACCCCGGCTCGATGTCACGTACGGAATGCCGCGCTCGCGCAACGCGCGCTCGTACTCGGCCAGGCGGGTGCGGCGCCGGCACAGGACCAGGACGTCGTCATGGCGCGCAGCGCGCGGCCGGCCGTGTTCGATCACCTCCCAGCGCCCGACGATCTCCGCAATGCGCGCCGCCATCAGCGCCGCCTCGCGCGCGTGCCGCAGATCCTCCAGCTCCATTTGTGGCATGCGCAGGGGATCGCGCAGGCCGCCATCGGCATCGGCGCCAGCTTCGCCATCATCCCCTTCATCACCGCCGACCGGTCCGATCACCTCCACCCGGCCTGGCAACACAGAGCGCAGCGCCGTCTGCGCGCGGAATTCGAACAGCGGTGCCTGCGCGAACAGGACATTCACGACGTCGACCACCGTTTGCGAATTGCGATAGGTGGCGTCGTTGGGCAGGCACACCGCGCCGAAGCATTGCGCGAAATAGCCGGCCGCCGCGGTGAAGATGCGCGGCTCGGCACGGCGGAAGCGGTAGATCGACTGCTTCGGATCGCCGACCATGAATACGCGCGGCTTCTCCTGCGTGGCGTCGTAGGCGTCGAGCCAGGCGCGCAGGATGCGCCACTGCAGCGGATTGGTGTCCTGGAACTCGTCGAGCAGGATGTGGCGATAGCGCGCATCGAGCCGCGCCTGGATGAATGCCGCCTCCGACTCTTCGCGCAGAAGTTGGTCGGCATGCCATTCGAGATCGGCGAAGTCCATCAGCCGCCTCTCGCGCTTGTAGCGCTCCAGCACCTCGAGCAGCGCCACGCCGGCAATCAGGCCATGGCGATTGAGTTCGAATGCGGCGCCCTCGGCAAGCTGCGCGAGAACGTCGAGCACCGCTTGCGCAAGGCGCGCGTGCAGGTCGAGATAGCGCGCCGCGCCACCCGCCCCGAGCCGCTTCTGCAATGCCGCGCTGTGCTTGCGCGCGCGCGGCACGTCGTCCTGCCTGAGCAGCGCTGCACGTGCCGCCTCGAACAGCACATCGGCATCGGCCTCGTGTGCCGCCTGGAGCGCGCGCCCCGCCTCAAGGTCGCTTGCGATCTGGTTGGCAATCAGCAATCCGGCAAAGTCCTGCAGCGCGGCCCCATGGCGGACGACAAACCCAGCCGTCAATTCCCGCGGATCGCGCGGGTCGTGGAAACTGCGCAGATCGTCGATCACGGCCTCGACGTCGCGGTGCTCGCACAGCGCATGCCATTCGGCACGCCGGGCAAGCAGCCGGCCGAGCAAGGCTCGCGTGTTCGCGGTGCCGAGTTCGCGCAGCAGCCAGCGCAGCGACTGTGCCGACGCCCACTCCGGCTCGCGCGCGCAGCGCCGCGCGAACTGCTGCCAGGCTTCTTCGGTGATCTGGCGGCCCGATTCGACAAGCGTGTTCCCCGACAGCCCGCTGGTCAGGGGTGCCGCACCGACGATGCGGGCAAACCACCCGTGGAAGGTGGTGATCGTGATCGCGGGTTGCGCGTCGAACACCGCCTGCAGCAGTCCGCGCGCGCGCGGCAGCAAGGTTCGCGCAGCATGGGCATCGAGTCCGCGCTGTTCGAGAAATGCCAGCGCCACGGCATCGTCGGCGGTTGCGAGCTCGCGCAGCCAGAGGGCAAGGCGCGCCTCGATTTCGCGCGCTGCCTTGCGCGTGAAGGTGATCGCAAGGATGCGCCCCGGTGCGACGCCGTCCAGCAGCACGCGGACGATGCGCGACACCAGCAGCCAGGTCTTGCCACTGCCGGCGCAGGCCTCGACGACCGCGCTGGCCGCCGGGTCGAGTGCGATTCGCATATCGGGCACGGCGTTCGTCATGTCACGCGAACCAGTCCCGCCGGCACAGGCCGCGCGCAGCGCAGCGTGCGCAGATCGATGCCGTGCCATGGGCCGTCAGTGGCGCGCCTGCGCGCATGGCGCCAAAGGTGTCGATCAGGCGCTGATACTGGTCGGCCGCCACGGACTGCGGATCGGGCAGCCGGTAGGCACGCACCGCTTCGTCGAGCGACAGGTAGGCGGCCTCCAGGACCGCATCGCCGGCAAGCATAGTGTAGACGGCGAGCTGCACGTCCTCGCCGGGCTGTTTCAGCCGGGCGGACAGCGCGGCCGGCGCCTGCGCCTTGTAGTCGATCAGCGCGAGGCCGCCGCCTGCGTTCCGGTCGATGCGATCGAGCATGCCTTCGAGGCGCAGCGGTGCGCCGTCGTGCAGTTCCAGATCGAGGTGGCGCCGCTCTTCCGCCTGCGCAAAGTGCCAGCCCTGTGCCTCGCGCTCGCGCTGCCAGTCGAGGTACTCCGACATCCGCTTTAGCCAGCGCTCGAGCCAGCCGAGTTCCAGTGCGTTGCGCTCGATCTCGGCGGCGAATTCGGCGCGGCTTTCACGCTCCAGTTCGGCCAGCGCGACATCCTGGGCAAGGTCGGCGACACGCGGGAATTGTCGATGAAACCGCTCGAGGATCGCGTGCACGCGCTCACCGTAGTCACGCTTCTCGATCGCTTCGCTGACCTCCTCCCGTTCGGCCAGCCCGAGGACATGGCGCGTGAAATATTGGTATGGGCAGGCGACCAGGCTCTGGTAGCCGCTGGCGGAGATACGCTGTGGTAGCGCCTCGGCGGGCACGCGCGGCGCCGGCCGGCGCTGTTCCGCGAGGCCGCCACACGGCACCGGATCGGCAGCCGCCAGGGGCGTGCCGATCAGATCGCTGCCGAACGCTACCGCATGCGCCAGCCCGAGCAATTCAACCTCGACGGCCGGCAGGCGGGTTTCGTCGCCATCGGTTGCCTGCCAGGCCAGGCTGACCCGATCGCATTGCGCAAGCAGCATCGAGAGATCGTCGCGCAACTGCGCCACCTGCGCCTCGCGCCCCGGCAGGCCCAACTCGCGCCGGACCGCATCGTGCGAGAGCATCGCCGCCGGCTCGCCGGGCGCAACGTGCTCGCGGTCCGCGCCGACGACGATCGCGGCATCGAACGGGCGCAGGCGCAGCGCCGCAAGGTGCGTCATCACCACGGTGCTGTCGATCGTCGTGTCGCGGAAGGTCGCGGCCTCGAGCTGGCGGTCGAGCCATTCGCGCCATTCCGCGAAGCCGAGCCGTGGTGCGCCCTCGCCAAGTTCGGCGCGCCGCTGTTCGAGCAACCGCAGCACATCAGCGCCCGCGGCATCGGCGCCCAGCGAGGTGGTTGCGCCGAGTGCATCGAGCGCTGCCATCAGGCGCGCGATCCACTGCGCCGGCGTCGCCGCGCCCTGCGCGAATGCGTCGCGCGCCGCACGAAGCGCGCGCATCAGCACCATGGCCGCAAAATTGGGCGGCGCGGCTTGATCGAGTTCGCCTACCGCCGTCGCCAGCACTTCGAGGCCATTCGCGATGTTCCTGCGCGCGATGCACTGCTCGACGGTATCGATTGCCGCCGCGCGCGAGGCGTCGTCGAGCCCGGCGTCGACGAACGGCGACTTGATCAGATCGAGCACGGCGCGGTGGTAGCCGTCCCCGGCAACGACCTCCTGCCAGGCATCGATCAGCGCGGCAGCGCGTGTGGTCGACAGCTTCCAGCCGGTTTCATCGGCAACCAGGATGTCGTCACGCTCGAGCAAGGCCCGCGTGCGCCGCGCCGCGACGCGGTCTGCGGCAACCAGCGCGATATGCGTGCGCCCCTCTGCAAGCCATTGGCGCACCTGCAGCGCGGCGTGGCGTGCCAGCGCTTCGAGCGAACCGGTGGGAATGAGCGTGACATGCGAGTCGAGCGGCATGGCAGCGGTCGCCCGCAATGCGGCAGCACGGTCGCGCAGTGGGCGATCGTCCGCTTGCGGCGGCCAGGCAACGGCAAGCAGCGGCAGCGGCGACGCGGCAGCCTGCGCCGCGAGGCGCCGATCCGGCACGAAGAGTTCTGCCGGCGCCCGCATGGCCCAGGTTTCGAGCAGCGCGAGCAGGTCGCGCGAGGCTTCGCCCTCCCAGATGGCGAACAGCGGCGTGGCGGCGGCTTGCGCGATCTGCCGCTGCACCTCGCGGCGGGCGTCGTTCAGGGATGGCAAGCCCTGTGCATCCGCCTGCCACAGCGCATGCACGAATCGCGCTTCGAACGACAGCGGTTCGCTGGACGCAGTCGCGTATCCCCGCCGCAGCGTGGATTCCAAGGCGGCCCCTTCGCCAGGCAATTCGGTACGCACCTCCTGGAGTTCGTCGAACAGAGCGACGAGGGAATCGGCGATCTGCCAGCGGCTGTTGCCGTCGAGCATGCGCCAGTCTCGCAGCGCCGCGAACAGGCGCATCTGGCGACGCGCCGGAGAATCGAATGACGCCGCATCCAGCAGCGGATCGGCCCAGCCGGACAGGGTGACGATGCGCGGAAGCAGCAAAGGCCGGCCGGCAGCGTTCGCGAGCGCACCGCGTAGCCCGGGGGCAAGCATCAGGTTGGGAACGACGATGACGATGCCCGAGAGGTCGGGCATGCGTGGTGCGCACGCGACCAGAATGCGCGCCGCGCAGCGGTACAGGAAGTCCGCACCGGGTGCGAGCCGGTGCATGGTCAGGTCGGAAGACGGGCCGCGATCGGGCGCGGTCATGTCGCGCGCGCGGCGCGGATCAGCGCTCGAGCTTGTCGAGCTTCTCGGTCACCTTGGCCCAGTCTTCTGCGTCCGGCAGGGCATCCTTGCGCTCGATGATGGGTTGCCACAGCTTTGCCAGTTCGGCATTCAGCGCGGTGAAATGTTGCTGGTCGGCGGGCACGTCATCTTCGGCAAAGATCGCTTCCACCGGGCACTCGGCAACACACAGCGTGCAATCGATGCACTCGTCCGGATCGATGACGAGGAAGTTCGGCCCTTCGCGGAAGCAATCGACCGGGCATACATCGACGCAGTCGGTGTATTTGCACTTGATGCACGGTTCGGTGACGACGTAAGTCATGGGGAAAATCTCCGTTGCGCTGGTAGGGTCTTGTAATCGCGGAAGATTCGCGCGACCCGGTTTGCAAAATCAGGGTTGGAACTATAGCGCATTTGCGCCCGGCAGGCCCAGCGCGGCGGGCCTTGGCGGCCGGTCCGTCGTCGCCGGCCGAACTTGTTGGCGCATCTTCCCACGCCGAAGGTTTTTCGTTACGATGCACCCATCGGGAGGTCCAGTGCTTCCCATTTTTTTGGAAACGCGTCGGCATTCGAAACGCGCGTCAGTCCGGATCGAATCTTCCCCGTACTTCAGCCCCGAAGCCTGGATCTGCGCGAAACGTGCGTCCGCCGTTTCATCCTTTCCGACCATTCTCGCAACCACCTCTGTGAGGAGCCATGAGCGAACACATCCACCACGTCACTGACGCCAATTTCGAAGGCGAAGTGCTGCAGTCCCCGGCGCCCGTTCTCGTCGACTACTGGGCCGAATGGTGCGGCCCCTGCAAGATGATTGCGCCGATCCTCGACGAGGTTGCAAAGGATTACGGTGGCAAACTGAAAGTCGCAAAGCTCAACATCGACGACAATCAGGCGACCCCGGCGAAGTACGGCATTCGCGGCATTCCGACGCTGATGTTGTTCAAAGGCGGCAACATCGTGGCGACCAAGGTCGGCGCCCTGTCGAAGTCGCAACTTGCGGCGTTTATTGACAGCAACCTCTGAACTGGCTAGATTCCAGCAAATTCAATCCGCGGCGTCGTTCCTGATCGACTGCAATCGCATCTCCGGATGCCGCGGAAATTAGCCGGCCGACAGTCGCCGGTTCGTTTCCTCTCTTCTCCCTCACTCGCGTTTCTCTCCATCCCGCAAGGTCGCCATGCATCTATCGGAGCTCAAATCCCTCCACGTCAGCCAGCTTCTCGAAATGGCCAATGCCAACGAGATCGACGGCGCCAACCGACTGCGCAAGCAGGAACTGATCTTTGCCTTGCTGAAGAACCGCGCCAAGAAGGGCGAAGCGATCTTCGGCGATGGCACGCTGGAGGTGCTGCCCGACGGTTTCGGCTTCCTGCGCTCGCCGGACACCAGTTACCTCGCGGGCACCGACGACATCTACGTCAGCCCGTCGCAGATCCGCCGCTTCAACCTGCATACCGGCGATTCGATCGAAGGCGAGATCCGCACCCCGAAAGATGGCGAGCGCTACTTCGCGTTGGTCAAGGTGGACAAGGTCAACAACGAGCCGCCCGAGAACTCGAAACACAAGATCCTCTTCGAGAACCTGACGCCGCTGCACCCGACCGCCGTGATGAAACTCGAGCGCGACATTCGCGGCGAGGAAAACACCACCTCGCGCGTGATCGACATGATCGCGCCGATCGGCAAGGGCCAGCGCGGCCTGCTGGTGGCGAGCCCGAAGAGCGGCAAGACGGTGATGATGCAGCACATCGCCCATGCGATCACGACCAACCATCCCGACGTGATCATGATCGTGCTGCTGATCGACGAGCGTCCAGAAGAAGTGACGGAAATGACGCGCTCGGTCAAGGGCGAGGTCGTCGCGTCCACCTTCGACGAACCGGCCACGCGCCACGTCCAGGTCGCCGAAATGGTGATCGAAAAGGCCAAGCGACTGGTCGAGCACAAGAAGGACGTGGTCATCCTGCTCGACTCGATCACGCGTCTGGCGCGCGCCTACAACACCGTCGTGCCAGCCTCGGGCAAGGTGCTGACCGGCGGCGTGGACGCCAATGCGCTGCAGAAGCCCAAGCGCTTCTTCGGCGCCGCGCGCAACATCGAGGAAGGCGGCTCGCTGACCATCATCGCCACCGCCCTGATCGATACGGGCAGCCGCATGGATGACGTGATCTACGAAGAGTTCAAGGGCACCGGCAACATGGAAATTCATCTCGACCGCCGCATGGCCGAGAAGCGCGTATACCCTGCAATCAACGTCAATCGCTCCGGTACGCGCCGTGAGGAGCTGCTGCTCAAACCGGACGTGCTGCAAAAAGTCTGGATCCTGCGCAAGCTGCTTTACAACATGGACGACCTCGAAGCGATGGAATTCCTGCTCGACAAGATCAAGGCGACCAAGAGCAACGGCGAGTTCTTCGACGCAATGCGCCGCGGCTAGCCTTTGACCTGCGAACACAGGGCGCCGGCTTGCCGGCGCCCTTTTGTTTTGTGGCGCCCTTGATTTAGAGTAGGCGGCATGACGCCCGACACTCCGCGCACTGCGCTCGTGCTCACCGGCGGCGGCGCGCGTGCTGCTTACCAGGTCGGCGTGCTCAAGGCAATCGCCCAGATTGCGGCCGACCCGCACCGCAATCCGTTCCAGATCCTGTGCGGCACCTCGGCAGGCGCTATCAACGCGGCCGTCATCGCCTGCGGCGCGGACGACTTTCATTCGGCCGTACACAACGCGATCGACGTCTGGAGCAACATGCGTGCGGGTGACGTGTATCGCGCCGACCCGTTCGGCGTGGGCGCATCGGGCGCGCGCTGGCTGTCGACCCTGGCCTTCGGCTGGTTCCTGCGCGAGAACCCGCGCTCGCTGCTCGACAGCACACCGCTGCGCGGCCTGCTGGAACGTCATGCCGATCTTGGCGGCCTCACCCGCGCGCTGGCCAGTGGCAGTCTTCATGCCTGCAGCATCACCTGCTCCGGCTATTCGTCCGGGCAGAGCGTCACCTTCTTCCAGGCACCGGATACGCAGCCCGGCTGGGAGCGCGAACAGCGCATCGGCACCAACGTCCGCTTGACGATCGATCACCTGCTCGCGTCAAGCGCGATTCCCTTCATCTTCCCGGCAGTGCGCCTGCGCCGCGAATGGTTCGGCGACGGATCGATGCGCCAGCTCGCGC
This sequence comes from Rhodocyclaceae bacterium, assembly GCA_016791115.1. Taxonomy (GTDB): domain Bacteria; phylum Pseudomonadota; class Gammaproteobacteria; order Burkholderiales; family Rhodocyclaceae; genus Methylophosphatis. The sequence continues at coordinate 94,511 of JAEUNL010000053.1, forward strand.
CGATCTCGCCGGCGATCCACCTCGGCGCGCAACGCATCCTCATCGTCGCGCCCGGGCGCATGCACGAGCCGCGACCCAACGTACGACAGGACAGCTATCCGACGCTGGCGCAGATCGCCGGCCATGCGCTGTCGTCGATCTTTCTCGACAGCCTGGCGGTCGACATCGAGCGGCTGACGCGCATCAACGCCACGCTCGATGCCGTCGGTGCCAGCGTGCGCCAGGAAGCGGGCCTGCACTTGCGGCCGGTGCGCACGCTGGTGATCGCGCCATCGCAACGGCTGGATTTTCTCGCTGCACGCCACGCGAAGGCGCTGCCTTGGCCGGTTCGCGCACTGCTGCGTGGCGTCGGCGCAATGAACCGCAAGGGCGGCGCGCTCACAAGCTACCTGCTGTTCGAAGCGCCCTACACCCGTGCTTTGATCGATCTCGGCCATGCGGACACCATGGCGCGCGCCGACGAAGTCCGCCGCTTCCTGTCGGACGATCCGATAATCCCCGATCAAGGCTGAGCGCCGGCGGACCACAGCGAGCGCGCCAGCCCGGTGCCAGCCACGGCCTCGCGGCGCACCGTTGTGGTGCCGGCGCAACGGCCGCCGCAAGGTGAAATGACGGGTACCCCGGGCACGCCGATGCGCGCACGCTCCTTGCATCTGCGATGCACAGTCAAAAAGGGAGTTGGCCGTGTCCATACACGTCGCGCTAAATCACGTTACCCATTACCGCTATGACAGGCCCATTTCGCTGTCGCCGCAGGTCATCCGCCTGCGCCCGGCGCCGCACACGCGCACGCCCATCCTGTCGTATTCGCTCAAGGTCACACCCTCCGAACACTTCATCAACTGGCAGCAGGATCCGCAGTCGAACTACCTCGCACGGCTGGTGTTCCCCGAAAAGGCGCACGAATTGCGCATCGAGGTGGACCTGACCGCCGAGATGTCGGTGATCAATCCGTTCGATTTCTTTCTCGAGCCCTATGCCGAGAAATTCCCGTTTGCCTACGAGTCCTGGCAATTGCACGAGCTCACGCCCTACATGGTGAGATTGCCCGCCACGCCGCGCTTTGCGCGCTACGTGGAAGCGATCTCGCGCGCGTCGACGCCGAGCGTCGATTTCCTGGTGGGACTCAACCACCGCCTCCAGCACGACATCCGGTACCTGATCCGGCTCGAGCCCGGCGTTCAGACGCCAGAGGAAACGCTCGAAAAAGGCAGCGGCTCGTGCCGCGATTCGGGCTGGCTGCTGGTGCAGATCCTGCGCCACCTCGGCCTGGCTGCGCGCTTCGTGTCCGGCTACCTGATCCAGTTGAAACCGGACGTCAAATCGCTAGACGGCCCTTCCGGCACCGAGGTGGACTTCACCGACCTGCACGCCTGGTGCGAGGTCTACCTGCCTGGCGCAGGCTGGATCGGCCTCGATCCGACCTCCGGCTTGTTCGCCGGCGAAGGGCACATTCCGCTTGCCTGCACGCCCGAGCCCGGCAGCGCGGCGCCGCTCACCGGCTTCACCGATAAGTGCGAATGCGAATTCGACCACGTGATGAAGATCGAGCGCGTGTGGGAAGCGCCGCGTGTCACCAAGCCGTATACCGATGCTCAATGGAACGAGATCGAGGCGCTCGGCCACCAGATCGACGTCGACTTGCAAGGCCATGACGTGCGGCTGACGATGGGCGGCGAACCGACATTCGTCTCAGTGGATGACCGGGATGGGGCCGAATGGAACACCGAGGCGATGGGCCCGACGAAGCGCCTGCTCGGCGCCGACCTGCTCGCCCGCCTCAAGGCGCGCTACGCGCCGCGTGGCCTCCTCCACTACGGCCAGGGCAAGTGGTATCCGGGCGAGCAACTTCCGCGCTGGTCGCTGACCTGCTTCTGGCGCAAGGACGGCGAACCGGTCTGGCAGGATCCGGCGCTGTTCGCCGATGAGCATGTCGACTACCACGCGACCTCCGAGGATGCCGGCCACTTCCTGCGCACGCTGGCCGACAAGCTCGACCTCGACGCGCAGTACGTGCAGGACGCCTACGAGGACGTCTGGTACTACCTGTGGCGCGAGCGGCGGCTCCCGGTCAACGTCGATCCGTTCGACGCCCGGCTCGACGATCCGCTCGAACGCGCGCGTATCGCCAAAGTGTTCGGCCAGGGACTCGACCACTGCGTCGGCTGGGTCCTGCCACTGGCGCGCAGCAACGGCGTCGGCCCCAAATGGCAGACCGGGCCGTGGTTCCTGCGCAGCGAGCGCATGTACCTGATCCCCGGCGACTCCCCGCTCGGCTACCGGCTGCCGCTCGATTCGCAGCCATGGGCAGCCAAGGGCGACTACCCTTGGGTGCACGAACCGGACACCATGCAGGCTTTCCCGCCGTTGCCGCTCTACGCCTCGATCCGGCAGATGTTCCAGTCGCCGCTCGATGTACAACGCAAGGCGACGCCCGTCACCGCAACCGAACGTCGCGATGGCACGGCGGCGTTGAACAAAAGGCCGGCGCGCATCTTGCGCGCGCCGCGCTACCCGGAATCGGCGGCGTGGATCACGCGCACCGCGATCTGCGCCGAGCCGCGCAACGGCGTGCTGTACCTGTTCATGCCGCCGCTGGCGGCGCTCGAGGATTACCTTGAACTCGTTGCGGCGATCGAAGACACCGCGGCCCAGCTCGGGCAACCGGTGCTGCTCGAAGGCTACGAGCCGCCGCGCGACCCGCGCCTCGACCACCTGCGCATCACGCCCGACCCCGGCGTGCTGGAAGTCAACATCCAGCCGGCAAAGGACTGGAACGAGCTGGTACACAACACCACTTTCCTTTACGAAGCTGCGCACCAGTCGCGCCTGACCACCGAGAAGTTCATGCTCGACGGTCGCCACAGCGGGACCGGCGGCGGCAACCACATGGTGATCGGCGGACCGACTCCGCTCGACTCGCCGTTCCTGCGCCGGCCCGACCTGCTGAAGAGCCTGATCGCCTACTGGCACAACCACCCGTCATTGTCGTACCTGTTCTCGGGCATGTTCATCGGCCCCACCTCGCAGGCGCCGCGAATCGACGAGGCGCGCAACGATTCCGTCTACGAGATGGAAATCGCGATGCGCGAAATCGATCGCCTGTGCGCGCAGGGGCAGCACGGTTGCCCGCCGTGGCTGGTCGATCGCACACTGCGCAATCTGCTCATCGATGCCACCGGCAACACGCACCGCGCCGAGTTCTGCATCGACAAGATGTACTCGCCCGACGGCCCGGCCGGGCGCATGGGGCTGCTCGAACTGCGCGCCTTCGAGATGCCGCCGCACGCGCGCATGAGCCTGACGCAACAACTGCTGCTGCGCTCGCTGGTCGCGCGCTTCTGGCAGCACCCGTACGACCCGCCCAAGCTGCGCCGCTGGGGCACCGAACTGCATGACCGCTTCATGCTGCCCTACTGGGTGCAGCAGGACTTCAACGACGTCATCGAGGAAATCGCCGATTTCGGCTACCCGCTGAAGTCGGAATGGTTCGCGCCGCACTTCGAGTTCCGCTTCCCGCGTTACGGCGAATTCGCCGCCGAAGGCGTCCATGTGGAACTGCGCGCCGCGCTTGAACCCTGGCATGTGATGGGCGAAGAAGGCGTGGTCGGCGGCAACGTGCGCTATGTCGATTCTTCGGTCGAAAGGCTGCAGGTGAAAGTGAGCGGCCTCAACGACGATCGCCATGTGCTGACCTGCAACGGCCGCGCGATTCCGCTGGCGCCGACGGGCAACGTCGGCGAAGCGGTGGCCGGCGTGCGCTATCGCGCATGGGCGCCGCCGTCGGCGCTGCATCCGTCGATCGGCGTGCACGCGCCGCTGGTGTTCGATCTCGTCGACGGCTGGATGAACCGCAGCGCCGGCGGCTGCCAGTATCACGTCAGTCATCCGGGTGGGCGCGCGCACGAGACCTTTCCGATCAACGCCTACGAGGCCGAGGGCCGGCGGCAGGCGCGCTTCTTCAGCATCGGCCACACGCCCGGCCCCATTGAGCCGCAGGCGGTCGAGCGCAATCCGAACTTCCCGTTCACCCTCGACCTGCGCCGGGGATAGCAACGGCCCTCGCTATCGACCCCCCTTGCCGGCAGGCTGTAATGCTCATGGATAGGGGCTCTCGTGGCAGGCATGCCTGCAGCCCTTCATCCATGCTGCCTGCGGGGCTGCCTGCCCGCAGACCCATTCCCGACGCGCCTTCCAGGCCGGGCGGTTTCGCCGGCAAAGGATCCCGCGCCGTGAATCGCGAGCCGCCGTGCTACGCTCCGCGACAGTCCGACACCGCACCCCGCCGCTCCTGACACCATGCCCCGGCAGTTGCTCGCCGCCTATCCGCCGCCCGGACCGCACTTCGACGAAATGCTCGAGGCACCGTTCAAGCCTCGCGCGCACTGGCAGCGGCTGTTCGACCATCTGGTGCGAACGCCGTCGCCGCGCATGCGCAGCACGCTGCAGTCGGTGGAGCGCCAGGTCTATGAGAACGGCATCACCTACAACGTGTATGCCGATCCGCAGGGCGTGGAACGTCCGTGGGAACTCGACGTCCTGCCGTTCATCCTCTCGCCGGAGGAATGGGCGGGGATCGAGGCGGCAATCGTGCAGCGGGCGACGCTGCTCAACCGCATTCTCGCCGACGTTTATGGCCCGCAGTCGCTGCTGCGCGAAGGCCACCTGCCGCCTGCGCTGATCCACGGCCACGCCGGATTCCTGCGCGCGGCGCACGGCGTGCCCGCGCCTGACGGCGTCCACCTGCACGTCTATGCCGCCGACCTCGCGCGCTCGCCCGACGGGCGTTGGTGGGTGATTGCCGATCGGACCCAGGCTCCTTCCGGCACGGGTTACGCGCTGGAAAACCGGCTCGTGATTTCGCGCGCGTTTCCGGAACTGTTCCGCGATCTCAAGGTGCAGCACCTGGCGGATTTCTTCCGCACGCTGCGCGATTCGCTGTCCCACTGGGCGCCGAACGACGACGACGCGCCGCGGATCGTGCTGCTGACGCCGGGGCCCTACAACGAGACGTACTTCGAACATGCCTACCTCGCACGCTATCTCGGGTTCCCGCTGGTGGAAGGATCGGATCTCACTGTGCGCGACGGCTGCGTGTGGCTCAAGACGCTGTCGGGGCTGCAGCGCGTGCACGCGATCCTGCGCCGCCTCGACGACGATTTCTGCGATCCGCTCGAGTTGCGCAGCGACTCGGCGCTCGGCATTCCCGGCCTGACCGAAGTCGCGCGCCGCGGCAACGTGCTGATCGCCAATGCGCTGGGTTCCAACCTGCTCGAGTCGGGCGCACTGCTCGGATTCCTCCCCGGCCTGTCCGAGCACCTGCTGGGCGAGCCGCTGAGGATGCCGTCGGTCGCCACCTGGTGGTGCGGCGAACCGGCCGCGCTGGAGGAGGTGATCGACGGCCTCGACAAGCTGGTGATCAAGGCCGCCTTTCCGCAACTTCGCATGACGCCGGTGTTCGGCGAGGATCTCGGCGAAGCGCGGCGCAACGAACTGGTCGCCGCAATGCGCGCGCGTCCGCACGACTACGTCGCCCAAGAGCTGGTCCGCCTGTCGCAGGCGCCCGTCTGGGATCGCGAGCATCCGCGCCGCCTCGAGGCACGCTCGGTCGGATTGCGCGTCTATGCCTGCGCCAGCCCCAACGGCTATGTCGTAATGCCGGGCGGGCTGACGCGCGTTTCGAGCGCCGACGACTCGCGTGTGCTGTCGATGCAGCGCGGCGGTTCGAGCAAGGACACCTGGGTCCTGTCGCATGCGCCGGTGTCGACGTTCTCGCTGCTGCGCCGGTCGATCGGCCCTCAGGATCTGGTGCGCAGCGGATCGAACCTTTCGTCGCGCGTGGTAGAAAACCTGTTCTGGTTCGGCCGCTACGCGGAGCGTTGCGACAGCACCGCGCGCCTGCTGCGCGTGGCCCTGGGCCGACTGATCGACGACGTGCCGGCGCGCCACGATGCGGAATGGCCTGCCATCGTCTCGCTGTGCCGTGCCTCGCAATTGCTCGACGACGAGGTCGATGCGCTCGACGACATCGACATCGAGGACGCCTTGATCGCCGCCACGCTCGACGAAGCGGTGCCGCGCGGTCTGAACGCCCACCTGCGCCACCTCTACCGCGTGGCATTCCATCTGCGCGAACGGCTGTCGCTCGACAACTGGCGCACGCTGAACCGGCTGGTGCAGCAGCTCGCGCGGCACGAACGGCGCAATGGTTCGCTCGCCGAAGTGCTGTCGCTACTCGACCGCACCGTCGTCACCCTGATGACGCTCGCCGGTTTCGCGCTCGACGGCATGACGCGCGACCAGGGATGGCGTTTCCTGTCGATCGGCCGTCGCCTCGAACGCCTGCAGTCGATGAGCCAAACCATCGCCCACGCCCTGGCTGCCGCGCGCCCCGGTCGGGAGGCCGACCTCGACTGGCTGCTCGAGGCGGCAGACAGCATCGTCACCTACCGTTCGCGCTACATGGCCCGCCCGGAGTGGATGCCGGTGCTCGACCTGCTCGTCCTCGACGAATCCAACCCGCGCTCGATCAGTTTCCAGGTGCTGGGCCTGCATGACTTCCTGGTACGGCTGGCGGAATCGTTCGGACCCTGCGATGAAGGTTTGTTCGAGCCGCTGATCGCGCGGCTGCATGCGCTCGATGCCGCGCGCGACCTCCAGCCGGGCAGCGCGGCATTGCCGGCCCTGCTGGGCGATCTCCAGTCGCTTTCGTATTCCCTGTCCGACCTGCTGACCATGCGCTTCTTCAGCCATGTCGCGCAGAGCCAGCGGTCGTTCGCAAGGTGATGGCGGTATCAACGGTGACGGCGGTCAGCTATCGCGTCGAGCACATCACGCACTACGAGTACACGGCGCCGGTCACGCTGTCGCAGCAACTGCTGCATCTCACCCCGCGCAACCTGCCGTGGCAGCAGTGCGAGACCCACGCCCTGAAGATCGATCCGCAGGCCGCAGAGTACATCGAGCGCCGCGACTTCTTCGGCAATCGGATCGCACAGTTCGCGGTGCGTACCGCGCATCGGGAACTCGTGGTACTTGCCGACTCGGTTGTGCATCTGGGGCCGCGCTGGGAATCCCTGGACATCGAAGGGTCGCCATCCTGGGAGTCCGTTCGCGACCGGCTGCGCGACGTGACGCAGGCGCCGCTGCTCGATCCCGGCCAGTTTCTGTTCGAATCGCCGAACGTGGCGATCTCGGCGGAGCTGGCGGGCTACGCCGCAGCGAGTTTTCCTGCGGGACGCGCGCTTCTGGCCGGTACCCGCGATTTGATGGGACGCATCCACGCCGATTTCGAGTTCGACGCACACGCCACCACGGTAGCAACCCCGCTCTCCGAAGTGATCGCTCACAGGCGCGGCGTCTGCCAGGATTTCGCGCATCTGATGATCGGCTGCCTGCGCATGCTGGGTTTGCCCGCGCGCTATGTCAGCGGCTATCTGCTGACGCGGCCGCCACCCGGCATGCCGCGACTCGTCGGCGCGGACGCTTCGCATGCCTGGGTGTCGGTCTTCTGTCCGGAGAGCGGATGGGTGGATTTCGACCCGACCAACAACCTGTTGCCCGACCTCGAGCACATCACCGTGGCCTGGGGGCGGGATTTTTCCGATGTCACGCCGATGCGCGGCGTCATACTCGGTGGGGGCACACAGGAACTCGACGTGAGTGTCACCGTCACGCCGCTGGGCAAGGCGACACCAGCGCCGGGACCGGGCAGCTGATCGGCTGCTGCCCGAGATCCCTCAACCGGGAACGAAGTCTGCCGATAACCTCGGTCATCGGCCGTATACATGCCGCATCGCATCGATTCCAGCGCCCTGGCGCAGTCCAGCCCATGTCAGAACACGCCCTGCGCCTGATCATCTACACCAGCCGGCTCGCATCGCGCGAGCGTACGGTCGACGCCGTCCTCGGATCGATCCGCCAGCAATCCCGGGCACGCAATCCGGCGATCGGTGTCACCGGCGTGCTGATGTTCCACGCGGGGCGCTTTCTTCAGGTTCTGGAAGGCGAAGAGCCGCATCTTCGCGAACTGATGTCGCGCATCGCCGTGGATGCGCGGCACGCAGACATGCTCGTGCTGGTCGATGAACCGATCGGCCGGCGCAGCCTCGGTGAATGGAACATGGAAACCTTCGAGGTTGCCAACGCTGCCCTGTTCTCCCAGACCGGGCTCCAGTTCGTGCGCGACGCCCTGCTGTCGAACGTTCTGCCGGACGGGGCAGAATTCGTGCGGATGCTGCACCTGTTGCTGGCGAACCGCCGGATTGTCGACCTGATCCGACTGCGCGCCTGAGGGGCCTTGTCAGCGCCGGGCTATTTTGGGATAATGCGCGATTCCCATGGGCGGCCACATTCACCGTCCGCACGTAACGACAGGAACAGACCCATGAAAGCCGGCATCCATCCCCAATACAACGACATTCAGGTTACCTGCAGCTGCGGCAACACGTTCACCACGCGCTCGACTCTCGGCAAGCCGCTGCATGTCGAAGTTTGCGCCGTATGCCACCCGTTCTGGACCGGCAAGCAGAAGATTGTCGACACGGCAGGTCGCGTCGAGCGCTTCCGCCAGAAGTACTCCACGAAGGGCCGCGCTTCCGCCTGAGTGCGAACGTCCACCACAAAAAGGGCAGCCGGGGCTGCCCTTTTTGTTTGCCCGGATGCCGCGCGCGATCACGTCCGCATCGTCGCCCGGCGAACGATGGAGCGCATGCGCTAGAATCCCTGATCGCCGGCCTCCACGGCACAAGAAGAATTGCAGCCGCACGCTGCCATGCCGATCGCCCAGTCCGTCCCGCCTCGACTGAAATTCACCTACCCGCCGCGCGGCTGGCTGCTCGCTGCCGCGGTGCTCGTCTATCTGCTTTTCGGCAACCTGGGCCACGATCCGTGGAAAGGTGACGACGCCGTTCACATCGGCGTCGCCAAGTCGATGCTCGACCGTGGCGACTGGCTGGTTCCTTATCTGGCGGGCGAGCTCTTCACAGATTATCCACCGCTCTATTTCTGGGCCGCCAAACTCACCGCGATCCTACTCGGTTGGCTGTTGCCGCTGCATGACGCGTTCCGCATGGCCAGCGTGCTGTTCGCCGTCGCGATGTTCGGCTGCCTCGCAGCCACGGCGCACGCGCTTGTCGGTTCGACCAAGGACGATGCCAACGGCTCGATCAGCGTGATGATCGCAATCGGCACCCTCGGTTTCCTCGCACCGTTCCATGAAGCCCAACCCCTGCTCGCGGTGCTCGCGGCGCAGGCCATGGCAATGCTCGGGCTTGTACGTGCCCTCAAGATACCGTGGCGCGGCGGCATGGTGTTCGGCGCCGGTGTCGGCCTGGCATATCTTTCCGGCGGATTCAGCCACGCATTGATGGTCGCGCCGCTGGCCCTGCTGTTGCCGGCGCTCGCCCCGGCTTGGCGCGAGCGCAAGACCCTGTCCGGGCTTCTTGCCGGGCTTCTGGTCGGACTAAGCGTGATCGGCCTGCACTGTGTGCTGCTTCAGCTTCTCGATCCGGGCGCCTTCGCTACGTGGCTGGAACAGGAAGCGGCGGAACTTCAGCCCAAGGCCGGCATGCACACATTGCTTGCGAAAGTCGCGGTGACGCTGCCCTGGTTCGCCTGGCCGGCTCTACCGATCGCAGCGTGGGCCTTGTGGTGCGAACGGCACAAACTGCGCTCGCCCGCCGTGGCGCTGCCGCTGGCCGCTTTCGCGCTCGCGCTCGTCTGCATCGCCGTCGCCGGCAACTCGCGCAACGCGGCGCTGCTGCCGCTCGCGCCGCCACTGATTCTCCTCGCCACCGGGCACGCCAAGACCATGCGCCGGGGGCTGGCGAACGCATTCGACTGGTTCGGCATGATGAGCATGACGTTCTTCATGGCCCTGATCTGGATCGGCTACATCGCCATGGCAACCGGCTGGCCGTCGCGCCTCGCGCGCCAGGCGGTGCGCATCGAACCGGGTTTCGTTCTCCAGGTCTCAGTGTTCGACGTCGCGCTCGGCATCGCGATCACGGCAGCCTGGCTGTTCCTCATTTTTTCCGGCACGCGCTCCAACTGCCGCGGTACGGTGCATTGGGCAGCCGGTATTTGTGCATTCTGGGCCCTGGCGATGACGCTCTGGGTCCAGTGGGTCGACTACGGTCGTTCGTACCGGCCGGTTTCGAAATCCCTTGCCGCCGCGATCGATTCGCGTGCCGGCTGCATTGCCGGTCGCGATCTGGGTGACTCGCAACGCGCTTCGTTCTACTATTTCGATGGCATCGTCACGCAGCGCGAAATCGAGCGCAATTCGCTCCCTTGCCCGATGCTGCTGGTCCAGCAGAACGGGCGCCGAGCGGAAGAACCGCCCGGCGCGACTTGGCGCAAAATCTGGGAAGGTCGGCGGCGCGGCGATCGAAACGAGATGTACCGACTCTATGTCCAAGACTGATATGTTCACCCACTCTCCGGAATGGGCGGCACTCGGGCAACATGCCGAGCGTCTGCGCGAGCGCCATCTGACCGCGCTTTTCGCGACGGATGATCAACGATTCGCACGCCTGTCGCGCAGATTGGGCGATCTGGTTTTCGATTTTTCGAAGCAGCGCATCGATAAGGCAGCAATCGATCTGTTGCTTGCATTTGCCCGCATGCGCCGGCTGTCGCAAGGCATTGCGGCGCTCGCCGGCGGCGAAATGCTCAATTTCACGGAAGGGCGCGCCGCCCAGCACATGGCGCTGCGCTCGCTTGACCCAGTCATGGTCGGTGGGCAGAACGTGCTGCCCGAAGTGGCCACCACGCGCGAGCGCATGCGTTCGCTGGTATCGGCGTTGCGCAGTGGCGGGACGCGCGGTGCATCGGGGCAACCCATCCGCCACGTGGTGAATATCGGCATCGGCGGTTCCGACCTCGGGCCGCGCATGGCCGCCCACGCGCTCGGCCCGCTCGGGCGCGGCGATTTTCGCGTGAGCTTCGTCGCCAACCTCGATCCCGATGAACTCGGCTCGGTGCTTGCCGATGCGACAGCTGCAGAAACGCTGTTCATCGTTGCCTCGAAAACCTTTACCACCCAGGAAACCCTCGCCAACGCCGAGGCTGCCCGCGCGTGGCTGCGAGTTCGGCTGGGTTCGGGTGTCGACCTCGCGCCACACTTCATTGCCGTGAGCAACAACGTGGCGGCAGCGCGCGCGTTCGGCGTAAGTGACGATCGCTGCCTGTCGCTGCCGGAGTGGGTCGGGGGCCGGTATTCGATGTGGTCGGCGATCGGGCTGCCGATCGCATGCGCGATCGGCTGGGAAGCATTCGAACAGATGCTGGCCGGCGCTCGTGAGGCCGACCAGCATTTCACCTCTGCCCCGCTCGAGCACAACGTTCCCGTGCTGATGGGCCTGCTCGGGCTGTGGAATGTCAATTTCTTGGGATGCGCCTCCCATGCAGTGCTGCCCTATTGCCAGCGCCTGGCCGACCTGCCGTCTTATCTGCAGCAACTCGAGATGGAGAGCAACGGCAAGCGCATCGATCGCGACGGCCGTCCGGTCCCTTGCGACACTGCGCCCGTTCTGTGGGGCGGCGCGGGCACGGTTGGCCAGCACGCCTACCACCAGTTGCTCTACCAAGGCACAGCGACAATTCCGATCGATTTCATCGTCCCGGTGGGTGACGACGTGCCCGCGCAACGGATGCTGGTCGAGAACGCGCTGGCCCAGAGCGCAGCATTGATGCTTGGCCGCGACGAACACCAGTCGCGCGCCCAACTCGCCGCTGCAGGCAGAGTGGCTGATGAAATTGATCGGCTCGCACCGCACTTGGTATGTCCCGGCAACCAGCCCAGTTCCACGCTGCTTTTCCCGCTGCTCACGCCGCACGCGTTCGGGCGTCTGGTCGCGCTTTATGAGCACAAGACCTTCGTCCAGGGCTGGCTATGGGGCATCAACAGCTTCGACCAGTACGGAGTCGAGCTCGGCAAGCAGATGGCGCGTGCCCTTTCCGGGGCCGGTGGCGGCGCGCCGCCGGACGGCTCGACGGCCGGCCTTCTCGAGTCGATTGCCCGGATTCGCGGCACCCGCAGATCATGAAAATCCTGAGGCGCGATTCAAAGATTCGCTGAGGATTTCGACACCCTGTTTACGGAAACTGACGTTACCGAGGATGCAGATTACCGCGCCCGGCTACCTCAACCTGACAGGAGACTCAAAATGAAATGGGAAACCCCGTCCGCCAGCGACATGCGTTTCGGCTTTGAAATCACGATGTACATCGCCAACCGCTGATCGGGTCGCGAACGCCCGCCGGGGCACCGGCGGGCGTGCTGCCGGTACTTCAGGGCAATTCAGATCTTGAGGAAGGTCTCGCGGTAGTACTTGAGCTCCTCGATCGACTCGTAGATGTCGGCGAGCGCTTCGTGCTTGCCCTGCTTGGTGAGCCCCTTGGCGACTTCGGGCTTCCAGCGCCGCACCAATTCCTTGAGCGTCGACACATCGAGATTGCGGTAGTGAAAATACGCCTCGAGCTTCGGCATGCCGCGCGCCATGAATCGGCGGTCCTGGCAGATAGAATTTCCACACATCGGGCTCGCTCGGCCAGGCACATACTCGGCAAGAAACGCCAGCATGCGCGCCTCGACTTCACCTTCGTCCAGCATCGACGCTCTGACGCGATCGATCAGGCCGGATCGGCCATGCGTTCCCTTGTTCCAGTCGTCCATCGCGTCGAGTACGGCATCCGGCTGATGAACCACCAGCACCGGCGCCTCCGCGACCGTGTCGAGCTGGCTGTCGGTGACAACCAATGCGACCTCAAGGATGCGATCGCGGTCGGGGTCGAGCCCGGTCATCTCCATATCGACCCAGATCAGCCGGTTCTGGTCCTGTGCCATAATTCCTGCAACTCGAAAAGCCGTCATTCTGTCATAGATTGAGTGATCGACTCTTTCTCCCTATAGCGATGACGACCGCCGCCTCCACGCTCTCCACGCTGTTTATTGCCGCACTCGCCGCGACCACGCTGCTTCGGATTTGGCTCGGGCTTCGCCATGTCTCGCACGTGGCACGGCACCGCGCAGCAGTGCCCGACGCATTCCGGAACGCCATCGGACTCGCGGCACACCAAAAGGCGGCGGATTACACGATTGCCCGCGTCAGGCTCGGCCTGGTCGACGTTTCAACCGGCGCGCTGCTTACCGTCTGGTTCACTCTTGGCGGCGGGTTGCAGATGATCTTCGATCTCTGCAGCGGAATGTTCGAAATCGGCGGCTACGCACACTCGATCGCCTTCATTGGTATCGTTTCCCTGGTCGGCTTCCTTGTCGGGTTGCCTTTCGTCGTGTGGCGAACCTTCGTCGTCGAAGAGCGTTTCGGCTTCAACAAGATGACCCCAGCGTTGTTCTTTGCGGATCTCGCGAAGGAAGCTCTGCTCGCCGTATGCGTAGGCGTGCCGCTGCTTGCTGCAGTGCTATGGCTGATGGAACACATGGGCAGCCTGTGGTGGCTCCACGTCTGGCTGGTCTGGCTGACCTTCAATCTCCTGGTCCTGCTGATCTACCCGACCTTCATCGCACCACTGTTCAACAAGTTCTCTCCACTTGACGATGCTTCGTTGCGGCAACGCATCGAGACACTGCTCGCACGATGCGGCTTCCGCTCCAGCGGATTGTTCGTGATGGACGGATCGCGCCGTTCGGCCCACGGAAACGCCTACTTCACGGGATTCGGTGCTGCCAAGCGCATCGTCTTCTTCGACACGCTTCTGGCGAAGCTGACGCCACAGGAGATCGAAGCTGTCCTCGCCCATGAACTGGGACACTTCCGGCATCACCATGTCTGGCAGCGACTCGGCGTTCTCGGACTGGCGAGCCTTGCCTTCCTCGCACTGCTCGGGTACCTGATCGCCCAGCCGTGGTTCTTCGAAGGGCTCGGCATGTCTTCCAGGGGCACGGCTGTCGCGCTCGTCCTATTCATGCTGGTGGTGCCCGTATTCGTTTTCCCCTTGTCACCGTTGATGAGCGGCTGGTCCCGCAAGCACGAGTTCCAGGCGGACGCGTACGCCGCACGCCAGACTCGAGGCGAGGATCTGGTCAGTGCGCTGGTGAAGCTTTATCGTGACAATGCGGCAACATTGACACCGGATCCCCTGTATTCAACCTTCCACGATTCGCATCCGCCGGCGGCGGCGCGCATCGCACATCTGCAAACGGTCGCGACCGGCGGCGCCCGGCTAGCCGTGCAGCCCTGAATCCGTTGGGCGCAGACCTTAACGCTACCATCGTCGGGGCTTTCGGCCGACATTACGAGGTGGCTGTCGAGGACGGCAGTGTCGCCGCCTGTTTTCCACGCGGCAAGCGCAGTGTCTACGCGTGCGGCGATCGGGTGCGCGTTGCGCTCACCGCTCCGGATCAAGGCGTCATCGAGGAACTCGTCGAACGGCGCACACTCCTTTTCCGGCGCGACGAGTGGCGCGAAAAGCTGATCGCCGCCAACGGGACGCAAGTGCTGATCGTTGTCGCGACAGAACCGTCGTTCTCCGACGAGCTGGTTTCGCGTTGCATTGCTGCCGCAGAAAATCAGGAAATGAAGGCGGCGATCGTGCTGAACAAGGTCGATCTCGACGCGCCGCTTCCGGGTTCCCGAGCGTCACTGGAACCCTTCAGGCGCCTCGGGTATCCGGTCATCGAACTCTGCGCGCGACGTGATGCGTCAGCGCTGCGCGAAACGCTATCAGGCGAAACAACCGTATTCGTCGGCCAGAGCGGGATGGGCAAATCTACGTTGATCAATGCCCTCATCCCGGGCGCCAATGCCACAACGCGAGAGCATTCGCGGGTGCTCGACTCGGGCAAGCATACGACAACGCATACCCGCCTATATCAACTCGACTGCAACAGCGCGCTGATCGACAGCCCCGGCATGCAGGTGTTCGGGCTCACGCAACTTACCATCGGAACACTCGAACAGGCATTCATTGAACTCCGGCCGATGCTCGGCCAATGCCGGTTCCGCGACTGCCGCCATGAAACCGAACCCGGCTGTGCAGTCATCGACGCGGTTGCACGAGGCGAAATCGACGCGCGCCGCATCGCCCACTACCACGTGCTGCAGCGCGAAATCGTCGCCGCCGGTGCCACGCGCTTCGCCATCTAGTCCAACACCGCTTAGACGGTGTGCCCCCTGGGTCTATGAGGGAGCATAGGTTCAATCCGGAATCGCAGCCTTCCATCCATAAAGAGACAACGCCCATCGCTTGATGCGGGCGTTTCCCAGGGCAGGCCCCCGACCCGATAAGAAAACCGCTCGCCGCCCGTTTCCTGCTTGGAGGCCGGTTCCTGGCCTCGTCCCGACAAGGAGAATCATCATGAGCCAACGGTTTGCTTTGGAAGTAACCGGGCTGATTCTGGGGTTTTCCAGAATACAACCGCAAACGGCCGTTGCTGACGGACGCAACGCGAGCGAATGCGGCAAACTGCCGAGCCATGCGGCCCTCAAATCCGCTCTGATCGCCGCTCGAAACGAGTCCAACGGTGGATTCAACCTCGACATGCGGGCGACCATCGTCAATCGCGATGGCGTGGTCCGCGCGGTCGCATTCACCGGCGATGACCGTGGCGACCAGTGGCCTGGCAGCCGCGTGATTCCAGCGCAGAAGGCCAGCACCGCCAATGCGTTCAGCCTGCCCGGGCTCGCACTGTCGACCGCCAACGTGTTCTCCGCAGTTCAGCCCGGCGTTTCGCTCTACGGACTGCAGCACAGCAACCCGGTGGATACGGAAGTTGCATATCGCGGCTCACCGGGCAATTACGGCCAACCGAACGATCCAATGGTCTCAAGGCGAATTGGCGGCGTGAATGTGTTCGGCGGAGGCCTCGGTCTCTACAACTCAGCTCACGAGTTGATCGGTGCTGTCGGGGTGAGCGGGAATTCTTCGTGCGCAGATCATCACATTGCCTGGCGAACCAAGAACGCACTGTTCCTGGACTATGTTCCGGGCGGGGTCAGCGGCGACGCAACGCGCAGAGACAACATCGTCTATGACATTTCGAACGGTGTGAAGTGCGTCCGGCTGGGGACATCCGGCCTGCAATGGCGACGTAGCGGGGATGGCAGCGGCTCTTCCGGTCAATCGCTGAGCCGCCGATCAGACACGTTTTGCGACGCGGCACGAAGGCCTGCCGCCGTGCAGGCCTCGCCGTGTCTCAATTTCGCGGCAGCCAGTCCGGGTCCGGCAACTCGGCAAATGCCTCGCGCAGACTCTCGCCCCAACGCGAGCGAATCATGCGGAAATAGCCATTGTCCGCGTCGATGCTCTCGTGCGAGAGGACATGAAGATCGTCGGTGCGCACGCAAACCAGATCGAGGGGCAGGCCGACCGAGAGGTTGGATCGAATCGTCGAATCCATCGAAATCAGCGCACATTTGGCGGCTTCATCCAGTGTGCTGTCTCGATGAACGACCCGGTCGATGATCGGCTTGCCGTACTTGGATTCACCGATTTGAAAGTAGGGCGTGTCGGGCGTGGCCTCGATGAAATTTCCCGCCGCATAGACGCTGAACAGCCTTGGCTGTTCTCCTCGGATCTGGCCGCCGAGGATGAACGATGCACTGAAGTCGATCGAGAACTCCTTGAGGGCAGACGCATCGCGCTTGTGCACCTCGCGAACTGCCTCGCCCACGCATCGGGCCGCCTCGAACATGTTCGAAACGTTGTATAGGTTGGGCTCGCCTGTTTCGCTGGAAAGGGCTTCCCTCAGGATATTCACCAGGCACTGAGTGATCGCCAGATTGCCGGCCGTCATGAGGACGATGACGCGTTCGCCCGTCTTCTCGAACACGTGCATCTTCCGGAAAGTATTGATGTGATCGACGCCGGCGTTGGTGCGCGAATCCGAAAGGCACACCAGACCAGCATCCAGCAGCATGCCGACACAATAAGTCATGAAAGATCTCGTGGAATTGCGGTGGCGCGCATCATAGCCCCGGGCCTGCGCAGGAACAATCATTGCCGCCGGCTGCGATTCAGTCAGCGGTGACCGGGACGAGGAAATCCTGCGCGATGCGGTTGCCGAGATCGGCGGTCTTGCCGAGAAACGCGGTCAGGTAGTCATGAAGTCCGACGTCGAAGATATCCTCGATGCGGCCGAAGCGGAGCGATGAGTGGAGTTCACCGGCGCGGCGTTCGGTTTCGCCCGAATGCCGATTCGCGACTTCGCAGAGGTTCGTATAGACCTCCTTGAGCGAGCGTGCCAGCGAACGGGGCATATCGGCACGCAGAACCAGCAGTTCCGCAACACGCCGTGGCGTGATCAGATCGCGATAGACCTTGCGATAGGCTTCGAACCCGGACACCGAGCGCAGCAACGCGCTCCACTGGTAATACTCGGACGCGGCATCGCCCTCCTTGGCGCCCAGTTCGATTGCCTGATACTTCACGTCGAGAATACGCGCAGTGTTGTCCGCCCTTTCCAGGAATGATCCCATCCGGATGAACCGGAACGCCTCGTCCTGCAGCATCGTGCCGACGGTCACGCCACGAGACAGATGCGAACGATGCTTGACCCATTCGAAAAGCTCACCGATGTCGCTACCAATCACCTTCTCGGGGCTCAGCGCACGAAACTCGAGCCAGGTCGAGTTCTGCATCTCCCACATCTCCGACGTCACGCTCCCGCGTACTGCACGAATGTTTTCGCGCGACGCATACAGGCAGGAATGAATCGACGAGGGATTGTCGCGATCGAACACCATGAAGCGCAGCACCTTCTCCGGTGAAATCGAACCGTGGAGGTCGCGGTAGGTTTCCTGCAGACCGTTGATGCCGAGCACGGCGCCCCAACCTTGCTCGATCTGTTCGGACGTCTGCGGCAGCAACGACATGCGCGAATTCACGTCGAGCATGCGTGCGATGTTCTCGGCGCGTTCGGTATAGCGCGCCATCCAGTAAAGGTGATCGGCTGTTCGCGACAGCATTTCAGTTCTCCAGCACCCATGTGTCCTTGGTGCCACCGCCCTGCGACGAGTTCACCACCAATGATCCCTCGCGCAGCGCAACTCGCGTGAGGCCGCCCGGAACCATGTTGATATCCCGGCCGGACAAGACGAACGGCCGCAAGTCGATATGGCGCGGAGCGATGCCCGACTCGACGAAGGTCGGACAGGCCGACAATGCAAGCGTCGGCTGCGCAATGTAGTTGGCCGGCGCAGCCTCGATGCGCTTGCGGAACGCCTCGATCTGTTCCCGTGTCGAAGCCGGCCCGACAAGCATGCCGTAGCCGCCGGAGCCGTGAACCTCCTTGACGACGAGATCCGGCAGATGCGCGAGCGCGTACTTGAGGTCCTCCGGTTTTCGCAACATGTAGGTCGGCACATTGTTGAGAATGGGTTCCTCGCCCAGATAGAAGCGCACCATCTCCGGGACGAACGGGTAGACCGACTTGTCGTCTGCCACGCCAGTGCCGATGGCATTGCACAGCGTGACGCTGCCGCTGCGATACGCTGACAGCAGGCCCGGAACGCCAAGCATGGAATCCTTTCGAAAAACCAGAGGATCCAGGAAATCGTCATCGACGCGACGATAGATGACATCGACGCGGCGCGGCCCCTGGGTGGTGCGCATGAACACCATGTCGCCATTGACGAACAGATCCTGGCCCTCGACCAGTTCGATCCCCATCTGCTGCGCGAGAAATGCATGCTCGAAGTAAGCGCTGTTGTAGGCGCCGGGCGTGAGCACGACGACAGTAGGCTCGGCCACACCTTGAGGCGCCACGGCACGCAGGCTGTCTAGCAGCATGTCCGGATAGTGCTCGACCGGTGCCACCGCATGGCGCGCAAAAAGCTCGGGGAACAGGCGCATCATCATCTTGCGGTCCTCGAGCATGTAGGACACGCCGGACGGCACGCGCAGGTTGTCCTCCAGCACATAGAACTCGCCCTCGCCCGCGCGCACGATGTCCACCCCGGCAATGTGCGCATAGATGCCGCTGGGCACGTCGATGCCATGCATTTCGGGCCGGTATTGCTGGTTCTTCAGGATCAGATCGGGTGGAATCCGTTCTGCCTCGAGAATTTCCTGGTCGTGGTAGATGTCCTGGAGAAACAGGTTGAGTGCCTTGACGCGCTGGCGCAACCCTGCGGAAAGCAACTTCCATTCGGCAGCGGGCAGGATGCGCGGCACGATGTCGAAAGGAATGAGCCGCTCCGTTCCGGCCTCTTCGCCATAGACGGCAAAGGTGATGCCGACGCGGTGGAACAGCGTATCGGCCTCAGCACGCTTCTGTGCCACCCGTTCGGCCGGCGTATGCTCCAGCCACTGACCGAACCCTCGGTAATGCGGACGCACTTGGCCTTCCGCATCCGCCATCTCGTTGTAAGGATTCGCTCCCATGTCACCCCCGTTCCGGCGCCGATGCAAAGCAGGTAGCCGTTCGAGGTTGGATTAGCGATAAACATGCCACGCCATGCAGCGCGCAATTCCGCCGGAAAGGATGGCTATCGGCAGAAAATCAATCGGTGGCGCACCAGTTCGGTGCCGACATCCAACTCACTTGGTGCAACCGAACCGGAAAACAAAACGCCCCGCTCGGAGCGGGGCGTTCGGTGGGTCAGCCGGGCGGATCAGAGGCGCTCGACCACGCCGGCGATACCCTGGCCACCGCCGATGCACATGGTGATCAGGCCGTACTTCTTGCCGGTGCGCTGCAGTTCATACAGGCACTTGACAGTCAGAATCGCACCGGTCGCGCCAAGCGGATGACCCAGCGCGACTGCGCCGCCATTGGGATTGACCTTTGCCGGATCGAGATCGAGGCCCTTGGTCACGCACAGCGCCTGCGCCGCGAAGGCTTCGTTCGATTCGATGACATCGAGATCGGAAGCCTTGAGGCCGGCACGCTTTAGCGCCAGTTGGACCGCCGGAATCGGACCGGTACCCATGATCGACGGATCGACGCCCGCGACACCGTAAGACACCAGGCGCGCCAGCGGCTTCAGGCCTGCCTTGGCAGCAGCCGAGGCTTCCATCAGCACGACCGCAGCCGCACCGTCGTTGATGCCAGACGCGTTGCCCGCGGTCACCGACCCACCTTCCTTCTTGAAGGCGGTCTTGAGCTTCGCCATGCCTTCGACGCTCGCGTCGCCGCGGATGTGCTCGTCAGCCACGAACTGGACGGTACCCTTCTTGGAGGAGATCTCGACCGGCAGGATCTGGTCCTTGAAGTGACCGGCTTCAGTCGCTCGTGCCGCGCGCTTGTGGCTCTCGACCGCAAAGGCGTCTTGCTCGTCGCGCGAGATGCCGAACTTGGCGGCGACGTTCTCGGCTGTGATACCCATGTGAACCGTCTCGAACGGATCGGTCAGTGCGCCGACCATCATGTCGAGGATCTTTGCATCGCCCATGCGCGCACCCCAGCGTGCCGCAGGCATCAGATAGCCGGCACGGCTCATGGATTCGACACCTCCGGCCACCGCCGCATCGGTATCGCCAAGCTGGATTGCATTGGCCGCGGTAATCACCGCCTGGAAACCGGAACCGCACAGGCGGTTCAACGTCAGCGCGCAGGATTCCTTCGTCAGGCCCGCGTTCAGTGCCGCGACGCGGGAGACGTACATGTCACGCTGTTCTGTGTGAATCACGTTGCCCAGAACGAGATGGCCGATCTGCGCGACATCGACCTTGCCGCGCGCGATTGCTTCCTTCACAACGCGCGTCGCGAGATCGGACGGCGAGAAATCCTTCAACGTACCACCGTAGTCGCCAATCGCCGTGCGGACAGCGCTCACGAATACAACTTCCCTTTTTTCAGCCATCGTTCTTCCCTCCGGATTGACTCTTCAGTGCCCGACCAAGCTTGCGACCCAAAGCAGTGCCAGCAACAGCAGGAACAGTACCAAGGTTCGCCAGATCAGGCCAATCGCACTCTGCATGAAATCGGCATCGGCTTCGTCGCCGAGCCCCATCTCGGGCCGTTCCACGACCTCTCCTGTTTCGTGGAGCGGCATCCCGAGCCGCACGCCCATTGCACCCGCCCCACTCGAAAGAAGTATACCTGATGCCACGTCCGGCCATCGTGTGGCCTGGGTGCGCCAGCAGTAGATTGCGTCCTCGAAATCCCCCACGATCGAAAATGCAACCGCCGTGCAGCGCGTGGGCAGCCAGTCGATCAGCGCAAATGCCTTGCGGGAAAACACGCCAAAATCGCCGAATTCCGGATCGTTGCGACCGCCCCATTCGCGCGCAAGATGTGCGGCGATCCGGTAGAGAACGGCACCGCTCGGCCCAGGGAGAAGGATGAACCAGATGATGACCGCGAACACATGGCGGTGTGACGCGACCAGCGCCTCCTCGATCGCCACTCGCGCAACCTCGGACGAGGACATGCGATCGGAAAGCCGGCCACGCCAGGAGCCAACTCGTTCGCGCGCGGTCGCAATGTCGCCTGCACGCAGCGCGACATGGGTCTCGGTGAAGTAATGGCTGACCTGCCTGAACCCCATCGTGAGATAGAGGACGAAGATATTCCAAGCGAGCGCGAGCAAGGGCTGAACGAGGTACAGAAGAAAGAACACGAGCGCCGAGAGCAGTACCGGCGGCAGCACTGCAACCAGCCAGCCGATCAGGCCATGCGTCGCCTCCCCGGCATTGAAGCGGCGCTCGACGAAATCCGCATAGCGGGTCACCCATCCTTTGCGCCCCCACACTGTTTCGGGCAACGGACGGGCCTGCTCGATCAGCAGGGAAATGATGAGCGACAAAAGCGACATTTTGACGGGACGATAGAGGCTGCAGATCGACGGCAGGCTGGGCGGAAAGTCCGTTGCGCACGATATCACACGGCGCCCCTGGATTGCCTTGCCGGCCAAAGCACTGACCGTGCTAGAGTTAGTCAAGTAAAATTGTATTACATCAAGGAGGCGGCATTGGATCCCGGCACGGTACTTCGAAAAACGGCCAAGGGTCTCGAAGAAATGGCGAACCGCACTTTTCGCCTTCCGCAGCGTGCGCGCAGCGTGCTGATCGTCGTCGACGGGAAACTCAACTTGGCCGCCATCCTGCAACGAACCGTCGACCCTGCCGGATCAGCGCTCCTGCTGGACGAACTCGTCGAGCAGGGCTTCGTGGAATCCATCTCGACAACCGCGACATCCGAACAGGCTGCGCCGGCTAGCGCAGCAGAAGGCTCGGCGGTCGACCTCGTCAAGAGCAGGCGCGTCGCCGCGTCAGCCGTCGTGGATGCACTCGGACCGGACGGCGAGATACTCGCCATGCAGATCGAAAAGTGCCGAAGCGCCGAGCAGCTGCTCGACCTTCTCGGTCGTAGCCAGGACATCGTACGCCGCGTTCGCGGGGCCAAGGCGGCCGATGCGTTCGCGCAGCGTGCGGGGCTCGCCCCCTAGTCCAACCGCAGATGGCGGTACAGGCTGCGCAACATGCCCGCCGTCGCCCCCCAGATGAAATAGTCGCCGAAGGGCATCGCCCAGAACTCCCGCTGCGCACCACGGATTTCGATACGGTGGCGGCGGTGATTCAGCGGATCGAGCAGGAACGTCAGCGGGACCTCGAAAGCCTCTGCCACCTCGAACGGATCGAGCCTGAGTTCGAATGGTGTGGTAACGATTGCCACGACCGGCGTTACGGCAAAACCGGTTCCGGTCAGATAGCGCGGCAAAAGGCCCAGCACGTCGACATGTCGGCGTGCAAGTCCGATTTCCTCCTCGGTTTCGCGCAGCGCAGTGTGAATCGGAGACACATCACCTTCTTCGCAGCGCCCTCCGGGGAATGCGATCTGCCCCGGATGGTCATGGAGGTGGTCGGTGCGGCGTGTGAGCAGCACGCTCAGGCCGCCGGCCCGATCGACCAAGGGCACCAGCACAGCAGCGGGCGTCCTGCTGCCGGCTGCGCCTTCTTCGTCGACATCGCCCCCCACCGGCACCTCGCGGAAGTGGCGGCGGAGCGCTTCGGCATCGAGCCGACGCTGCCTCTCCTGGTCGTCACTCTGCGCCATCGGTCGATTCAATACCGGCGCCGCAGGGTCATGGTCTGGCCATCCCGGCGCATTTCCATGCGGTTGAGAAAGCTCATCCCAAGCAACGCAACCGGCATGTCATGGCCATGTACCAAGGCTTCGACATCCGACAAGGTGATGTCGCCGACGCGCATCGAGGCAATGCGCATCTTGAACGCCTGGGCCGGACCATTCGCGGTCATCGTCGTCACCGGCTCGCCCCGGCGCATGTCGAGACCCGCGCGCGCAGCGTCACCGGCGCCGAGCGAAACCATGGTTGCGCCGGTGTCCACGAGGAAGCGCACCGAAGCACCGTTGACGATCCCGGACGTGACGAAATGCCCACGCGAATCGGCGGTCAAGGTGACCATGTTACCGCTGTCGGCACTGCCTTGCGAAACGGCTTGTTCACCGATGCCCAGACGGTGACGCTTGCCGTCCATTTCCACTGTCGCCGATTCGCCGTCGATCGACAGCAGCTTGATGCCTTCCTGGGTGCGGGTGCCGACCGAAACCGTGCGTGGCGGCGCGCCGTTGATCACGAGAACTGCCTTGCCCGGAAACAGGCCAACCACCGCAATGTCCGCCGCCCGGCCCACTGGGGCGACGACGGCAAGCAGCAATAGCCCTGCCGCCTGCATCGCAGCGCGCAGGACATGAGAACGGAACCGGACGTGTCGAGTCGATGACATCCGGCGATTCTGCCATACGACCGGCCACTGCCAAGCGAGGCGTTCTGGTTCGACCAACGATCCTGCCCGCTTGATGCAAAGTGCGACAGGCTTCATCATTGAGGCAAACAACACGGGCCAGCCAGCAATGAGCCCGCCAACCGGAGACAGAGGATGCCGCAGACCCACGCCACACTCGCCCCCCTGGCCACGCTGCCGGAAGTCCGCACCGTGCCTGTCGGCGAGCCGTTCGGCTGGCTGGTTCGCGGCCTGCGTGACATGCGTGCGAAACCGTTCGCCAGCCTTTTCTATGGTGCGTGCATTGCGGCGATGGGCTTTCTGCTGTTCTTCTACACGCGCCAGGAAGTGAAGTACATCGCCACGCTCACCTCGGGATTCCTGCTAGCGGGCCCGTTCGTCGCGATCGGGCTTTACGACATTTCACGCCGCATCGAGCGCGGCGAAGAGGTGGCGTTGGGGCCTACAACGGTCGCATGGCACGAGAACGCAAACCAGTTCGCGATCATGGGGGCGATTCTCGGGTTGGTGATGCTGGCGTGGACGGGTGTTGCACTGACGATATTCGATGCCTTCTACGGCAAGGAATCCCCCAGCCTGACGCAGTTCATTGCCGACACAGTGGCAATGAAACACACGGCGTTTCTGATCGTCTATACCGCAGCCGGATCGGTCTTTGCAGCCGTGGTGTTCGTGTTGTCCGTGGTGTCGATTCCAATGTTGCTCGATCGCAACTGTGACGCCCTGACGGCAATGAGGACCAGCGTGCTCGCAGTCGCGCAGAATCCGGCGGCCATGCTGGTGTGGGCCGGCCTGATCACGACCTTGACGCTGCTCGGACTATGGACTTTCTACATCGGCATTATCGTCACGATGCCGGTCATCGGGCATGCGAGCTGGCATGCCTACCGCGGACTCGTCCATAGCGAGCCGGACCAGCCCGCCTGATCAGTCGCGGAAGTTGCCGAACTGCAGCGGCGTATCGGTGATCGATTTCTTGACCAGCGCGATCGCCTCCTGAAGCACGTCCCGCTTGGCACCAGACACGCGCACCGCGTCCCCCTGGATGCTCGCTTGGACCTTGAGCTTGCTGTCCTTGAGGATGCGCACGATCTTCTTGCCGAGCTCGACCTCGACACCGATCTTGAGCTTCACCTCCTGCTTGACCTTGTTGCCGCTGACCTTCTGCACGTCCTGGCGGTCAAGGCAGCGCACATCGACACCGCGTTTGCCGAGCTTGCCTGTCAGGACGTCGTAAACCTGGTCAAGCTTGAACTCGTCGTCCGCAAACAGGGTCAGCAGCTTCTCCGCCTGCTCGATGCGTGCATCGGAACCCTTGAAGTCGAAGCGGTTGGTGATTTCCTTGTTGGCTTGATCGACCGCATTGCGCATCTCGACCTGATCGACTTCCGAAACGATATCGAACGAAGGCATGGTGAACTCCAGCAACAGTCATCGCGCCGGCACGTTGCAGCGCGCCGATTGATAATCCCAACGACCGCCAGCGTCCAGACAGCGGTCCACAAGCCACCATTCGCGCACCCCGGGACCGATCAATGCCAACAGGGCAACGACGGCCGACAGCATGAGCACGAACGCGGCCATGCGCATCCGGTCAGCCGAAGTGGCAAACGTAATCGAGCATTTCCAGCGTCTCGATGTCGAAACTCGAATTGCCGGGCACCGCGAATTCCTGCCCGCCGGAATAAGTCTTCCATTCGCCCTCGCCCTTGATCCGGATGCGGCAGGTGCCGGCGTTGAGTTCCATAATCTCGGGCGCGCCGGTATTGAAGGTCAGGAGCGACGGAAAGATCACGCCGATCGTCTTGCGCGTGCCGTCGGCGAACGTCACGGTATGACTGATGCACTTGCCGTCGAAATAGACGTTGGCCTTCTTGACCACACTGACATTGTCGAACTGCGACATGGTGTTTTTCCTTGGTACGGGCCTACAGCCCGATGATTTTCTGGATGATGGACTTGGCAATGAAACCGAGCATGCCGAAGCTCAGCACGAAAAACAGCACGAAGGTGCCGAACTTTCCCGCCTTGGATTCCTTGGCCAGGTTCCAGATGATCAGGAGCATCCAGACCATCAGGACGGTCAGGGACAGCGGCAGGCCTATGGCCTCGATCTCTTCAGGGGTAAATCCGAACATGGGTGGCCAAAATCAGGGGCAAGTTCCGGCAGTGCGAACCATATCGTGGACTGGCCCTCGTGTGCTTCATTCAGGTCGACCTGCTCACGGCTCGACGACGTAATCGCCCGGCGCAGCGGCAATTTGCGGGAACGCTTCACTCGATGCCGGACGGGCAGGCACCATTTTACCGGCTTGCGGCTTGAGCCACGCCATCCAGTCCATCCACCACGAGCCCGAGACGGGTTCGTTGCGTGCAAACCAGTCCCGCGCGTTGTCGGCGCGATGCGCCTCGCCGGCGCGAAAGCTGCGTTTCGGCGGATCGACCGGCGGATTGACGATCCCGAGAATGTGGCCCGACGAACTCAGCACGAAGCGTTTGGGCGCCATCGCATAGTGGTTGATGCGGAACGCCTGCTCCCAGGGCGCGATATGGTCGTCCTCCGCCCCCACGGCATAGAGCGGCTGGGTGATCCGTTCGAGGTCGATCGGCTGCCCGGCAATGGTCAGCGCGTCCTTCTGGATCAGGCGATTCTTGAGGTAAAGCTCGTTCAGGTACCAGCTGTGCATCGCGTACGGCATGCGCGTGCTGTCCATGTTCCAGTACATGATGTCGAATGGTGGCGGCTTCTCGCCGTAGAGCCAGCCGTGCACCACGTAGTGCCAGACCAGGCTGTTGGCGCGCAGCAGGCGGAACGACGCCGCCATTTCGCGCCCGTCGAGGTAGCCGCGTTGGGCCATCACGCGAGACAGGTAACGCACGCTGGCCTCGTCGACGAATACCTCGATGTCGCCCGGCTTGTGAAAATCGACCAGCGTCGTGAACAACGTCCAGTGGGCGACCGGCATCTGGTCGGCGCCGTACCGGCGGTTCGCCCAGGCCATGTAGATCGACAGTGCAGTACCGCCGATGCAATAGCCCGTCGCATGGACCTGCTTCTGCCCGGTGAAGGCGCGCACCGCACCGACTGCCGCATCGACTCCCTGGGTCAGATAGTCGTCGAAGGTGGTGTCGCGCATCGCTGCGGGCGGATTCCGCCAGCTCGTGATGTACACATCCATGCCCTGGTCGACCAGCCAGCGCACCATGCTCTTCTTGGCGTTCAGGTCGAGCACGTAGTACTTGTTGATCCACGGCGTGACGATCAGCACCGGTACCGCGTGCACCTTCTTTTGCGTCGGTGCAAAGTGGATCAGCTCGAGTAGCTCGTTGCGGAAGATGACCGACCCCGGCGTCGTCGCGAGATTCACGCCGACCTTGAAGTGCACAGGATCGGTCATGCGCACGTCGCCTGCCTCGACGTCGGCGAAGAAGTTGCGCATGCCGTCGATCACACTCTGGCCGTTGCTTTCGCACGCCTTGCGCATCGCCACCGGATTGGTCCAGAAGAAGTTGGTCGGCGCAATCAGGTTGAGCCACTTGCGCCACCAGAACGCCGCGCGTCGCCGCTCGCGCCCGGACATGCCGGGCGTTGCATAGAGCATGTCCTGCACGCCGTGGGTGGCGAGCAGATACCATTCCTTGACCAGATCCCAGGTGGCGGACTCTTTCCACACCGGGTCGCTGAAGCGCGTGTCATCCTCGTGCGGGTGCACGGGGTCGTCGCTCGGCAGGCCGAAGGCGCGCTGCCAGGTGTGCCACTGCAATTGCCACAACTGGCTGGAGACTTTCGCCAGATGCTCCGACAGCTCCTGCGGATGGGTGAGCCAGGCTATCTGCGCGTGCAGCAGCGGTTCGGCCATGCCGAGCGGGTCGATGCAGGCGACGACATTCTGATGCAACTGGTTCAGCGACTGCGTGGGATTGAGAAACTCCGGCGGTTTGGGGATATTCATTCCATGTTCCTTGTTTCAATGTTCGCCTGGTCACCCTGTGCGGGGACATCTACACGCGTCCAGCCGAGATCGTCGCGAATCTTGCCGGCAAAATATTGCGCGGTTTCGAGTTCGCCGTGCACCACGAAAGTCTGCCGCGGTGGATGACGGAACCCGCGCAGCCAGCCGAGCAATGCGGCCTGGTCGGCATGAGCGGACAAGCCGCCGATGGTGTGGATCGTTGCTCGCACCTGCACGGATTTGCCGAACAGCGTGACACGGCGCGCGCCGTCGACCAGCCGGCGACCGAGCGTGCCGGCGGCCTGGAAGCCGACGATCACGATCGCGCACTCGGGCCTTGGCAGGTTGTGAAGCAGGTGGTACTTGATGCGCCCGGCTTCGCACATGCCGCTGGCCGATATGACGATGGCACCGCCGCGCACGGTATTGAGCGCCATCGATTCTTCGACATCCTGCACGAAGTGGATGCGCGGATCCTTGGGGTGCCCTTTCTGCCATGCCATCAGCTCGTGTGCCTCGCCATCGAGCAGTTCCGGGTGGCGGAGGGTGACTTCGGTCGCAGCCAGCGCCATCGGCGAATCTACATGAACATTGAGGCCGTGCAGGCGCCCTTCCCGCGTCAGGCGCGTCAGCACGAACAGCAGTTCCTGCGTTCGCCCGACCGCGAAGGAGGGGATGACCACGTTGCCTCGCGCGCCCTTGAGCGTGCGCTCCAGCGCAACCACCAACTCGTCGAGCGTGGCATCGAGCGGCCGGTGCAGTCGATTGCCGTAGGTGGATTCGACCACCAGCAAGTCGGCGTGGGCAACCGGCGTCGCGTCGCGCAACACGGGCCGCCCGGGTTGCCCGAGGTCGCCGGAGAAAACGAGCCTGCGCATCGCCGCACCCTCCCCGAGTTCGACCTCGACGATGGCAGAACCGAGGATGTGGCCGGCATCGCGCATCACCACGCGCACGCCGGGTGCAGGCTCGAACGCCTGGTCGTACCCAACGCCCCGGAACTGGCGCAGCGTCGCCTGCGCCTGCGCAACGGTGTAAAGCGGCGCCTCGTCGTAGCCGCGGCGCGCATGGCGCGCATGTCGATGGCGGTTGAGCCACTCGGCTTCCTTCTCCTGAATGTGCGCCGAGTCGATCAGGATCACCTTGGCGAGGTCGACGGTCGCATGCGTGGCATGAATCGGCCCCTTGAACCCGAGCGCCGCCAGACGCGGCAGCAAGCCGCAGTGATCGAGATGGGCATGCGTAAGCAGCACGAAGGCGATCTGCTTCACGCCGAAGCCCTCGCCGAAATCGAGTGCGCGCAGGTTCTTCAGATCGGCATTGCGGCCGCCCTGAAACAGACCGCAATCGACGAGAAAACGAAGCTCGCCGTATTCGACGAGAAAGCACGACCCGGTTACCTCACCGGCCGCACCGAGAAAGCGGATTCGCATGGCTCAGGTTGGCGCGTGGCGCGCCGAATCACGTTGATCTGGGTCAATCGGGCAGCCGACCGACTCCCTACTATAATCTTCCTGCACTCAACCCTTGGCGGAGCACATCATGTTCAAGCACATTCTGGTACCGACCGACGGCTCGACACTGTCCGGGGATACAGCCTTGCGCGCAGTGGATTTCGCCAAGGCGATCGGGGCCAAGGTGACGTTCTTCTATGCGCAGCCCGACTATCCGGCGCAGTTCTTCGGCGAAGGCGCACTGATCGACCCGACAACGCCGCAGCAGTTCGCCAAGGCCGCGGAAGCGACGGCGAACGATATCCTCAAGCGTTGCGAAGCCTTCGCCAAGGAAGGCGGTGTCGAGTACGGCCTTGCCACCGGCCCGAGCGAAGTGCCCTACGAAGCCATCATCAATGCGGCGCAGGCCAACGGCTGCGACATGATCTTCATGGCCTCGCACGGACGGCGCGGGCTGGCAGGTCTGTTGCTCGGTTCCGAGACGCAGAAGGTGCTCACGCACTCCAAGATCCCGGTCCTCGTCTATCGCTGAACGGCAGCCTCGCGGGGCACCTGCCTGGAAGGCGCATGTACAGCTGCTCTCCAAGGTGCCATGCTGCATCGCCTTTGTCCATGCGGCACGGGGCGATGCCAGCCCTGAGACGATCTCCCAATGCGCATCGCAGGCCGTCCGATTGCAATTTCCTGAGCCAGGTTATGCGTCGGCCTGGCGCAATTCGCCATCCACGTAATACCACCGCCCATCTTCCTCGACGAAGCGGCTGATCTCGTGCAGGCGATGGGCTCGCCCGCCGACCTTGTATCGGGCGACGAATTCAACGATGGCAAGGCCTGCATCCGGCGTGTCAGGCTGATGGCGCAGCACCTCGAGCCGGAGCCATTTCTGCGGAGAACCCTGACCGAACGCCAGCGAAGCCGGTCGCGTCGTGGCATGCCATGTCGCGAGCAGATAGGCTTCGCATTGCTGCGTATAGGCGACGTAACGCGAGCGCATCAGCGCCAGCGCATCGCCCGCGAGGCGCTCCCCCTCGATCAGCGGCTGACAGCAGAGCGCATAGGGCGCGCCACTGCCGCACGCACAGTGCGACGGCGACATTTCCCGGCGTGCCAACTCAGGCGCAACCCGATTGCCGGTCTCCGGAAACCTCGCCGCCGTCCGGCAGGCCGTTGATCTCGCTCGCTCGCCGCTGGAAGAAGCAGGTCGCCCAGCTCGACGTGATGCAGATCGCCCAGAAGCCGAAGAAACCGATCGAGTAGGTCGCGAGCGTCGAGAAATGGACCGGCTCGCCAAGGAGGTAGAGTTCCTGCGGATCGATCAAGGTGAAGAACGCCACCTCGGCGAGGCCGGCAACGATGAACGACGGCCAGAGTACTTGTATCAGTCGCTGCATGCTGTGGAACGCCTCCTCCGCGGAAGACATCGGGCCTCAGTGGGCGTTGCGCTCGTCCTCGTCCATCTTCTTCGCGGCGTAGCGTCCCAGATAGACGCCCATCACAATGACGAAAACGATGGTGAACAGGCTCAGCAGTCCGATATCGGATTTGAATAACAGGTCCAAGGCCATGGTAGTCCCCCTAGTCGACTGGTTTGAAAGGTGCTGCGGAAAGCACGATCTCTCTGTCTTGGGGAAACACCGCGGCCGCGTCCAGCCGCCAGGTGCCGGCATCGTCTTCCAGCGTGACGATCCAGCGCCCCGGCGAGGGCGGCTCTGTCCGGCCCCGCCATTCGGAGCCTTCTTGTTCGAGTACGACGGTACGGTCCAGCCCGCCCCGCGTCGGATGCGCAAGTACGAGCTTCAAGCGTTTCGGCAACTGTGCAACGTCACGCGCGCTGAGCGCCACCGAGACGCCATCCTGATGGATGCGCAGCATCGCCCGTAAATCCATCGCCTGCGCGCGCTCGCCGCGCGCCAGTTGCTTGTTGATGCCAAGACCCTGCTTGTAATAATCGTCCGCGACCAAGCCGTCGTTGGAATCTATTGCGATCCACAGTGTCACCATCCCGGCAATCACCGTGGCCCCGAGCATGCCGATGAAGATCCAGGGCCACGGGTGGCTGTACCAGGCGGTGGCAGGTTGTGCGGGCGTCTTCATGGCAGCAGGAAAGTCGTCTTCTCTCGGACAAAGACTTCCTCGTGATTGATCGCCTTGATCTCGAAGAAGATCGGATTCGAGCCGGTCTTGCCTGCATCGCCAGGTGCGAGTACGCGAACGACCACACCCTTGGTGGTGGCCGCCGGCACCTCAACCACCGCGTCGGAGCCGAGCTCGATGCCGCTCAACCCGCTGACGCCCAAGGCGAAACGTCGAGTCTCTTCTGCCGTGTTCATGACCTGCAGCCGGAACACGTTCTCGATCTTGCCATCCTCGACCTCGCGTGCCAGCGACGCCCGGTCGCGTATCACGTCCACGCGCAGCGGAATGCGGGTGGTCAGTCCGTAGATGAAGCCCGCAACGACGATGCCCAGGATACCCGTGTAGATGAAGGTCCGTGGCCGCATGAGGTGGGCAATGATTTCCTTCTTCCCCCAATGCTCCTTGATCGCATGCTCGGTCGAATACCGGATCAGGCCTTTGGGGTAGTTCATCTTGTCCATCACCTGGTCGCAGGCGTCGATGCATGCCGCGCAGCCAATGCATTCGTATTGCAGCCCCTTGCGGATGTCGATGCCGGTCGGGCAGACCTGGACACAAATGCCGCAATCGACGCAGTCACCGAGGCCGGCCGACTTGTAGTCGAGCTTCTTGTTGCGCGCGCCGCGCGGATCACCGCGCTCGGCATCGTAGGTGATGATGAGGGTGTCCGGATCGAACATCACGCCCTGGAAACGTGCATACGGACACATGTATTTGCAGACCTGCTCGCGCATGTAACCGGCATTGCCGTAGGTGGCGAAACCGTAGAAGAAAATCCAGAACGTCTCCCACGGGCCGAGCGACCAGCTCGCGATCGACTGCGTCAGCTCCCTGACCGGCGTGAAATAACCGACGAAGGTGAATCCGGTCCACAGAGCGAAGGCGATCCAGGCGAACTGCTTGGTCGCCTTGATGCGGAACTTGCGCGCGCTCATCGGCTGTTCGTCGAGTTTCATGCGTTTCGAGCGATCCCCCTCGATCTTCTCCTCGATCCACATGAAGATTTCGGTATAGACCGTTTGCGGGCAGGCATAGCCGCACCAGAGTCGGCCGGCAACCGCGGTGAACAGGAAAAGCGCGAACGCCGAGATGATCAGGATCAGTGCGAGGAAGAACACGTCCTGCGGCCAGAATACCCAGCCGAAGATGTAGAACTTGCGTTCGACGAGGTGAAAAAGAACGGCTTGGCGACCGTTCCAGTCGAGCCAGCACAGCCCGTAGAAAAGAATCTGCGTGAACCAGACCAGAATCCAGCGCCAGGTGGCGAACGCCCCGCTGACCGAGCGCGGATAGATGCGCTTGCGCACCTCATACAACGCATCTTCGACAACCGGAACGACGGGGATAACTTTGCCCGCGGGGGCAGGAGCAGGATCGTTCATGACAATTCTATATCAGAAAACACTGATGGGGATGGCAAAAAACCCCGGGGCTGTGCCCCGGGGTTGCGATTGCATTATTGTTTTGCGCCGCCGGACAGCCCGAGCACATAGGCTGCCAACAGGTGGACCTTGGCGTCGCCCAGAAATTCCTGGAACGCCGGCATGCGGTTGTTGCGGCCGCCCGTGACCGTCTCGATGATGGTCGCTTCGGACGAACCATAGAGCCAGACCTTGTCGGTCAGGTTCGGTGCGCCGAGTGCTGGCGTGCCCTTGGCTTCGGGGCCATGGCAGGCCACGCAGTTCTGCTCGAACACCGCCTTGCCGCGCTCGGCACGCAGACCGTCGGCAGCCAAGCCAGAGAGCGATCGGACGTAGTTGGCCACGTCCTTGACCGATTCTGCACCGAGTTGGCCGAACGGCGGCATTACGCCATTGCGGCCGCCCTGGATGGTCGTCTTGATGGTTTCCGGCTCGCCACCGTAGAGCCAGTCGGAATCGGTCAGGTTCGGGAAGCCTTTTGCCCCCTGAGCCGCCGATCCATGGCATTGCGCGCAGTACGTCAGGAACAGGCGCTCGCCCATGGCCTTTGCCTCGGCGTCGGCCGCGACCGCCTTTAGATCCATCGCTGCGTACTTGTTGAAGATCGGCGCATACTTTTCGTTCGCCGTCTGCATCTCCTTCTCGTACTGGCCCACGGAACTCCACCCGAACGCACCCTTGTTGCTGCCGAATCCCGGATAGACCGCCAAGTACACGATCGCAAAGACGATCGTGATCCAGAACAGCCATTTCCACCAGCCAGGCAGGGGGTTGTTGTACTCCTCCAGCGTCTCGTCCCAGACGTGTCCGTGGGTTTCCACCGGTCCCGCCTGCTTCTTCGTCATGTTCGCCCAGAGGACGAACGCGCAGAACAGGATCGACAGTGCCGTCAGCCCCGCGACGTAAACGCTCCAGAAACTGCTTACGAAATCACTCATGATGCTTTTCCTTGAGTAGTCGAACCGCGAGCCGCCAGGGCGGCCCGGTCGTCATCGTCATCGGCAAAAGGCAGGTTGGCAGCCTCCTCGAACCGCGCCTTGTTGCGGCCGTGGAAAGCCCACCAGGCGATGCCGAGAAAGAGGACGAAGCTCAGAACCGTGATGATCGAGCGCGCGTCGTTGATGTCCATCCGTGCCTCCGCCCGATTACTTGACGTTCTTGAGCTGGGTGCCCAGACCCTGCAGATAGGCGATCAGTGCGTCGAGTTCCGTCTTGCCCTCGAGCGCCTTTTTCGCACCGGCGATTTCCTCGGCAGTGTAGGGAACACCCACCTTGGTTAGCGCCGTCATCCTGGCTTCAATGCCATCAGCCTTGACCGGCCGATCGAGCCAGTAGTACGCAGGCATGTTCGACTCCGGTACCACGTCGCGCGGATTCAGCAGGTGAACGCGATGCCACTGGTCAGAATAGCGCTCACCAACGCGTGCCAGATCGGGGCCCGTACGTTTCGAACCCCACTGGAAAGGATGGTCATACACATACTCTCCGGCGACCGAGTAGTGGCCATAGCGTTCGGTCTCGGCACGGAACGGACGGATCATCTGCGAGTGGCAGTTGTAGCAGCCTTCGCGGATGTAAACGTCGCGTCCAGCCAAGCGCACCGGATCGTAGGGTTTGAGGCCTGCGATCGGCGTCGTGGTCGACTTCTGGAAGAAGAGCGGAACGATTTCCACCAGGCCGCCGACTGCGACGGTCAGGATGATCAGGATGATCATCCAGCCGACATTCTTCTCGATAAACTCGTGTTTGCTTGCTTCAGCCATGATTCGCTCCAATTAGGCGTGCGCAGGCGCCAAGACCGGCGCTTCGTAGGCCTTCTGGCCCGCGATGGTCTTGATCGTGTTGTAGAGCATGATCAGCATGCCGGTCAGGAACATCACGCCACCCAGCAGACGGATTGTCCAGAACGGATAGGACGCCTTGACCGACTCGACGAAGGAGTAGGTCAGCGTGCCGTCCGGGTTGGTCGCGCGCCACATCAGGCCCTGCATCACGCCGGCAATCCACATCGAGGCAATGTAGAGAACGACGCCGATGGTCGCGATCCAGAAATGCAGCGTGATCAGCCTGGTGCTGTACATCTCGGTGCGTCCGAACATGCGCGGGATCAGATAATAGATGGACCCGATCGAGATGAAGGCCACCCAGCCGAGCGCGCCCGAGTGCACGTGGCCGACGGTCCAGTCGGTATAGTGCGACAGCGCATTCACCGTCTTGATCGACATCATCGGACCTTCGAAGGTCGACATGCCGTAGAACGACAGCGAGGTGATCAGGAACTTCAGGATCGGATCGGTGCGCAGTTTGTGCCACGCGCCGGAGAGCGTCATGATGCCATTGATCATGCCACCCCACGACGGCGCCAGCAGGATCAGCGAGAACAGCATGCCGATCGACTGGGTCCAGTCGGGAAGCGCGGTGTAGTGCAGGTGGTGCGGGCCCGCCCACATATAGGTGAAGATCAGTGCCCAGAAGTGAACCACCGACAGGCGATACGAATAGACCGGGCGCTCGGCCTGCTTCGGCACGAAGTAGTACATCATGCCGAGGAAGCCGGCGGTCAGGAAGAAGCCCACCGCGTTGTGTCCGTACCACCACTGCACCATGGCATCCTGAACGCCTGCGTAGCAGGAGTAGGACTTCCAAAGGCCGGCCGGCACTTCGCAACTATTGACCAAGTGGAGCAGCGCAACGGTCAGGATGAAGGCGCCGAAGAACCAGTTCGCCACATAGATGTGCGGCGTCTTGCGCTTGGCAATGGTGCCAAAAAACACGATGGCGTAAGAAACCCATACCACGGTGATGAGCACGTCGATCGGCCACTCGAGTTCGGCGTATTCCTTGCCGGTCGTGAAACCGAGCGGAAGCGTCACGGCAGCAAGCAGAATGACCACTTGCCAACCCCAGAACGTGAATGCCGCCAAGCCATCCGCGAACAGACGCGTATGACACGTGCGCTGGACGACGTAATACGACGTCGCAAACAGCGCACTTCCACCGAACGCGAAAATGACCGCGTTGGTATGAAGCGGACGCAGCCTCCCGTACGACAGCCACTCGACGACACTGAGCTGGGGCCAGACAAGCTGGGCGGCAGCGATTACGCCGACCAGCATGCCCACGATCCCCCAGATCACCGTCATCACGGCGAACTGGCGCACGACTTTGTAGTTATAAGTCGCTTGCGTTGACATGTGTTATCACCTCATTGAAAGAACATACCGGGAAACTGCCGACTGTAGCCGTACGGCGACAGAGTCGATTGGGGAGGATACCTTCGGGACAAATCGCCAAGTTGATTCAGATCAAAATTGCCGATGCACCGCAACACCGCTATTTTAAACCGCAACGAACCGAATCTCGAGACTCAGGTCCGTTCAGGGCAAAAAAAAGGGTGCGCTCTCGCGCACCCCCAACCCCAACAGAGAGACAAACTCTAGAAACGATAGCCAACACCGACTGACAGCAGCCACGGGTCGATCTTCAGATCGGTAACCTTGGTGCCAGCAAGCGCGCCGCCGGTGATACGGACATCCTTCGCCTCGATCTTCACGTACTTCGCATCGAGGTTGACAAACCAATTGTCGGCGACCTTGAAGTCGACGCCGGCCTGTCCGGCCAAGCCGAAGCTGTTGCGATCGATGTCGATCGGCGAATTAATACCCACCGCAGGCTGAGCATTGATATGGACGCTCATGAACCGCGTGTAATTGATGCCGGCACCGACATACGGACGAACCGTGCCTTCCGGAAGGAAGTGATACTGGAGCGTAAGCGTCGGCGGCAGATGCTTGACATCACCGATCTTGACCCCACCGAACTTGATGTCGTGCTTTTGGGGATACGTCAGAATCAGTTCGGCTGCGATATTCGGCGTAATGAAATACGTGAAATCGATTTCCGGGAAGATCTTGTCGTTTGCCTTCAACGGATTGCCGCTATTAACCACTTGCCCCGCGCTGTGCGAGTTGTCGTTATCGACGCCCATGCTGAGCGCACGCACACGCATCATCAACGGGCCTTCGGCGGCCTGAACCGCTGGTGCGGCAAGCAGACCCGTTGCGATCAGGGCCGACAGCGCCATAACTTTTTTCATGCTCTTATCCCCTTTGCGT
The DNA here is from genome assembly GCA_016791115.1 of Rhodocyclaceae bacterium. Taxonomy (GTDB): domain Bacteria; phylum Pseudomonadota; class Gammaproteobacteria; order Burkholderiales; family Rhodocyclaceae; genus Methylophosphatis. Next base: position 131,263 of record JAEUNL010000053.1, read on the forward strand.
CAAAGATTAACCACGGACGAATTGTGGGGATGGAGGGGGCAGCGCGGTTTGACCCAAGTCAAATATGTGGCACTGCCATATCCGGCTTTGGCGCGATTTCGAGCCGAACCGTGATTGGCTATGCGTTGGATACTGGAAAGGGATGCGGGAGGACGGAATCCTTCCGCGACGGGAAGGCGAAGACTTTCAGTTGTCTTCGATATGCGGCGAATGACCCTCGGCCGGCTCGCCGGTCTCGGGATCGATCCAGTCGGAAATGCCCAACTCGTCTTCGGCCTCGCGCAGCGATTGACCCGACGGCTCCATGTCGACGTCGTCATCTAACGCACGCGCATCGGCACGCGCCGCCGCTGCACTCGGGAAAGGGCCGAGTTCCGCACCGGTCTCCTCGTCGCGCCAATAAAACCCGTCCTTGCGCTCGATGACTTTGATCGGGTCGGTCGCGGAGCTTTCGGTTGCGCGTCGTGCTGACATGTCGAATTTCCTCCCCTTCGAGTCGGGCAGAATGCGGATCCATGGTAGCACCACGGATCGATCACGTGATACTAAGGCTCGCTCTGCGCCCCGGCGCCGTCGGATGCCTTGGCGCGGGCATCGAGGGGCTTGTCGTCATCCATCAGAATGCGATAGGCAGGCCCTTCCAGGTCATCGAACTGTCCACCCCGAAGCGAAAACCAGAACACCGCGCCAATGACGAACACCAGCACCACCGACAGCGGAACCAGAAGGTACATGATTTCCACGGCTACTCTCCGTTCCGGCGCTGCAGGCGAAGCGCATTGAGTACGACCAGCAAAGAACTCGAAGACATGCCGATGCCCGCCATCCAGGGTGTGATCAAGCCGGTCATCGCCATGGGAATGGCGACGAAGTTGTATCCAAACGACCACCAAAGGTTCTGCCGAATGATGCGTTCCGCCCGCCTCGCGAGCAAGCGGCCGCGCATCAGTGCGTCCAGCCGCTCGGACAGCAGCACGATGTCGCCCTGATTGCGCGCCAGCTCCGTCCCACCGCCCATCGCAATCGACACCTGAGCACGTGCCAGCACAGGCGCGTCGTTGACACCGTCTCCGACCATCGCGACGATGCGCCCGTCCCGCTGCAGCGCCTCGATAAAAGCATGCTTGCCTTGCGGGCTCACCCCCCCGTGCGCGTCTTCGATCCCCAGCGACGCCGCGAAGGACGCAACCGTTGCCGGTTCGTCGCCCGAAACCAGGCTCACATGGACGCCGGCGGCTTCGAGATCACGTACCAGTTCGGCAGCATAGGGGCGCAGCACATCGGTCAGGACGAACATCGCGATCCACCCGCCCTCATCGGCAAGGGCGACCATCGTCGCGACCGTATCGGACTCCGGCGCGACGGGCAGTGGCCCTCCGTGAAGCTCCTGCGCGAACTCCACGCGCCCGAGGCGCATGCGTTTTCCCGCGATGCGCCCCTCGACACCGCGCCCCGTCACCGCCATGAGATCGGTCACCGGTTCGAGCACACTGTCTGCCGGCAGCGCCGCGCGAATGCCCTGCGCAACCGCATGCTCCGAGCCCTGCTCGAGCGCGGCGGCGATCAACAGCGCACGCTGCGCATCGACATCTCGCAACACTGTCGTCTGCACCAGTTGCAACCGGCCCATCGTCAGCGTTCCGGTCTTGTCGAACACGAAGTGATCGGCACGGGCAAGCGTTTCGATGGCGTGGCCTCGCGTGATCAGCAGGCCATGGCGGGACATGGCGCCTGTCGCAACGGTCAGTGCGGCCGGGGTCGCAAGCGACAGCGCGCAGGGGCAGCTGACCACCAGTACCGCGACGAAGATCCACAGGGCGCGCGACGGATCCGCATGCCACCAGTACAGGCCCGTCGCTGTCGCCAGGACCAGCAGCGCTGCGACGAAGACCGTCGCCACACGATCGGCAGTCTCGACGACACGCGGGCGTTCGGCGTTTGCACGCTCGATCAAACGTTGAATCGCAGCCAGCCGCGTCGACTCGCCAACGTGCTCGACCTGCAGCACCAGCGGGCTTGCAGTGTTGGTTGTGCCGCCGGTCACGGCATCGCCGGCAGACTTGAGCACGGGTCGCGACTCACCCGTGAGCAGCGACTCATCGAGTTCACTCGTGCCCTGCATGACTTTCGCATCAGCCGGGACGGCCTCGCCCGGCTTGACCAGCACGACGTCGCCCACGCAGAGATCGCCCACCGGCACACGCTCGGCTTCGAGCGACGGGTACGCAGCGAGCCGCCAGGCGAATGCCGGCAATGCCTTGGCAAGCTGCTCGACACCGCGCACCGATTTCTGGCGGGCGATCATCTCCAGATAGCGCCCTCCCAGCAGGAAGAACACGAACATCGTGACCGAATCGAAATAGACTTCGCCGGCGCCGGTGAGCGTCGCCCAGCAACTCGCTGCGAACGCGCTGCCGACGCCCAGCGCAACGGGGACATCCATGCCCACGCGCAGCAGGCGGATGTCGCGCCACGCGCGAATGAAGAACGGCGCAGCGGAATACACAACGACAGGCAGGGTCAGAATCAGGCTCGCCCAGCGCATCAGTTGCTCGATGTCCGGCGTCATGTCGCCGTCGGCAAGATAGACCGGCACGGCGTACATCATGACTTGCATCATGCCGAACCCGGCAACAAACACGCGCCATAGCGCCTGCCGCCGCTCGCGCTGCGACAGCTCCTCCGATTTCGTCACATCGTAGGGATGGGCGTGATAACCGATTGCGGCAATCGCTTCCAGCAACGATGACAGGCGCGTCACGCGACTGTCCCAACGCACGCGTGCGCGATGGGTTGCATAGTTGATCTCGACCCCGGTCACACCGGGCTGGCGCGCAAGATGTGACTCGTTCAGCCAGACACAGGCCGCACAAGTGATGCCTTCGAGGATTAGCGCCGCCTCGCGCTCGAATTCAGAGGTCGGCCGTACGAAGGTCTTCTGGAAATCCGGATGATCGAACAAGCCGAGATCCTTCAGCGAATCCGGCAGCGCCTCGCGCTGCGATTCCGGCATCGCATCACGATGCTTGTAGTACTCATCCAGTCCACTGGAAACAATCGCCTGTGCGACAGCCTCGCAGCCAGCGCAGCACATGCGTCGATCCGATCCGTCGATGCGCACCCGATACCGCGTGCCGCCCGGCACCGGCAAACCGCAGTGGTAGCAGTTGGCGTCAATAGTGTTATCGACGGTTGGGATTTCAGGTGCCGGGGCGTTCATGTATGCGGGAAAAACGGCGCCGTGCAGGCCGGACGTAACGGCAACAAGGGAAGCAGGCGAGTTTAGGGAATGACGCAATGCAGCGATTGACCCACGTCAATTTCTCCCAAACCGGAATCTCCCTCTCGAAGCGAGCGGCGAACTCGTATGGCCCCGAGTGGCGAAAGCGCTGCAAGGCGCGTATTGTGAAGCGGCAACCGGTTGGAGGCAATCAAGATGAACGAGCGTCTGGCGACGATCCTCGCCAACAACATGGACCGCTATCCGCACAAGCTCGAAGCGCGCTTTCCTCACGTCGTCGAGCGACTTGCAACGCTGTGGGGAACGCCAGAACTGCGCCCCTTCATGGATGCGCTGCTGATCGCAGATCGCCCCGGGCGCCAGGGTTTTCCACCAGATGTTGCGACGGAAATCTTTCGTCTCGAGGCGCTGCTGGACGAATCCGGCGAGCAGGGCATGACCAGCACAGGATGGGATCTCGCGCTGGACAACGAGTTCACCCGGCCCAAGGATCGCTGACACCGCCGCCTCGGGCAATTCACGATCCGCTCGAAACTTCACGCTGCAAACACAAAAACAAAACGGGCGCCCGAAGGCGCCCGTTCTGCGAACCAAGTTCGCGTCGACCGGAATCGATCAGAACTTGTGCGCGATGCCGAGGTTGAAACCCTTGTCGCCGTAGGCAACAGCATTACCCGGTGCTGCGTTGTTCAACGGATTCGCTCCATCACGAGCATCTGCACGGCGACTACCAGCCGTAGTAATGGCGCAAGTCAGGCTGCCATCCGAACTGGTCTTGGCGAAGCCGGCATACAGGTTGGTACGCTTAGACAGGTCATATTCACCACCGAGGCCGAACTTCTTGCACTCGCCCTTGTTGCCGGTACGCTCATCCTTGCCCTTGACATAGCTGGTCAGCAGGCGGGCGTTGGCGCCCAGCGGGACCGTCGCGCCGACCATCCAGCCCTTGCTGTCCGAAACGGTCTTGGATGCACGGTCATCACCTGCAACGTCTTCGTAGTAGGCGGAGAGCTTGGCCACGCCGAAGTCGTAGCTGGCGCCAAAGACCCACAGATCGAACTCCATGTCCTTATTGCGATTCGGATTCGCAGTTGCCACATTTCGCTTGATCTGGAGGTTTTCGTAGTCAAGCGTAATGCTCAACGGGCCATTGTCGTACATGGCAGCGATGGCATACAGCGGAGTGTCACCCTTCTCGATGTCCCTGTCGCCCGTAGCCGTCGAACCAGCGCTTTCGGCACCGATCAGCGAGGTCGTGTAAGCAGCGAGAACCTTGAAGCCGGTGAACAGTTCCGGCGTGATGTACACGATCGCGTTGTCGGCACGGTCAGCCTGACCAAGGCGGCTGGAGGCACCGAAGATCGAGGCAGCGACGCCAACGGTCTGGTTCTTGAACGGATCGTACTTGCCGACGAAGCTGTAGCGGGCGCCATCGACGCGGCCACCGAGGACGGTACCGAAGCCGCCGGTCAGGCCGACCCAGCTGTGACGGTTGTAGTTGAACGTGGCGCTGGTCTCGTCGCCGTTGAAACCGAATTCGACTTCAAAGATGGCCTTCAGGCCGTTGCCGAGATCTTCCGAACCCTTGAAACCGATGCGGTTGGCACCCGCCATGCCGTCTTCGAACTCGTTCTTGCGGCTCTTGCGACCAAACTGGGTGCCGTTGTCGTCACCGCTGCGGCTCAGAAAACCGTAATCGATGCGACCGTAAATCGTGACGTTCGAGTCTGCTGCCATGGCCGCTGCCGGGGCGAGCGCGGCCAGAGCGAGGGCGATAATCTTTTTGCTCATATCAGAGATCTCCATTGTTTGGACGAAACCCCCCCTTCCGGAAGGCTGACCAATTCTGCCAACGGGTCAACTCGCCCAGCAAGGCAAATGCAAGTTTTCGGCG
>JAEUNL010000016.1 GCA_016791115.1 Rhodocyclaceae bacterium
CTCGGCAAAGCGCACAAGCTCAAGGTCGACGTGCTCGAGCGCGCGCAGATGGAAAAGCTCGGCATGGGCTCGCTGCTTTCCGTGGCGGCCGGCTCGGCGCAGCCGCCCAAGTTCATCATCATGAAATACGACGGCGCGCCGAAGAAGGGCGCCAGGCCGGTGGTGCTGGTAGGCAAGGGCATCACCTTCGATACCGGTGGCATTTCGATCAAGCCGTCCGCCGAAATGGACGAGATGAAGTACGACATGTGCGGCGCTGCGAGCGTCTTCGGCACCCTGAAGGCGGTGGCCACCCTCGGCCTGCCGCTCAATGTCATCGGCCTGGTGCCGACCACCGAGAACATGCCGGGCGGACGCGCCACCAAGCCGGGCGACATCGTCACCTCGATGTCGGGGCAGACCATCGAGATCCTCAACACCGACGCCGAAGGCCGGCTGATCCTGTGCGACGCGCTGACTTATGCCGAACGCTTCGAGCCCGATTGCGTGATCGACATCGCCACGCTCACCGGCGCGTGCATCATCGCGCTCGGCGCGATTCCCTCCGGCCTGCTGGCCAACGACGACGGTCTGGCCGCCGAGTTGCTGGCGCGCGGCCAGGAATCGGGCGACCGCGTCTGGCAACTGCCGCTGTGGGACGACTACCAGGAGATGCTGAAAAGCAACTTCGCCGACATTCCGAACATCGGCAGCAAAGGCGCGGGCACTATCACCGCGGCCTGCTTCCTCGCCCGTTTCACTGCCAAGTACAAGTGGGCGCATCTGGACATCGCCGGCACGGCATGGAAGTCCGGCGGCGAGAAGGGCGCCACGGGCCGCCCGGTGCCGCTCCTGACGCAATTCCTGCTTGGGCGCGCCAAGGCGGCATGACGAAGATCGAGTTCCACCACAACGCGCCCGACAAGTTCGCCGCCGCCGCGCGGCTGATCGGCGCCGCGGTTGCGGACGGCGCGCGGGTGCTGGTGTTCGCGCCGCAGCGCGATGTCGCACAACGCATCGACCACGTGCTGTGGACCCACGGCGCGCTGTCATTCGTGCCGCATGTCGGCGCCGATTCTCCGCTCGCACACGAAACGCCGGTGGTGATCGCCGGCACGCTCGACCATCCGGCGGCGGCCGATCACAACCAGGTGCTGGTGAATCTCGATGGCGAGCTGCCGCCCGCGTTTGCGCGTTTCGAGCGGTTGATCGAAATCGTCGGCACCGACGATGCCGACCGGCTGCCGGCGCGCGGCCGCTTTCGTTTCTACCGCGACCGCGGCTATCCGCTGACCACCAGCGATCTGGCCGCGGCCGACACCACGTCGTAACGCAGGTGAGGCCATGACTGACGTCCTCGGACAAGCCGACGCCCTGATCCGCCGCCACCGCAGCTTCGTGGCCAGCCCGACCCAGCGCAAGCCGGTGGACGAACTGCCGGTGCTGACCGAAGTGGTCGATCTGCCGCCGGCCGCCGGCAGCCCCGACTCGGCATTGCTCGAGGCGCAGGTGGCGCTGCGGGTCGAGGAACTGCTGCCCTCGCGGGTCGAGCAGCGCATTGCCGAACTGCTGCCGCAGCGGCTGGAAGCGGCGCTGGCCACGCGGCTCGCCGAGGAGCTGCCGCAGCGCATCGAGGATGCGTTGCCCGAGCGCCTGGCCGAGGCGATGAGCGATCAGCTTGAGGCGGTGCTGCCCGAGCACGTCGAGCGGCGGGTAAAGGAGTTGCTGCCGCGGCGCGTCGAAGAAGCGCTGACACGCGAACTGGCCGAGCGGCTGCCGCTGGAAATCGAGGCCGCGCTGCCGCTGCGCATCGAGCAACGCATGGCAGAGGCGTTGCCGCAGCGCCTGGAACAGGCGCTGCCGGTGCGGCTGGCGGCGGTGCTGCCGCAGGCGATCGAGGATGCGCTGCCGCAGCGCCTGGCAGAAGTTCTTCCGGCGGAAGTGGAAGCCGCACTTCCCGCGCGGCTGGCCCAGGCCCTGCCGCAGCGCCTGGAACAGGAGTTGCCCGCGCACATCGAGGCGGCGCTGCGTGAGCGGCTCGACGCGGCGGTGCGCGAGCGCTTCGGCGCCGAACTGCAAAAGCACCTCACGGCGCTGCAGCCCTCGCTGATGCAGTCGGTCGAAAGCTGGGTCGAATCCGAGTTGCCGCAGGTGGTCTCGCGCGAACTCGACGCGCTGACCGATCGCATCACCGCGGGCACGCTGTCGCATCTGCGCGCCACGTTGCTGCCGCAACTGGCGGTGCTGATCGATTCTTCGTCGCTCGAAGAAGCCGGCACCGGCAACCCGGCGCCCACGAGCCGCCCACTCTGATCGGGCCGGCGCGGCATCCGGCTTGCCGGGCTGCCATGCCTGTGAGCCGCATGGAATGGGCTTCTCCGGGCTGCCTGCCCGGAAACCCGCATGGATACTGGCTCGCAGGCCGGTCAGACGCAGGGGTGGCGTAACTGCCGTGCGCCGGGCGGCGGTCTCGCTGCGCTGCCGCACGTATAATCGTTTCCTTTTTCCGCACCCTTCACGATGGAACTCGCCAAGAGCTTCGAACCGGCCGACATCGAGCGCCGCTGGTACCCCGAGTGGGAATCGCGCGGCTACTTCGCTGCCGGCCTCGACACCGCCAAGACCGACAACTTCTGCATCCTGCTGCCGCCGCCCAACGTTACCGGCACGCTGCACATGGGCCACGGCTTCAACCAGACGCTGATGGACGCGCTGACGCGCTACCACCGCATGCGCGGCGCCAACACGCTGTGGCAGCCGGGCACCGACCACGCCGGCATCGCCACCCAGATCGTGGTCGAGCGCCAGCTCGATGCGCAGGGCATCTCGCGCCACGACCTCGGCCGCGACAAGTTCATCGAGAGAGTGTGGGAGTGGAAGGAATTTTCCGGCTCGACCATCACGCGCCAGATGCGCCGCCTGGGCACCTCGCCCGACTGGACGCGCGAGCGCTTCACGATGGATGCGGGCCTGTCGAAGATCGTCACCGAGACCTTCGTGCGGCTCTACAACGAAGGCCTGATCTACCGCGGCAAGCGGCTGGTGAACTGGGACCCGAAGCTGCTCACCGCAGTGTCGGATCTCGAAGTGGTGCAGGAGGAGGAAGACGGATTTCTCTGGCATATCCGCTATCCGCTGGCCGATGGTTCCGGTTATCTCACGGTAGCAACCACCCGCCCGGAAACCATGCTCGGCGACACCGCGGTCATGGTGCATCCGGAAGACGAGCGCTACGCGCACCAGATCGGCAAGACGGTAAAACTGCCCCTGACCGAGCGCGAAATCCCGATCATCGCCGACACCTACGTCGACCGCGAGTTCGGCACCGGCGTGGTCAAGGTCACGCCGGCGCATGACTTCAACGACTATGCGGTCGGCCTGCGGCACAAGCTGCCGATGATCAACGTATTGACGCTGGACGGCCGAATCATCGGAGACGACACTCGGGCGTCGGGAGAGCGTGGGCTTGAATACGTAGCAACTCTTCCATCGGGCGGCAAAGTTGCCGCAGGGGATCAACCCTTGGCCCGACACATTGGAATTCCGAAAAGGTATCAGGGCCTCGACCGCTTCGATGCCCGCAAGGCCATCGTCGCCGATCTGGAAGCGCTCGACCTGCTCGAGAAGACCGACAAGCACAAGCTCAAGGTGCCACGCGGCGACCGCACGCATGCGGTGATCGAGCCGATGCTCACCGACCAGTGGTTCGTCGCGATGAGCAAACCCGGCGCAAATGGCAAGAGCATCACCGCACAGGCGCTCGAATGCGTCGCGTCGGGCGAGATCCGCTTCCATCCCGAGAACTGGGTGAACACCTACAACCAGTGGCTCAACAACATCCAGGACTGGTGCATCTCGCGCCAGCTCTGGTGGGGCCACCAGATTCCGGCCTGGTACGACGAGGCCGGCAACGTCTACGTCGCGCACGACGAAGCCGAAGCGCGCGCGCAGGCCGCGGCCAAGGGCAACACCGGCGCACTCAAGCGCGACGAAGACGTGCTCGACACCTGGTATTCGTCGGCGCTGTGGCCGTTCTCGACGCTGGACTGGACACCGGATTGGAACCCAAACTCGCCGGCCAATTCGAACCCGGCGCTCGACCTTTACCTGCCGTCGAGCGTATTGGTCACCGGCTTCGACATCATCTTCTTCTGGGTCGCGCGCATGGTGATGATGACCAAACACATCACCGGCAGGATTCCGTTCCGCGACGTCTATGTGCATGGCCTGATCCGCGACGCGGAAGGCCAGAAGATGTCGAAGTCCAAGGGCAACGTGCTCGACCCGATCGACCTGATCGACGGCATCGACGTCGATTCCCTGGTGAAGAAGCGCACCACCGGCCTGATGAACCCGCGCGACGCCGAGAAGATCGAGAAGCGCACCCGCAAGGAGTACCCGAACGGCATTCCGGCCTTTGGCACCGATGCGCTGCGCTTCACCTTCGCCAGCCTCGCCTCGCCCGGCCGCGACATCAAGTTCGACATGCAGCGCTGCGAGGGCTACCGCAACTTCTGCAACAAGCTGTGGAACGCCACGCGCTTCGTGCTGATGAACTGCGAAGGCAAGGACTGCGGCATGCAGCCCTGCGACCACGACTGCGGCCCGGAAGGTCCGCTGCATTTCCAGTCGCCCGACCTGTGGATCGTCAATGAACTGCAGCGCGTCGAGGCGGATGTCGAGAAACATTTCGCCGAATACCGCTTCGACCTCGCCGCACAGTCGGTCTATCGCTTCGTGTGGGACGAATACTGCGACTGGTACGTCGAACTTGCCAAGGTGCAGTTGCAGGCCGGCACCAGCGGCCAGCAGCGCGCCACGCGGCGCACGCTGCTCCGCGTGCTGGAAGCCGTGCTGCGCCTGGCGCACCCGCTGATTCCGTTCATCACCGAAGAACTGTGGCAGACGGTCGCACCGCTTGCCGAACGCAAGGTGGCCGACTCGATCATGCTGGCGCCGTATCCGCAGGCGGATCTCGCGCGCGTCGCGCCGAAGGCCGATGCGTGGATGGCGCAGCTGAAGTCGATGATCGACGCCTGCCGTAGCCTGCGCGGCGAGATGCAGATCGGACCGCAGCAGAAGGTGCCGCTGGTGGTGGCCGGCGACGCCGCGACGGTGAACGAATTCGCGCCCTACCTCGCCGCGCTGGCGAAGCTCACCGACGTCACGGCGGCTGGCGAGTCATTGCCCGATTCGGATGCGCCGGTTCAGATCGTCGACGATTTCCGCCTGATGTTGAAGATCGAGATCGACGTCGCCGCCGAGCGCATCCGGCTCGACAAAGAGATTGCGCGGCTCGACGGCGAGATCGGCAAGGCCCGGGGCAGCCTCGGCAACGCGAGCTTCGTCGATCGCGCGCCGCCTGCCGTGGTGGCGCAGATGCGCGAGCGTCTGGCGAATTTCGAATCGACGCTGGAGAAGCTCAAGGGGCAGCGCAGCCGGCTCGGCTGATGCGGCGGCGGGCGGCAAGACCGCCCGCGTGCGATCCAGCCCGGCCTTGCGCGAGACCCGTTCGCCCTGCGCCCGTCACAGGGCGGAACAACGCCCGGACGGATTGCGGCGGATCTCGACGGGCTCAGCTCGAACGGCGCACGGCTGGCAAGCCCGGCTCGTGAGCACATGCCGGGAACGCAGGCGGGACGGGCCTCTCAGCCCATGCCGGCCTGAGTCCGCCTATCCATGAGCCTCGCGGGCCATGCATGCCCAAGGGCGCCAGCCCATGCGCCCCCCAGGCCGGCGGCTATTTTCGCCGCAGCAGGAATTCGAACTCGTCGCCCTTGGAATTCTCCGACAGCAGCTCGTTGCCGGTCTGGCGCGCAAAGGCCTGGAAGTCCTTGACCGAGCCGGGGTCGGTGGCGAGGATGCGCAGCACCTGCCCGCTCGTCATGTCGGCGAGCGCCTTCTTGGCGCGCAGGATGGGCAGCGGGCAGTTGAGTCCGCGTGCGTCGAGTTCCTTGTCGTGTTGCATGCTTGCCTCGGGGATTGCGATGGTCAGGCCGACATCTTACCGGCGCGGGCGCGGGGCGCAAACGTTCGCCGTCAGGGTCCGCCGCGCTGGAGTTTCTTCTCTTCCGCCTGCTGCGCCTTGAGCTGGCGCATCCGCGCATCGATGGCAGAATTTTCGTAGAAATCGCCGTCGCCGGCCTTCTGCGCCACCTGCAACTGCTCGACCGCAGCGACCAGATTGCCCTGCAGCGCGTATTGCTCGGCCAGTGCGCGGTGCTGCGCCGCCTGCTTGCCGAGCCCGGCCAGCGCGCGCGCCTGCAGCCGGTAGAGCTGGGCGTCGCTGCTGCGCGCCGAAAGCTCTCGGCCGACGATGTCGGCGGCCTCCTGGTAGCGGCCGGCGCCGCTTAGCGCGTCAACCTGCGCATAGACCAGCGCACGATTCACCGGAAAGCGCTTGCGCGCCTCGGCAAAGAGCGCGATCGCACCGGTGGCGTCGCCCTGCGCCAAGCGGATTTCGCCGGCGAGCGACTCCAGCATCGGATGCGACAGCTTCGCCCGTCGCGCGTCGGTAATCGCCTTCTCGGCACCGGCATACTGCTTTGCGCGCGCCAGCGCACGCGCCAGGCCGTAGTGCGCCACGCCGGGCGCGAGCACCTTGTCGGCGAGGCGTTCCCTGGCATCGGTAAGCGCCTCCTCCGGCGTGCCGAGTTGGGCGCGCAACTTTGCGCGCACGAGATGGAACTCGACCGAATCGGGCACCTGCCGGTAGGGCAGCGCCTGCACGCGGTTTTCGACGTCGGTGATGCGCTCGGTCGTCAGCGGATGGGTGCGCAGGTAGGACGGCGCGTTGTTCTCGTACAACCGGCCCGACTGCTGCAGACGCTCGAAGAAACCTGCCATCGCGCGTGCATCGTAGCCGGCGGCCTGCAGCGTCTGCAGGCCGACGCGATCGGCCTCGCGCTCGAACTCGCGCGTGTAACCGAGCTGCGACTGGATCGCCGCCGCCTGCGAAGTGGCGATCGCGGCCTGCGCCACGTCGGAATTGCCGCGTGCCGCGAGTACCGCGATCACCAGGCCAGCCAGTGCAAGCAGCGAGTTCTGCCCCGACTTGCCGACCATGCGCACGATGTGGCGCTGCGTCACGTGCGACACCTCGTGCGCCAGCACCGAGGCCAGTTCCGATTCGCTGCGCGCCGCGAGGATCAGGCCGGTATGCACGCCGATGAATCCGCCCGGCCACGCGAAGGCGTTGAGCGTGGTGTCCCGCACCGCAAAAAAGTCGAAGTTCTGGCGCACTTCCTGGCTCGCCGCGACCAGCTTGCCGCCGATCAGGTTCAGGTAATCCTCGACTTCCGCGTCGTCCAGATAGGCCGGGTCGCGCCAGCGCATGTCACGCATGAAGGATTCGCCGACGCGACGTTCGGCTGCCGGCGAGATCTCCGCCTGGGCCGATTCTCCGAGGTCCGGCAGACCCTGCGCATCGAGGCTGCGCAAGGGTGCCACTGCCAAGGTGATGGCACAAAATCCGGCAATGATTCGTTGTTTCACGATGTTATGATGCGTTCCCGAATGCCCGGATCGGGGAATCCGGACGCTCACCCCGGCCGCAATGTCGGTTCGAAGACCCGCAATCTTAAGCCCAAAGCCAACCCGCACTGCAGCTTGCCATGCCGAGTCCAGCCCTGCTGATCGTCGAGGATTCCGCTGAAGACGCGGCGCTGATCACTGCGGCGTTGCGCGGGGCGGTGCCGCCGGAGCAGATCACGGTATGCAGCACCGGTGAAGCGGCGCTCGACTTCCTGCACCTGCGCGGCGAGCATGCCGGGCGCCCCGCCTACGAACTGCCTGCACTGGTGCTGCTCGACCTCGGCCTGCCCGGCGTAAACGGTTTCGAGGTGCTGCGCGCGCTGCGCGCATCGCCGCGCACGCGGCTGCTGCCGGTGATCGTGTTCTCCGCCTCGGTCGAGCAGGCCGACGTTCGTCGCGCGATGCAGATGGGCGCCAGCAGCTATATCCGCAAGTCGCTGGATGCCGTGCGCCTGACCGAGAACCTCGAACTGCTGGCACGCTACTGGCTCGGCCTCAACGTGCCGCCGCCGGTACCCAACCACAAGAGTTGAAAGCATGAGCGGATTCACCCATTTCGACGCCCAGGGCCAGGCCCACATGGTCGACGTCGGCGACAAGGCCCACACCCAGCGCCTCGCACGCGCCGCCGGCCGCATCGTCATGCAACCCGAAACGCTGAGGATGATCTTGCAAGGCGACGCGAAGAAAGGCGACGTGCTCGGCGTGGCGCGCATCGCCGCCATCCAGGCCAGCAAGCGTACTTCGGACCTGATCCCGCTCTGCCACCCGATCGCGCTGACGCGCGTGGCCTGCGAATTCGCCATCGACGAAGCGGCAAACGCCATCGACTGCGAAGTCACCGCCCAGACCGTCGGCCAGACGGGCGTCGAGATGGAAGCCCTGACTGCCGTCTCGGTCGCGCTGCTGACGATCTACGACATGTGCAAGGCCGTCGACCGCGGCATGCGGATCGAGGCAGTCAAGTTGCTCGAGAAGGATGGGGGGAAGTCGGGGCGGTGGGTCGGCGACCACCACCTGTAGATGCTGCTTGAAGTCATGCAGCAGGTGCAAACGCCTTTAAAGCACATCAAGCAGGGAAACGCGCAGCTACTCGCCGCAGTGCGGGCTACCTGGCACGCATCGCGTCGCAGGCCAACAGGCTCTCGCCAATTCTCCTGTCAATTATGACCAGCATCATGGCACACCGAATGCCCATACGAGGCGACGTCTTGGTCGAACGTACCCCCGTTCGCTCAACTGTTTTCGCGTCGGCAAACGCATCGAGGCTCACGAGCGCGCCTTGGACGCCTGCAACCCTATCTTCTCCTTAACCCCCACAACCGACCGGCGTCCGCTACCTCAATTCTTTCGTCCATACCTGTACTCCACCAGCATGTTGTCATCAGTAATGACCTCTGCTGCCCGCCCTAGGCGTTTCAGATCTTCATTCACATGCACGAATGGAATCTTCGAATGTTCGCGGATCTTGGCACTGCCTTCGCGGAACCCGGGTTTTCCGTCCACCGTAACCTTCTTCAGCACATCCCATGCCTCGGCGCTTGCCGCCCGGGAGAACGGATCCCAGTTCGCGCCATAGATGAAGTTCCGATAGCGTCGAGCCTCCTTGAAAACCGTTGACGCAGTAAGAAAAGCATCCGTTGAACCCGTAGCGTTGAACGCGACCACACCACGCTCTGACAAGTGATGGCTGACAAGTTGCATCATCTCGCGAGACAGCAGCATTGAACTGTTGGCTCGCCAATGCCAGGTCGTGTTCATCAATATCAGGTCGTACTTGCGATCCTGGTGGAACTGCAGCCAACGACGCGCATCGTCAACAATCATATTGACGCGAGGATCTTCCAGCGCGCGCCTTTGCGGATCGTATTTCCTTGCCAGATCGAGATATCCCGGATTGATCTCGATGACGTCAATCTCCTCGACACCGGGGAAGCCTTCAACCACCGTCAACCACGATCCGATGGACAGGCCCAAGACCAGAACGCGTTTTGCCTCTGGCTGCAGTACATGCAACGCCAACGGCCGCTCCAGTCCATTGGTATTGCGCTCGAGATCGACGTTGACCTTGCCATCGTAGACATTGCCGCCATACACGACGTGATCCACAAACGGCTGCCGCTTTGTGACCGCTTCTTCGGCAATGGCAATGATGCCGTGGCGGCTCTCGTGCATAGCAACAACCGTACGCTCACCCACAGACGCAAAGGATATTGCCAGCATCGCCCGATCTTGCCAGCCGAGATGCAAAAAGCATAGCGCAAATACCAAACCTGCCATCGAGCCGCCCAGCGCCAGCTTACGGCGCGCCTCGCCATGCATTAACCATGCGGACAAAGCGACGCAAGCAATCACTGTCGCCAAGACAGGAAACACCTGTGTAATGGTCAGGTACTCGAGCAACACATATCCGGTCACCAGCGGCCCAAGGGCCGCCCCGAGCACGTTCAATATATAGACGCGGGAGAAGTGTCCGCCCTTGCCAGCGTCACCATCAGTCGATTGCTGAGGCGTTCCCAGATGATGCGTGATCGGAAACAGCACCGATAGGGAGGCCGCCGTCAGAAAGATTGCCATCGGGGCCACGAGGTCGTCGAGAGCCATCTGCCGGGAATGCAGATACGCCCAAGGCGAAGCCGCCGCTATGGCTGCGCACAACCCTAATGCCATCACAGCCCCATTTTCGATTGAGTCTCGCGTTGGAAGACGGCAGATACGTTTTCCCACCTGTGCCCCGGCCGCAATTCCCAGCAGGAAAACGGCCAAGACAAAGGCGAACGCCTGAGGCGTACTGCTATTCGCGTAACCGTAAAGACGAACCCATGCAATTTCCAGCGACAGGCTGCAAAACCCGGTCCAGAAACTGATGAACCTGGCGGCGTTCATGCGGATGCCTCCGCAGTACTGGCAGTTGTGCCGGGAAGGCCCCCGGACAACTTGGCAGCTACCAATGTGCAGCCGAAGCAGCACAGATTTGTGACTGCGGCGAGCCACGCGCTTGCATTGAGCCCCCACGACACGAATAGCACGCTTGCGGTGAGCCAAGCGCCGACCGCAGCACCAAGCGTATTGAAAAAATACAGCATGCCCACCGAAACGCCGACATTGGAAAGCGTTTCGTCAAAGTACATGGTCAGCAATGGCAGCGTGGTCCCCATGATGGTGGTGGGCACCAGGACCGTCGCCACCGCCATTGCGCTGACACCCGCGTAGGACCAGCCATAGCCGCTCAAGGACTGAATTCCCGCAAACAACCACGGGCTGAAGGCGCCAATTACGGCCAAAGCCAGTTCCGCAAGCGCGTACATCCTCAAACGATCCCGAGACCAGTGATCAGCCAGCCAGCCACCCAAGCCGCCGCCAATACCGATGCCGAGCATGAAGGTCGAAACAATCAGCGTCACGGAGTCAATGTCGACACCCAGGCCGGTGAACAAGTAACGTTGCCAGACCAACTGGTAAATCAGTGCAGCACAACCCGAGGCAAAAAATGTAGCGGATATGAGTATCAGGACAAGTTTGGCCATTGGCAGATCAACCTGAAATTTTCGAAAGCACGACTCAGGGCTCTTTGATGAAACAAGGATTCCGCATCGCGGCTTCTCTGAAGTCCACCCAGCGCATATTCGGGGCGACTATCATTTGGGGTTTACCCACCTTGGGTTGTCTCAAGAAGCTCCCTTGGTCTTCGACTGTGGAAGCATCGGAGAGCATTTCCGGCCCGGACACAAGGTCTTTCAACGTCTGATGTATTGCTGCCGTGGTGTAAGGAAGGCTGGCGTTCTTGCGCAACACTTCCGGCGCAAGAGGATGCGCGTCCGTATAGGCTGGACTCAACCAGACCAGGGCAGGAACTTCATAGGAATCGACGGTCACGCGGTTGATTTCCGGCTTATTGCATTGTTTGTCCGGCAGCCCTTGCCCGTGGTCTGACACATAGACCATCACAGCGGACCGTCTGTCGCGCGAAAGGATGTCGATAATCTGGTCGAGCAATGCATCGGTATAGGCAACAGTGTTTTTGTAAGTCTGTTCAATCCCTTGTTGACCGGGAAACAAACCGAATCCAGGGGGATACCGGTGATCGAATCTGAAATGACTTCCCATCGTGTGCAGCACAAGGAACGTCTTCGGGTGGCTCGTCACGTGACGCTGCACTGCAGGCAACAGAACTTCATCATAACTGCCTTGTTGAAAAAAACTGGATGGATTCAGGAAAGCCTTGATATCTGCCTCATCCGCGTATGCAGCAATCACGCCATCAAATCGTCCAACCGCGGCCTGATTGGAAAACCAACCGGTGGTATATCCCGCCCGCGAAGCCAGGGATGTGATGGACCGCGTCGCCTGCCGATTTGCCTTGCCATCCGGCCACAGAAGCGGCTGAGACGTGAGCATCGAGGGCACCGCCTGTCGCGTGGAAGTGCTCTGGGCCACCACATTCGTAAACGGATACAACCCATCGCCCTTGGCCAAACGGGCATCGAGGCGTGGAGTGGTTTCGGACTCTTTGGGATTGAAGAGATGCCAAGCCTTGCGCGACGAAGACTCGCCAATCACCAAGACAACGGTTTCCGGCGATCCGACGCCGACCGACAGTGATTGTTCAGCGGGCAGCGCGCGCAAATCGGCAATCGCCGCGTCCACGACACGCCTGGCTTGCCAGTACTGGGCGACCGCCCACGGAAGCTCGTAGGGAAAGGCCCTTGGATACTCCGCATCCGATCCGATTGATCGGTCACCTTCCTCAAACGGATCAACCGATTGCCGGGCACCACCCTGCGCTGGGGGATGCCCCAGGCTCGTGCCACCCACCAATACATACGGGATGATCAGGAGGATTCCACAGAAAACGAGTACCTTGCCGCGCCCTGCGTAGCTCCAAGACCAGGCGGTCCTTCTCTTCAACCAGATCAGCAGCACGGCACCGACGATGTTCCAGCCTATGAAACCGATAAGCACGAGCGGCGGAACAGACAGGATCAAGTTTTTCAGTTCCCCCGGGCTGCTGGCCATGGCCATCCCGACGAGATTGCTTGTGACGGGCGAATCGCTCAACCACCTAACCGCAACAGACGCTGGGAGCCACCAGAGGCAAAGAACCCATGATGCCAACCAACCCATCCATGGCCGGGCGAAAAGGGCTAAGAACATTGCCGCCACCAGCACGCACTTGAACAACCGCTCCTGCAAGTCCAACCAATGGGTTCCGGGATAGAGGTTTCGCTCCCATGGAATCATGTTGGGAATGTTCCAGATCAGCACAATTCCCCAAAACACCAACCACGCGTAGCTGAAATCCAGCTTCTTGCTAGAGGAATTCAAGCGAAGCTCCCGTTTGCGGCCAGCTTGCCTGAACCCTTCGGCAATACGTCAATCCCGTTCTCCAGATCCAGGACCACCTTTGTGCATTCGCAAACTTGGCGCCTGCGTTCTGCGAGGGGGCTCGTAGCGGACGGTGTCGGAGAACTTGATCTCCGATGCAATCGTCAGCGGGGTCATCAACACGGGTTCGCAGCACTTGCTTCGGCTGCCGATGTGATTCATCCAAAGTTTCAACAGGCCCGCCGCGACCTCGATGAAAGTCGCGCTCACTAATGCTTGGCCCGCAATGCAGACAATCTCGACCAAGATCATCAGGTTGTCCAGAGTGAAGCCCCGAATACGCGTCGATGTAAAACAACAGGCTTCGCGAACATGCAGACAGAACGCGCCAATAGCGGCTTGGAACTGGCAACATCTTGGACCCTAGGTGCCTCAACGCCGCAACAGGCGTGGCGGAAATACGGAATTCTGACGACGTCGTCGGGGAACCTGCGCAAGGCAAGAAATAGGAGCACACCGCAGGTCAGAAGAAACCGTCAACCGGTGCAATTCCCGCGATATCGCCCCGCCCGTTGAGCAGGACGACCGCATTCACTCGGGCCATCAGTGGTAAAAAGCTTGTCGTCGCCGGATTCAACCCCAGTTCAGCTAGCATCCCTTCAAGGAGCGCGCGATCCCCCGTATTGTGCTCGATGAGCACAGAGACTGGCTTCGCAACTCTAAGGACGTCGGCTTTTGAATCGTCATAGGGTTGCCAGAAGATCGGTCGCTGCGCAACATCGTAGCCATTCAAACCAAGCAGTATTGCGTCAAAACGCTCATTCCCTTCCTTAGGCGGCCGCGTACCCAGCGTCCACGGCCCAGTTAGCGGAAGCCTGTAATATTCAGCGCGCCCCTTCCCGAGTTCCGGCTCGTAGACGTCCGCGGCACTGATCACGCGAAAGCGATCTTTCTCGAACACCAAAGCGGCAGGCCGGGCCTGATAGACAGTCGCCAAACCATAACCAAGCGCAGCCAACTGCAGCATGGCGATGGCCGTCAAATCCAAGCGCAAAACAGGCCATCCCTTGGCGGGGTTGAAAATTGCAAATGTCAGCAGCGGCCCGAGAATGACGTCGACGGTGATGACCAGGAAAAACAGCTCGCGTCCACCGGACAATTGACGATACGGCCCAGGGTACCAAAGCACAAAAACCAAACCCGCACATATCGCCGCAATCCCAAAAGAAAGCGACAAGTGGATTCCTGCGGCTCGCGAGCGGTGTCGAAAAGAAGAATTATCTAGCATCTAAACGAACCCAGCGGATTCCTTCGGGCATCAACGAAAATGCCGGACGATCGAC
The DNA here is from genome assembly GCA_016791115.1 of Rhodocyclaceae bacterium. Taxonomy (GTDB): domain Bacteria; phylum Pseudomonadota; class Gammaproteobacteria; order Burkholderiales; family Rhodocyclaceae; genus Methylophosphatis. Next base: position 14,181 of record JAEUNL010000016.1, read on the forward strand.
CTGTCCGGCTAACACCGCACGAGACTGAATTTTATCGCGATCCACACAGAGCTTTCAGCGCACGAATTCGCTTGGACTTGATCGTCAATGCTTACGTAATCCCGTAGGGCGCCAATTTGAATGACTAACCGACTCGCAACACCTTGACGATGCAGAACTCTACGATATGGCTGAGTTCAAGCAAAGAGAGGGGCGCCGAAGCGCCCCTCTCTCCACATTCAGACTGCAACTACACGATTAACGGCACTGAGACGGAGCGTACCGTGCCAGAAGGGTTCCAGCGGTTCCGCCGGTCATGTTGTACGCAGTGGAAGCGGTGCTCACTGCGGATTGGCATGCCCAGTCGATCGAACCAGCAACCGGAGCGGCAGGATCCAGGGCCGTATAGAGTTGCGTGCCCGCTGCACTAGCCGCGCCACCACGAACAAACGGGCTCAGGACCAGCGTGTTCGTGTTGGCGGTAACGTTGCCACCCACGTTCGTCGGGTTGTAAGTAATCGTGATCTCGCCTTGCGTAGCGCCAGCGGCCGCGGTCATGATGACGCTATTGACATATTTGCTGTTGGCGCCCGTGCTCGAAGCCTGCGAGTTCCAAGAAGCCACGGTAGCCGCCAGTTCCACGCGCGTTGCGGAGCCCGTGTTGATCTGCGCTTTGGCATCAGCCGCCAATTCGAGACCTTCGGAGATGCGTGCCCGCACCGTGTAGTCCTGATAAGCAGGCAGCGCGATAGCAGCGAGAATGCCGATGATCGCAACCACGATCATCAATTCGATCAGCGTAAAGCCCTTTTGAATCTGTTTCATGTGTGCTTCTCCTTTTTCGGGTTGAACGAGGCGCTTCTGCGCTCGGGTTTCTCTAATGCAGAGGGTGTGCCAAGCAGTCTCGGTTTTTGTTTTTTGTTTTTTGAATCAGTGCGTTGGAAAGCACCGCGTGATGCACTTCACGGGCTACACGGTGCCGCAAATGACGGTTTTCGTCACCCCTTTGCCATTAAAGGTCGGGAGCCGGCGCACCTGCAACATTGCGCCACAAATCCATGCCAATCGACTTGGGTGGGCCCGGCAACCAAACCGAATCCCGTCCCGCCTCAAAGGGAAAGGCTACCTGATTTCTGGATTTTGCCGCCGGCAATTCAGCCCCAGGAGCAAGGCCGAGCATGCATCTTCCATGCACTGCATCGGTCACGCCGGAGGGCTGCGGCTACTTGATGCAGACCTTGCGCACCTGCTTCATGTCGGTATGGCCGGCGAGCACTTTCTCGATGCCGTCCATCTTGAGGGTGCGCATGCCTTCCGAGAGCGCGGTCTGAAGCATGACGGCGACGCGGGCGTGCTCCTGGATCAGGGTCTTGATCGAGTCGCTGCCGACCAACAGTTCGTGCAGGCCGATTCGACCCCGGTAGCCGGTGTCCGCACAATCGCTGCAGCCGACCGCCTCGTAGAGCGTGAAGCTGCCCTTTTCGTCAGCGTAATTCTGCTTCCACATGTCGAGGATCTGTGCGCGCGCCGCCGCGGGATCGGCCTTGAACTCCTCGATGTTCTCGAATTCGACACAGTATTCGTCGAGCATGTGTTCGATCTCTTCCGGCGTTGCCGCGTGCGAACGGCGGCAGCGCGAGCACAGGCGCTTCGCCAGCCGCTGGGCAAGCACGCCGAGCAGCGCATCGGCGAAATTGAACGGATCCATGCCCATGTCGAGCAGGCGGATGATCGACTCCGGCGCGCTGTTGGTGTGCAGGGTGGCGAATACCAGATGGCCGGTGAGCGAGGCTTCGAGCCCGATCGAGACGGTTTCGCGATCACGCATTTCGCCGACCATGATGATGTCCGGGTCGGCACGCAGGAAGGCACGCATGGCGGTGGCGAAGTCCAGCCCTGCCTTGCGGTTCATCTGCACCTGCCGCAGTCCCTTCTGGGTAATTTCGACCGGGTCCTCGGCTGTCCAGATCTTGGTATCCGGCGTGTTGAGGTGGCTCAGCACGGAATGCAGGGTCGTCGTCTTGCCGGAGCCGGTCGGGCCGCAGACGAAGAAGATGCCATAGGGCTTGGCGACGGTTTCCTTGAGTCGTTCCAGGTTGTCGGGCAGCAGGCCGAGTTTCTCGAGAGGAATCGGTTCGCCGGACTGCAGGATGCGCATGACGACATCTTCGAGGCCACCCGCCGTCGGCAGGGTGGCAACGCGAAGCTCGATGTCGGCCGGGCCGAACTTCTTGAACTTGATCTTGCCGTCCTGCGGTTTGCGGCGCTCGGAAATGTCGAGGTCGCACATGATCTTCAGACGCGTGATCAGCGCATTGCGGTAGCTCGACGGCACTTCGATGTAGGGGATCAGGCTGCCGTCCTTTCGGATGCGGATTTGCGTCTTTTCCTTGCCTGGACGCGGCTCGATGTGTATATCCGACGCACCTTTCTGGTAGGCATCGATAATGATTTTGTTGACCAACTTGACGAGTTCGTTGTCCGCGGCGGCGGAGGCGTCCGGGTTCTCGTCGTATTCGCCGCCCTCGTCGTCGCCGAGATCGGAGAGCAGGTCGCCGACAGAGCCGAGATCGCCGCCCGGCCCGTAGAACTGGTCGACCGTCTGTGCGAACTCTCGTTGCGTCGTGACGCGGTAGGCGAACTTCGATTTCGGAAACACGTTCTGCGCGATGTTGGACGTGCGCACGCGTTCCGGGTCGAGCGCAAGAATGACGATGCCTTCGGAGGTATCTTCGATCGGCAGCCAGTGGTGCTCTTCGACGTATTCGCGCTTGATGTTGCGCAGCAGGTCGATCGGCTTGAGGCGATCCGGCCGGAACGCCTCGTACGGCACGCGGAAGAACGCGGACAGTCCCTTGCCGATGACCGCAGGTTCGACGCCGAAGTCGGCGACCAGAACGTCTTCGATGCCAACGCCCTTGCGCCGCGCGGTGGCAGTCGCAGTTTCGAATTCGTGGGCCGAAATGACGGCATCGGTGATCAGCGCGTCGTATTTGGACTTCAGGACAGACGGCAGCCGCGAGCGCTGGGTGAGCGCGATCGCGAGCGTCTGCGCAAGGCCCTGGACACCTTCTTCGGCCATCAGCGAGAACGGCGTTCCGGGACGATGGTTGATGAGCTGGATCACGCCAAGCAGGTCATTGGACCCCTCGTCGATGACCGGCGCAACGAGCATCTGCTGCGTACGGTAGCCGGTACGCCGGTCGACCTCCTGCAGAAAACGCAACGAGGGCGAAATCGCCTTGAGCTCCGCGGCGTCATATACGTCGCGGATGTTGAGCAGCGCACGGTGGGTGCCGCTGTAACCAGCGATGCTCTGGTCGTTCAGCGGCAACCGGATGTCCTTGAACGATTTGAGACCGGTCTTGACCTTGGAGACGATCGCCTTGCAGTCCTCCGATACGATGTAGATCGTCAGGCGGTCCGCGCTGAACAGCGATGTGATCTCTTCGCCGAGTTCCAGAACGATTTCATCGATGTTCTGGGTGGCATGGACCTTGTTGGTAACACCCTGCAATGCCCGAAAGAATGCCAGGCGGCTGCCCATGTCCGCCACCGAGGGCGCAGCCTTGGGCGAATCTGCCTTGGAATCAACGCGTTTTGGTTCGCTCATTGGTCATCCATGCAAGCGATGGTGGGCAGGGCGCGGTGCTACGCCCCGAGTCACTAACGATACGCAAACGGACGAAGTTTAGCGCGCCCGTCCCTTGGCGGTCCAAAGACGAGAAAATCAGAGCGTGAAAACCTGATTTCCGCGCAACATGCGCGGGCTGAAATCGGCAGCTCGCAGACTCACTTCGTGCATGATGAGGTCGATCTGGCTAGGCTTGAGGTGGGTGATGTACACCTCAGGACGTGCTCGGAGATGCTCCAGCTCCCGTGCAAGCATCGATGGGTTGATATGCCGGGATCGCTCGGCCAGATCGGCATCAATGTCGGAAAATGCCGTCTCGATCACTAGGTATCGCAGGTCGGCAATCCGGTTGAGTGCCGCCCAGAGCGGCGCATGCGCGGTCGTGTCTCCCGTATAGGCGAACGTACCGGCACCGGCACCGATCGCGTAGCCGACTGCGGGCACAACGTGGTTGGCAGGCAGGACGGTCAGACGACGCGATCCGATGTCGACCACCTGTCCGACTTCGACGGGCCGGAATACCAGACTCGGAGACTCGGCCGACGGAATGGAGGAGAAATCTGGCCAGATGACCCAGTTGAAGATATTTTGCCGCAGCGCATCAATCGTTGCCTGCAAGGCCCATACGGTGATCGGGGCCTCGCGCATGTCCCCGACGGTATCGACCAGAAACGGGATGGACGCGATGTGGTCGAGGTGGGAGTGCGTCAGGAATATGTGATCGACAGACGCGAGTTCCGCGAGCGAAAGATCGCCCACACCGGTGCCGGCATCGATCAGGATGTCCCTGTCGACAAGCATGGATGTGGTACGGAGGTTCGCCCCGCCGATTCCACCGCTGCAGCCAAGCACCCTGACTTTCATGTGTGAGGACATCATTTGAAGTCGAAGGCCACGACACCGTCCCAGTCGGCGGCGGGTGGTTCCATACGCAAACGCGCAATTCTCTCAAGATATAAAGCATACAACGCCCGGCCGGGTTCCCGCCGTGCCAAGTTTCTCATTTCGGCCTCGGCAGCCGTCCAGCGCCTGGCACGATAATGCGCCAGTGCCCCGTGCCAGGCCGAGAGCGACACCACTTCCGCGGCGTCGAGTTGGCTGCGCAGACCCAGCGGCTCAAAGATCGTAACGGCCGTGTCCTTGCCCTTGACCCTCACACGATCCAATTCGCGCCACGCAAACCCCCTCACAGCCTTTCGGGTCGCCTCGCCGACGATGATTCCCACACCATAGCTTCGCGTCAGCCCTTCCAGCCTCGACGCGAGATTGACTGCGTCGCCGATCACCGTATACGACTTGCGAACCATGGAGCCGAAGTCACCAACCGTCACCTGACCCGTGTTGATGCCGACGCCCATCTCGAGTGCAGGAAAGCCCCGTGCGACCAGGGATTCCGACAACCGGGCGATCTCGCGCTGCATCTCGATCGCCGCCCGGACCGCTTCCCGCGCGTGATTCGGGTCGGCCACCGGCGCCCCCCAGAACGCCATGACGGCATCGCCGATGAACTTGTCTACCGTACCGCGATAACGCCCGATCACGGCCGTCATTGCGGTCAGGAATTCTCCGAGCAGCATCGTCACCTCGCGCGGCTCCAGCCGCTCGGCAATCGAGGTGAATCCGCGCAAATCGCAGAATAGGACTGTGAGCTCCTTGCTCTGCCCCTCCATGCTGTAATGCTCGGGGTTGCGGCTCATCTCGACCACTAGTTCCGGCGGGACGTACTGGCCGAAAAGGCGCGCGAACTCGCGCCGCGAGCGTGCCTCGACCGTATAGCCCCAAGACATCTGGAGCGCAAGCAGCCCGATCACCAGCAGGAGGGATGATGCAACAGGCAGGGCGTAACCCAACCGCCATGCAACGAAATTGCCGCCGAGCAGCAGCGCCGCCATGCCAAGCGCGTTAAGCGCGGCACGCAGTGGACTCAGGCGAGGCAGCGTCACGCGCACGAGCGCGCCGACCACGATCAGGAGTACAACCTCGAATGCGGCACCCCATGCCGGTTGGCGCCGGATGGTTCCTTCCAGCATGCCCGACAGGAGGTTAGCGTGCATCTCAACCCCGACGAAGGTATTGCTGAGCGGGGTGACGCGCAGATCGAGCAGGCCACCAGCAGACGTGCCGACCAGTACGATCTTGTCGCGCAACATGTCGGGCACAAGCCGCCGTTTCGCCACGTCGGCAATCGACACATAGCGGAACGTGCCGGGCGGTCCTCGATACGGTATGAGCGCATTCGTCTCGTCGTCGATCGGAATGCGCCGGACCATTTCTCCCGTGCCGACCTGCAGCCACTCGAAGCGCCGATTCTCGAAAGCAGCAAGCCAACCCGCATGAGAATGCTCGAGCCTTACGCCGGACGCACCGTCGAGCAGGCGCAACATGGAAAGCGCCAGCGATTCATAGACTTCGTCCCCATATCGTGCTAGCAGCGGAACACGTCGCGAAACGCCATCCCGGTCGACGTCGACGTTGAAGTGCCCGGCCGCCGCGGCCGCCTGCTGGATCGAAGGCAAATTCGCGCCGTAGCTGGTGCGTTTTGCAACCCGAGACGGGAACTCGCCATAACCGGCAAGTGCCGGCGGCAGCTGCCCGTTCTCCCCGCCGGGCGGCTCCTGCGAGAAGAAATAACCCAGTGCGACCGGCCGCCCACGCAGCGAGTTGACGAACTTTCCATCACGATCGAATTCAGGCTTCAGCCGCTCGATCTCTTTCACCATTGACGGATAATTTTCCGACGCGATGCGGGCGACGCGGTCCAGCACGGCCATGCCCGGATCCTGGTCGGACCCGGCGAACACAACGTCGAAGCCAACTGCCCGTATCCGATAAGACTCGAACAGGATATCGACGATCTCCGCCATGAGGTCACGCCGCCAGGGCCAGCGCCCGAGTTCTGCGAGAGACCTGTCATCGATATCGACGATCACGATGCGATCATCCGGGGTTTGCGGTGCAAAAATCCGCGACTTGATGTCGTAGAAGACCGCGTCCGTCTGGCTTACGAATCGCAGATCGAACAGGCGGGCGGCATGCCCGAGCAGCGCCCCGAGCACACACAGCGCAAGGGCGAATGTCACTGCCTGCTGGGCACGATTGCCGAATCTCATGAGAGCGTCAGCCCGATCCGCTGCCGCGACGACCGGCAGGGGAACGTTGCCCCGAGAGCGTCAGGCTTTCAGGACGAATTCCATCCTCACGCCAGCGAGTTCAATCACGTCGTGATCCGCAAGGGGATAGGCTTGGGCATCCAGCGTTCGTCCATTGACGACGGGAAAATGAGCGCCTTCGACATGAGTGAGGAAGTAGCCCTGGGGCCTGCGCGTGATGACCGCGACCTGAACCCCCGGTTTGCCGAGGGTGGTCAGTGTCTTGGAAAGCTCCAGCGATTTTCCGGCATTTCCGCCCGAAAGGATCCTGACCGACCCGATCGCGGACGACTGCGGACTGGATGCCATGGTCGAATACTCGGTGGTCGGCCTCATTCCCACTTGGGTATCGGTCGGCGACCGCGGCACCGGAGCCTGCCCCGAGACAGCGGGCGCCGGAATATCCAGCGGCGGGGACTTCTCATACTCGGCGCTGGCAGGCGCAACGGCATCTGCGACGAATTTCAGTCGGTACTTTCCGAGTTCTACGACGTCATTGTCCTTGAGAAAATGCTTCTTGACCGGTTGCCCATTCACGTACGTGCCATTGGTGCTGTTCAGATCCTCGAGGAAGGAATCCTTAAGAATAGTCACGATTGCCGCATGCTCTCCACTGATCGCAAGATTGTCGATCTGGATGTCGTTGTGCGGCTTGCGGCCGATACTGGTCCGCTCCTTGGTCAGAGCGATCTCCTTCAGAACCAGACCATCCATGCTCAGTATCAACTTGGGCATTTCAATCTTCCACTCATCTGAACCAGGCCAGCAGACGCGCGAGCAATCCGCGCGATGCAGGATACTCGTGCGCGATCCGGATCAGGATCACCGATACGTTGTCCCGCCCGCCGTTTTCGTTCGCCTGCTGAATCAGGCGGGCTGCGGCATCCTCCGGGTCGTCGGCATATTTCCCCACGATATGGGCGATTTCACCGTCGCAAACCATGTCGTTCAAACCGTCCGAGCATAGCAGGTAAATGTCGCCCGGCGTTGTGTCGAAATCGCGTATCTCGGCCTGTACCGCGGGGTCGACGCCAAGAGCCCGGGTCACCAGATTGCGGTTCTGGGACAACCTGGCCTCCTCCAGGGTGATCATGCCGCTATCGATCTGCTCCTGCAGGAGGGAGTGATCCCGGGTAAGTTGCTCCAGCCGGCCTTCGCGAAACCGGTAGGCGCGCGAATCGCCAATATGCGCGAACGTGACGGCATTGTCATAGAACAGCCCCATTACCAGTGTGGTACCCATTCCGGCATACTGCGGCTGGCTTTGCGCCGCCTCGTAGATGGCAGAGTTCGCTGAAGCGACGTGCGATTCAAGCAGCGCCTGGGCATCGGCCCGCACCGCAAGACCATTCCGCTGTAGTCGCCGGGTGGCAATCGATTTTTCCAGCTCTCCGCCGAGCAGGCTGATCGCCATCCCCGCGGCGACTTCTCCGGCGTTGTATCCGCCCATGCCGTCAGCGAGCACGATCAACCCGCTCGATGCACTGACAAACACTGCGTCCTCGTTGTGGGTACGCACCATCCCCGCATCGCTGCGCGACGCGATCACGAGGCAGTTCGACAGGTTCTCGTCGGACATGCGATTACCTGCCTCTGCAGCGAGTGGATGGAACTACGGCACGGTCGTCAGCTTGGACGTTCAAGCCGGCCGGATAACGCGAATCTCCTTTGGACACCCTGCCGTCCCCAGCATCTAGCGGACTGCAAGCAGTTCAACTGCAGCCCAGGATTGTTGTATATCGCCGATAACGGAGATCAATCTGCTATGCATTGTTGTGCCATTGCCCCTGCCTCGTCAAATGCATGAGGAATTCAGAACGGCAACTCGGTACCTAGCCCCCGTTCCCGCGCAAGCTCCAGCACGCGCATGCCCAGCGCGACGTCCTGAACGGCCATCCCCTGGGACTCGAAGAGCGTGATATCCGAGGATTTCCGACGACCGACGCGGCATCCCGCGATAATCTCACCGATTTCGATCAGCTGCCCCTCGCACAGACGTCCCTTCTCGAGAGCAGGCAACAGGTCGCCCGCTTCACGCAATGCGGTTGCCCTCGAGTCAACGACCACCGCGGATGCCCGCCGGATCGTTGCTTCATCGATTTCGCGGCGAATCAAAGAATTCGAGCCGGCAGCGACAATATGCGCGCCTTCGGCAACCCAATCGGCCACAAAAAGAGGGTTCGTCGCGGTCGTGATCGTTATGATCACATCTGACCCGCGGACGACCTCCTCCGGGTTCTGCGCTGGACAGACCGGACATTTCATTCTCCGGGTCATTTCGTCGCAAAACCGCTCGAGCCTGCCTCTGTCGCGTGAGTAGACCTTGACCTCGCTGATCGGGCGAACAAGACACGCGGCCTCGATCTGGCTGCGGGCTTGCCAGCCCGAGCCGAAAACCCCCAGCACGCGTGCATTCTCGCGTGCCAACCACTTGATCGACAGGCCGCCCATTGCGCCAGTCCGCATCATTCCGAGGAGATTCGCCTCAATGACGGCGAGCTGGCGACCAGTCTTCTGGTCATAAAGGTGAACCTGAAATCGGTTCCCTTCTCGGCTGGACGTGTACACCTTGTAACCGAGCACACCTTCGGACGGCAACGCGCCCTGCAGAATGTGCATCGTCGCCGACGGCAAGCGAGTCCGTTGACGCGGAACATCGATCGCCGTTCCCTCCCCATGCGCGCGATGGGCCGCCTCGACGGCATCAAGGGCAAGCGCGATGTCGACCAGTTGTTCGACGTCTGATTCGCTGAGAAATAGCGCCATCGCACCAAGTTCCGCTCAAAGTACCTCGCGTTCCACGACGCCCCGGCTGCGTCGAGCCAGCACGTGGCCTATGGCGACGACGCAGGCGGCGCCCGCAATACCGGAGATTGTCGCCAGACCGGGCATGTAAGGCTCGACCCAGGCATGGAGGAGTTGGTCTTCAACGATCATTTCCCCGGCTACGAACCCTAGCAAACCGGCACCAAGCGTGACGACTATCGGATATCGTTCCATCAGCTTCATGATCAGCTGGCTGGCGAGCACGATCAGCGGAATGCTCACCGCCAATCCGAAGACGAGCAGCACGAGACTACCCTTGGCCGCAGCGGCAACGCCGATCACATTGTCCAGGCTCATGACGAGATCGGCCACAATCACGGTTCGGATCGCCCCCATCAAATGCTCGCTCGCGGCAACTTCCGAGCCGTCATCCGCCTCCGGAACGAGAAGCTTGATTCCGATCCAGAATAAAAGAACGCCGCCGATCACCTTGAGCCATGGAAGCTGGAGCAGTCCGACCGCAAAATAGGTCAGAACCACGCGCAATATCACCGCCCCGAATATGCCCCAAAAAATACCGAGCTTCTTTTGCTTCGGTGGCAAATCTCGACATGCGAGAGCAATCACCACTGCATTATCGCCGCTCAGGACGATGTTGATGAGGATGATCTCCACTGCCGCCACCCAGAACTGGGGTGTTCCAAACTCCAGCATCTTTACTGATTCCCGATAGTGATGGTCAACGCGACCCGTGCGCGATTTTATTGGAAACCAGCGTGTCGCACCCGTGAATCGGGAAAACCCGCACTGCGGAGGTCACCAGGCACGCTCTGCAACAAAAAAGAAGCCCGCACAGGGCGGGCTTCTCGAGCGGCGCGTCCGCCGGATTCAGAGCAGCGACTTCAGCAGGCGCCCCATTTCCGACGGATTGCGCGTCACCTTGAAGCCACACTCTTCCATGATCGCGAGTTTGGCATCGGCCGTATCGGCGCCGCCCGAAATCAGCGCCCCGGCATGGCCCATGCGCTTGCCGGCCGGCGCCGTGACCCCCGCGATGAAGCCGACGATCGGCTTCTTCATGTTGGCCTTGCACCATTGCGCCGCTTCGGCCTCATCCGGACCACCAATTTCCCCGATCATGATCACTGCATCGGTGTCGGGGTCGTCGTTGAACGCCTTCATCACGTCGATGTGCTTGAGTCCATTGATCGGATCGCCTCCAATACCAACTGCAGACGACTGTCCCAGTCCTATCTCTGTCAGCTGCGCAACCGCCTCATAGGTCAGCGTCCCCGAGCGGGAGACTACACCGATACGCCCCTTGCGGTGAATATGGCCCGGCATGATGCCGATCTTGATTTCGTCCGGTGTAATCAGGCCCGGACAATTCGGCCCCAGCAGAAGCGTCTTCTTGCCGCCCGCAGCCTCCTTGGCTTTCATCTTGTTGCGCACGACCAGCATGTCACGCACCGGAATGCCTTCCGTGATGCAGATCGCCAGATCGAGATCCGCTTCGCAGGCCTCCCAGATTGCCGCGGCCGCACCGGCAGGGGGCACGTAAATAACCGACACCGTCGCACCGGTCTGCGCCTTGGCTTCCTTCACCGACGCGAAGATCGGGATATCGAAGATCTTCTCACCAGCTTTCTTCGGGTTGACGCCGGCAACGAAGCAGTTCTTTCCGTTGGCATACTCCTGGCACTTCTCGGTGTGGAACTGCCCGGTCTTGCCGGTGATGCCCTGGGTGATGACCCGGGTGTCCTTGTTGATCAGAATCGACATTATTCGTTTCCCCCGGGTTACTTGACGGCCGCGACGATCTTCTCGGCGGCCTCGGCCATGGTGTCGGCCGCGATGATCGGCAGGCCGGACTCTGCAAGGATTTTCTTGCCCAGGTCCTCGTTGGTCCCCTTCATGCGCACCACCAGCGGCACCGAAAGGTGCACTTCCTTGGCCGCAGCAACGACGCCGGTTGCGATGGTGTCGCAACGCATGATGCCGCCGAAGATGTTGACGAGGATGCCCTTGACCTTGGGGTTCTTGAGCATGATCTTGAAAGCTTCGGTCACCTTCTCGGTCGTGGCGCCGCCACCGACGTCGAGGAAGTTGGCCGGCTCTGCACCATAGAGCTTGATCGTGTCCATCGTCGCCATCGCAAGGCCGGCGCCATTGACCAAGCAACCGATGTTGCCGTCGAGCGAGATGTAGGCGAGATCGAACTTGGAAGCCTCAATCTCCGCCGGATCTTCCTCGTCCAGGTCGCGGAAAGCGACGATATCCTCATGGCGGAACAGCGAATTCGAATCGAAATTGAACTTGGCGTCGAGCGCCTTGATGTTGCCGTTGCCTTCGAGGATCAGCGGATTGATCTCGGCCAGCGAGGCATCGGTTTCCATGTAGCAGGTATAGAGCTTCTTGAACGCGTCGACGGCCTGTGCCTGCGATGCTTCAGGGACGCCAATGCCCTTGGCAAGTTCGAGCGCCTGTGCATCGGTCAAACCGACGAGCGGATCGACGAAGACTTTGATGATCTTTTCCGGCGTCTTGTGGGCGACTTCCTCGATGTCCATGCCGCCTTCGCTCGAGGCCATCATCGCAACCTTCTGGGTTGCACGATCGGTCAGCGCAGCGACATAGTATTCCTTCTTGATATCGGCGCCTTCCTCGATCAACAGGCGTCGCACCTTCTGACCATCAGGTCCGGTCTGATGCGTCACGAGTTGCATGCCGAGAATCGAGCTTGCGTAGGACTTGACCTCGTCGAGCGACTTGGCGACCTTGACACCGCCTCCTTTGCCACGCCCGCCGGCATGGATCTGCGCCTTGACGACCCAGATCTTCCCCCCCAGTTTCTGCGCTGCGCTCACCGCCTCGTCGACGGAAAAGCACGGAATGCCGTTCGGTGTGGTAACACCAAACTTGCGCAGAATTTCCTTCGCCTGATACTCATGGATTTTCATGCGTGTTCCTTGCTGATCAAAGCTTCGTTGATAGACGCCGGCTGCGGTCGAATCCCTCGGGCTTCCGCGCCGGTCTGTGAATGCGGCAGGTTCATTGTGTGAATCTCTGGCCGCTCACTTCTCCGCGATGCCGGCGAACGTACGGGCGCCGGACTGTCCCCGTCGTGGATTCCTGGAAATGACACCAAATGAGCAAGGGCGAACCGACACCGGTCGTGCCTGCGAGATCATCAGCGCACTCCCCAATTCCCTTCGCTGGCGAAACAGCGCCAAATTACCCGGTCGAACATGCCCTCCGGTGCACCACGAGGTCGGCACCTGATCAGCGCGACATCGCGGCGCCCGTCCGAGTGTTCGGTCTGAAGCGAGTTCCATGAGAACGCCACAAAGACCGTCGGAGATTGCCCGGTCGGACAGGGCGGCGGTTCCGGAAAGAGCGGACGCACGACTGAGCCGATGTTCCCGCGCAGCAAACGCGGAGGATCGCTTCATAAAGCGGAAACGCTTCGCGACAGTCAGCGGAAACGGCATGGGCGTGCGGTTCGAACTCTGGGTTTGAGTAGCGAGGCCTGATCCTGCCCCGTAAGCAGGCGCCTGTGACAAGCTCGCGATTCTACCACAGGGCGATACGAATTGTGCACCGCGGCATCATTGGCCACCCTTCATCAATCGCCAGGATCGGTGCCGAAATCCCGCGGGTGCGTGGGCGACGAGGACCGACAGAAACAGGATCAGCCAGAACAGGACCGGCGCGTGGTCCGCGTCGAGAGCCAGCCATGCGACCAAAACCAGCTTGGCGGCAACCCAGCCGCCGGCGACCTGCCGGAGGTAATCAGGGTTGGTCAGCATATCGAGCACCACCATCGCGATTCCAGAGCCGAGCAGCAAACAGGGAAAACCAAGGCTCGCGTCCGCCCCGAGCAGACCGGCGCCGGTACCGACGAGGCCGGCAATATGCAACGCCCTGAATAGATTCAGCAACCAGCGCCGCAGCAGATGGCGGTTACGAAGTGGATGGCTCAAGTTATTTCTCGAAGGGCCGTAAAAAGCCTGATGATGCCGTGGTCCGGACTCAACGCGAAGCCCCCGGGCTTACGAATCTTGGATTTCGACCGATGCCGCACGTGTGCGACGTTGACGACAGTGTCGAACATTCTTCATCGGCGATACCATGCCAAAAACCCTGTCGTCGCCTTTTTCCATTCGAACGTGAGCTTTCTACCGGTAGTTTTTGCAACCGCGTGACGAAACAGAAATCTCGGAAACCTGGCCCCCCCCTGCGCGAGATTGCAGATGCCCCGCCTTCTGCGGCCGCACTCCGGAACAAGCCGGCGCGAAAGCTCAGCGGACCCTGCGCGGCGCCTCCGGTCCGAGGGACGCCGTCGGACACGTCGTCCCTGCTCGCCTCGATTGCCGTTAGATTCGTGCATGCGGCAGACGATGACCTGCATGTCGCGACAGCCCAATCAATGGGCGAATTGTGCGACTGCCTCGCAGCCGATTTCGGTGCCGCCTTGTTCGTCGCCGGAGATCGTATCGACTGGTGCGAAAGCTGCACTTGGTCGCAGCGTCCCGACCAGGAGTTCATCGCACGTGACCAAATGCCGCCGGCAGGGGTTATCGACTGGTTGCGTCGAAAGGTTGCCGAGGCCCATGCCATCGAACTGCCCGCCGCGAACCCGCCCTCATCCGAAGACTTTGCCGGGCTAGAGTGGCTGAGGTCTCGCGGCGCATCGTCCCTCCTTTGCGCACGACTCGCTCACGGGTCGGAAAGTCTCGGGATGCTGATCCTGGCCCGCGAAGCCGGCAACGGACACTGGAGCCGCCAGGACATCCAGACCACGACTGCCGTTGCAAACCTGTTTTCGACCGCGCACGAACGACGAAAACTCCACCTCCAGATGAGCCGTCGCTTGCAGTTCGAGTCGCTCGTTGGAGAAGTCGCAAGCAATCTGCTTAGAACACCGTCCAACTTGCTGGACACGAGCATCGAGGGGGCACTTTGCCGTTTGGCCGAGTATCTTGCGGCTGAACGCGCCGTAGTCATCCTGCTATCGTCCGACGGCAGCCGTTTCGGCGTTTCCCACGAGTACTGCGACCCTGCCCGGGTTGCCGTGCGGGAAACGCTGCAAGATCTGCCGCTGGCGGATTTCGTCGATCCTTCGAATCGCAAAGCGCTGTTCGGCAAGAATGCTTCAATCGCCTCGGAGCGGCAGAGCATTCCAGAAACCGCAGCCCAGCTCCGCATCCTGTTCGACGCATTCGGCATCGAGTCGACGCTCGGTGTTCCGCTGATTCTCGGATCCGAAGTCGTCGGGGCAATCGTAGTGGGGCGAACGACTGCTGTAGCCGAGTGGAACGCCCAGGAGATCGCGCTGCTGCGTGCGTGCGCAGACATCATCATCACGACAATCCAGCGTCTGCGCATCGAACAGGCTTTGCGTGAGTCCGACGAAAAATTCTCGCGCACGTTTCTCGCCATGCCGGATGCCGTCGCGATCAGCGATTTCGAGAGCGGCGTCATCGTGGACGCCAACCCGGCTTTCGAGACCACGACCGGTTTCGCGCTGCAGGATGTGCTTGGCAAGCCGGCCCTGACGACCGGCGTCTGGAACGATCCGGATGATCGGGCCCAACTGGTTCGGGACGTCACGCGCCATGGCGTCGTCCGGAACCGCGAGGCCGGTTTGCGGCATGCCGACGGGAGATTGATGGACGCTCTGGTGTCTGCCGTCCGCATCGAACTGCGCGGGCGCCCCTACCTCTGCATCGTCATGCGCGACGTGACGGAAAGCAAGGCTGCCGAGGTGGCCCTGCGCTCGGCCGAGGCGGCTTTGCGCGAACTCAATCTCGATCTGGAAGAACGGGTCCGCAGCCGCACCGCGGAGCTTGAAACATCATTGCGCGAACTCGAGAGTTTCAGCTACTCCGTGTCGCACGACCTGCGCTCGCCGCTGCGCGGAATCAATGGCTTCGCGAGCTTGCTCACAGAAGACTATGGCGATCGTCTAGACGACACCGCCCGGGAGTACCTGAGGCGGATCGCCAGCGCAACGGTCAGGATGGGCGATCTGATCGACGAGTTGCTCGACCTGGCGCGGATCTCCCGTGTTCCGATGCGCAAGTCGCGCGTCGATATTGCGGCGATGGCAAAGGTCATCCTCGCGGAACTCGCCGAGATCGAACCCGGACGCAATGTCGTCGTGACCATCGGCGACATCCCGCCCGCATCGGCAGACCGCGGGTTGATGCAAATCGCGATATCCAACCTGATCGGCAATGCGTGGAAGTTCACCGGACATGCACCGGAAGCACGCATCGAGGTCGGATCTCGGAACCTCGACGGCGAACGACAATATTTCGTCAGCGACAACGGTGCGGGGTTCGACATGGACAACTACCCGCTGCTGTTTCGCCCGTTCAGTCGCCTGCATCGGCCGTCCGAATACCCCGGAACGGGCATTGGATTGGCGACGGTTGCGCGCATCATCCAGCGTCACGGCGGCAGGATCTGGGCCGAGGGCGCAACCGGATGTGGCGCTACCTTCTACTTCACCCTCGCATGAGCGCGAGTCGCGTCAGATCCCGATCGTGCCGGCGGGCAAGGACAGCCTGCGCAATCACCGCCCCCAACAAGGCCATCGCCATGTCGGCCTGGGTGTCGAAGGAATCACCCTGGGTGCCAAGAAACTCGTCGGCCCCCTGTCCCATGATTACCGCCGACAGCCACTCGATCAACTCGTAGGTCGCGCTGATCGCGAGGCAGACGCAGACAACCAGAAAGGCGAGCCATTTGCCGGGGCGCAAAGGCGAGCGGCGCAACAGGATCTCGCGGGCCGCAATCGCAGGCACGAAGCCCTGCGCGAAGTGGCCGAGTCGGTCGTATGGATTGCGCGCGAGATCGAGCCAATCCTGCATCCAGAACCCAAGTGGCACGCGCGCGTAGGTGTAGGCGCCCCCGTAGATCAGAATCAAGGCATGGATCGCAAGCAGCGCATAGAGCAGATGAGACAATGGAAAGGTGCGGCCCGTGGCAAGCAGCAACGGAATCCCTATCACAACAGGCGCCACCTCGAGCAACCAGGTCAGGCGGTCGTGAGGGTGAACGCCGGAAACCGCCAAGGCAACCGATACCACGCCCAGCGCAACCCAGGGGACAAGCGACCGACCAGTTTCCATGCAACGCCAACCTCATGAATGATGTCACGGGATGCGAACCGGCTCCCCGCGGACTCTCCGGACGACGGCACGGCCGTGCCAAATAGGTCGAGGGCTCCGAAGAGTCCGCGCGCCACACTTGCGGCGGCACGCCATCCGGATCGGCCGGATGTTCGCATGAATTCTGGAATCCCGACGCAACCCCGCGTGTTTACTTGTGATTTTCGGTAATATTGCGCGGCGATTGCGCAACCACCGGGCCTATAATGCGTGGTGGAGTCCGGATGATCGGTATTACGCAAGCATCGATTCGGGCGATAAAGTTCATAAAGAATGCAAAAGCATGCTTCGTAGCCGTCTCCTGCCCGGTCTTGCGCTCGCTTTCATCTCGATGGAAGGGCATGCACTTGGCATCGGCGAGATCGTCGATCAGCCCCGGCTCGGCGAGCGCCTGCGCATCGAATTGCGCCTGCATGCCGACGACGAACCGATAGACCCGTCCTGCATTCGGCTGTCGCCCGGCGACGGTGGCGATGACCTGCCTTGGGTGCGCAGCGCGCGGTTGCGGGTCAAGGGCGGGGTGCGCCCTGCCCTGATCGTCGAGTCCAACGAAGTGGTGACCCAACCGATTTACATGCTCGGCCTGCGACTCGGCTGCGGGGCCGAGGTGCGTCGCGAATTCGCGATGATGCCGCAGCCGCCTGTCGAACTGCCAAGTGCTGCGTCGACACATGCGCCGACCCCGAATGCGCCGGGACGGTCGACGGCCGTAGAGGTTGCCCCCGGAAATAGCAACGACGACCGCGGCGGCTGGACCATCGTCGCGGGCGAAACGCTCGCCAGCATCGCGGCCGCCTTGTTCCCCGACAGCGCACGTAGCCAGAAAAGTTTCGTGCGCGAGACGATACGCGCCAATCCGCGGTTGTTCGCAACCGTCACGGACCCCGCCAATCACCCGCTGCCTGCGGGCGAAACCCTGATGCTGCCGGGAAGCGGAACACGGACGCCCGCCCCGACTCGGGCAGCGCGGCCGCCCGCTCCGCGCACGTCCGGCGAAGTTCGCGCGCCGCGGGACGCCCAAGCCACTGCCGAATCCCGCCCGTCGGCCCGGCGGCCGGAGCCGGTAAGAAACAGCGAAGATCGGCTGATGGTTGCCTCCGGTTCGGCCAGCGAATCCGGGCTGAAGTTCTCGACCTTGCTCAACGATACGCGGTCGCGCGGGCTGAGCGAGGAACAGCGCGAAAAGCTGAGACAGGAACAACGCCTGATCGCCCAACTCGACGAGAAGATCATCGCTTCGCTCGCACTGGCCGAAAAAATTCGCAACATGGAGGATTACCTGGAGAAGCTCCAGGGAGACATGTCGCGTCTCGACCAGCAGATCAGGGGCGCCAGCGGCGCCGCAACGGCGGGTCCGTCGGCACCGCCGGCTGCCTCGGCAACCGCGGCGGAGTCCGCTCCGGCTCCAGCGCCAGCCCAATCCGCCGTCGAAACAACCAAGGTCGCTCCCAAGCCTGCAACGAAAACATTTGTCGAGGACGAAGGAATCGACTGGAGGGTTTATGGCGGCATCGCTGCCGTCCTTGCGCTGCTTGGCGCGCTGTGGTGGTGGCGCCGCCGCCAATCGGCCGACGACGGGTTTGCCCCTGATGTCGAGCCCGTTCCAGAGCCGGTCGAAACGGAAATCCCGCCGTCCGTGCCGGCGGTCGAAAAGACGCTGGCGCAGCAGGTTCCGACACAGCGTGTCGAACTCGCCACGCCGCTGGAACTCGAACTGGAACAGCCGTCCGAACCGGAATCCAAGATTGCAGTCGCCGAGCACGACTCCGCGCTCGAGCTGGCGGAAATCATGCTCTCCTTCGGCCGCGTCCAGGGCGCGGCACAGACTTTGACCGATTACATCCACAGCAATCCCAAACAGGCGATCCGTCCCTGGTTGAGGCTGCTCGAGATCTACCACGGCGCAGGCATGCAGAAGGAATTCGACGCCGTAATGGATCAATTCCACCAGAACTTCAATGTGCAGTCGGTCAGCTGGAGCGACTACGGACGAGAACTGTCGCGCACCTCGATTGAGGGCATGCCGCACCTGATCCAGGAAGTGATCGCGAGCTGGCCGTCGCGTGGCTGCCTGGAACTTCTGCAGAACTACCTGCTCGACAATCGCGAGGGCACGCGCAGCGGTTTCCCGCTTTCGATTGCCGACGATATCGCGACGCTGGTCGGCATTCTCGAATCCCGACACATCAGCGGCGCACAATCCGCGGCTGGCTGATAGCGTAAGGCACCGATCGATCAGACCGGGTTGTCGATATCGATAAATTCGCAGGCAATGCCTGCGTTCCGGGTCAAATGCTCACCCAGGGACCGAACGCCGAAGCGCTCTGTTGCATGATGCCCGGCAGCGATGAACGGCACGCCGGACTCCCGCGCCAGATGTACAGTCTGCTCGGAAATTTCCCCGCTCACGAACATCTCGGCCCCAGCGGCGATCGCCTGCTCGAACAAACCCTGCGCGCCGCCGGTGCACCACGCCACGCGCACCGGCTTGCGCGTGGCGTCGCCGACCAGCATCGCTTCGCGACCGAGGCGCGCCGCGATCTGGTCACAATGCGCCCGCGCCGATAACAGGGCCCCACCCGAAGGCTCGCCGACGCAGCCGATGTCCTGATCGCCGAATCGGCCGGTTGTTTGCCAGCCCATTGCACGCGCAAGGCCGGCGTTGTTGCCGAGATCGGGGTGCGCGTCGAGCGGCAGGTGATAGGCATACAGGTTGATGTCATGCGCGAGCAGGCGCGCCAGCCGCGACTTGCGCGTGCCGGTCACGGTGCCATCCTCACCGCGCCAGAACCAGCCGTGATGCACAATGATGGCGTCGGCATCACGCTCGATGGCCGCGTCGAGCAGTGCGAGGCTGGCCGTGACGCCGCAAACCGCGCGGACAATCTCGCCTCGACCTTCCACTTGCAGGCCGTTTGGGCAATAATCCCTGAAGCGTGAGGCATCCAGCAGATCATTCAGGTATCGTCGAAGCTCATCTCGCTGCATCTGCGCCACCGAATCCCTTTCGTCCTCTCGAGTTCCGCTCTGAATTATGCGCCGCTTGTGGCTGATCTTCGCGCAGGCCGTCACCGTTGCACTGGCCCTGCTGTTCGTGGTTTCGACCCTGAAGCCCGAATGGATATCTCAAACACCCCAGATCGTGACGCTCGCGCCGAGCGTTCCGCCTGCCGCCCTGCCGAAGGTGGCGGCGCCGGCCGTCGCGACGACCGTCACGTCCGACGAAATGAAGTCGGTTTCCTATGCTGCCGCTGCCGGTAAGGCCCTGCCCTCGGTGGTTCATATCTTCACCAGCAAGGAGGTGAAGCCGCAGCGCCAGCCGTTTGCCAACGACCCCCTGTTCCGGCACTTCTTCGGCGACCGCTTCGACTCGCGGCCACAGCGCACGTCCGGCCTCGGCAGCGGCGTAATCGTCAGTCCCGAGGGCTACATCCTGACCAACAACCACGTCATCGAAGCGGCCGACGAGATCGAAGTCGCGCTCAATGATGGGCGAAAGCTACGCGCCCGGACGGTGGGCGTGGATCCGGATACCGACCTTGCCGTGCTCAAGGTGCAATCGGTCGACGCGCTGTCTGCGGTGACGCTCGCGCCTGCCGGTTCGGCGCATGTCGGCGACGTCGTGCTGGCAATCGGCAATCCGTTCGGCGTCGGGCAGACGGTCACCATGGGCATCGTCAGCGCGCTGGGGCGCACGTCGCTGGGCATCAACACCTTCGAGGACTTCATCCAGACAGACGCGGCGATCAACCCCGGCAATTCCGGCGGCGCATTGGTCGATTCCAACGGCAACCTGATCGGCATCAACACCGCGATCTACTCCCGTTCCGGCGGCTCGCTCGGCATCGGTTTCGCGATTCCGGTCACGCTGGCGCGCAGCGTGATGGACCAGATCATCCGCACCGGCTCAGTCACGCGCGGGTGGATTGGCGTCGAAGTGCAGGAGATCACGCCGGAACTGGCTGAGTCGTTCGGCCTGTCGACCACCGAAGGCGCACTGATCGCCGGCGTGATGCGCGGCGGGCCGGCCGACGCGGCAGGCATCCGCCCCGGCGATGTGCTGGTCGGCGTCGCCGACAAGTCGGTGCGGGACAGCCACTCGATGCTCGACCTGGTGGCGTCGCTGCCGCCCGGCGCGTCGACAAAGGTACGCGTGCTGCGCGACCGCCAGGTGCGCGAAATGGACGTGCAGATCGGCAAGCGTCCCGCGCTGCGCAACGAGGGCTGAACGAGGTTCTTGCGACACCTCCCCTGGGGGTCGCATGGATTGGCGGTCTTCAGGGCATAGCCACCACTGCCGCATGGTCATTACCCCGTAGGCCGGCATGCCCCAAGACGTCCAGTCCATGCGGGTTTCCGGCCAGCCTCCCAAGAAGATGCCGGTTACCCGGTCGAGCTTTCCGGCGCCGTCTCGGCGGTTCGAGGCTTGACGAAGCGGGCGACGATCAAGCCGAGCTCGTAGAGCAGACACAAGGGCACCGCAAGCAGGATCTGCGACATGACGTCGGGCGGCGTAACGACCGCGGCGATGATGAAGGCCCCCACGATCACGTAGGGTCGCGCCTCCCGCATCTTCTCCAGCGGCACGATGCCGAAACGCGCCAGCACGATCACCACCACCGGCACCTCGAAGGTGACGCCGAAGGCCACGAACATCGTCATCACGAATGCCAGGTATTGCTCGATGTCCGGCGCCGGCGTGATGCTCTTGGGCGCGAATTCGGCAATGAACTTGAACACGGTGTTGAAGACGAAGAAATAACAGAACGCCATGCCGAGGATGAACAACACAGTGCTGGCAACGACCAGCGGCAGCACCAGCTTCTTTTCGTGCGCATAAAGGCCCGGCGCGACGAAGGCCCATGCCTGGTAGAGCACCACCGGCAGGGCAAAGACGAAGGCCACCATCAGCGTCACCTTGACCGGCACGAAGAACGGCGTCACCACGCCGGTTGCGATCATCTTGGTGCCTTCCGGCAGCGTATGGATCATCGGCTGTGCCAGCAGATCGTAGATCTGGCCGGCGAACGGCATCAGGCAGATGAACACCAGGAGCACCGCGCCGAAGGCGCGCAGCAGCCGGTCGCGCAACTCGACCAGATGCGAGATGAAGGTTTCTTCGTTGCCAGTGCTCATGTCAGGGTTGGCCGGCCGCCGGGCGCGGGGCGCTTTCCAAGCCCAGCTCCATCTGCGGCGAGGGCTCGGCCACCTGCGGCGTCATCTCCGGCAGCGGCCCCGCGTGCAGGGTCGGCTCAGCCAGGGGGTCAGGCAGGGTCGCGGCCACGTCGGCGGAAGCAGGCGGCGCGTGTTCGGCTGGCGTTTCGCCGGACAAGGAACGGTTGAGATCGGATTCGACTGCCGTCAGTTGCTTACTGACCGTGGTTTCGAGATCGCGCGCGGAATTCTCCATCTCCAGGCGCATCTTCTTGAGCTCTTCGAGCTGGATCTCGCGGTTGATGTCCGCCTTGACGTCGTTGACGTAGCGCTGGAGCCGGCCGAGCAGGTGGCCGGCGGTACGCGCGACCTTGGGCAGGCGTTCGGGCCCGAGCACCACGAGTGCCACGACGGCAATCAGCATCAACTCGGAAAAGCCGATGTCGAACATGGACTAGGTCTGCGGTAGCTGGGTCGGGACAGGAAGGGCGCTGAACAAGCGGCGTTCGGTCGGGGCGGCCTGCCTCGGGAAGACGGGCGACCCCGCGCCCCCGGGGTCGCACTGCCGATCAGGATCGGGTCTTTTCCTTCACTTCGACGTCGATCGTGTTGCCAACCTGCGGCGGCACTTCGGCGGCCTTGTCGCCCTCCTTCATGCCGTCCTTGAATCCGCGCACCGCGCCGCCGAGGTCGGCCCCGATGTTGCGCAGCTTCTTGGTACCGAATACCAGCATCACGATGACCAGAACGATCAACCAGTGCCAAATGCTGAACGAACCCATGATGAACTCCTAATGTCCGACCATCGGGCCCGGGATCGGCTCCGGGCCACCGAGGACGTGAATGTGCAGATGATACACCTCCTGCCGACCCACCCGTCCCGTGTTGACAATGGTGCGGAAGCCGTCGTTCAGCCCCTGCTCGCGCGCCAGTTTCGGGATGGCCGCCATCATCCCGCCGAGCAGGCCGGCGTCGGCGTCGGTGCATTCGGCCAGCGATTCGACGTGACGCTTCGGAATGACCAGGAAGTGCACCGGGGCATGCGGCCGGATGTCGTGGAAGGCGAAGATGTCGTCGTCCTCGTAGACCTTCTTCGAGGGAATCTCGCCGCGCACGATCTTGCAGAAAATGCAGTTGTCCATCGCTTCCTCTCCCCGCCTGCCTGCGTTCCGTTACGTTTGGACTCTAGCCCGCGGTGCGGCTTTTCTTTTCGTCGACACCCGAAATCCCCTCGCGGCGACGGAACTCGGACATCACGTCATCGACCGACAGGCCGAACTGCGCCAGCAGGACCATGCAGTGGAACCACAGGTCGGTCACTTCCCACACCAGGTGCAGGCGATCGCCGTCCTTCGCCGCCATGATGGTTTCCGCCGCCTCTTCGGCGACCTTCTTGCAGATCGCGTCGGTGCCCTTGGCGTAGAGCCCGGCCACATAGCTGGACTCGGGGTCGGCGTTCTTGCGCTCGGTCAGCGTGGCCTGCACGCGGTGTATCACTTCCAGATCGATCATCAAAGACTCCATCAATGCGAATAATTCTGTGGTTCAGGACTTGTAGATCTCGCCGGGATCCTTGAGCACCTGTTCAACCGCCTCCCACTTGCCGTCTGCGAGACGATGGAAGAAGCAGCTGTGGCGGCCGGTGTGGCAGGCGATGTCGCCGAGCTGCTCGACCTTCAGCAGCAGCACGTCGTTGTCGCAATCCATACGCAACTCGATCACCTTCTGGATATGCCCCGATTCCTCGCCCTTGTGCCAGAGTTTGCGGCGCGATCGCGACCAGTAGACTGCCTCGCCCGATGACACCGTGCGCTCGAGCGCTTCACGGTTCATCCACGCGAACATCAGCACGTCGCCGGTTGCGGCTTCCTGCGCGATCACCGGCACCAGGCCCTGATCGTCCCATACCACCTGCTTGAGCCATTCCTTGGTGCTCATGATCAGCGCACCTCGATGCCGCGGGCACGCATGAAGGCTTTCGCCTCGCCAACCGTATGTTCGCCGTAGTGAAAGATGCTCGCCGCGAGTACCGCATCCGCATGGCCTTCCGACACACCGTCCGCCAGATGGGCCAGCGTGCCGACTCCACCGCTGGCGATCACCGGGATATCGATTGCATCAGCAACGGCCCGGGTCAGCGGTATGTCGAATCCGATCTTGGTGCCATCGCGATCCATGCTGGTGAGCAGGATTTCGCCCGCGCCGAGCGCCTGCACCCGTTGCGCCCAGGACACCGCATCCAGCCCGGTCGGCTTGCGGCCGCCGTGAGTGAACACCTCCCAGCGCGGGGTCTCGCCATCAGCCGAAACGCGCTTGGCGTCGATCGCGACGACGATGCATTGCGATCCGACCTTGCCGCTGGCGTCGGCGACGAGCTGCGGGTTCTGCACTGCGGCGGTGTTCATGCTGACCTTGTCTGCGCCGGCATTGAGCAGGCGGCGCACGTCCTCGACCGCACGGATGCCGCCACCCACCGTAAGCGGGATGAACACCTGTTCGGCAACCTGCTCCACCACATGCAGGATGATGTCGCGGTCGTCGGAACTCGCCGTGATGTCGAGGAAAGTCAGCTCGTCTGCACCCTGCGCGTCATAGCGGCGAGCGATCTCGACCGGGTCACCGGCATCGCGCAGGCCGATGAAGTTCACGCCCTTGACCACGCGGCCGGCGTTGACGTCGAGGCAGGGGATGATGCGTTTGGCCAGCATGTTCGGGGCAGTCTGGCCAGCTTGCGGCCTTGGAGGATTATTCGGAGCCGTCGCCGCCGAGTTCATCGGCGCGCGCCTGCGCCGCACGGAAATCGAGCGTTCCTTCGTAGATCGCGCGCCCCGTGATGGCCCCCATGATGCCTTCGTCCTCGACGGCGCAGAGGCGATCGATGTCCTTCAGGTCGGCAATGCCGCCGCTGGCAATAACCGGAATGCGCAATGCCTGCGCCAGCTTCACCGTCGCTTCGACGTTGACGCCGTTGAGCATGCCGTCGCGGCCGATGTCGGTATAGAGCACGGCCTCGACGCCGTAGTCCTCGAATTTCTTCGCCAGGTCGACCACGTCGTGGCCGGTCATCTTGGACCAGCCGTCGGTTGCCACCTTGCCGTCCTTGGCATCGAGCGCGACGATGATGTGCCCCGGGAAAGCGACGCAGGCGTCATGGAGAAAACCGGGGTTCTTCACGGCGGCGGTGCCGATGATCACGTAGCTCACGCCGTCATCGAGGTAGCGCTCGATGGTGTCGAGGTCGCGCAGACCGCCGCCCAGCTGAATCGGAACGTCCTCGCCGACGGCGGCGACGATCTTCTTGATCACCGCCTCGTTCTTGGGCTTGCCGGCGACGGCCCCGTTGAGGTCGACCAGATGCAGGCGGCGCGCGCCTGCGGCGAGCCAGTGCCGCGCCATGGCGACGGGATCCTCGGAAAAGACCGTCGCATCGGTCATGTCGCCCTGTTTGAGGCGAACGCAGTGTCCGTCCTTCAGATCGATAGCGGGTATCAGCAGCATGATGCAGATTTGGGCGTAAGGTCGGAAGAATGACTCGCGAATGCAGAAGGCAGTCCGAATCAGGGTTTCCAGCGCATGAAGTTGCCGAGGAGCGCAAGTCCTGCCTGCGCGCTTTTTTCCGGATGGAACTGGACAGCGAAAATATTATCCTGAGCCACCGCAGCGGTAAAGTCGACACCGTAATTTGTGCGACCTGCCGCGAGCCCCGGATCGTCCGGAACCACATAATAGCTGTGCACGAAATAGAAGCGCTCCAGGTCGGCAATGCCCTGCCAAAGTGCATGCTCGCGCGACTGCCGCACCTGATTCCAGCCCATGTGGGGGACCTTCAGGCGCGTGCCGTCCGCACCGACCATGGCAGGCGCCGGAAAACGGCGCACGTTGCCAGGAAAGATGCCGAGACCCGACACGTTGCCTTCCTCGCTCGATTCAAAAAGCATCTGCAGGCCGATGCAGATGCCGAGAAAGGGTTTGGCTGCCGCCGCGGCGACGACCGCCCCGCGCAAGCCGCGCATTTCGAGTTCGCGCATGCAGTCCGGCATGGCGCCCTGCCCCGGCACCACCACACGGTCGGCCGC
The DNA here is from genome assembly GCA_016791115.1 of Rhodocyclaceae bacterium. Lineage (GTDB taxonomy): Bacteria > Pseudomonadota > Gammaproteobacteria > Burkholderiales > Rhodocyclaceae > Methylophosphatis. Next base: position 40,117 of record JAEUNL010000016.1, read on the forward strand.
GGCAACCGCGGCCGGGTCGTGCGTGACGAGGATGCAGGCCTCCGGCGCAACGTGCTCGATGGCCTTCGCCACCGAACGCAGGTTGCCCATTCCGTAATCGACGATCGCTACCGTGTTCATGTTCAGGTCGAGCGTGCCCTTGGCACCGTGGTCACCGGTTTGCCCGCTCTCAGAGTGAGCCCTTGGTGGACGGCACGGCACCGGCCGCACGCGGATCGGGTTCGGCCGCCATGCGCAGTGCGCGGGCAAAGGCTTTGAACACAGTCTCGCACTGATGGTGCGCGTTCACGCCGCGCAGATTGTCCACATGCAATGTGACCAGCGCGTGATTGACGAAGCCCTGGAAGAACTCGCGCACCAGGTCGACATCGAACTCGCCGATGCGCGCCCGCGTGAAATCGACATGAAACTCGAGCCCCGGCCGGCCCGAGAAATCGACCACCACGCGCGACAGCGCCTCGTCCAGCGGCACGTACGCATGGCCATAGCGACGAATGCCCTTGCGGTCGCCGATCGCCTTCGCCAGCGCCTGTCCGATGGTGATGCCGACATCCTCGACCGTGTGGTGCGCGTCGATGTGAAGATCCCCGCTGGCCTCGACTTCGAGGTCGATCAGACCATGGCGAACGATCTGATCGAGCATGTGGTCGAGGAACGGCACGCCGGTCGCAAGATTGCCGACGCCGGTGCCGTCGAGGTCGATGGCGACTCGGATCTGCGTTTCCAGCGTATTGCGGATGACTTCGGCTTTGCGCATGGGCATCTGGCGTATCAAGCGAGACTGGCTCGCAGGGCATTGAGGAAGGTCGCGTTCTCCGCGGGCGTGCCCACGGTGACTCGAAGGCAATTGTCCAGCATCGGATGCGAACCATGCAAATTCTTGATCAGCACGCCATGCCGCTTGATCCGTTCGAAAGTGCGCAACGCATCGGAGACGCGGAACAGAATGAAGTTCGCATGGGACGGCCAGGCCCGGACCTCGGGCATGTCGGCCAGCGCGTGGAAGAGCTGGCCGCGCGCGGTGACGATCGCATCGGCCTGCTCGTTGAGCCGATCGACGTTCTCGACCAGTCTTGCCGCGATGGCCTGCGTCAGGCTGTTGATGTTGTAGGGCAAGCGCAGCTTGTCGATCTGCTCCAGCCATTTCGGCGCCCCCGCGACGAAGCCGAGACGCAACGCCGCCAGGCCAAGCTTGGACAGCGTGCGCATCACCAGCAGGTTGGGGTGGCGCAAGAGCTCGCCGAGATAGCTCGATCCGGCAAAGGCGTGGTAGGCCTCGTCGATCACCACCAGTCCGGATGCGGCATGCAGCACGCGCGCGAGCGACTCGGCGTCGAACAGCGTGCCGGTCGGATTATTCGGATAGGCGATGAAAACCACCGCCGGATCGTGCTGCTCGATGCGCAGCACCATCTCGTCGGCGTCTAGCGCGAAATCCTCGGTCAGCGGCACGCCGACGTAGTGCAGGCCGCAGAATGTCGCGATCATGCGGTACATCACGAATGACGGCTCGGGCGCAAGTATCGTTGCACCGGGCCGGGCCACCGCCATGGCGATCAACTGGATGATCTCGTCCGATCCGTTGCCGAACAGGATCTGCGCGCCTTCGGGCACAGCCATGCGCGTGCGGATGACGTGGCGCAACCCCTCCGCCTGCGGATCGGGATAGCGATTGAGCGCCGCATCGTGCGTCAGGCCTGACGCGAGCTTGCGCAGATCCTCGGGCAGCGGGTAGGGATTCTCCATCGCATCGAGCTTGATCATGCCGCTCGGATCGGCGACATGATAGGCCTTGAGGGCGAGGATTTCCGGTCGGATCAGGTCCTGGGGATCGAGTGCCATGTTGCGGAAACTCAGTTCTTCAGGCGCATCTCGGCAGAGCGCGCATGGGCCTGCAGGCCTTCGCCGTACGCCAGCGTCGAGGCGATGCGGCCGAGCCGGTCGGCACCCGCAGCGGACATCTCGATGATGCTGGTGCGCTTCTGGAAATCGTAGACGCCGAGCGGGCTCGAGAAGCGCGCGCTGCGCATCGTCGGCAGAACGTGGTTGGGTCCCGCGCAGTAGTCGCCGAGCGCCTCGACCGAGTAATGGCCGACGAAGATCGCACCGGCATGGCGGATCTTGTCGATCCACTGGTCGGCCTGGTCCATGCACAGCTCCAGGTGTTCCGGGGCGATCCGGTTGGCAATCGCGCAGGCCTCGTCCAGGTCGCTGACGTGGATCAGCGCACCGCGATTGGCGAGCGAGGTGGCGATCGTCTCGCGGCGCGGCATCTGCGGCAGCAGCTTGCCGATGCTGGCAGCCACCGCGTCGATGAACGACGCCGAGGTGCACAACAGGATCGACTGCGCGAGTTCGTCGTGCTCGGCCTGCGCGAACAGGTCCATTGCCACCCAGTCCGGGTTGCCGTGGCCGTCGGAGATGATCAGGACTTCCGAGGGGCCGGCCACCATGTCGATGCCGACGGTACCGAACACGCGCCGTTTGGCCGCCGCGACATAGGCATTGCCCGGCCCGGTAATCTTGTCCACCTGCGGAATGGTCTGCGTGCCGTATGCCAGCGCGCCGACCGCCTGCGCGCCGCCGATGGTGAAGATGCGATCGACGCCGGTGATGCGCGCCGCAGCCAGCACCAACGCGTTCTTCTCGCCGCGCGGCGTCGGCACCACCATGATCAGCTCGCCGACGCCAGCCACCTTGGCCGGAATCGCGTTCATCAGCACCGAACTCGGATAGGCGGCCTTGCCGCCCGGCACATAGAGGCCGACGCGGTCGAGCGGCGTCACCTTCTGGCCCAGGCGCGAACCGTCCGCTTCGCTGTAGTCCCATGAGCCTGCGAGCTGGCGCTCGTGATACATCGCCACGCGCGCGGCGGCCTGTTCGAGCGCCTCGCGCTGCGCAGCCGGCAGCGAAGCCTCGGCGGCCTCCCATTCGCGCTTCGGCAGTTCGAGCTGCGCCATGTGCGTCGCCTCGACGTGGTCGAAGCGGCGCGTGTATTCGAGCACTGCAGCATCGCCGGTGTTGCGTACGTTGGCGAGGATTTCCGCCACCGCGGCCTCGATGCTGTCGTCCTGACCCGATTCGAAGGCGAGCAGTGCGTCGAGCGTTGGCAGGAATTCGGGATCGCGGGTCGAGAGTTTGCGGATGAGGCTCATGCTCGGCGTTACCTCAGGCTTTCGCTTGTCGCGCCACGGCGGCGGCGAAGCAGTCGATCACCGGCTGCAGCGCCTCGCGCTTCACCTTGAGCGAGGCCTGGTTGACGATCAGGCGCGAGCTGATCGGCATGATCTGTTCGACCTCGACCAGGTTGTTGGCCTTCAGCGTGCCGCCGCTCGAGACGAGGTCGACGATCGCCTCGGCCAGGCCCGCCAGCGGCGCGAGTTCCATTGAGCCGTAGAGCTTGATCAGGTCGACATGCACGCCCTTGCCGGCGAAGTGCTCGCGGGCGGTGTGGATGTACTTGGTCGCCACGCGCAGCCGTGCGCCGCGCTGCACCGCCTGCACGTAGTCGAAGCCCTGCGGCACGGCGACGCTCATGCGGCACTTGGCGATTTCGAGGTCGAGCGGCTGGTAGAGCCCCGCCCCGCCGTGTTCGAGCAGCACATCCTTGCCGGCGATGCCGAGATCGGCCGCACCGTACTGCACGTAGGTCGGCACGTCGCTCGCGCGCACGATGACGATGCGCACGTCGGCACGGTTGGTGCCGATGATCAGCTTGCGCGAGGATTCGGGGTTGTCCGCCGGCACGATGCCCGCCGCGTCGAGCAGGGGCAGCGTTTCGTCGAAGATACGGCCCTTGGACAGGGCGATGGTGATGCCGCTCACGGTAAGTCTTGCGAATTAAAACGGAATTCTACCCCATAGACGGCACGGGCCATGCCGGCTGGAGATTCAGGCGAGAAAGCGGCTGCCGAGTTCCTCGATGCCCAGTACGGCCAGGATCTGCCCGATGCGTGCCTGCGCGTTGCCGCGCGGCTGGCCGGTGCGTGTGGCGACGATCAGCTCGTTCTTCAACGAATGCTCCCAGCCGACCAACTCGGTCACCGTCACCTGGTATCCGTGCGCCTCGAGTTGCAGGCAACGCAGCGCGTTGGTGAGCTGGCTGCCGAACTCCCGCGTATGCAAGGGGTGGCGCCAAAGCTCGGACAACGGCGTGCGGCCGAGCGCGGCGTTCTTGTGCCTGCGCAGGACGGCCGCCACCTCGGCCTGGCAACAGGGCACCAGCACCATCGCCTGCGCCTGTTTTGCGAGCCCGAAGCGGATCGCGTCGTCGGTTGCAGTGTTGCAGGCATGCAGCGCAGTGACGATGTCGACTGTGGCTGGCAGCTCGCCCGAGGCGATCGACTGCTCGACCGTCAGGTTCAGGAAATCCATGCGCGTGAAGCCGAGTCCGGCCGCAAGCTGGCGCGCGCTTTCCACGAGTTCCGGCCGCGTCTCGATACCGACGATGCGCCCGCCGTCACGCGACTTGAAGAACAGGTCGTAGAGGATGAACCCGAGATAGGATTTGCCGGCGCCGTGGTCCACCAGCGAGGGATCGCTGTTGCGGGCAAACGCCGCTTCCAGCAGCGGCTCGATGAACTGGTAGAGGTGGTAGACCTGCTTGAGCTTGCGCCGGCTGTCCTGGTTGAGCTTGCCGTCGCGCGTGAGGATGTGCAGTGCCTTGAGCAGCTCGATCGACTGGCCGGGGCGGATTTCGGGAAAGGCGGCGGACGCGGATTTCATGCGCCGGGCGTCATTGACACCACTCGGAAATCCGCGAGCAGGCAGCCTGGAAGGCGCATGGACAGGGCCTCTGGAACATGCACGGCCCAGACGCTTTTATTCATGAGCCTTCTGGCCTGGCATACCTGGAATACGCGTAGCCATGCGGCCCCCAGGGCGATGCATCTCAACTGACGCGGCGCACCCGCGCACCGAGCCTGTCGAGTTTGGCATCGAGGTGCTCGTAGCCGCGATCGAGGTGGTAGATGCGGTCGACCAGGGTTTCGCCCTGCGCCACCAGGCCGGCGATGACGAGACTCGCCGAGGCGCGCAGGTCGGTGGCCATCACGGTCGCGCCTTCGAGCCGGTCGACGCCGCGCACCACGGCGGTATTGCCGTCGATCCTGATGTCGGCGCCGAGGCGCGCCAGTTCGACGGCGTGCATGTAGCGGTTCTCGAAAATCGTCTCGCGAATCACCGCGGTGCCCTCGGCCACGCAGTTGATTGCCATGAACTGCGCCTGCATGTCGGTCGGAAAGGCCGGGTACGGCGCCGTGCGCAGGCTCACCGCCTGCAGCCGGCGTGGCGCCATGAGACGGATCGCATCCCGCTCGGTCGAAACTTCGCAGCCGGCGTCCATCAGCTTGTCGATCACCGCATCGAGGTAGCACGACGAGGTGCCGGTCAGCCGCACCTGGCCGCCGGTCGCCGCCGCCGCGCACAGGTAGGTGCCGGTTTCGATGCGGTCGGGCATCACCCGGTGGGTGGCACCATGCAGCTTCGCCACGCCTCGAATGCGGATGACGTCGGTGCCGGCGCCGGAGATCTGCGCGCCCATCGACACCAGGCAGTTGGCAAGATCGACCACCTCGGGCTCGCGCGCGGCATTTTCGATTACCGTTTCGCCTTCGGCCAGGCAGGCGGCCATCATCAGGTTTTCGGTGCCGGTGACCGTCACCATGTCGGTGAACAAGCGTGCGCCGCGCAGGCGCGGCACCTTGGCGTGCACATAACCATGCTCGACCGTCACCTCGGCGCCCATCGACTGCAGGCCCTTGATGTGCTGGTCGACCGGCCGCGCGCCAATGGCGCAACCGCCGGGCAGCGAAACGCGCGCATCGCCGACGCGTGCCACCAGCGGGCCGAGCACCAGGATGGCAGCCCGCATGGTCTTGACCATTTCGTACGGCGCCACCGGGTTGTCGAGACCCGAGGCATCGAGCGTGACGCTGTTGGCCGATTCGCGCTCGATCTTCACGCCCATCTGCCCGAGCAGCTTGAGCATGGTGCGCACATCGTTGAGGTCGGGCAGGTTGGTCAGGCGCAGCGGCTCGCGGGTGAGCAGGGCCGCGCAGAGAATCGGCAGCGCCGCATTCTTGGCGCCGGAAATGGCGACTTCGCCCTTGAGCGGCGTACCGCCTTCGATCAGCAGTTTGTCCATGCGCTTATGAAACCACGGGAATCTGGCGCAAAAATGGCGCCGAAATGCCCGCGAAACGAGAATTCACGACTGCGCCGCGAATTCCTCGGGCGTCAGCGTCTTCATCGACAGGGCATGGATTTCTTCGCGCATGCGGTCGCCAAGCGCCGCATAGACCATCTGGTGGCGTTGCACGCGCGACTTGCCGGCGAAGGCGCCGCTGACGATCAGCGCCTCGAAATGATGGCCGTCGCCGGCAACCTGCAACTGTTCGCAGGCCAGTCCCTGCGCGATGTAAGCCTGGATGTCTTCGGGGCGAACCATGGGCGGATTCCTGAAATCAGAAACGGCGGGCTCAGCCGCGCAGCTTGTAGCCGCGGGCCAGCAACGCGAGCGTGAGCGAGGAAAGAAGAATAAAGCAAAAGCCGACGATGGCCAGGCTCACCCAGGGCGATACATCGGACTGCCCGAAAAAGCCGTAGCGGAAGCCGTCGATCATGTAGAACACCGGATTGACGTGCGATACCGCCTGCCAGAACGGCGGCAGCGTGTGGATCGAGTAGAACACGCCGGACAGGAAGGTGAGCGGCATGATGATGAAGTTCTGGAACGCGGCGAGCTGGTCGAACTTGTCCGCCCAGATACCGGCAATGACGCCCAGCGCAGCCAGGATCGCCCCGCCGAGCAGCGCAAAAGCGACGATCCACAGCGGGTGCGCATACTGCAGATCGACCATCCACAGCGTCACCAGCCATACACCGAGCCCGACGACCAGACCGCGCAACATCGCCGCCAGCACGTAGGCGGCGAAGAACTCGCGATACGACAGCGGCGGCAGCAGCACGAAAATGATGTTGCCGGTGACCTTGGACTGGATCAGCGACGACGAGGTGTTGGCAAAGGCGTTTTGCAGCAGGCTCATCATCACCAGGCCGGGCACCAGGAACGCGGTGTAGCTGACGCTCTCGTACACCCGCACATGCGCCTCGAGCGCGTGCGAGAAAATCAGCAGGTAGAGCAGCGACGTGAGCACCGGCGCCGCGACGGTCTGGAAACTCACCTTCCAGAAGCGCAGCGTTTCCTTGTAGAGCAGGGTTTTGAAAGCGCTGCTGAACATCGTCATGCCGCCCGCATCACGTCGACAAATACATCCTCGAGGTCGGGCTTGCCGACTTCCATGTCTTCGATCCGCGCCCCGGCGCTGCGCAGCCGATCGAGCAGCACGCCGACCTCGTCGAAGCGGTCGAACTTGAGCGTCAGCTTCACGCCCTCCCGCGAAACGACGCTCGCCTCCAGCTCGGCCGGCAGCGTTGCCGGCGCTTCGAGCCGGATGCGCAGCGCATGGGTCGTCGCGCGCGAAAGCAGGTTGGCCGTGGTGTCGAGCGCCACGATGCGGCCGGCCTTGAGCATCGCAATCCTGCCGCAGAGGCTTTCGGCCTCCTCGAGATAGTGCGTGGTCAGCACGATGGTATGGCCATCGCGGTTGAGCCGGCGGATGAACTGCCACAACCCCTGGCGCAACTCCACGTCCACGCCGGCGGTCGGCTCGTCGAGCACGATCACCGGCGGCCGATGCACCAGCGCCTGGGCCACCAGCACGCGCCGCTTCATGCCCCCCGACAGCGCACGCATGTTGGCGTTGGCCTTGGCGGCGAGGTCGAGTTCCGCGAGGATTTCGTCGATCCACGCGCCGTTGTTGCGGATCCCGAAGTAGCCCGACTGGAGTTCCAGGGTTTCGCGCACGCTGAAAAAGGGATCGAAAACCAGTTCCTGCGGCACCACGCCAAGGCTGCGCCGCGCCGCGCGGTAATCGGCAACGACGTCGTGCCCCATCACGGCAAGCCGTCCGCTACTCGCCCGCACCAGCCCGGCCAATGCCGAGATCAACGTCGTCTTGCCCGCGCCGTTGGGTCCGAGCAGGCCGAAGAACTCTCCCTGGTCGACCTCGAGATCGACCCCCGCCAGCGCCTGGACACTGCCATAGCACTTGGTGGCCTGCTCGACGCGGATTGCGGGAATCATGTAGAAGCAGCAACCGCCAGAGCGGCGGCCCGGGTATCAAACAAGGGGCAGGATATCGTCCACGCCGTAGAGTTGCGCAATGCTGCGCAGCGACCCGGGCGCATTGGCCACCGAGACCTTGTGCCCGGCAGCCTGAGCCGCACGCATCCAGCCGAGGATCACCGCAACGCCGGAAGAATCCACCTGCTCCACCGCAGCCAGGTCGAACAGCGCATCGCGCGCAGACACAAAGCGCGCGCCCTCTTCAAGGAGGCGCGCCGCCTGCGGAATCGTGAGGCTGCCCGTAACGGCGAGGCGGCCGCCCGACTCGCGTATCGCGGCGTCGCTCATTTTGCGGCCGGCTTGCCCGCGGCGAGTTCGGCGTTGCGCTTCTGCAGCGACTTGATGAGCCCGTCGATGCCCCCGGCGCGGACTTCCTGAGAGAACTGCTCGCGGTAGTTGGTCACCAAGCTGACACCGGCCACGATCACGTCATACACCTTCCAGCCGGCGACAGGCGCGGCATTGGCGGCCGGCACGGCACCGCCGGCGCTGGCGCAGGGCTTGGCACCTTCGAGCCGCGCCAGGTTGTAGTCGAGCTGCACCGGCTTGCCGCCAGGCTGCTTGATCTCGCTGCGAACCAGCACGTCAGTATCCGACGACTGCATTTTGAGCGGCTTGAAATCCACCGACTGGTCCTTGTACGAGGTGAGCGCATTCGAATAGGTGCGCACCAGCAACGTCCGGAATTCGGCCGCCAGCGCCTTCTGCTGGTCGGGCGTGGCGCCGCACCAGTCTCGGCCGACGGCAAGCTGTGTCATGCGCATGAAGTTGAAATGCGGCAGCACCTTCTGCTCGATCAGCTCGATGGCCCGCTTGGTGCTACCGGACTGGATGTCCTTGTCGGTGCGGACGATCTGCAGCACGTCGTTGGTGACGGTTTTCACCAGCGCGTCAGGGGTGGAATCGTCCGCCGCAGCGAAAGCCGGGATAACGGCTAACGCCAGGACAGCCATGCATTTCGAGAACAACGCGTTCATGTCGAACTTTCTCCGGAAATTGCCGGCGCGCCGCCGAAGGCGACCCCGGCAGAACGGACGATCCGGCGCATTAGGGCCGGATCGTCCTCGGGGCTATCGGTCGGACGCCTCGCGCACCGGCGCCTGGTTAACGCGGGTCAGGACGAGTTGGCTGACCGCAGCGACAGGATTCATCTGCACAACGGTCGGCAGGCCGCCATCCAGCGCAGCATCATCGTCGAGCCGAGGTGCATTTCCGTCGTAAATCAGGCTCCGGCGACGCTGCAGATAGGCGTCACGAATGTAGGCGTACTTGTCCAGCGAGGCCTCGTTGATTGCCTTTTCCGCCGGCAGCAGCGAGGCACGCGTGTCGACCAGACGCGTGCCGTAGAGCGAATTGCGCGCCGGTACATTGCCGAGATAGCCGACTGGATCAGCAACGGCGTCGACGCCGAAACCAAGGGAGTCGCGTGCCGTGCGCGGGCCGATGATCGGCCACACGAAGTACGGTCCGCCGCCCACGCCCCAGCGCCCGAGCGTCTGGCCGAAATCTTCCTCGTGCTTCTCCAGACCCATTTCGGTGGCGACATCGAACAGGCCGGCGATGCCTACGGTGGAGTTGATCAGCACCCGCCCCAGGTCACCCGCCGCTTCGACCGGCTTGCCCTGCAACAGATTGTTCACGCCGATCCAGAGATCGCCGATGTTGCCGAAGAAGTTGGCAATCCCGGTGCGACCCGGAAGCGGCACCGCTGCCTCGTAGGCCTGCGCAGCGGGTTTGATGGCAACCTTGTCCAGCCCTTCGTTGAAGGAGAACACCGCCCGGTTGAAGCCTTCGAGCGGATCCTTGGGGTTGCTGCCAGCGCAGCCGGAAAGAGCAACCGCCGCGGCAATTGCAAGCGTCGAACGTTTGAGCCCGTTGGAGGATGATTTTTTTGAGCGGATCATGATCTGCCCTTGTTGGTCGTTGTTGGCGTCGCGCGTAGTGTAACTGTCATTTCGCCGCAGCGGGAGCCGGGCTTTCGGACGCCTTGTTGAACATGAACTGGCTGATCAGCTTCTCCAGCACCACGGCAGATTGCGTCTTCTTGATGGTGTCGCCTGCCTTCAGGAGATCCGGATCGCCGCCGACTTCGAAGCCGATGTACTGCTCGCCCAGCAGGCCCGAAGTATTGATCGTCGCGAAAGTATCGGTCGGAAACTTGAAACGAGCATCGACTTTCATCACGACCACCGCCTGGTAGTTCGCAGGGTCGAACGAAATGTCCGAAACCCGGCCGACCACCACGCCGGCGCTCTTCACCGGCGCACGGATCTTGAGGCCGCCTATGTTGTCGAATTTCGCCGACAGGTCATAGCTGTCGTCCGCGCTCACCGAGGCGAGATTGCCGACCTTGAGCGCCAGAAACACCAGCGCACCGAGGCCGATCGCCACGAATATGCCCACCCACAAGTCGATCACTGCTCGGTTCATCAGACACCTCGGAACATGAATGCCGTCAATACGAAATCCAGCGCCAGAATGGCCAGCGACGAGGTCACGACGGTGCGGGTCGTCGCGCCGGAGACCCCCTCCGCCGTCGGCACCGCATCGTAGCCTTCGAACACTGCAATCCACGAAACCGCCGCGCCGAAAACCACGCTCTTGATGACGCCGTTGAGGATGTCCTGGCGAAAATCCACGGCGGATTGCATCTGGGACCAGAAGGAGCCGTTGTCGACGCCGATCAACACCACGCCGACCAGGTAGCCGCCGAACACACCCAGCGCTGAAAACAGCGCGGCGAGCAGCGGCATCGAAATCACGCCGGCCCAGAAGCGCGGTGCGACGACACGCGCAATCGGATTGACCGCCATCATCTCCATGGCGGACAACTGCTCCGTGGTCTTCATGAGGCCGATCTCAGCGGTGATCGCGGAACCGGCCCGGCTGGCAAACAACAGACCCGATACCACCGGCCCCAGTTCTCGCACCAAAGAGAGCGATACCAGCACGCCGAGAGCCTCCGACGAACCGTAGCGCTGCAGCGTATCGTAGCCCTGCAGGCCAAGCACCATGCCGACGAAAAGCCCGGACACGACGATGATGATCAGGGACAGCACGCCCGTGAAGTAAATTTCGCGCACGGTCAACTGGAAGCGGCGCAGGGCGGTGCCCGAGTACATCAGCACCGCGACCAGGAAGCGGGCGGCAAAACCGAGCCGCCAGATGCGATCGACCACGCCTGCGCCGAGTTTGCGCAGCACTCGCACGGGAGCGTCAAGCATGCGCGGCCCCAAGCAGATCCTGCCGGTAGGGCGCAGACGGGAACTGGAAAGGAACCGGCCCATCCGATTCGGCCCAGACGAACTGGTGCACCCAGGGATCCCGCGAAGCCCGTATGTCCTCCGGGCTGCCCTCGGCGACGATACGTCCCTCGGAAACGAAATAGATGTAGTCCACGATCTGAAGCGACTCCTGAACGTCATGCGTGACGATGATCGACGTGGCGCCCAGCGCGTCGTTCAAGCGGCGAATCAGCTGACCGATCACACCGAGCGAGATCGGATCGAGCCCTGCAAACGGCTCGTCGTACATCATGAGCAGCGGGTCGAGCGCTATGGCGCGCGCCAGCGCGACGCGCCGCGCCATGCCGCCAGAAAGCTCCGACGGCATCAGTTGGGCGGCACCGCGCAATCCGACGGCATTGAGCTTCATCATGACGAGATCGTTGATCAGGTCAGGGCCGAGGTCGGTATGCTCGCGCATCTGGAAAGCCACGTTGTCGAACACCGACATGTCGGTAAATAGCGCGCCGAACTGGAACAGCATCCCCATGCGGCGACGCAGCATGTAAAGGGCGCGGTCATCGAGCTGGCTGACCGACTCTCCGGCGACAATCACCTCGCCCGACGTGGCCTTGAGCTGGCCGCCTATCAGGCGCATCGTCGTGGTCTTGCCGCAGCCGCTGCCCCCCATGATGGCGACCACGCGACCGCGCGGGATCGCCATGTCGATTCCCTTGAGAACCGGCCTGGTTGCGTCATATGCGAATACGACGTTCCTTAGCTCCACGAGGTACTGCGAGGGCACGCGCACGGCCTCCACGCCAAAAATCGGGCATTCTAGCAGAGCCACGATCGCCGGCATCGGCAGCGGACGGCCTCGCCACGCCCTTGGGCACATCAGTTTGCGCTACACTGCCGGCCACGTTGCGGCGCCCTCCGCCCATGACCGAAAACACTGCACGCAAACCCCGCCTGCTGATCGTCGACGACGATCAGCTCATCACTGAAACTCTGGGCTTCGTGCTCGGCGATTTGTTCGAGATATTCGTCGCACACACACGGGCGGAAGGCATCGCGGTTCTGCGCGCCATGCCGGCCCTGCCTGAGGTCGCGCTGATCGACCTCGGCCTGCCACCGGCCGTGCACCGGCCCGACGAAGGCTTCGCCCTGATCGCCGACCTGCTGGCCCATGACGCCCGGATGCGCATCGTCGTGCTCTCGGGGCAGAACGACGAATCGAACGCCCGACACGCCCGCGCCCTCGGCGCGCTGGACTTCATCGCCAAGCCGGCGGTACCGCAGTTGCTGCGTGCGGCCCTCGCGCGCGCCCTGCAGACACGCGGGGAGCCGGCGGCCAGCCCTGAAATCGCGCCCGGATGCCAGCTCATCGGACAGTCCATGGCGATGCGGAAGCTGCGCACGCAGATTGCGCAGTTCGCCGAATCGCCCTTTCCGGTACTAATCGAAGGCGAATCGGGCAGCGGCAAGGATGTCGTCGCCTCGTGCTGCCTGCACCAGCAGACGAGCCGCCGCGACCGCCCTTTCCTGGCGCTCAACTGTGCCGCCATCGCCCCGTCGCTGGTCGAGCCGACGCTTTTCGGCTATGCCAAGGGCGCGTTCACCGGCGCCCTCTCTAACCGGGCCGGCTATTTCGAAGACGCACGGGATGGCACCCTGTTTCTCGACGAGATCGGCGAACTGCCGCTCGACCTGCAGCCCAAGCTGCTGCGCGTGCTGGAGAACGGCGAGTACCAGCGCGTGGGCGAGACACAGACCCGCGTGTCGCGTGCGCGCATCGTTGCGGCGACGAATCGCGACCTGCGTGCCGAGATCCGTGCCGGCCGCTTTCGCGCCGACCTGTACCATCGCCTGTCCGTCTTCACCCTCAGCGTGCCACCGTTGAGGGAAATGGACGACGATCGGCTGCTGCTGCTCGACCACTTTCGCAGGCAGTTGTCGCGACAGTCCGGCGCCGCGGAATTCCGCCTCGACGCGGCCGCACAAGCGCGCCTTGCGAAATACCACTTCCCCGGCAACGTGCGCGAGTTGCGCAACATCGTCGTGCGCCTGATGGCAAAGCATCCCGGCGAGACGCTGAACGCGGCCGGCGTCGAGACCGAACTCGATCTGTATGATTGCGCGCGAACGGGCGCAAACTCGGCGCAGGGCATCGCCGCAATCGCCCTCGGCGAGTTGCAATCGCAGGCGAACTTTTCGCTGGAAGACAAGCTGCGCAGCTGGGAGAACGGCTACATCGAAGCGGCGCTGAAACTTACTCGCGGCAATGTCAGCCAGGCGGCGCGCCTGCTCGGCATCAACCGCACGACGCTGTACAACCGCATGGAATTGCTGGCGAAGGACAAGCCTTCCGCGGGAGAATCCGCGCCGACCGGCAGCGATTGAACGAGGCACACGAGCGGACATGTATTTCGAGTACTTCGGCCTGAACGAAGCTCCGTTTCGGATCACGCCCCACACCGACTTCTTCTTTGCGGGCGCCAACCGCGGCGCCACGCTGGAAGCCCTCGTCTACGCAATTCTTCATGACCAGGGAATCGTGCGCGTCACCGGGGAAGTCGGCAGCGGCAAGACGATGCTCTGCAGGATGCTGGCGCAGTCGCTGCCCGGGCATGTCGATACGATCTACCTGGCGAATCCATTGCTGACGCGCGACGAAATCGTCCACGCACTGGCCGATGAGCTGCAACTCAAACTCGATGCGCAGCACCCCGGGGCGCTCCTGGGCGCGCTCCAGGCGCACCTGATCGAGCGCCATGCCGCCGGCCGGCATGTCGTCGCGCTGATCGACGAAGCGCATGCCATGCCGCCGGAAACGCTGGAACAAATCCGCCTGCTGTCGAACCTGGAGACCAGTCGGGACAAGCTGCTGCAGATCGTCCTTTTCGGTCAGCCGGAACTCGACCAGATGCTGGCGCGACCGGACATGCGCCAGTTGCGCGACCGGATCACGCACAGCTTCCGCCTCGAGCCACTGGTGCGCAGCGACGTCGCCGAGTACGTGGATTTCCGCATGCGCGCCGCCGGTTACCGCGGCCCGACGGTATTCTCGTCGAGCGCGATCCGACTGCTTGCGCGTGCCTCGCAGGGGCTCACGCGGCGCATCAACATCCTGGCCGACAAGGCGCTGTTGGCCGCCTATGCAGCCAATAGCCATCACGTCGGCCGACCGCACGTTGCGGCCGCCGTGCGGGATACCGACACCCCGTCGGCCGCTCGAACCGGGCGGCAATGGGCGCTGGCAATCGCGATCCTGCTGGTATGTGCAACCGGTGCCGCATACTGGTGGCGCGCAACGCATCAGGATCCGCAAGCAGCCCGTTCTGACACCGTGCTGGGAAGCGCGGCGCCGACCCCCGTCGCACCGGCGCCGGCACCTCACGCACCAACCGAGCAGGCCCAGACCGGCAAACCGACGCAGCTCGCCGCTGCCCCAGGCGGCTTGGTCGATATGCCACTGGCCCCCGCACGCGAACTGGCTGCCGCCACCAACCCGGCGCCCACCGTCCCGGCTGCCGAAGCGGTCGTCGATAGCGCCCTGCCCGCGACGGCCGGCCTGCCGGATCTGGATCCGGCACTCGCGAAGTTCGGGGATGACTTCGCCAGGCGCCTCGCGGCATCGGAAAGGTGGCGGCGCGAAGCCGCGCAGCAAACCTGGGTCATCCAGCTGGCAACGGCAGAAGCGAGGGATCCGGCATCGCTGCGGAAATACCTGGCCCGCACCGGCCAGCAGGTCGACAACTCGAAGTTGCGGTTGTTTCTGGACCGCAGCAACCAGCGCATGCGCATCGGCGTCATTTACGGAGAATATTCCTCTGCCAGCGAGGCACGCGATGCCCTGCGCACCCTTCCCCAGTCGGTGCGCAATCAGGGTGCCTATGCCCGGCAATTGGCCTCACTTGGCTGAGGGCACAGCCAGAAACATGGATAGATCAATCAAATCAGCTTGTTGCCTTTCGTTTTTGATGTAACATGGTGAAGTAACCAACTCTTGGTCTGTACTTCATGGCACATAAGACGGGGTGCGCCGCGTCCGTACGCCTCATCGGATGTGCGGTGTCGTTGCTGATCGCCGGGTGCACGACGGCGCCACCGGTTACGCCATCCGCAAGTCACATTGCCGCCGATCAAGCGGGCACGACACCGCCTTCCGGCTCAATACCGAAGCCGGTCGACCTTCCCGTCGCCCTGCCCAAACCCAAGCCCGCTCCCCGGCTGGAGACCTATTCGGTCGTCGTCAACAACGTGAAGGTGCAGGAACTGCTGTTTGCGCTGGCGCGCGACGCGAAGATCAACGTCGACGTGCATCCCGGCCTCGGCGGCACTGTCACGCTCAACGCGATCGACCAGACGCTGCCGCAGTTGCTCGCGAGGATCGCAAAGCAGGTCGATATGCGTTACGAGCTGGACGGCCCCAACCTGGTTGTCATGCCGGACTCGCCGTTCCTGCGCACCTACCGCGTCGACTACGTCAACCTTTCACGCGACACCAGCGGTTCCGTTTCGATCAACACCCAGATCACCTCGGCGAGCACGGCCACAGGCACCAGCGCCGCGACTGGTGGATCGGCAATCGGCGGCTCGAACAACTCGACGACGGAAGTACGCAACACCGGACGCAACCATTTCTGGGAGTCGCTGGAGAAGAACATCAAGGACATCCTGCGGGAGACCGACAAGATTCTGCCCGAAGGGTCCAGCGAAACGGTAATCGAGAGCGAAGACATCCAGACGACCACCGGCACCGGCGCACAGACAACCAGCCGTGGGCGCAACAACCACAACAGCGCACAGCCGTCGATCGCCGGCAGCCCGAGCCCTGCGTCCGTACAGGCCAGCGGCACGCAAATCGTGCGCCGTGCGACCTTTCGCGAAGCCGCCTCCGTGATCGTGAACGCCGAAACCGGTGTCGTGACAGTACGCGCAACGTCGCGCCAGCACGAGAAGATCCAGGAATTCGTGGATAACGTGATGAACAGCGCCAAACGCCAGGTGCTGATCGAAGCGACGATCGCGGAAGTCGCGCTCAGCAAGAACTATCAGCAGGGTATCGACTGGCAGGCGCTGTCGCGAGGAGGCAAGGGGTTCTCGTTCTCGCAGGCCGGCACCAATGTGTTGCGCGAGGAAAGGCTGCAGTTGATCAATGCCGATGGCACGGCGACGGGAACCCTGGTCAATCCGTCGCGCCTGAGCAATGTCATCCAGGTTCCGGGCGGCAATCTGCCCTCGGGCGTGACGGACAGCCTCATCGTCATGGCCTATCGCAGCGCGAATTTCGCCGCAAGCGTCAAGCTGCTCGAGTCCTTCGGCACCGTGAAAGTGCTCTCCAGCCCCAAGCTCTCCGTCCTGAACAACCAGACGGCGATCCTCAAGGTAGTCGACAACATCGTCTACTTCGAAATCAAGGCCGACACGACCGCCAATGCGAACAACACGCTGACGACGATCACCACGACACCACGTTCGGTATCCGTGGGGCTGGTGATGAGCGTGACGCCACAGGTCAGCGAGAGTGACAGCGTGCTGCTCAACGTTCGTCCGACGATCTCGCGCGTCACCGGCTTTGTCTCCGACCCCAATCCGAACATTCCGTCGTCGATCGGCAACCGCGTGCCGCAGATCCAGACGCGCGAGATGGAATCGATGCTGCGCGTCACCGACGGAGAAATCGCGGTACTCGGCGGATTGATGCAGGACGACATCGATTACAAGACCGACGCCGTACCGGGCATATCGCGCATCCCGCTGATCGGGAATATGTTCACCTATCGCAACGACACGAACACCAAGACCGAACTCGTGATCTTCCTGCGTCCGATCGTGATTCGCGAGCCCAGCCTCGACGGGGACTATCGAAGCTACAGGGATCGGCTGCCGACCCCCGAATACTTCAGAAACAATCCCAATCCGCCTTTGCCGCAATGGGAACTGGGAACAAAGTGACCGCCTTTCGCAGCAACGTCCCGCCCGGAGCCGCGCAATGAGCCTGCTCATGGACGCGCTGAAAAAGGCCGAGGCCGCCAAGCGCCAGGCCGCGCCGAGCGCGGACGACCATGCGGCAGCCGACGATGCAGGCACCGCGGTCGAACCCGGCAAGCCCCTTCCCGAACTGCCGCGCGAACTCTCGCTGCTCGACGATCAGTTTCCTTCTGCGCAAACGGACGCTGCGGGTGCCGGACCACGTCCCCAGGGTTCGGTTTCGGCGGTCAGCGAAAACCAGCGTGAGCGCGAGGCCGCGCACAACCTCTTTGCTGCGAAACGCACGGCTTCCCGCGCCCCTTTCTGGATTGGTTTGAGCCTGACGACACTGGTCGCAGTAGGCGCAATCGGCACCTGGTTCTGGTGGCAATTGCAGCCGCGTCCGGGTGGCCTGCAGCCCGGGCCGGCTCTCGGCCGGGGTGCCCCGCCGCCGCAGGCGGCAGCAAGCGTGCCAGTCGCGCCAACAGCTTCGCCAGCCGCATCGCCAACGCTGGCGGCTGCTCCCCCGCCCACCGAAGCCGGTTCGCCGGCCCGTGACACGAAACCGCCGGACTCTGCACTCCCGGCAGCAGCGGCAATCGAGCGACCGACTTCCGCCGGCATTGCCAGAGCAACGCGAACCCCGAGCGCGACACCGGCCGCGTCCGCCAGCGATCCCACGCGTGCAGGCAGGCTCGGCGCAGAAGCGCCCGTCGAACAAGCGCCGGAGCCTCTTCCCGGCGTGCGTGCGCACCGAGGAACGACCGCTCGCGATACCGTGCATCCCCTGGTAGCGAAGGGCTATGCGGCGTTCAACGCGGGTGACCTCGATGCCGCGAAACGCCACTACGACGAGGCGCTGCGCATGGAACCGCGCTCGCTCGACGCACTAAACGGTATGGCGGCCGTCGCGTTGCGCGCCGGGCGCCGAGACGTCGCGGAAAGCTATCTTGCTCGCGTACTCGAAATCGACCCGAAGGACGGCTTTGCACTCGCAGCGTCGACATCCCTGCGCAGCAGGGTCGATGCGCAATCGGCCGAAAGCCGCTTCAAGGCACTGATCGCCGCCGCGCCGGAATCGCCGGCTGCGCATTTCGGCCTCGGCAACCTGTATGCGCGCGAAGGTCGCTGGTCGGAGGCGCAGCAAGCCTATTTCCGGGCCTACACGGCCGAACCGGACAATCCCGATTTCCTGTTCAACCTGGCGGTCAGTCTCGACCATCTGAAGCAGACGAAGCTCGCAAGACAGTACTACCAGAGCGCGCTCGCGACAGCTCGCCAGGGCGCCTTCGATCGCGAACAGGCCGGGGCGCGCATCCGCGAACTGGATCAAACCGGTCGCTAGCGCGGGCCGCAGCGCCAGACATCATGAACGCCCCGACGAACCCGAGCCGCCGACCGCTGGGCCAGGTGCTGATTGCGCAAGGCGTGATCAGCGAGGACCAATTGCGCATCGCGTTGCTGGAACAGGGCAAATCGAACCTGCCGATCGGACGCCTGCTCGTCACGCTGGGCTTCGTATCCGAAGCCACGTTGCGCGAAGCGCTGTCGCAAACGCTGGGAAAGCGCAGCGTCGACGTATCGAGCGCGATCGTCGACCCGGCTGCGCTGCAACTGGTTCCGCGCGAACTCGCCAAGCGCCTGCGCCTGCTGCCGATGAGTTTTGATGCCGGAATGCGCCAACTGCAGATCGCGCTTGCCGACGTCAACGACATCGTCGCACTCGACAAACTGCGCGGCGTCCTGCCCGAGGATGTCGAGATCGAGACCGTGCTGGCCGGCGAGTCCGAGATCGCCCGCGCCATCGACCAGCACTACGGCCACGAACTCTCGATCGACGGCATCCTGACCGAGATCGAAACCGGCGAAATCGACTACCGCGGGCTAGCTGCGCTGACCGACGAATACTCGCAGCCGGTCGTGCGCCTGATCGATGCACTGCTCACCGATGCGGTGAAACGCGACGCCTCCGACATCCATTTCGAGCCAGAAGGCAGCTTCCTGCGCATCCGTTACCGCATCGACGGACTGCTGCGCCAGATCCGCGCCCTGCACAAGAGCTACTGGCCCGCGATGGCGGTGCGCATCAAGGTCATGGCCAACCTCAATATCGCCGAGACGCGCGCACCGCAGGATGGCCGCATCTCGCTGAACATCAGCGGACGCCCGGTGGATTTCCGCGTCAGCGCGCAGCCAACGATCCATGGCGAGAACATCGTGCTGCGGATCCTCGATCGCCAGAAGGGCATCGTCGCGCTGGACGACCTCGGGCTGTCCGAGCACCAGCTCGACATGCTCAAGCTGATGATCGCGCGGCCGGAAGGCATCGTGCTCGTGACCGGACCCACCGGCAGCGGCAAGACGACCACGCTCTACTCGATCCTCAACCACATCAGCTACGAGGGCATCAACATCATGACCCTCGAGGATCCGGTCGAATACCCGATGGCGATGATTCGCCAGACCTCGGTGGCGGAAGCCTCCAAGCTCGATTTCGCGAACGGCGTGCGGTCGATGATGCGCCAGGATCCCGACGTCATCCTGGTCGGCGAGATCCGTGATTCGGACACGGCGGAGATGGCATTCCGCGCGGCGATGACCGGCCACCAAGTATTCTCGACGCTACACACGAATTCCGCGATCGGCGTGATTCCGCGTCTGCTCGACATCGGCATCCTTCCGGACATCATGGCCGGCAATATCATCGGGGTCGTCGCGCAGCGGCTGGTGCGCCGCCTGTGTCCGCACTGCCGCGAACCCTATATCGCCGATCCGATCGAGACGAGGCTGATCGGCATCTCGAGCGACCGCCCGGTGCATACGCTGTATCGCGCCGTCGGTTGCGACCGCTGCGACTATCAGGGCTACCGCGGACGCCTCGCGGTGATGGAACTGATGCGCATGGACGCAGATCTCGATGAACTGATCGCACGCCGCGCGACCTTTCGCGAGATCCGCAATGCCGCGCGCGCCAAGGGCTTCCGCTCGCTCGCGGAGGACGGCATGCGTCGCGTGCTCGAGGGCGTCACCTCGCTCGAGGAGGTCGGTCGCGTCGTCGATCTAACAGAGCGGATGGGCTGATGCCGGTCTTCGCATACAAGGCTGTCGACGCGGGGGGCCGCACCGTGCGCGGCGAACTCGACGCAATCAATCTCGTCGACCTCGAGATGCGCCTCAAACGCATGGATCTCGATTTCATCAACGGCGAGACGATCAAGCGGAGCAACCTGCTCCAGGGCGCGCCGATCGGACGGCGCGACCTGATCAACTTCTGCTTTCACATGGAACAGTTGACGCGATCCGGCGTGCCGATCCTCGATGCGCTTTCCGACCTGCGGGACAGCACCGAGCAGCCGCGCCTGCGCGAAATCCTCGCCAGCGTGATCGAAAGCATCGAGGGCGGACGCACCCTGTCCCAGGCAATGAACGAACACCCGAAGGTATTCGATGGTGTCTTCTGCAGCCTGATCCGCGCCGGCGAGAGCACCGGCAACCTTCCCGACGTGCTGCTGAACATCAGCGAATCGCTCAAGCGCGACGACGAACTCGCCGCCCACACCAAGAAGCTTCTGATATACCCGCTGATCGTGACGCTGCTGATTCTCGCGGCAATGGGCGTGGCAATGGTCTTCGTCGTGCCGGAACTCGCCAAGCTGTTCCAGAGCTTCGGCCGGCAGCTGCCCTTGCACACGCGGGCTCTGGTGGCGGTTTCCCAGTTCGTGGCGCGATACTGGATGGTCATCGCGGTCACGATGGCAGGGATCGTCGGCACCGTCGCCTTTACCGTCCATACACAGCCGTCGGCCCGCTTCCGGTTCGACGAACTCAAGTTGCGGCTGCCGCTCGTCGGTCCGATCCTGCGCAAGATCATCCTCGCGCGATTCGCGGGCGCATTCGCCATGATGTATGCATCTGGAATCGCTATCACCGATGCAATTCGCGCCTCCGAGGACATCGCCGGCAATGCGGTACTGCGCGAGGGACTGCATCGCGTCGGCAACCTGATCGCAGAGGGGCAGAACGTCTCGACCGCGTTCCAGAACACCGGCCTGTTCCCGCCGCTCGTGGTGCGCATGCTGCGCGTTGGGGAGAACACCGGGGCGCTCGACAGCGCGATGAAGAACGTGACCTACTTCTACAATCGCGACGTGCGCGAATCGATCGAGCGCGCCCAGGCGGTCGTACCTTCCGTTCTGGTCGTGCTGCTCGGCGGCCTGCTTCTGATCGTGATCATCTCGGTCCTCGGGCCCGTTTACGACGTCATCACCAAACTGCCGACCTGAGATGGCCCAGCAACGCATCCTGATAATCGATTCGACGCAGGTCGAAGTCTGGCACGCGCACGGGGGCCACCTGACCTTCGAGTCGCGCCACGCCAGCACCGAGGATGGCCATGCCTCGTTCGACCGCTACGTTCGCGCACACGTCAAGAGCCGCTTCTACCTGCTGACGGACGTCGTAGAGGAAGGCTTTCAGTTCGAAACCATACCCGCCGTCTCGGGCGCCGATCGCAAGGCCCTGATCACGCGACGGCAGGCGCAGTACTTCTACGGATCGCCGCTGACAACCGCAGTTTCGCTCGGACGTGAAAGCGGCGGCCGGCGCGATGAGCGGATCCTCTTTGCCGGACTGACGCGCCCCGCGATCTTCGAGCCCTGGCTCGCGATCCTGCGCAAGGGCGAGGCACAGGTGGCCGGGCTGTGGTCCACCCCGCTGCTCGCCCCCGCGCTGCTCCGCGCCATCGCACCGAACGTGCGGCGCGCGTTGCTGGTCAGCCTCGGGCGAGGCGGCATCCGCCAGACCTACGTCGAGGACGGCAAGCTGCGCTTCTCGCGGCTCGCACCCGCACCAGGCAACTCCGCCGGGGACTTGGCCGCCGCCTGCGAGGCGGAATCGGCCAAGATCTACCAGTACCTTGCCGGGCAACGCATCGTGCCGCGCGGCAGCGTGCTGCCGGTGCTGGTTCTCGTCCATGCGACGCAGCGCAGCGTGTTCGACCGCCACCTTCGCAGCAGCGACGAGCTCGAGTTCGTCGCTACGGACATCCAGCGCGCCGCCGAGGCGGTCGGACAGCGCGACCCGCAGACGGACTCGTTCGCGACTGCGCTGTTCGCGCATGCCTTGCTTCGCAATCAGCCGCAGGAACAATTTGCCCCACCGGACGAACAGCGCTTCGACTTGCTCGGCCGCGTCCGCATCGGGTTGATGGGAATCGGCGGCCTGGCGCTCGCCGGTTGCCTCGTTTTTGCCGGCAAGCAGATGCTCGAAACGATGACCTTGCGCAACCAGAACGAAATCACCACCACACAGGCCAGCGCCGACCTGGTGCGCTACCAGAACCTGCTCGCCGCGCTGCCTCCCATGCCCGCCAGTGCGACGGAACTGCGCGGCCTCGTCGGGCGCTACCGCGAGGTCGAGCGCGCGACCGCATCCCCGGAACCGCTGTTGGGCGAAATCAGCCGCGCGATGGACGCAATGCCGCAGATCGAGGTGGATCGCATCGACTGGTCGATCAGCGATACGCCCGACCCGCAGCCGGGCACCCCGGAGGCGCGCGGTCTCCTCGTTGGACTGGAAAAGCCGGGCACCGCCTTTGCCGTGGCAACCGTCTTCGGCCACCTCGCCGGCAACGTGTCGTCGAGTCAGCGCGTGCAGATCGAAGCCGTCAACGCCTTCGCCGAGGAACTCGGGCGCAAGGAGGGGCTGCTGGTCACTGTGGTGCGCATGCCGGTGGACGTCGAATCGCAACGCGCATTGCGCAGCGATGCCGGCAGCGGATCGGACCTGGCGCGCTTCGCGGTGCGCGTAGCAAGGAAACTCGAATGAATCCGGGGTTGATATTCCGCCATGTCCGCTGGGCGCTGCTCGCCCTCGTGCTCATGCTGGCCGCCGGCACGGCAGCGGTTCACTTTTCCACCGGTTTCCGCGAACAGGCCATCGCCGCTCAACACGCCGCGATGGCGGCCCGCGCCGACGCGCAGGGCAAGCTGTCGCGCGCCCGCGAGGAAGAGCAGGAACTGCGCGCGAGCGCCGCACGCCACGACGAATTGCGCCGCCACGGCATACTCGGCGAGGAACGCCGGCTGGACTGGGTGGAGCGCATGCGGACGATACGCGACACCCGCCGCATCCACGACCTGCGTTACGAGATTGCGCCGCAAAAGGCGTTGTCGGCACCGGCCGGCGGCCGTTACCAGTTCATGGCCAGCTCGATGCGATTGAGCCTGCTATTGCTGCACGAGGAAGATCTGCTGCGCGTGCTGCACGACTTGCGCGAGGACGTGTCGGCGCATGTGCGCACGCGCCGGTGCAGTGTGGAACGCCTGCCCGCGCCGGTCCAGCAATCCGCCACGGTCGCCCCGCAACTCAAGGCGGAATGCGAACTCGACTGGATCACCGTGCGTGACATGCAGCCAGGCGGGGCAAAGCCATGAACCGCCACGCGCGGTGCATCGCACTGTTGGCCATCGCGCTGGCGGGACCGCTGTTCGCGGCCGATCCGGCCCCGCTGGGCCGCCTGTTCTTCACACCCGAAAAACGCGCCGAACTGGACCGCGAGCGCAGTCTGGGCCAGCGCCAGACGCAGCAGATCGAGTCGGCGGACGTAAGCCTCGAAGGCATCGTGCGCCGAAGCAGCGGCCGCAACACCGTCTGGCTCAACGGCAGACCGCACGACATGGGCCATCCGCGCGACGGCATCCTGGTCAACGTCGGGCCGGATGCAACGACCGCGCGCGTGCGCATCGGCGACGACGCGCCGGCCGATCTCCGCGTCGGCGAGTCGATCAACCGCGGCACCGGCGAGCGGCGCAGCGGATTGGGCAACGGCCAGGTCAGCGCGCAACGCGCCGGCCGGCCCTGAGGCTGCGCATGCCCGGCGGCACGCACCCGCGCCGCAACCACGGCTATGCGCTTCTCGCGCTGGTTACCCTGCTTGGATTGTTCACGCTGTTGGCCGTCGTACGTTTCGTGCGCGTCGCGGGCGCAGACCAGAATGCGGTGGAACACGATTCGGCGGTGTTGAACCAGGCCAAGGAGGCATTGCTGGGATACGCAGCCACGTACCGCGATACGCACGCCTCCATTCCGCCGCCGAGCGTCGGCTTCCTGCCTTGTCCGGCCAGCGACGGCAACGGATCCGCAGCGGGGGCGTGCTCGGTCCAGGGCTCCGCGGTAGCGGGAATGCTTCCGTTCCGCACCCTGAGCCTGCCCGATCTTCGTGACTCCCGAGGTGAATGCCTTTGGTATGCGGTCGCGGGAACGGCGAAGAACTCGCCCAGCCTGCTGCAATTCAACTGGGACGTGCAGGGACAGTTCGTGATCCGCGACGCCAACGGCAACCCCCTGGCAACGGCCCCCAACAGCGCAGACGGCGGCCCGGTCGCGGCGATCATCGCAGTCGGCCCGCCGATCGGCGCGCAATCGCGCGCCAGGGCATCGACTACATGCGGCCACACGCCTGTCCTGGCGCAGTTCATCGAGGGTGGCCCCGTCTTCCCGAACGCCGGCATCGTCGACCTGCGCAGCGGCGCGGCAGGCAGCCAGACGGCGAACGACCGCGTAGTCTGGATCACCGGCAAGGAGTTGTTCGACCGCATCGACAAGCGCGCAGACTTTGCCCCGATGCTCAACGGCCTGATCGACGAAATGGCAAGCTGCCTCGGCTACGGCCTGCCGGCGCCGGTCTCACCGAGCACGACATTCGGTACCAATACGTTCGGCATTGTCCCGAACGTGACGACGAGCGGCACACCGAGCATCTGCCCGCCTTCCGGCGTTTCGGTGAATACCGACCAGATCCAACTGTGGCGCAACTGGCGCGAGTTGTTCCGCTATATGCGCTGCGGGGGCGGCACCCAGTGCGCAACGGTCAATGCGGCAGCCTGCCGCGGCGTGCTGATCTTCGGCGGCAAGCGCGCAAGCGGGCAGAGCCGCGCCACGGTGACGGACAAGGCCAGCGCAGGAAATTATCTCGAAGGCACCATTCTGGGAACCTGGACGGCCGGCGGACTCCACTACGTCGGGCCGGGCGTGTACGATCCCGCCTCGCCTGCCAACGACGTGGTCCGCTGCCTCAACTGATGCCATGAGCGACCGCCCACTCCGACCCGCCCCTCGTGCTGGAAATCGCGGCTTCACGCTCGCCGAGATGGCGGTCGTGTTGTTCATCATCGTGCTGCTGGTGGGCGGTTTGCTGGTTCCGCTGGCGGCGCAGGTCGAGGCGCGCAAGGTCGCCGAGACGCGCCGCACCCTGGCCGACATCGGCGAGGCATTACTTGGCTTTGCAGTCTCGCAGGGACGCCTTCCCTGCCCGGCAGCCGGAGGCGCCACCGGAGTGGAAGCGCCCGCCGGCGGCGGCACCTGCACCAACCCTTACGATGGCTTCGTGCCCGGCGTGACGCTCGGCATCACGCCAACCGACGATGCCGGCTACGTGATCGACGCATGGGGGCAGCGCATCCGCTACGCGGTCAGCCGCGATCCGACCAGTGGAACCATGTCGTCCAACGCCGCCAGCACGCCCCGCTGGAGCTTCACATCGACCAACGGCATGCGCAATACCGTGGCGAATGCGGGCTGCACCACCGGCATCGCCTGCCTGCATCCGGATCTCCACATCTGCTCGACCGGCAGCGCAAGCGCCCAGCAGACGTGCGCCGGCACGCTGCTGGCGGACAGCGCCGTCGCCGTCTGGTACTCGCTTGGCAGAAACGGTGTGACCGGCGGAACCGGCACCGACGAATCCCAGAATCCGAACCCGAATTTCGCCTACGCCAACGACCGCGTGTTCCTCAGCCACGAACCCACGGCTGCCGGCGCCAGCGGCGGCGAGTTCGACGACATCGTGAGCTGGCTCTCGCCCAACGTGCTCTACAGCCGCATGATCGCCGCCGGCCGCCTGCCTTGAGCGAACCGCGCCCACGCCAGGACCCGCATGGACTGGCGCTCCTGGCACGGCATGTCCGGTAACGCGCATGGGATGGTCGTTTTCAGGCATGCCGCCCGGTAACGTCCGGTCCATGCGGCTCACGGGGCATCGCGCTGCGCCGGCGATACGGGATCGCCGGGATTGACCGGCCACGTTCCTTGCAGCGACACTTGAGTTCCGTCGCATAATGCCGACAAGGTAGTGTTACACCCGCGGAGCAAGACCGATATGGCCGGACAGGCCGCCCCTTCGAGATTCGTCGATAGATTGCGCAACGCCGGCATCGAGCCGGGCGACAGCGACGAGCTGCGCCTGAACAAGGCGCTGCTGGTGTTTGCCACCGGCCTGGTGAGCGTCGCGTCGACCCTGTGGCTGGCGATCTACTGGAGCCTTGGCCCGCAACTGTCGGCCACGCTGCCGTTCGCGTTCCAGATCCTGCTCGCCGGCAACCTGCTGGTCTATCTGAAGACCGGCAATTTCAATTTCTTCCGCATCGCGCAGCTCGGGCTGTTCCTCTTCTTCCCGTTCGTCGCACAGTGGAGCATCGGCAATTTCATCACCGCGTCGGGGCTGATCCTGTGGGGGCTGCTGGCGCCGATCGGGGCCATCCTCTGCTTCGGCGTGCGCGAGTCGATCGCCTGGTTTTTCGCCTACGTTTTCCTGGTCGCGCTGACCGGCTTCTTCGACTATTACCTCGCCGACGCCGTGCCGGTATCGGCCGCCACGCGGATTCCGATCCGCACCTCGGTGTTCTTCTTCGCGCTGAACTTCGTCGCGATCTCGTCGATGGTGTATCTGCTGCTGCGTTTCTCGATCCAGGAGAAGCAGAAGATCGAATCGAAGCTCGCCGAAGCCCACCGCCTGTTGCAGATCGAGCAGGACCGCTCGGAGCGCCTGCTGCTCAACATCCTGCCGGGCCCGATCGCCGAGCGCCTGAAGAACAGCAACCAGACCATCGCCGACGGCTTCGCCGACGTCACCGTGATGTTCGCCGACATCGTGAACTTCACCCAGGTCGCGAGCGGCATGACGCCTTCGCAGGTGTTCGCGATGCTCAACCGCATCTTCTCGGTGTGGGACGAACTGGCGGAAAAGTACGGCATCGAGAAGATCAAGACCATCGGCGACGCCTACATGGTGGCCGGCGGCCTCAACGATGCGCGCGAGGACTACTCCGCCGCCATCGCCGACCTCGCGCTCGAAATGCGCGATCTGCTGCACCGGGATTTCAACGTCAACGACCGCCATCTCGACGTGCGCATCGGCATCGGCACCGGTCCGGTGGTTGCCGGCGTGGTCGGCAAAAAGAAGTTCATCTACGACCTGTGGGGCGACACGGTGAATATCGCCAGCCGCATCACCACGGAAGGGACGCCCGGCATGGTCCAGTGCGACGCTGCGACCTGGCGCCGCCTGAAAGGCAATTTCGTGTTCGACGAGCCGCAGGTGCTGTACCTGAAGGGCAAGGGCAACATGACCGTCTATCGCCTGCAGGGCCGCAACCAGCAGGCAACACCCGGCGCAGCACGCGCCGTCGCCGTCGGCATGCGCTGAGCGGACGCCCGGCAAGGCGCCGGCTCAATTCGGCAGCAGGCGCCGGTGCAGCCGGAAACAGACATGCCCCGCCTGGTTGGCCTGCAATTCGAGGCGATAGCCCAGTCCTTCGGCCTGCCGCGCCACTTGATACAGGCCGATGCCGAACCCGCCTGCGGACTCGACCGGACCACGCATCAGTTTCGCCGCCAGGTCATCGGCGATCGGCGATCCGCTGTCGCAGACCGAAAACTCGATCGCTTCTCCCGCAGAAAAGCTCGCCGAAATGCGCAACCCGGTTTCGTGCAACCGCTTGTCGAGCGCGTTCTGCAGCAGGTTTTCCGCCACCGAGTTGAACAGGCCGCTCGGCACCTCGGCGGCGGGATCGATCCCGCCTTCCGTGAAATCGATGGCAGCGCTCCCATAGCGCTGCCCGAGGTCGGCCCACCATGACGCTGCCCGCTGCCAGACAACCGGTTGCTCCTCCGGCCGGCGCAGCTTGTCCAGCGTCTGCTGCAGGCGCTGCGTGATCACCGGCAATTGCCGGCGCAACAGCCGCTGGAACTCGGCGGAGTTGTCGCCGTCCTGCCATTCCGCCGCGAAGCACAAGGTGTTGAGCGATTGCAGCAGGTTCTTCACGTCGTGCGTGACACGCGCGCCGGTTTCATGCACGGCCTGCACATAGCTCAGGCGCTGCAACTGGCCTGCATGAACCTTGGCGAGGTAGAACTCGCCCAGCAACCGCGCCAGGAGGCCGAAGTGCCAGGACAGCGCCGGCGACAGGCGCTGGGACGTATAAAGCGTGACCGTGAGCGGGCCGTGGCGATACTCGGTCTTCTGCCCCTCCAGCCTGCCGAAGCGCCCGCTGCGATCTTCCGCACGTTCACCCGCGCGCCACTCGCCGCCGCCGACCCAGGGCAACCGCGCAAGTCCGGCGAATGCATCGTCGAGGAAGGCGGCAGGGTCGTCCTGGCGCATCGCGTGCTCGGCCAGGTGGTGCATCCACTGCTCGAAAGGCAGGCCGACCGACAGGACGTGCCGGCTTAACAGCACGCCGAGGCCCGAGAACCCAGCCCGTGGATTCCATGCCCAGCCCAGCAGCAGCAGCAGCACCGCCAGCGAAAGCAGCGTCAGCATGAGCGACTCCGCGTACCCTGCCGCGCGCACCAGCATGAATGCAAGGCAGCCGAGCATCAGCACCGCGAGCAACAGGAACAGGATGATGCCGGAGAACAGGTCAACGACTTCCGCCTCGTCCCGCTCCGCGTCTTCGACCGGCAGGATGGCCATGAGCGGAAACATAAGCGGCAGCACATAGCGCGCGACCAGATCGAACCCGCCCGGCAGTTGCTCGCTCATCGGCAGCAAGGGTGGCAACAGCAGAACCAGCATCAGAACCAGCAGGTAGCCCAATGCCAACAGGTAGAACAGCCGCAACCATCGCGATCCGAAGAAGAACACCTTGCCGCCAACGATCGCCGTCAGCACCATGGTCCAGGCGATCATCAGCCAGCCGTTGAGAAAGACGATGAAGCCGGTCACTGCCGCGGCAAGCACCACCAGTTCCAGTGGCCCAAGGCGGCGCTCCGCCCGCACGATCGGCTGCCACAGCAGGAACAAGCCGAAGTGGCCGACCAACAATGTGCGTGCTATCGGTGACGGAACGCCCTGCACGATCGAAAGATGGAGCAGCACGAGCAACGCGAGCAGCAGGTAGCGGCGGTATCGCGCCACAAACGCAACAATCGCAGCGAGACCGGCATGGTCGTGCGGGTGTTCCAGTTCTCGTCGGGATTCCATGGCGACTCGGGTCGGGGCAGCACACCTCGAAACGCGTCACCGGACCCGTCGCGGCCGGCGGGCAGAAGTGACGACCTACGGACGCAAGTGTCGAATTCCCGACACCCTGCCGATCAAAACAGGCGAATTATCCCATCCCTTGCGCGATTTCCACTGGCACGCGGATTGCTGAGTGATGGCCATCATCCTCAGGAACCTGCGCCATGCCGAATCGCCAATCAGGCTTCACCCTCGTCGAAATCGCGATCGTACTGGTCATCATCGGCCTGCTGCTCGGCGGCGTTCTGAAGGGCCAGGAATTGATCAACAGCGCGAAGGTGAAGAACTTCGCGCAGGACTTCCGTTCGGTGCCGCTATTCATTTACGGATACCAGGACAAGTTCAAGGCCTTGCCGGGTGATGACCTCAAGGCCGTCGAGCACCTCGGCACGGGCACGCCTGTTCCAACCGGCACGTCGGCGGGCAACGGTGCAATCGACGGATACTGGAACGATGGGCAATCAGCGGCAAGCGAGGCCGTGATTTTCTGGGACCACGTCCGTCGCGCCAACCTGGCATCCGGCCCCTTCCCGATCAACACCAATGCCGACCTCCCGACCAACGCCGATGGCGGCCGCATCGGCATACAGTCGGCCAAGCCGGTCGCCGACATGACAGGTTCGTACTACATTTGCTCAGGTGGAATTCTCGGAAAATTCGCCAAGCAGCTCGACATCACCATGGACGACGGCAAGACGACGACCGGCTCGATGCGCGTCGGCACCTGGGCGAGCAACGCCCTGACGACGGTCGCCGAGTCGGGAACCGGCACGATCATCGACGACGGCCAGCCCTACGTCGTGTGCCTCGGATTCTGATCCGGCACACGCCGTAGAGGATCGAACCGATGCCCCGTTCGCGGGGCATCGTGCTTTTCAACCCTTCAGCAGCCTCTCCTCCGCCGCCACCAGCCGATCCGGCTCGCCGAGCAGCACGATCACGTCCTCGGCGTTCAGAACCGTGCCGGACTCGGGGTCCATCGAACGGATGCCGCGCCGGCGCAGTGCCGTAACCTGAACTTCCAGCTCGTCCAGTTCGAGATCGCGGATCGGCCGGCCGACGCTCCAGGCGCCCGCCGTCAGCACGACCGAGTGCAGGCGTGCCTGGTGCAGGTGCTCGATGCTCTCCTCGGCCAGGTCGTCGGCGCCGCGATAGATGCCGCGCAGCAGACGGTAGCGCTTGCCGCGGATCTCGCGAATGCGCTTGAGCACACGGGCCAGCGGCACGCCGATCAGCACCAGTGCATGCGAGGCCAGCATGATCGACGACTCGAACGATTCCGGCACCACCTCGGCCGCGCCAGCGCTCGATAGCAGGTCGTAATCGCGTTCGTCGGAGGTGCGCACGACCACTGGCACGTCGGGCCGCAGGCTGCGCACCGTGTTGATGACACGCAGCGCCGAGGGCGTGTCGGCGTAGGTGATGACTACGACCGCCGCGCGCGAAATGCCGGCAGCGGTGAGTGTTTCGCGACGGGCGGCGTCGCCGAACACCACGGTTTCCCCCGCCGCCGCGGCCTCCTTGACGCGCTCCGGATCGAGGTCCAGCGCGATGTAGGTGATCTCTTCCTGCTCCAGGAAGCGCGCGAGGTATTGACCGTTGCGCCCGTAGCCGCAGAGGATGGCGTGGCGGTCGATGAACATCGACTGCGACGCGATCTGCGTCAGCTGCATCGAGCGCATCAGCCATTCCGAAGGCACCAGGCGCAGCACGATCTTGTCTGCGTATTGCGAGATCAGCGGCGCGAGCACCAGCGACAGCACCAGGGCAGCGAGCACAATCTGCAGCACGGTCGACGGCACCAGGGCGGCGCGCCCGGTTTGCGCCAGCAGGACGAAACCGAATTCGCCGCCGGCACACAGCCACAAGCCGGTTCGCAGCGCGGTGCCGGGCGAGGAGCCGAACAGCCGCGAGGCGCCAGCCGCGACCGCGAACTTCAAGCCGAGCAGGCCGACGAGCGTCAACAGCACCCAGAAGGCCTGCTGCGCCACGACGGCGAGGTCGAGCAGGATGCCGATGGTGACGAAGAACAGCCCCATCAGCACGTCGCGGAACGGCTTGATGTCCTCTTCCACCTGATACCGATACTCCGTCTCGGAGATCAGCATGCCCGCGACGAAGGCGCCGAGGGCCAGGGACAGGCCGGCCAACTCGGTGACCCACGCAAGCCCCAGCGTCACCAGCAGCACGTTGAGCATGAACAGCTCGGTGCTCTTGCGCCGCGCCACCACATGGAACCAGCTGCGCATGAGGCGCTGTCCGAAGAACAGGATCAGCGACAGCGCGACGACGGCCTTGACCGTGGCGATCGCAAGCGACGACCACATCTGCTCCGCGCTTCCGCCAAGCGCGGGTATCAGGATCAGCGAGGGCACGACAGCCAAATCCTGGAACAGCAGCACGCCCATCACCTCGCGGCCGTGCGGCGAATCGAGCTGCATGCGTTCTACCAACAGCTTGGACAGCACAGCAGTCGACGACATTGCCATTGTCATTCCGAGTGCGATGGCGCCGGTCCAGTTCAGGCCGAACACGGCCAGCGCGAGCATGACGAACAAGGCAGTCAGCGCCACCTGCGCGGCACCGAGGCCGAACACGATGCGCTTCATGCTGTAGAGCTTGGGCAGCGAAAACTCGAGTCCGATCGAGAACATCAGGAACACGACGCCGAACTCGGCGAAATCGCTGGCGTCCGAATGCGCAGGCAGCAGGTTGAGCGCATGCGGCCCGACCACAGCCCCCACCAGCAGGTAGCCGAGAATGGGCGGGAGGTTGAGCGACCGGAACGCCACCACGACCATTACGGCGGCGGCAAGGAGCAGGAGCACGAGCTCGAGCGCGGAAGTCATGAGGCTGTTATCCCTGGATCCGCGCCAGTCGTGGCGCGTCCGAAGCGGGTTGACCGGCCGAATAGCCGCTTCGACCCGTCTGTTATAATTTCACCGAATGATAACCAGTTCCCGCAGATGAGCCAAACCGACGCCGCAAAAGTTGACGGTGCCTCGACGCTGGAACTCGGGCGCCGTGTGCTGCGCATTGAGGCGCAGGCGATCGAGGCGCTTATCGACCGGCTCGACGAGGCCTTCGTTTCTGCCGTCGAAATGATTCTCGCAGTACGCGGGCGGGTCGTTGTGAGCGGCATCGGCAAGTCGGGCCACATTGCGCGCAAGATCGCAGCCACGCTCGCATCGACCGGCACACCCGCTTACTTTGTGCACGCCGCCGAAGCCAATCACGGCGACCTCGGCATGATTGCTGGCGACGACGTCCTGATCGCCCTGTCGAATTCCGGCGAGGCCGAAGAACTGCTGACTATCGTCCCGCTGATCAAGCGCCGGGGCGGCAAGCTGATCGCCATCACCGGCAATGCGTCGTCGTCGCTGGCACGCGAGGCGGATGTCCATCTCGACGGCCGTGTCGCCGAGGAAGCCTGCCCGCTCAACCTCGCCCCGACCGCGAGCACCACCGCTGCGCTGGCGCTTGGCGATGCGCTGGCCGTGGCGCTGCTCGACGCACGCGGATTCTCGGCCGAGGATTTCGCGCACTCCCATCCCGGCGGCGCGCTCGGGCGGCGCCTCCTGACGCATGTGAGCGATGTCATGCGCCCGCTGGAGCGCGTGCCCTGCGTCGCAGAGGGCGCCATCATGAAAGACGCGCTGCTGTCGATGACGCGCGGCGGCATGGGCATGACGGCGATCGTCGGCGACGGTAACCGCGTGGCCGGCATCTTCACCGATGGCGACCTGCGCCGTGCAATTGAGCGCGGCTGCAACTTCACCGCCGATCCGGTGCGCGACTTCATGACGCGCAACCCGCGCACGGTCCGGCCCGAAGCATTGGCCGTCGAGGCGGTCGAGCGCATGGATTCGCACCGCATCAGCCAGTTGCTGGTGGTCGATGGCAACTGCGCACTGGTCGGCGCGCTCAATACGCACGACCTGATGCAGGCGCGGGTGATCTGATGAACGACACAACTGCGACGGCACGCGCCCAGGCAGCCCAAGTCCGGCTGATGGCCTTCGACGTCGACGGGGTACTGACCGACGGTACGCTCTGGTTCACCTCCGCCGGAGACGAGATGAAGGGGTTCTCGAGTACCGACGGCCACGGGCTCAAGCTGCTGCGCGAGGGCGGCATCGAACTGGCGATCATCACCGGCCGTCGCTCGCGCGCCGTGGCGCTGCGTGCGGAGAACCTCGGCATCGCCCGCCTGCACCAGGGCGTCGAGGACAAGCGCGCGGTCCTGCTCGAGATCGCCGGGCAGATCGGCGTCGCGCCGCAGCAGTGCGGCTACATGGGCGACGACGTCGTGGACCTTCCCATCCTGCGCGCCTGCGGCTTTTCTGCGACCGTTCCCGAGGGCGAAGCGCTGGTGAAGCAACATGTCCACTACATCGCACACCGCCCGGCCGGCCGGGGGGCGGTGCGCGAAGTCTGCGAGTTCATCCTCGGCGCGCAGGGCAGACTTGACGGCCTGATGGCGCGTTACCTGGGTTGACGACCATGCGATCGACCGGACGCTGGCACTCGATCTATCCCATCGTCATGATCGGGCTGCTTGCCGCGCTCACGCTGTGGCTCAATCGCGCGATACAGTTCGAACCGGTGCGCAGCGACGGCAAGCTGCGGCACGACCCGGACTACATTGTCGACAAGCTCAACGGCAAGCGATTCGACGAAAAGGGCAAGCTGCAGTATTCACTGATCGCGGACCGCATGATCCACTACCCGGACGACGACACGACGGAACTGATGAATCCGCGCATGGTGCACACCGGGCGCAAGGAACCGCTGCGCGCATCCGCGACGCGCGCCAATCTGAGCAAGGATGGCAAGGTCGTCACGCTGATCGACAACGTGAAACTGATTCGCGAAGCCACGGCCGGCCGGCCCGAGATGACGCTGACCACATCGACGCTCACCTTGCGGCCCGACGACGAAACCGCAACCACCGACGCACCGGTCACTATCACGCACGGCAAGTCGGTGATCCGCGGCACAGGATTCGACTACAACAACATCACCGCCGTCGCCATCCTCAGGGCCAGCGTGCGCGGCACACTAGCGAGGGGCGGCTGACACCCGCCCGGAAAGCACGACAATGAAAACTCTGCACATCATCACGCTGATCTGCGCCTGCCAGATTGCGGGAAGCGCCTTAGCGGAAAAGGCCGACCGCTCCAAGCCCATCAACCTCGAAGCGGACAAGGTCACGGTCGACGACCGCAACAAGGTCCACACCTATGAAGGCAACGTCGTGCTGACCCAGGGGACGATGATCATTCGCGCCGGCAAGGTCGTGATCACCCAGGATCTCGAAGGCTACCAGAAGGGCGTTGCCTACGCGCCCCAGGGTGGTCTGGCGAAGTTCCGCCAGAAGCGCGAGGGCCGCGACGACTATGTCGATGGCGAGGCCGAACGCATTGAACAGGACACACGCACCGAGCTTACCAAGTTCTTCAACAAGGCCTGGGTGCGCAGCGGTCAGGACGAGGTACGCGGGGAATATATTCAGTACAACGGCGTCACCGAGAACTACGTGGTGACCAACGGACCGAACAACACGGTGCTGCCCGGCCAACAGGGCGGCGGCAGGGTACGCGCGGTCATCATGCCCAAGGGCGCGGGCGCTGCACCGGCCCCGGCAGCGGATGCACGGCCGGCCGCGCCACCTTCCGCCGCCCCGGCCAAGTGAAGAGGACGGCAATGCGCTACGAGAACATCATCGTCGAGACCCGCGACAAAGTCGGCATCGTCACGCTGAACCGCCCCAAGCAGCTCAACGCGCTGAACGACGCCCTGATGGACGAACTCGGCCACGCGCTGGCCGGTTTCGAGGCCGACCCGGCCATCGGCGCAATCGTCGTCACAGGTTCCGAAAAGGCCTTCGCCGCCGGTGCCGACATCGCCGCGATGAAGGATTACGGCTACATGGACGCCTACAAGGGCGACTACATCACGCGCAACTGGGAACGGATGAAATCCTGCCGCAAGCCGGTGATCGCCGCGGTTGCCGGTTACGCGCTGGGTGGCGGCTGCGAACTGGCGATGATGTGCGACATCATCTATGCCGCCGACACCGCCCAGTTCGGCCAGCCGGAAGTGAAACTCGGCATCCTGCCCGGCGCCGGGGGCACCCAGCGCCTGCCGCGCGCAGTCAGCAAGGCCAAGGCCATGGACATGTGCCTCACCGCGCGCATGATGGACGCTGCGGAAGCGGAACGCGCCGGACTCGTGTCGCGCATTTTCCCCGCAGACCAATTGCTGGACGAAACGATCGCCGCGGCACAGAAGATCGCGGGCTTTTCGCTGCCGGTAATCATGATGATCAAGGAGGCCGTCAACCGCGCCTACGAGAGTTCGCTCGCCGAAGGACTGCTGTTCGAGCGGCGCGCCTTCCATGCCGCTTTCGCGCTCGACGACCAGAAGGAAGGCATGCGCGCCTTCATCGAGAAACGCCCTGCCCGATTCGAGGATCGATGACGCGGCCTCAGCGCCGCCCGATCACCAGCCACACGCCGAACACGCACACCGCCATGCCGACGAGCGCGCCCGCGGCGAGCCGCTCGTCGAAGATGATCCACGCCATCAGGGCGGTCGTGGGCGGCGTCAGATAGAACAGCGCCGAGACGCGCGTCGCCTCACCGCGGCGGATCAGCAGGTGCAGCAGCGAGATCGCGCCGATCGACAGCACCAGTGTCAGCCAGCCCAGCGCGAACAGGAACGACGGCGTCCACGCCACACCGGCGGGCTCCAGCCACCAGGCCAGCGGGCCAATTACGGCGAGCGCCGCGGCGAACTGCACCGCCGACCCCGTCCACAAATCGAAGCTCGGCACGAAGCGCTTCTGGTACAGCGTGCCCAGCGTGATGCCGGCAAGGCCGAGCCCGGCCAGTCCGAGCGCCGGCAGGGTCGCTGCCTGACCGAGCCGGTCGCCGACCACCAGCGCCACCCCCACGAAACCGCAGGCCAGGCCAAGCCACTGGCGTCCGCCGAGGCGCTCGCCGAGCAAGGGCGCGCCCAGTATCGCGGTCAGCACGGGCTGCAGGCCCACGATCAGCGCAACCTGCCCGGCCGAAAGACCGGCTCCGATCGAACAGAAGACCCCTGAAAGATAGCCGGCATGCAGCAGCACGCCGGCAACGGCCAGATGGAGCCAGGTCCGCTGGCCGCCCGGCCACGGCCGTCGCATCACCGTCGCCAGAAGGGTCAGCAACACGATCACGCAGATGAAGCGAATCGACAGAAAAGTGAGCGGCCCCGCGTAAGGAAGCCCTAACTTCGCGCCGATGAAACCCGTGCTCCAGAGGAGCACGAATACGAATGGTGCGAGTTGCGGCACGGTAAAAATCCTTGCTAGAAACCCTCGAAAACGGTCGAACCGGAAGAGTGCAGCGCATCAAACTTATCCGGGAATTCCCGGATATGAAAAAGATGAAACGATAACTATCGTTTTCTTTCATAATGTTATATCTACAATTCGGTTTGCTGCAATGCGTCAGAAATTGTTGACATCCATCAGGCGATCTCTATAATCCAACCCATGATGCAACGCAACATGCTTTTCGGTCGCGGGGTATCAGCAATCTCGTCCGAATTGACCTATTTGCCAGGAGAAACACATGTTCGCCACCCCTGAACAACTCGCCGCCGCCAACAAAGCGAACGTCGATGCGCTGCTGACGATTGCCAACACGGCATTCGCCTCTGCCGAGCGCCTTGCCGCTCTGAACCTGAACACTGCCCGCGCCGTGCTCGAAGATTCCGTTTCCAACGCCAAGTCGCTGCTGACCGCGAAGGACGTCCAGGAACTGATCAGCCTGCAGGCTTCGCTGGCACAGCCGATGGTCGAAAAGGCCGTCGCCTACTCGCGCAGCGTGTATGAAATCGCCACCCAGACCCAGGAAGAACTGTCCAAGGTCGCCGAAGTCCAGTTCTCCGAAGTGAACAAGGGCATTGCCGCCGCGCTCGACAAGGCTGCCAAGTCTGCACCCGCTGGTTCCGACGTTGCCGTCGCCGCCGTGAAGTCGGCCATCGCCGCCGCCAACAGCGCCTACGACAGCATCAACAAGGCCGCCAAGCAAGTCGCCGAAATCGCCGAAGCCAACGTGGCTGCCGCGACCAACGCGACCGTCAAGGCTGTCGGCGCCGCTGCTGCCAGCGCCCCGAAGGCCAAGAAGTCTGCCTGATCGCGACTTCGCACTGCTTCAGGAAAACCCCGCTCAGGCGGGGTTTTTCATTTCCGGTCGCCGAATCCGTGCGACGTCTGCTCCGGTTGCAACCTACCTGCCCAGCCACTCGGCCCTAAGCCGGCCGAGCGCCCTCCGTCCACTCGATGCCGCGTCGCGCCAGCTCGGCGCGGATTTCCGCCATGCCCTCGTGCACCTGCCGCGGGTCGCCGCCCATCCCCAGCTCGATGTGGCGGCGCACGCCGTTGCCGCCGAATGAAGGCAGGCTGGAGAGCGTCGCGCCCGGATACTTCTCGCTGATCGCGTTCATCAGGTCGAGCAGGTCGCCCTCGCCCGCCTCGTACACCATGATGGCCTCGCGCACGACCTCGCGCTGGTGGTGCAGGTGGCGATAATGCGTGTCGAGCACCCACTCGGTCATTGCCCAGGCCATTTCGGGGAAGCCGGGCATGAACCAGTGGTCGCACACGCTGAACCCCGGAATGCGATTGAACGGATTCGGGATGATCGCCGCGCCGGCCGGAAATTCGCCCAGCCGCAACCGCCGCTGCAATAGCTCCGGCGTGCATTTCGGATCGTCGGCGAAGCGCGCACGAATCTCGCGCTCAGCCTCGCCATGCAGCACAAGTTCGCGGCCGAGCGCCGCCGCGGCAGCCTGGCGCGTATGGTCGTCCGGCGTCGCACCGATGCCGCCGAAACACAGCACGATGTCGTCGGTCGCGAAGCTGCGCCGGAAGGACTCGATCAACCGCGGCCGCTCGTCGCCGATGTAGGTCGCCCAGTTCAGTTGCAGGCCGCGCGCGGCCAGCAGCTCGATCAGCTTGGCGAAATGCTTGTCCTGCCGTCGGCCGGAAATGATCTCGTCGCCGATGATGAATGCGCCAATGCCCACTGCTGCGCTCCTTGTTCGCCGGTTACCGCACTGCACGCATGCCGCGCAGCGTTTCCAGGCAATAGTGTACGAACGCCAGCCCCGCGAAGGCCGGCGCAAACAGATTCACCAGAGGGATGTAATTGAGCGCCCCCGCGCCCAGCCCCACCAGCAGCAGCTTGCCGCGATGCGCGCCGACCAGTCGCGCGAACTCCTCGCTGTCGGCGTGCTGCATCAGCGCATCGTAGCGATAGGCGCGCTGATTGAGCCACGCCGACAGCAGCCACGGCAGGATCAGGCCAAGGCCCGGGATCAGCCACAGCGGCAGCGTGACGATCAGCCCCGCGAGATACCAGGCCAGCGCCACCAGCGCATTGATGACGCTGCCCGTCTGCGACCCGCCGCGCCGCTTTTCCAGCGTCGGGTAGTCGCGCGCCGCGACGCGTTCCAGGATCAGCGGCAGCGCGAACACTGCGACGATCGTC
Source organism: Rhodocyclaceae bacterium (assembly GCA_016791115.1). Classification (GTDB taxonomy): domain Bacteria; phylum Pseudomonadota; class Gammaproteobacteria; order Burkholderiales; family Rhodocyclaceae; genus Methylophosphatis. Next base: position 79,351 of record JAEUNL010000016.1, read on the forward strand.
GCCGCGGTGGCATACATCAGCGGCAGCAACAGCAATACCAGCAGCACGCCGGCCGTCACGCTCGCGGCACTCGCTGCGCCGCTGTCGCCGAACCAGCCGGCGAACCACGAGAAATTGCCCATCGCGCCGGCCAGCCAGGCGCTCAGCGCGCCGCCGAACTGCCAGGCGACAACCAGCCAGACCGCAATCGAGACCAGCGTCGGCCAGACGAGGTGCCAGAGGATGCCCGGCTGCGACAGGCTGCGCAGGGCGCGGGTGAAGCTGGTTGCGATCGGTGTCACGTCGTTGCCTTCTCCGTTCTTGCGCTGCTTGCTCAATCGTCCGCGCCGGCCCAGCGGATCGACGTGAAGACGACGAACAAGGCACCATTGTCGCCCGGCGCCCGATAAGAGCCCACCGCACCGAGCAGTTGCGCGGCAAGCGCCGTCATGTCCCAGCCATCCTCGGTCTCGCCCTCCCATCCGTCCTCGAGCAGGGGCCAGATGTCATGCTCGCGGCCGTAGGCGCGCACTTCCTCAATGCGGCTCTTGACCCGGGCTGCGATCGAATCGTTCGCCCACGACCAGCGCCAGGTGCCGCTCGCCTCGGAAATGCTGCCGACGCACTGGAATTCGGCCACCACCATCGCCTTGCCCGAACGCGAGAACATGAACCGGCCGGTGTCCTGGTCGTAGTCCCAGTGGTCATGGTTGCCAAGGTCGAACTCGGCGTTCAAGGCCTGTTGCTTCGCCAGCAGTTCCTCTCGCGCACGATCGAGCACCGCGTCGAACTCGTCGCCACTCATCGCCATGCCTGCCTCCCGCCATCGAATCCGGACAACACCCGGCCTGAAACCCGCACGTATTGGCGCTCTCGACGCTGGCATCGCCAGGACCGCCATTGCACGCGCGCCCCGGGCGTGCCGATGCCACGATCAAGACGCCATGCGCCTTCTGGCGATGCCGTGGCGGGACTCCGAACGCGGAAATCAACCATGCGCCCGCGCCTCCCAGATCTTCTGCAGCCGCTTGACCGAGACCGGCATCGGCGTGCGGAGTTCCTGCGCAAACAGCGCGACGCGCAGTTCCTCGAGCAGCCAGCGGAATTCGTCGAGCTGCGGATCGGCCACACCGCTGCGTGCCTGCATGCTGCGCTCGCGCTCGAACGGCGTGGCGAGCGATTTCCATTCGGCCAGCAATCGCGCATCGCGCGCCGGATCGGCACGCAGCTTGTCGATGCGCAGGTTTGCCGCCTTGAGGTAACGCGGCAGTTGCTGCAGCCGTTCGAACGGCAGGTCGGCGACGAAGCGCTTGCCGACCAGCGCCGCGCATTGCGCCTTGATGTCGTCGGCCGCCTGCGGCTGCGCCTTGATGGTCGCCAGCTTCTTCGTCAACGCCGCATGCTCGCCGAGTATCGTCGCCGCGAGCCGCGCGATCTCCTGCGCCACCAGCGTGATGCGCGGCTTGGCTTCCTGCACGCGCTGCTCGAAGCCGGCTGCGTCGGTCGGCAGCGGCGCCAGCATGCAGGTGCGGTCGAGCGTGGCGCCGACCAGCTGTTCCTTGAGTTCGGCCTCGGTGCCCAGCGCAATGAACAACAGGCCCATGTCGCGCAGGCCGGGCAAGTTCTTCTCGATGAACTTCACCTGCTCCTTGAGCGCCAGCGCGAAAAGCCGGCGCAGGCCGGCACGATGCATCGCCTGCGCCTTGTCCGGCGTGTCGAACACGCGCAGCGCCACGCTCGCGCCCTCGTCCACCAGTGCCGGGAAACCGACCACCGGACGGCCGTCGACGCTGACCTCCATGATCTCGGGCAGCGTACCGAAGGCCCACGTTGTCTGCCCTGCAGGTGGCGTGGATGCTGGCGCTGCAGGCATGCCGGCCGCAGCGCCTTTGGTGGCGGTCTTCTCCGGCGGTACCGGGCTGCGAGGTCCGCCCGATGCGGGTTTCGGGGCAGGCGCCTGCGCCGGCACGCTGGCCGTCGCCGCCTTGGCGACGGCCACGTTCGCCGCCTCGAAGCGCTTTTGCACCTCGCGCGCGTAGCGGGCGCGCAATTCGGCGAGGTTGCGCGACTGGCCGAGCACGCGGCCATGCTCGTCGACGACGCGGAAGTTCATCGACAGATGCGCCGGCAGGTTCTCGGCGCGGATCGATTCGAGCGGCAGCTTGAGCGAGACCCGCTCCTCGATATCGCGCGCCAGCACGCGCAGCAGCGGCTGTTCGGTGTCGAGCGTGCCGTCCTCGGCGCGGGCGCAAAAGTCCTGCGCGTATTCCTTGATCGGCTGCAGGCGGTGGCGGATCTTCTGCGGCACGGTGCGCGCAAGCTGGTTCACCTTCTCCTCCAGCATGCCCGGCACCAGCCACTCGCAGCGCGCGGCCGGCAGCTGGTTGAGCAGCGCCAGCGGCGCGGTCAGCGTGACGCCGTCATCGGCCGCACCGGGATCGTGGTGGTAACTCAGCCTGAGCTTCTGGCCGTGCAATTCGAAGCTGGCGGGAAAGCGGTCGGTCGTCACGCCGGCCGCTTCGTGGCGCATCAGCTGCTCGCGCTCGAGGAACAGCAACTTCGGCTGCTTCGATTCCGCGTCGCGGCGCCAGGCTTCGAAACCGCGCACGTCGGTGACGTCGGCCGGGAGCAGCGCGTCGTAGAAGGCGTGGATCAGTTCCTCGTCGACCAGCACGTCGGGCCGGCGCGTCTTGTGCTCGAGGCGCTCGATGTCGGCGATCAGCTTGCGGTTGTGCTGGAAGAAGGCGGCGCGCCGCGCCACCTCTTCCGGCAGTTCGCCGCGCACCAGCGCCTCGCGGATGAAGGTTTCGCGGCACTGCACCGGATCGATGCGCGCATAGCTCACCTGCCGCCGGCCGTAGAGCACGATGCCATGCACCGTGCCGCGCTCGAACGCCACCACCTGCCCGCTGCCCTTGGACCAGTGCGGCTCGAACACATGCCGCTTCACCAGATGCGCGCCGACCTGCTCGACCCATTCCGGTTCGATCTTCGCCAGGCAGCGCGCGAACAGCCGCGTAGTCTCGACCAGTTCGGCGGCCATCACCCACTTGCCGGCCTTTTTCGCCAGCGCCGAGCCGGGATGCGGATACCACTTGATGCCGCGCGCGCCAAGGTAATGCGCATCGTCGTCCGCCTTGAGGCCGATGTTGCCGAGCAGGCCGGCGAGCAGCGCCTTGTGGATCGCCTCGTAGGTCGCCGGTTTCTCGTTCTCTTTCCAGCCGTGTTCGGCGGCGAGCACGTGCAGTTGCGCATGCACGTCGCGCCACTCGCGCATGCGCAGGTAGTTGAGGAAATGCTGGCGGCACCAGTCGCGCTGCTTCTTCTGCGTCTGGTGCGTCCATTGCTCGTCGAACGCCGCCCAGGCACGCAGGAACCAGAGGAACTCGGAGCGCTGCTCCGCTTCCGGCCCGCGGAATTTTGCGTGCGCCTGGTCGGCCGAGCCGGCCGCCTCCTGCGGACGGTCACGCGGGTCCTGCACCGACAGCGCGGCGGCGATGATCAGCACTTCGCGCAGCGCGCCCTGCTCGCGCGCGGCGAGGATCATGCGGCCGATCTTCGGGTCTGTCGGCAACTTCGCCAGTTCACGGCCAAGCGGCGTGAGCTGCCGATCGTCGTCGACCGCGCCGAGTTCGTTGAGCAGTTGATAACCGTCGGCCACCATGCGCGGCAGCGGGCGGTCGAGGAAGGGAAAGTCCTCGACCTCGCCGAGTTTGAGCGCGCCCATGCGCAGGATCACGCCGGCCAGCGAGGAACGCAGTATTTCCGGATCGGTGTGCGAGGGTCGCTTGGCGAAGTCGTCTTCCGCATAAAGGCGAAAGCAGACGCCGCTCGCCACGCGGCCGCAACGGCCGGCGCGTTGCTTCGCGGCGGACTGCGCGACCGGCTCGACCTGCAACTGCTCGACCTTGTTGCGATGCGAGTAGCGCTTGACGCGCGCCAGCCCGGTGTCGATCACGTAGCGGATGCCCGGCACCGTCAGCGAGGTTTCGGCAACGTTCGTCGCCAGCACCACGCGCCGGCCCTGATGCGGCGCGAACACGCGCTGCTGCTCCTGCGCGCTCTGGCGCGCGAACAGCGGCAGGATCTCCACCGCGCCGCGCGAAAAATGGTGCTTGCGCAGCGCTTCGGCGGCCTCGCGGATCTCGCGCTCGCCGGGAAGGAAGGCCAGCACGTCGCCAGGACCGAGCGAGAACGCCTCCTCGACGGCGTCGACGATCGCATCCGCGATGTCGCGATCTTTCGCGGTCTTGGCGCCATCGGCATCCACCGGCCGCCAGCGCAGGTCGATCGGATAAAGGCGTCCCGACACCTCGATCACCGGCGCCGGCGTGCCACCGGTCGCGAAATGCTGCGCGAAGCGATCGGCATCGAGCGTGGCCGAGGTGACGATCACCTTGAGTTCAGGCCGCTTCGCCAGCAACTGGCGCAAGTAGCCGAGCAGAAAATCGATGTTGAGGCTGCGCTCGTGCGCCTCGTCGATGATCAGCGTGTCGTAGGCCGACAGCAGCGGATCGCCCTGCGTTTCGGCGAGCAGGATGCCGTCGGTCATCAGCTTGACGTAGCTCGATTCCGAAACACGGTCGGTGAAGCGGATCTTGTAGCCGACCGCCTCGCCCAGCGGCGAGTTCAGCTCCTGCGCGATGCGCGTGGCGGTGGCGCGCGCGGCGATGCGCCGCGGCTGCGTGTGGCCGATCAGCCCGGCGGCGCCGCGCCCCAGTTCGATGCAGATCTTCGGTAATTGCGTGGTCTTGCCCGAGCCGGTTTCGCCGCAGACGATGACCACCTGATTTGCCGCGATCGCGTGCGCGATGTCGTCGCGCTTCTGGTTGACCGGCAGTTCGTCGGGGAACGCAGGACGCGGCCGCGCCGCGAAACGCTGCGCGCGCTTCGCCGCCGACCGCTCGATGCGCGCGCGCAGCGCGTCGTCCGGCGCCGCCCCGCGCAGCCGGCGCAGCGCCTGGACCAGCGGGCCGCGGTCGGCGCACATGCAGGCGTCGAGCAGGTCGGAAAACTCGTTGCGGACAGTCGTTGCGGGCACTCGGATAACTCTGGATTGGCGCGAGGCGCCAAAAAGGCGAGAATTATCGCCTACTCGGCTCGCCCCCCGCCATTGCCACGGCATTCGAAAAGAAGACAACGACGTCATGACGCCCTATGCCTTGCTTTCGGTCGGATTCGGCGCGGCCATCGGCGCCTGGCTGCGCTGGTGGCTGGGCCTGAAGCTCAATCCGCTGTTCCCGACCGTGCCGCTGGGCACACTGGCCGCCAATCTGGTCGGTGGCTACCTGATCGGCATCGCGATCGCTTATTTCAACCAGCATCCGGGACTGCCGCCGGAAGCGCGCCTGCTGGTCATCACCGGATTCCTGGGCGGGCTCACCACGTTTTCCACTTTTTCCGCCGAGGTCGTCACGCTGTTCGGGCGCGAGGAATACCTGTGGGCGATCGGCGCCGCGAGCGCCCATTTGTTCGGCTCGCTGCTGCTGACGGCACTCGGCATCATGACCGTGAAATGGCTCGCCGGCGTTCCAGGTTAGGAGAAATCATGACCAAGGGCTGCTACCTCAAGTTCTACATGCAGGAGGCCACACGCCTGCACGGCATCCTCGCCTATGAATGGTTGCTCGGCAAGGCAGAGTCGATCGGCATCGAGGGCGGGACTGCGTTTCGCGCCGTTGCCGGATTCGGCCGCCATCACGAAATGCACATGGACCAGTTCTTCGAACTGGGCGGCCGCTTGCCGGTCGAGGTCGGTTTCGCCGTCAGCGACGAACATGCCGACCGCCTGCTGGCGCTGCTGCGGGACGAAGACGTTTCCCTGTTCTTTGTCAGGCTGCCGGCGGAATTCGGCGTGACTGCCGCGCCCCGGCGCTGAGGTCCGCATCGGCATGCCGAACGCGCTGTTGCGCCTGCCGCGCACCGTCTGGTTGCTCGGGCTCGTCAGCCTGCTGAACGATTCGGCGTCCGAACTGCTCTATCCGCTGATTCCGCTGTATCTTGCGTCGGTGCTGATGGCCGGGCCGAAGGCGCTCGGCATCATCGAAGGCATCGCCGAAATGACCGCCAGCCTGCTCAAGCTGTTCTCCGGCGTACTGACCGACCGCACGCGCAGCGCGAAACCGTGGGTCGTCGGCGGCTACGGACTGGCGGCGCTCGCGCGGCCGCTGTTCGCGTTCGCGTCGAGCTGGCCGCTGGTATTGGCTTTGCGCTTTGCCGACCGGGTGGGCAAGGGGCTGCGCAGCTCGCCACGCGATGCACTGCTCGCCCGCTCGATCGAGCCTGGGCAGCGCGGCCTTGCTTTCGGCCTGCACCGCGCGATGGACAACGCCGGGGCGGTGATCGGCCCGCTGCTCGCGGCAGGCCTGCTGGCGGCCGGCGTCGGTGTTCGCGACATCTTCCTCTGGGCGGCGCTGCCCGGCACGCTGGCCGTCGCACTGGCGCTCGCCGTGCGCGAACAAGCCACCCCGGCGGCGGCAACGCGACCTGCCTTCGATTGGCGGCTGACCGGCTTCACGCCCGCATTCCGCCGTTATCTGCTGGCGCTCGCGCTTTTCACCCTGGGCAACGCCTCGAACATGTTCCTGCTGCTGCGGGCGCGCGAAGCCGGCCTGCCCGATGCCCAGGTGCCGCTGCTCTGGGCGCTGGTTTCGGCGGTGGCCATGCTGCTGTCCACGCCGCTTTCGGCGCTCTCCGATCGCGTCGGCCGGCAACGGCTGATCGTCGGCGGGTGGGCAGTCTACGGACTGTTCTATCTGGCGCTGGGCCATGTCCGCTCGCCCTGGGCGCTGTGGCCCCTGTTCGCGGTGTACGGCATCTTCCTCGCCGCCACCGAGGGCGCGGAAAAGGCGCTGGTGGCGGATCTCGCGCCGGCCCCGTTGTTCGGCACGGCTTATGGATGGTTCAACCTGGCTACCGGCATCATGCTGCTGCCGGCCTCGCTGGCATTCGGCGTGTTGTGGCAGTCGTTCGGCCCCGGCACGGCGTTTGCCTTTTCCGCCGGCTGCGCGCTGGGTGCGGCGCTGCTGTTGCGCTTCTGGGTCTTTCCGGGTTCGCGCCGGGAGGCCGGCGCGGCTTTGTAAGGTTTCGCACCGCGACCGGGTCTTGATTCGTGACCATGATCTTCAACCTCGCCCAGCGCCGTTTCGAACAGACGGTTCGCGCTTACAGCGCGGATCTCTACCGCTACGCCTACTGGCTGTGCCGTGACCGCTTCCGCGCCGAAGATCTGGTACAGGAGACGTTCACCCGCGCCTGGAACAGCTGGGAAAGCCTGAAGGACGTCGAGGCCGTGAAGTCGTGGCTGATCACCATCCTGCGGCGCGAACATGCGCGGCTTTACGAGCGCAAGCAGTTCGATTACGTAGACACCGAACTCGAGGATCTGCAGATCGCCGCCGACCACGACGCGGTCGAGTTGTACCAGCTCGAGAATCTGCTCGAGGAATTGCCGCTCACGCTGCGCGAACCCTTCGTGATGCAGGCCCTGGGGGGCTATTCCTGTGCGGAGATCGCCGAGCAGCTCGACACGACGGAAGGCGCCGTGATGACGCGGCTCACCCGCGCACGGCAGGCGCTGCGCGGCGCGCTGTCCGGCGGCAGCGCAAAGGCCGGCAAAGGGAAATCATGAGCGCCGACAATCGCACCCATGCTGCCTCGCAGGAGATGAACTGCCTCGCCTTCCGGCGCGCCAAGCTGGCCGATCCGAACCGGCTGAGTGCGGCGGCGCGCGCACACGAACAGGGATGTCCGGGCTGCCTGGCATTCGCACGCCGGATCGACGCCAACGAAAAGCGCATCGTGCGCGCGCTGACCGTGCCGGTGCCCGAAGGGCTGGCCGATCGCGTGATCCTCGGCGCCACCGGCCGCAGGCCAAGCTCGCCGTATCGGCTTTGGGCACTGGCCGCGACGGTGGTGCTCAGCACCGGCATCGGCCTCGCGTGGTTCGCCCGGGCGCCAGTCGAACCGCAGTACAACTTCGCCGCCTCGGCGATCGAACACGTGAAGCACGAACCCGAGTCATTCACGACGGTCAAGGATGCCGACCCGGCACGTTTCGCCACGATCCTGACCGATTTCGGCGCCGACCTTCGCGCGCCGATCGGCACCGTGCGCTACATCAAGCTGTGCCCGGTTCCCGAAGGCACGGGCTGGCATATCGTGTTCGAGACCGAGGAAGGGCTGGTCACGCTGATGTTGATCCCCGGGCATCAGCCGATCGGTCGCAACCTGTTCGAGGAACGCGACGGCATGAGTGCGCTGGTGCGCGCCGCCGGCCTGGGCTACTACGTGATCGTCGCGGAGAGCCGGGCGAAGGTGGAAAGCACCGACCGGCTGCTCAAGCAGCGCATCAACTGGACGGCGGCGCGACCGCCGAGCCGGTTCGGCTAGCCCGGCGTCTTGCCGCGCGTGCGGCCGCACCCATTCACATTCAGAATCGCCTGTTGAGTGTCACCCTGAAGCTGCGCCCCGTCTGCGGGATCACGCCATTCGTCAGCGCACCGCTATCGGTGGCGAGCGGGTCGGCATAACGGCGATCGCACAGGTTGTAGACCGACGCGCTGGCCTCCCAACCGTCGCTGCGCAGCGGTCGCAGCAGCGTCAGGTTCACCAGTCCGATGCTCGACACCCGGCCCAGATAGGAATGCTGCGCCGAGGTCCATTGCCCTTCGAGCCCCGCGCGCAGTCCGAACCACGGCAAGGGCCGCGAAAGGTTGACCTTCGCCAGCCAGCGCGGCGAGTTGGTCATCGCTCCGCGCTCGTCGTTCCGCACGCGGTTGTAGCCGATGCTGGTGCGCAGGTGCGTGCCGGTGTCGGCAACGTGGTCGATCTCGAACTCGATCCCGCGTCCGCGAACTTCTCCCGTATTCGCGTAGTAGGAGCCGCCCGAATCGGCATCCTCGATCAACTTCACCACGCGATGGACGTGAAAACCGAACAGCGACGCCACGCCGCGGGTGCGCGGCGCGAAGTAGTGCTCGAGGGTGATCTCGGCGTTCTCCACGCGCTCGGCATCGAGCGACACGCCTTCCGGGCTCCACAAACGTTCATACGGTGATGCATTGCGCGCGCCGCGTCCATACAGAAACTTCCACGCGGTATTGCTGCCCGGTTTGTAGATTAATCCCAGCCGCGGATTGATTTCGGTGTCCCCCGGAGACGTCCGATCCAGCCTGAGGCCGCCGGTAAGCGTGACCCGCTGGGTGAGGCCGTAGTCCGCCTGCGCGTAGGCACTGGTGCGCGAGGCCTTGTCGCCGAAGTCGTAATACACCTGTCGGTCGGGCTTGGTCATATCGTGCTGCGAGAGGCGGAAGTCGCGCTGATGCTCGACCCCTGACACCACGCGCAGATCGGTGCCGAGCAGGGTTTCGAGCCGCAGCTCGGTGCCCGACCAGTCAGCCCGGGTCACGTCATGCTCGGTCTGGCGCCCCGATTCGAGATCGAGCGGCCAGTGCCCAAGGTAGTCGTAGTGGCCGTAGTAAAGGCGAGCCGTCAGCCGATTCGACTCCGACAGGTCGCGGACATAGCGGAGGTTGGCGAACGCCTCGGCGTCGCGCGCGTACATGTTCGGCTGCCCGAACATGTATGGCGCCAGATACGGGGCCGGGTCGCCTTTCACGCGCGAGCCGAAACCGGCGGTCAATGCGAAGTCGCCATGCTCGAGTTTCGCAAAAGCCCGGCGCGAATAATCGTAATCCCCATCGCGGACCTTGCCGCCGGGAAAACCCCTTGCCCGGTCCGGCTTGAAGCGCAGGTCTTCTCCCTCGACGTCGAGATAGGAGGCCGACAACAGCAGGCTCGCGCCGTTTTCGAAGCGCTTCCCGAAGCGTGCGTTGGCGCCCGCGCGACCGTTGCTGCCGCCATCGAGACCCACGACGAGGCCACTGGATCCGCCCGCCGATCGCGTGACGATGTTGATCACGCCGAACAGGGCATTGCCGCCGAACTCGGCCGAGCCGGGGCCGCGAATGTACTCGACGCGCTCGATCAGGCCGACATCGAGCGGGAATTCGGAGCCGATCAGGCCGCCGTCATACACCGGGTCGTTGATGCGCATGCCGTCGATCTGCAGCGCGACGCCGGCGTTGTAGTCGCCGGCACGCGAGTAGCCGCGCAGCGTCAGGTAGTCGTAGTTGCGGTCGTTGTAGATATGCACGCCGCGCACGCTGCGCAGCAGATCGCCGAGCGTGCGGTAGCCGAAGCTGCGAATGTCGTCCGCCGTGATGACCGTGACCGAGGCCGGCGAATCCACCTGACGCAGGTAGTGGCGCGACGCCGCGTAGACCGGCGTCGTGGCGAGAGACTCGAGGTCGGGCAGATTGCCCGCCCGGACAATCGCCGGCAGCGTGCTGGCCGCCAACGCGGCGGACAGGCAAACCGGACCGACTCGCCGGTTCATGCGTGCACACCTGCCATTGCCCCGTCGAGATAACCAGTGAGCGCTGTTGACGCCTCCTCGTAAGCCGCGGAGAGTTCGCCGGCCATCCGGGCTCCATCGCCGATCGTACGCTGCTCGCGCGCGGCCCGTTCCAGCGTTGCCGCCATCTGCGACAGGCGGAGCGCCCCGACTGCGGCGCTCGACGACTTGATCTTGTGCGCAATCGCGGAGATCGTGGAACTGTCTCCGGAACTCATCGCAGGGCCGAGGCGGTCGAGCATCTTCTCCGTCTCCTCGCGAAACAGCCCGACGATGCGACGGCCTAGCGCACCGCCGTCGCTACCGACACCGGGCACCTCCGCAAGGATCGCCGGATCGAGGACCGCCGCGCCGCTGGGCACATCCATCAGCGAGTCCAGGCCGGCCGGCTCGATCGGGCGCAGCGCCAGCCCGGCCTGTCGCTCCAGGGCGGTCCGCAACTGCGCCTTGGTAAAGGGTTTGGCCAGGTAATCGGTCATCCCGGCTTCGATGCAACGTTCTCGATCGCCCTGCATCGCGTTGGCAGTCAGCGCGATGATCGGGATCGGATGCTCCGCTCCGCGCGCCTGCTCTGCCTCGCGGATGCGCGTGGTCGCGGTGAAGCCGTCCATTTCGGGCATCTGGCAGTCCATCAGGACCACGTCGAACGCCCGGGTGCGCAGGGCCTCGACGGCCTGCGCCCCGTTCTGCACCCAAACATGGTCGCAACCGAGGTCGCCGAGAATCGCGCCCGCGATGCTCGCGTTGACCGGATGATCCTCGGCAAGCAAGACGGAAAGGCCGAGTCCGTTGCCGCCACGCGTGGCCGGCGCCGGCTCCTCGCTGGCCTGGTGGAGACGGCCGGCCAGCGCGGATTCGATCACGGCACACAGTTCGGCCGACAGAACGGGCTTGGACAGGAACTGCAGATCGGAAACGGCGTGCCAGCTACTTGCTTCCACACGCGTCGCGATCGGCACCATCACGATCAGATGCGCCGGATCGATGAGGCCTTCGGCCCGGATCGATTCGACGGTCGGCAATCCCGAACTGTTGGCGAGTCGTGCCGATACGAAGCACAGGTCGAACTTGCACCCTTCCGCACGCGCCACGCGCAATGCGTCGAGCGCCGTCTGCCCCGATGGCGATGCCTGGACGGCGAAACCCCGGCGCTCGAGGCGCCTTGCCATCGCGGTGCGCGCCGTCGTGTTCGAGTCGATCACCATGGCGCGAATGCCGGCAAGCTGTGCCGGCCCGGCTTCGCACTCGGTTTCATGGCCGATCCTTTGCGAACCGATCGTGAACCAGAACGTCGAGCCGGCACCTTCACGACTTTCGAACCCGATTTCCCCCCCCATCAGTTCGGACAACTGCTTGGCGATCATCAGGCCCAGGCCGGTTCCGCCGTATTTTCGGGTGGTCGAACTGTCTGCCTGCGAGAAGGCCTTGAACAGCCGGTCGCGGGCCGATTCGCCGACGCCGACACCGGTATCGCGCACCTCGAAGCGCAGACAATCGCCACGCTCCGATGCCATCGCAGCCAGGCGCACTTCGATCTCGCCCGCGGAGGTGAACTTGATCGCATTGGAAATCAGGTTCGAGAGGATCTGCTTGACGCGGTAGGGATCCCCCATGACGGATCGCGGCACGTTATCACTCACCGAAACGATCAGTTCGAGCCCCTTGGCCTGGGCCCGCTCGGCGAACAGCACCGCGACTTCCTCGGCAGACAGCAGCGGACGGAACTCGACGTTCTCCAACTCCAGCTTGCCGGCCTCGATCTTCGAGAAATCGAGCAGATCGTTGATGATGTAGAGCAGCGACTCGGCCGACACCCGCAGCGTCTTGGCGAAGCGTCGCTGCTTGTCCGACAGTTCCGTATCGAGCAGCAGGTCGGTCATGCCGAGCACGCCGTTCATCGGCGTGCGAATCTCGTGGCTCATGTTGGCCAGGAACTGCGTCTTCGCGCGGTTCGCCGCCTCGGCCTGCTCCTTCGCGGCGAGCAGTTCCGCCGTGCGGTTCAGCACCTGCATTTCGAGTTGCTCGCGATGCTCGCGCAGTTCGCGGTCGCGCGACTCGATCTGCGACATCATGTCGTTGAAGCCAACGACCAGATCGCCGACCTCGTCGTTCGAACGATGCGTGACACGGCGGTCATAGCGGCGGTCGCGGGCCACGCTGCGCGAGGCCTCTGCCAGTTCGAGGATCGGGGTCGCGACTTCGCGCTGGAGCTTGAGCGAGAACAGATAGGCGAGACAGAACGCCAGCAGCGTTCCCGCCCCCGAGAACGCGAACTGCTTGAGCAGATCGGTCCACATCGCCGACAAGTCGACGCGCAGGGTCAGGTAGCCGAGCGTCTCGCGCTCTTCCATGATCGGGTGACTCACGGTCACCATGGTCGAGAAACCGATGTCACCCGGTTGGAGATGGTCGCGCACCGGCTTGTCCATGCGAGGGTCGGCCACGGCTCGATCGGGATAGGCTGCAAAGAGGGTTCCATTCGGCAGCGTTATCCATGCCGCCATGATGTCAGCCCGGTTGCGCAGCGACGCCAGCGTTTTCTCGGCCGCCGCGGCATCGCCGAAGCTGATCGCCGAGGCGCTGTTGGCGCTGATGATCTCGGCGGCCCCTTCGAGCTGCGAAAGCGTCTGCATGCGCTGCGAATTGAGCTGGCTGACCGATGCGACCAGGTAGCTGACGGTCAGGCCGACCAGCGTCGCGATGACCACGACCGCGGTCAGCTTCTTCTTGAGCGAGGTCTTGTACACGGGATTCATCAGTTCCTCCCCCGCACGCTACCGGCGTTGCGCGCAAGCTTCAGCAACTGCGAACTCGCCTTGAGGCTCGATCGCTGCAGCGTCGCGGCATTCACTTCGAACTGGATGCGCTCGTCTGCGCTGACCAGGCCGATCGCGCCGCCGACATCGATGAACCCGTCGATGTCGCTGACGGTCAGGATCGCACCCTGGGCGCTGCGCAGCAGGGGCGCGACGTGTCGCTGCTCGGAATCGCTGATGTAGAGGATGTGGCAGCCGCGAAAATCGTCGCTGCCCGCCGCGATACGACGAACCACGACCGGGCGGCCGTGTACCTGCTTGCCGTCGAATGCATCGATCGCCGGCCCGAAGGGGTCGCGCCCGGCGACGCACAGCCACACTGGCGCTTCCTTGCTGTAGAAGGCCTCGGCCGGCCATTCGACATACTTGGCGAAGTTGAACAGAAAACCGGCCTTGACCTGCGCCTCGCTGAGGGCCTGTGCCTGCAGCCCCGGCGCGCCGCACGACAGCGCCAGCAGCATGCCGACCGCAATGCGCGGCCAGATTGGGAGTCGAAGTAGCTTCATCGCAGCGTGGCTCAGAACGTAAGCTTCGCCTTGACATACCAGGCGCGTTCGACTTCCAGCGTCGGCGTCGGAATGTAGTCGCCCACCCATTCTGGATGGCGGTGGTCGAGGAGGTTCTGTCCGACCAGCGACAGTTCCAAGGCCGGCGCGACACGCCAGGCCAGCCGCAGATCGAGCTCGGTGTAGGCAGGAATTCCGTTTCCAACGAGCTTGCCCACATGTCGCAGCCAGCCATCCAACTCCCACTCGCGCATCGGATTGTAGGAGACACGGAGCGAACCGACGCGTCGCGGCGTCTTCCCCGCATAGTCTGCTGCGCTGATCCCGTCCGCCCCGTCGATCACGCGCTCGCGCGAATAGGCGTAGGTCGCAAGCAGGCGAAGGTCTTTGAGCGGATGCCAGTCAAGGGCGACTTCCACGCCATGGGTGCGTCCTTTCAGCCGGTTGACCGTCTCGACGCTCGTCAGGAGATACGGAACGACGCCCGCCGGGGTGGGAATGAAGTTCATTTCCGTACCGAGCAGGCGACCGCTTCTCAAATCGCGATAATGGCTGGCATAAGCAGCAAGGTCGACCGACAGCGACGGCGCAACCTGCTCCCGGTAGCCGAATTCGATTGTGGTGACCTTCTCGGAGTCCTTGAGGCGCGCCGAAGACATGGCGCGAAGTACGTTATACAGAGGCACCTGCTGAGAGGGTGCTACGACGTTTAGCAGGATATTCCCGTCTTCCTCGGCCTGCGAAGGCGTGCGCACAGCGCGCGACAATGCACCCCAGACCGTTCGCGTGTCGGCCGGTGTCCAGGCAAAACGCACGTTCGGCTGAATTTCCCAGTCGGTGTAATCGTTGCGCTCGATCTTTGCCCCGCCGATCAGCCGCAGGCGATCCGGTATGACGGACCATTCGTCATGGACGAAGGCACTGAGAAGTGACGTCGAACGTCCATCGCGGTCGAATACAAAATTCGCCCTAAGGGGGCGTAGCTGGTCACGGGTGTGGCGGAATCCTGCACCCCACATGAAGTCGTGTCGCCCCAGGTGCCAACGCTGCTGGATATCGATGTCGGCGGTATCCCTGTTGTCCGAAAGTGCCCAGGGTACTTCGATACGACTGGTCTCGACATAGACCTGCAGCCCCAGCTCGGAGCCGTTGCCGAGGACGGTATCAACGCGCCCGAGCACGTTGCTTCCAGTGTGCTTTGCAGTGACCTGATCCGCTGTCAGCAAACCGGTTCCCAACGTAGCGGCCGAGGGGTCCGGACGGTCGTAACGGTCTCCAGCCAGCACCCGATACGCTTCGCCCGTGATGGTGGCCCGCGTCCCCCGATCGAACCCGGCGTCAATCCGGAATCCTGCCCGCGCGGAATGGCTGGGATCGACTTCGAGCGTGTCGTCGGAGGCATCGCGGCGCATCCCCTTGGCCCACACGCGATAATGGCTTTGATCGTTGATCTCACCGCCCCAGCGTGCTGTCCCGGTCGGCCGCTCCTCACTGCCCGCCGTCAGCGTTGCCTGCCCGCCCTGCGTCGCACGTGCCCGTTTGGTGATGATGTTGATGACACCGTTGACCGCATTGGCACCCCACATCGCGGCACCTGGGCCTCGTATCACTTCGATGCGGTCGATGTCTTCGAGCAGCGTATCTTCCTGCTCCCAGATCACCCCCGAGAAGAGAGGAGAGTAGATCGACCGGCCATCCATCAGAACGAGCAGCTTGTTGGCGAATCGGCCGTTGAACCCGCGTGCCGTGACTGCCCACCGCGCATTGCCCATGCGGGCCACCTGAACCCCCGGCACCATTCGCAAGGCGTCGGGAATGCTGGTCGCACCCGAGCGATGGAGCTCGTCGCCCGTGATCACGAACACCGCAGCCGCAGTCTCTGAAAGACGCTGCGTCTTGCGCGAAACCGTGGATACGTCGGTATTCAGCAGATCCTCGAGGCTCAAGCCGGCAACGTCCTGCGCGGCTGCCGACGCCGACCACGCAGCCAGGATCAGGCTGCCCAGGATGATTCGCGCAGGCGTCGCGGGTAGGCAAGGACACTTGACCGGGGAGTGTTTCGCACGTTTCATGATCGTTGAAGTGAAAATGGGTTGTTGGTTGGCGGACGTAGTTCCGGGATCAGAACCGGACCTTCAGCTTGGCGTAGGCGCCACGGCGGACCTGGAGCGGCTCGGAAGTCAGGTATTCGGCCACGTACTCCGGGTGGCGTGCATCGAGCAGGTTCTGCCCGACGACGGACAGCTCCACTTGCGGACCGAGCTTCCACGCGTAGCGCAGATCGAGTTCGGTGTATCGGGGAACATCGAGCGGGCGCAACGTGCTCGCACTGCGCAGCCAGAAATCGGCGCGCTGCAAGCGAGTAACGTCCCACGACAAACGCAGGCTGCCCTGATGTCTCGGTGCGCTGCCGGCATTCTGTGTGGCAAGTGAGTCGCCCACCGGATTGCCTGGCCGGTCGACGTCGATGTCGAGATACGAGTAGCTGGCCTGCACCCGCAGGTCGGGACGCACACGCCAATCGGCCGCGATTTCGAGGCCGCGTGTCGTGCCGCGCGTCTCGGCGTCGTGGAGCACCGGAACGGTAACGCCGACCGGGACGACGCCGGCCGGCGTCATTGCAAGTATCGGGGACGGATTGCCCATGCGCGATGCCACCAGATCGCGATAGCGCCCGAAGAAAGCCGCCACATCGACTGAAAGCGCGTCGCCAAGCTGGCCGCGCCAGCCGAAGTCGAGTTGCGACAGCTTTTCGGCAGCCAGGCGCTTATCCGAGGGTTCGAGGGGAAGCAGCGTGGGGATCGGCGTTTCGATGCCGCCTAGGCCGGGCGCAGCGATGTAATTGCGCATCGTTGCATCGCGTTCGCCGCGCGAGGGCGTCCGCACGGCGCGCGAGGCCGCGAGCCAGAACGTGTCATGCGGGTTCGGGGTGAAGCTCAGGCGGGTATCCGGTTGAAAGTGCAATCCCGAATAGTCGTCGTGCTCCAGGCGGGCGCCGAACGTGAGGTTCCACCGCTGGGGGGCGAGCGCAATTTCGTCGCGAACGAAGACCGAGCTCGATCTCGAGTCGCGTGACCGCTGCGCAAACGCGATCGTCTTCCCCGCCCTGATGTCGTCGGTGCTGAACCGGCTCGTGAGTCCCCAAACCGTGTCGTGGACGCGACCGATGTGCCGCCGCTGCTGGAACTCGAGATCCAGTGTGTCGCGTCTTTCCCGGACGGCACCATCGACATCGAACGACGAACGCGCATAGCTCGCCTGGATGGCGCTTTCCACGCCGGAACCGGAGATCCATTCGAAGCGCGCCAGCAGATTCGCGCCGCGCGATTCTTCGTCGAGCGGCAAGTCCTCCAGATAGGGCGGCGTCATCGCCGGCGAAACGCGTGGAACGACCCAGCGGTCGCCGAAACGATACTCGAACGCATCGGCCAGGACAGTCAGCTTGTCGGTGCCGAAGCTCTTGTCGAAGCGAAGCCCGACGCGACCATTGTTCCATTCGTCGCGCCCGCGACGGCCGTCGAGCGTTTCCGAAGATTCGACGGCAAACCCTTTGGCATACAGACGCAAATGGGCATCGTCAGCGAAGGCGACGCCATGGCGCAACGACGCGGCGGCGCTTTCGGTGGTTCCCCCGGCGGCAACGACCTGGGTGCCCTGGGTTGAACGTGCCCGTTTGGTGATGATATTGATCACGCCGTTGACCGCATTGGCGCCCCACATGGCGGCACCCGGCCCACGGATCACCTCGATGCGGTCGACATCCTCCAGCAGCGTGTCTTGCGCTTCCCAGAGCGTGCCCGAGAACAGGGGCGAATAGACCGACCTGCCATCGAGCATGACGAGGAGCTTGTTGGCAAACCTGCCGTTGAAGCCGCGTATCGTGACTGCCCACATGGCATTCGAAATGCGGGCGACGTTGACGCCCGGCACCAGCCGAAGCGCCTCGGGCACGCTGGTGACTCCGGAACGCTCGATATCTTCGGCCGTCACCACGTAAACCGCTGCCGGCGTGTCGGCAAGCGCCTGGGCCCTGCGCGCGACGCTGCTGACTTCGACTTTCATCAAGTCCTCGAGCGACGGCACGTCGTTGTCCGGGTTCTCTGCGCGGGACGGTTGCGCAGCAAGGAGCATGGCCCCGACGCCTGCAGCGACGAGACTGCGATTCCAGACAGATCCAGGTTTGCTGATCATCGATCTACGGAGGAGACGGCGCGGGGTGTGACGAAAATCACGCAGGCAACTGAACAGGCTGGGCAGCACGGCAGCACGGCATCGGTCCATTTCCCTTTGTTTGCTGACACTTGGTCGATTCCACGCGCGTTCTCCCGGCTTCTTTTCTTGTCAGCCTGATCTACGGCAACGCCCAGCGCCACTTGAGGGCATTCCGTCACGCCTGCGCGGAGAAACACCAGCGGCCGTACCGGGTATTCGCCACGGTAGAATGCGCGGTATCGATCAAAACCATGCGCCGACCGCGTACGCCGACAGGAATTCCCCGTGAGTGACCGCTCAGTTCCAGACAATGCCCACGTCACCAACTTCATCCGCAACATCGTCGATGCCGACCTTGCGTCGGGTCGCTATGCCGGCCGGAAGTGGGCCGGCACGCCAGGCACGGCCCGGCAGCATGCAAGCGGCGTGGCCGATCCGGCGAAAATCCGGACACGGTTTCCGCCTGAACCGAATGGATACCTGCACTACGGCCACGCGAAGTCGATCTGCCTCAACTTCGGACTGGCGCGCGACTACGGTGGCGTCTGCCACATGCGCTTCGACGACACCAATCCGACCAAGGAAGAACAGGAGTACGTCGATTCGATCATCGAAGCGGTGCACTGGCTCGGCTTCGACTGGGGCGCGCACCTCTACTACGCATCGGACTATTTCGGCCATCTCTACGATTTCGCGGAGAAGCTGATCGAGCACGGCGATGCGTATGTAGACGACCTCACTGCCGAGGAGATTCGCGCCCACCGCGGCACCCTGACCGAGCCGGGCCGCAACTCCCCGTATCGCGACCGCACGCCGGCCGAGAACCTCGACCTGTTCCGCCGCATGAAGGCCGGCGAGTTCCCCGACGGTTCGCGCGTACTGCGGCTGAAGATCGACATGGCGAGCCCCAACATCAACCTGCGCGACCCGGTGGCCTACCGCATCCGCCGCGCGCACCACCATCGCACCGGCGATGCCTGGTGCATCTACCCGATGTACGACTACACGCATGGCGTGTCGGACGCGCTGGAGAACATCACCCACTCCATCTGCACGCTGGAGTTCGAGTCGCACCGCCCGCTGTACGACTGGCTCAACCAGAAGCTGGGCGAGCTCGGCCTGCTCAACCTGCCGCTGCCGCAGCAGTACGAATTCGCGCGGCTCAACCTGAGCTACGTGGTGCTGTCGAAGCGCAAGCTGATCCAGCTCGTGGAAGAGAAGCATGTCGAGGGTTGGGACGACCCGCGCATGCCGACCATCGTCGGCGCGCGCCGGCGCGGCTTCACGCCCGAGGGCTTCCGCCTGTTCGCCGACCGCATCGGCGTATCGAAGGCGGACTCGTGGATCGACATGAGCGTGCTCGAGGAATGCATGCGCGACGACCTCAACGCGCGCTGCGAACGGCGCGTCGCGGTGTTGCACCCGCTCAAGCTGATCATCGACAACTTCCCGGCCGAGCACGTCGAAACCTGCCACGCGCCGAACCATCCGCTCAAGCCGGAACTCGGCAACCGCGAGATGCCTTTCTCGCGCGAGTTGTGGATCGAGGCCGAGGACTACATGGAGGTGCCGAGCAAGGGCTACTTCCGCCTTTTTCCGGGCAACATGGTGCGGCTGCGCTACGGCTTCGTCGTCAGGTGCATCGGCGCCGACAAGGATGCGAACGGTAACGTGACCGCGGTGCACTGCGAGTACATGCCCGACTCGAAGTCCGGCACGCCGGGTTCCGACAACTACAAGGTCAAGGGCAATTTGCACTGGGTCAGCGCGGCCCACGCATACGAGTGCGAGGTGCGGCTCTACGACCGGCTGTTCAGCGTGCCCTCACCCGGCAAGCGGCCGCTCGACCATGGCGCAGCCGGCCACGCGCCGGATCATCACAGCACGGACGAAGACGAAGCCGGGAAGGTGCATCAGCACGACGAGCGAACCGAACACGACTGGCTCGCCGATCTCAATCCGCATTCGCGCGAGCTGGTGACCGCGAAGCTGGAACCCGCCCTGAAGAACGCCCAGCCCGAGGACCGCTTCCAGTTCGAGCGGCACGGCTACTTCGTAGCCGATCTGGCCGACTCCAAGCCCGGGGCGCCAGTATTCAATCGTGCTGTGACGCTCAAGGATTCATGGGGGAAATCAGGCAACTGATCGTATGCGCCAACATGCCGCCGACGCGCCACACCATGCTCGGGAACCCCGTACATGCCTCGCGTGTCCGAATGGCGTTCATTCCTTGAGGGACGATTCGGCATGTCGATGACGCGAACGCCGGTAATGGCCGCAATTCAGGAGTTCCTGTCACTGGAGGCGGCGGGAGGCATCCTGCTGGTCCTCGCCGCCGTTCTGGCAATGCTTGCGGCAAACAGCCCGCTTGCCGACGCTTACGCGTCTTTCCTGCATCTTCATGTATCGGTCTCCGCCGGCGACTACGCGATCGACAAGCCGCTGCACCACTGGATCAACGACGGCTTGATGGCAATTTTCTTCTTCCTCGTCGGTCTCGAGATCAAGCGCGAGGTTCTGGACGGCGAATTGTCCGATCCACGTCAGGTCGTGCTGCCGATGGCGGCCGCAATCGGCGGCATGGCGGTACCGGCGCTGGTCTACTGGGCAATCAATGCCGGCAACGAGATTGCGCTTCGGGGCTGGGCAGTGCCGATGGCCACCGACATCGCTTTCGCGCTCGGCGTCCTGTCGCTGCTCGGCGATCGGGTGCCGCGCAGCCTCAAGCTTTTCCTTCTCACGCTGGCAATCATCGACGACCTCGGCGCGATCGTCGTGATCGCGCTGTTCTACGCTGGAACGCCTTCGATTACGTCCTTCGTGGTCGCTGGCGCCGCGTTGCTGGTGCTCGTTGCCATGAACCGGGGCGGCATCACGCGCATTTCCCCCTACCTGCTGGTCGGCCTTGTGCTCTGGGCAGCGGTACTCGAGTCCGGCGTCCACGCCACGATTGCCGGCGTACTGTTGGCCTTCACGATCCCATTGCGCACGACAGGCGAGGAGCCAAGCCCGTTGCGACGCCTGGAGCACGATCTGCATGGTCCGGTGGCGTACGGCATCCTGCCCCTGTTTGCCTTCGCGAATTCGGGCATCGATTTCGGCGGCATGACGTTCGCGATGCTCGCGCATCCGGTCCCGATCGGCATCGCGGCCGGGTTGTTCATCGGCAAGCAGATCGGCGTATTCCTGCCCACCTGGCTGTTGATCCGGTTCGGGTTCGCGCGCATGCCGGACGGTGCCAACTGGGGATCGATCTACGGCGTGGCGATCCTCTGCGGGATCGGCTTCACGATGAGTCTGTTCGTCGCATCGCTGGCATTCGCCGAAGGCTCACTGCCGGTCGACGAGCGCATCGGCATCATTCTGGGATCGTTGGTCTCTGCGGTCGCGGGTTACGCCTTGCTCCGCATGCTGACGCCGAACCGGGCAACCTGAGCGGCGCACGCCCGGTCGTTCGACATCCCGGTACGCGCAGGACCGCCCCGCGCGTACCGTTCCCTCGTGGTGCAGCTCACGCAGTGGGCGAGGGGCGTTTGGTCTCAGCGATAGCCGACGATCAGGCTCAACATCACCGCCAGCACCGCCATCAGCGCCACCCATGCCATCACGCCGGCACCGATGACGAAATGCGACATCAGGCGCGATTTGCGGTGATCGGCAAGGCTGAACAGCGGCGGTGTGCCGTGGTAGATCAGCGCAGCGCTCGCGATCCACGCCAGACCCATCACCGCAACGACGACACCCGCGCTCGGAACGAAGAGCGCGAGCGATCCCAGCCACAGCGGCGTCGGCGCGATGGCGGCGAGCATGAACGCATCGTGGTAGTCGGGCCGGATATCGACCAGTTCGCCCATTTGCTGGATGATCGCCGCCATCAGCGGCACCATTGCAAGCTCGACCAGGAAGAACGCGATCGCAACCAGCAGCGCCTCGTGCGCCGTCACGCTGGGCGTCAGCAGTTCGTGGTTGGTGATGCCGGCGTAAAAGATCATCGCCGCCGGGATGATCGACATCGGCACCACGTAGAGCAGGAATGTCCGGCTGACGGTGGGGTGCATGCGCACCACGTCGGTCCAGCCTTCGCTGTAGGACCACAACATCTTGAAGGGCTCGTGCGGCGTCATGGCAGTTCCTCCTGTCAGGTGGAAACACCCCCAGTATAGGAACTGCACCAGCCTTTGCCACACGGGTGCCCGACGCATCAGCCTATCGTGATGATCAGGGGCTCGAGGCCGGCAACCGTCGCCTCCAGCCGGTCGCCGCGGGCCACCGGCCCGACACCCGCCGGCGTGCCGGTAAAGATGAGGTCGCCTGGCGCCAGCTCGACCAGCATCGACAGTTCGTGCACGAGTTCCGGCACGCTCCAGATCATGTCTGCGATGTCGCCGCTTTGGCGTACTTCGCCATTCACTCTCAGGGCAATCCGGCCCCGCGACATGCCCTGAGCCTGCACCACGGGCAGGATCGCCGAAACCGGCGCCGACTTGTCGAAACCCTTGGCCATGTCCCATGGCTGGCCTTTCGCCTTCGCGGCGGCCTGGAGATCGCGCCGGGTCATGTCGAGACCGACCGCGTAGCCGAAGACGTGCTCGGCATCGACCCGGTCGACGGGAATGCCCCGCCCGCCCCCGCCCAGCGCCACTACGAGTTCGACTTCGTGATGCAGGTTCTCCGTCGCCGGCGGATACGGCATTACCGATCCGTTCTCGAGGATCGCATCGGCCGGCTTGGTGAAGAAGAATGGCTTTTCGCGAACCGGATCACTTCCCATCTCGCGCGCATGGTCGGCGTAATTGCGCCCGACGCAGAAGATGCGGCGCACCGGAAACATGTCGCCGGAAACAACCGGAACCGTCGGCACCGGCGCAGGAGGAAACGAGAAACGCATCGAATGATCCTTGTCAGAAACGGGCTTATCGCGCCCGAGAATCGGCAGTCTACCGGGCTGCGCCAGCCTGTGCCGCGCCCCGACGTCGGCGCAACCCGACACTCGCGATGATGATGTCAAGATTGTCCGCACCAATCGCGGGGAAATCGGGTTCGAGCAACATTCTCCTTGTCGGCGTTGGCATAATGTCGGCTGCACGCACGCCGATCCGACACCCCACACGATGGTTCCCCGAGCATGACCGACGTTGCCCCGCCCCCGGAGGGGCGCTGGCGCGTCTACTGGCGCCGCATCAAGATTGCCTTCTGGTCCCTTGCCCTGCTGGCAGCGATCGCCGCGTGCGCGTTCGCGTGGATCGAGATGAACGCATCGCCGGTGCAGGCGCACTACCTGACAGAACTGGCGCAGGAGATGCATTTCGAGCTGGGTACCGGCATCAGCGATTCGATACGCTTCCCCGCGCACGGCCCGTTCGACGAACGCTACGGCTATGTTGCGCTGGACTCGCTGCAACAGCGCCTTGCCGGACGCAGCTTCGGCGTCGCCGCGCAGGCACGCATTTCCCCGCGCATGGCCGAATGGATGGATCACGGCCTGTTTCCGCCCTATCGCGAGAAGACGCAGGCCGGCCTCGCGGTGCTCGACTGCGCCGGCGAGGAACTGTTCCGCGTGCGTTACCCGGAGCGCATCTACTCAAGTTTCGATCAGGTGCCGCGCCTGCTGGTCGACAGCCTGCTGTTCATCGAAAACCGCGAACTGCTGTCGAACGAGTATGCCGCCAAGAATCCGGCGATCGAATGGGACCGCTTCGCCAAGGCGGCGCTCGACCAGGTCATCCACAAGCTGAACCCGGATCACGAGGCTCCCGGCGGCAGCACGCTCGCGACGCAGATCGAGAAATACCGCCACTCGCCCGACGGACGCACCCCATCGGGCGAAGAGAAATTGCGCCAGATGGCATCCGCTTCGTTGCGCGCCTACTCGGGCGGCGAAGATACGTCGGCCGTGCGCCGGCAACTCGTGGTCGATTACCTGAACACCGTTCCGCTCGCCGCGCGCTCCGGCTACGGCGAGGTGATCGGCATGGGCGACGGCATGTGGGCCTGGTACGGGCGCGAATTCGACGAGGTCAACAAGCTCCTGAAGAGCGACAGCGCGGCACTTGCCGCACGCGCCAGGGTTTACAAGCAGGCGCTGTCCCTGATGATCTCGCAGCGCCGCCCGTCAGGCTATCTCGCCGGCGACCTGTCGGAACTGGAACAACTCACCAACACCTACCTGCGCCTGATGGCGACGGCCGGCGTGATCGACCCCGGGCTGCGCGATGCAGCGCTCGCCATCCCGCTGGCTCAGCACCAGGGCACGCTCGCGGCGCCACGCGCCTCCTTTGTCAGCCGCAAGGCCGCCAACGCCGCGCGCACCCACCTCGCAAGCCTGCTCGGCGTGCGGCAGCTTTACGAACTCGACCGCTACGATCTTGCCGCCACCAGCACGCTCGATTCGCAACTGCAGCGCACGGTGACCGCGAAACTGCGCGAAATATCGCAACCCGAGGCCGCGGCAGCCGCGGGCCTGATGGACAAGCGCCTGCTGGCCGGTTCCGATCCGTCGAAGGTCATCTACAGCTTCACGCTCTACGAGGCGCTGCGCGATGCCAACGTGGTGCGGGTGCAGACCGACAACTTCGACCAGCCTTTCGACATCAACGAAGGCACCAAGCTGGATCTCGGCTCGACTGCGAAGCTGCGCACCCTGGTGACCTACCTCGAACTCGTCGCCCGCCTGCACCAGCGCCTGGCGCCGCTCACCGAGGCGGAACTCAAGGCAGTGCCGGTCGCAAGCCGCGACAACATCACACGCTGGGCGGTCGACTACCTGATGCACGCCAAGAACGAAGCGCACCGGCTCGACGCCATGCTCGAAGCCGCGCTCGACCGCAAGTATTCCGCCAGCCCGGGCGAGTCGTTCTTCACCGGCGGCGGCCTGCTCACCTTCGAGAACTTCGACGCCGAGGACAACGGCCGCATCGTCACAGTGCGCGAAGGCTTGCAGCGTTCGGTCAACCTGCTGTTCATCCGCCTCATGCGCGACATCGTCTACCACACGATGTTCAACATGCCGAGTTCCAGCGCCACCCTGCTCGACGACGATGACGATCCCAAGCGCAAGGAGTACCTCGCGCGCTTTGCCGACCGCGAAGGCAGCGCCTTCCTGCAACGCTTTTACCGCAAGTACCAGGGCAAGACGCCGGCCGAGGCAGAAGCCCTGCTGCTGCAGGGAATCCGCCCGACACCGCGCCGGCTGGCAACCATCTTCCGCTCGCTCGACCCGCAGGCCAGCATGGGCCTGTTCGCCGAGTTCCTGCAGCGCAATCTGCCCGAGGTGGAAATCGACGACAGCGCCGCCGCGCGGCTTTACGACGAGTACGCAATCGAGCGTTACGACCTCGCCGACCGCGGCTATATTGCCACCGTGCATCCACTGGAACTGTGGCTGGTGGGCTATTTGCGCAACCACCAGGGCGCAACGCTGCAGCAGGCACTCGAAGCAAGCCAGAACGAGCGCCAGAATGTGTACGGCTGGCTGTTCAAGACGCGGCGCAAGGGCGCCCAGGATAGCCGCATCCGGCAGTTGGTCGAACTCGAAGCCTTCCTCGAAATCCACAAGATGTGGAAGCGGCTCGGCTATCCCTTCGATTCGCTGGTGCCCTCCTACGCGACCGCGCTCGGCAGCTCGGCCGACCGCCCTGCCGCGCTCGCCGAACTGATGGGAATCCTCGTCAACGATGGCATCCGCATGCCGACACTGCGCCTGGACGCACTGCAATTCGCGAAGGACACCCCCTACGAGACCCGCTTCAACGCGCGTCCGCTCAGCGGCGAGCGAGTCATGCCGCGCGAAGTCGCCCAGGCCGCGAAGCGCACGCTCGCACTGGTGGTCGAGGCCGGTACCGCGAAGCGCCTCAGGGGTGCCTTCACCGATGCCGACGGCAAACCCTATGTCATGGGTGGCAAGACCGGCACGGGCGATCACCGTTTCGAGACCTACGGCAAGGGCGGCGTGCTGCTGTCCTCGCGCGTGGTGAGCCGTTCGGGCACTTTCGTCTTCTACGTCGGCGATCGGCACTTCGGAACACTGACGGCCTACGTCAAGGGGCCGGATGCCGCCAAATACCAGTTCACCAGCGCACTGCCGACGCAGATCCTCAAAACCCTCGCCCCGCAGTTGCGCGACGAGATCAGTCGCGCGCCGCGCATCGGCACGAGCTGCGCGACCGATGCGCCGCTGCGCCAGGCGACGCGCCTGCCCGATGCGCCGCCCGCGGCGCCGTCGCCGGACGATGCCGCCGCGCCGGGGCGGGAGCCGGAGGCACCGAAGAAGCCCGACGGATCGCAGGAGCCGCTCGACACCGTGCCGGCCAGCACCACGCAACCCGAAACGGAGTCAAGCGGTGCGCCCAAGCCGGCCGATGAAGCCGGAAAGGCAACCGGCGCGGCAGAAAAGAAGCCGTAACCGGGCGTCCGGCGAGATGATCGCCGCCAACCGAAGCGCATCACGGCAGGCGCCTGCATCCGTGGGCGTCTATGCTGCGTAGACCGGACCATGAATACCAAACAGGCACCGGTTACACCCAACCAAGGAGAGAACCCATGCAACATGTAGCTGCTGTCGCAATTGCTGCCACGCTGGTTGCGGTGGCTGCGGGCTGTTCGCCGGCGAGCGTGAAACCCGCAGCCAAGGTGAGGGACGGCGAACTGGCCGTCCCGGCCGATTATCGGAGCTGGCCGAAGTTCCTGGTCGACGTCCAGCGCCCCGATGCCAAGCAGATCCGCGATATCTACATCAACCCGATCGGCAGCGGAATCGGGCCGGGCGAGACGTTCCCGAACGGCACCGTTTCGGTCATGGATCTCTACAAGGCCAGGGAGAACCCCGACGGTTCGCTGATGAAGACCCCTGACGGCAAGCTGGTGAAAGGCGATCTGCTCAAGGTATTCGTCATGGGCAAGGGCGCCGGCTGGGGCGACACGGTCGCCAAGCCCGAGCTGAAGAACGGCGACTGGGTCTACGGCGCCTACAAGGCGGATGCCAGGACGCCATCGGGCGACGACATCGCGGCCTGCCGCGGGTGCCACCTGCCGGTCGCCAACAAGGATTTCGTGCACCGCTACGACGAGTACTTCCAGACCCGCGTCGCGACCGGCGCCGCCAAGTTCAAGGGCGGCGGCGAACCCTGAGCACGCGCCCGGCGTGCCGGGCGGGGGCGAAGCTCTGGTACGCTTCGCCTCCTCCCGATCGAACACGCGACACGTGCAGCGCCATCCGATTCCCGTCATTGTCATCGCCCAGCTGTTTGGGACCTCGCTCTGGTTCTCGGCCAATGCGGCATCCGACGATCTGGCGCGCGCCTGGGGCGCCACTGCAGCCGACATCGGCTGGCTGACCAACGCCGTCCAGCTCGGTTTCATCCTCGGCACGCTCGGCTTTGCGGTCAGCGGACTTGCCGACCGCTTTCAGGCCAGCCGCATCTTCACCGTAGCCGCGATCTTCGGCGCCGCATGCAATGCCGGTTTCGCCTTCGTTGCCCAGGGCATCGACAGCGGGCTGGCATTCCGCTTCGCGGTCGGGCTGGCGCTCGCCGGCATCTACCCGCTCGGCATGAAACTCGTGGTGAGCTGGGCGCCGGACCGCGCCGGTCACGCGCTGGCGCAACTCGTCGGCATGCTGACGCTGGGCACCGCGCTGCCCCATCTGACGCGCCTGCTCGGCGCGGGCTGGCCGTGGCAGGGGGTCATCCTTGCCTCCTCGGCGCTTGCCCTGCTCGCCGCCGGCGCGATCTACGCGCTCGGCGACGGACCGCACCTGAAGCGGCGCGCCGGCGTGCCGCACCTCAAGCTCGGACGCGTGTTCTTCGCCTTCGCCAATCCCGACTTCCGGGCCTCGGCGCTCGGCTACTTCGGCCACCAGTGGGAGCTGTACGCCTTCTGGACCATCGTCCCTATCCTCGCCACACAGACCGCGCTGCACGCGGGTACAGGCTGGTCGGTGTCGGCGCTTGCCTTCGCGATCATCGGCATCGGCGCGCTCGGCTGCATCGTCGGCGGCGTGATATCCGAGCGCGCCGGCAGCGCCCGTGTAGCCGCCACGGCACTCGCCATCTCGGGCGCCTGCTGCCTGCTCTACCCGCTGCTTGCCCCTGCGCTACCGCCTTGGGGCCTGCTCGCGCTGATGCTGATCTGGGGGGCCGCCGTGGTGGCCGACTCGCCGCAGTATTCGGCGATGTCGGCTCGCGCCTGCCCGCCGGAGATCGTCGGTTCTGCGCTGGCGATCCAGAACTCGATCGGCTTCGCCATCACGGTCGGCTCCATCGCGCTCGCGACCCACTGGGTCGGCGAGGTCGGTCCGACGATCGCCTGGTGGCTCGCCCCCGGCCCGCTGCTCGGCCTGATCGCGCTGGCTCCGCTGTGGCGCAAGGCGCGGTGACGCCCGCCCGCCAAGGCCGTATCATGCGTGCCTTTCGCGAAGATACGGAAGCCGTACCACCATGAACTTCATGACTGCACTGGCCACCGCCTGGCAATCGCGCGACAGCCTGTTGTGCGTCGGCCTCGATCCCGAACCGGCGAAGTTTCCCGAACATCTGCGCGACGACCCGGATGCGATCTTCCTCTTCTGCCGCGAGATCGTCGACGCGACGGCCGATCTGGTCTGCTGCTTCAAGCCGCAGATCGCCTATTTCGCCGCGCACCGCGCTGAAGATGCGCTGGAACGGCTGATCGACCACATCCACCGCGCCCATCCGGGCACGCCGGTGATCCTCGACGCCAAGCGCGGCGACATCGGCAGCACCGCCGAGCAATATGCGAAGGAAGCCTTCGAGCGCTATCGCGCCGACGCGGTGACGGTGAACCCCTACCTCGGCCACGACTCGGTCGAGCCCTACCTCGCGCATGCCGACAAGGGCGTGATCCTGCTCTGCCGCACCTCCAACCCCGGCGGCAGCGACCTGCAGTTCTGCGAAGTGGCACGCGAAGCGGGCGGCACCGAAAAGCTCTACGAGCGCGTCGCGCGTCTGGTCGCCACGCGATGGAACCGCAACGGCAACTGCGCGTTGGTGGTGGGCGCAACCTTCCCGGCCGAGCTTGCGCGCGTGCGCGAGATCACCGGCGACCTGCCGCTGCTGGTGCCGGGCATCGGCGCCCAGGGCGGCGATATCGAGGCCACCGTCACGGCCGGCCGCAGCAATGCCGGCAGCGGCCTGATGATCAGTTCTTCGCGTGCAATCCTCTATGCGGGCGCGGGCGAGGATTACGCGGCCGCCGCACGGCGCGTGGCGCTGGAAACGCGCGACGCGATCAATCGCTTCCGCTGAACACCGCACGAATCCGGGTCGGCCGGGCGCAACTGCCCGCCGCGTTCAGTCGCGAATGATTCGTGCCAGCTTGAGCAGGTTGGAACCCAATTGCAGCCCGGTCGCCCGAACGGCAGCCAGGTTGACCTCGAATCGAACGCGGCTTTCTGCAACATACAGCCCGATCATGCCGCCGCCGCTCGCGAAACCGTCGAACTCCGCCACGGTCAGCACCGGCGCACCGCGCAAGGCCTGCAGGACGTCCGCAAGCGACTTCTCCTCCGACTCGGCGATGTAGGCCACATGGCAGCCGCGCAGATCCTCCGCCGTGGATCTGGGCTGATAAACGACCGCACGCCCCTGTATCGGTTTCATCTCCATGCTGGCGAGTTCCCGGGTCTCGTCGTCGCGCCCGAGGGAGCAAATCAGGAGCCGCGAGTCGGCCGCAGCAAAGGCCGACTCCGGCCATTTGGCATATTTGGCAAAGTTGTATACGAATGCCGCCTTGATCGGCGCCTCGGCCGGCGGACCGCCCAGCGCCAAGCCGCCGAACACGATCAATGCCACGCACGCCGCGGCATGGCGCGGCAAGCGGCGGCGCCACTGCCATGCGGGCCGGCCGGGTCGGGTTCGGCGGATGTCCGGCGAAGTCATCTCTGGTACGTCGCTGTCCGGTGCGTCAGAACGACCACTTCGCTCGCAGGCGCACGTTGCGTCCCAGTTGGGGCATGGTGTCGATTCCCAGGCCGACGTAATCCTGCGATGCCGGCACCGAGAAATCGCGGTCGAACAGGTTCTGCACGCCAAGCGAAAACTCGAGGCCTTGCCCGGTAACGCGCCAGTTGAGGTTCAGGTTGGCAACCGCGTAGCTGCCGAGCGTACCGACCGCGGTGCGCCGCGACGATACGCCGAACAACTCCCCGCTCAGGCGAAGGCCGGCCACCGGCAGCGGTGCGGTACCGATCAGCTTGAACAGATGCTGCGGCGAATTGCTCAGACGCCCGTCACCGGCCAGCTCGGCCCGCTGCAGCGCGTAGCTCGCGCGCACGCGGCCGCCTTGGTCCCAGACACGTTCGACTTCCAGTTCGAGACCTCGCGCACGAACTTCCGAGGCGTTGCGGAACTGCGCAACGCCGTCGAGCGGGTCGGTTTCCTGGCTGATCAGATGCTTCATCAGGTACGAGTAGGCCGAAGCGGTCATCCGCAGGCGATCTCCAAGGAATTGCTCGTAGGCGACTTCCCAGGTGTCGACCTTTTCCGGTTCAAGGCGCGTGTTGCCTTTCTGCGCCCCGGGGAAGGCGTAATACATCTCGTAGGCATTGGGCGCGCGATAGGCGGAACCGTAAAGCAGCTTGACGCTGCGTTTGCTGTCCGGCTGGTGAATCAGCGAGATCCGCGGGCTGGCCACGCTTCCGGCATGGCTGTCGTGGTCGAACCGCATGCCCAGACCCAGCGTCAGCCGCTCGGTCAGCGCAATGTCGTCCTGCGCGTAAGCGCCCCAGGTCTGCCCCGACACATGGCTGTCGAGGTTGACCACACGCGGCGCGCGGTCAGCCGAATATTGGTCGGCCCGCTGGTCGCGGCGGTACTCGCTTCCGAAGACCAGGCGATGCCCCTGCCAGCCACGCCAGACGAACTTCGCCTCGGCCGTCCACCAGCGCGAACGCGCCATGTCGTCCGAATAGGCGGTTGCACCATCCACATCGAAGGGCAGGTTGCCGTCGTAATCATAGGCGCCGTAGGTGGTGCGCAGCGCCATTTCCAGTCCTGGCGCAAGCTCTCGCTCGTAGCCCAGCGCGGCAAATCCCTGCGCGTCGACCATGTACGACTGCGAATCCCCGGGAATGGTGCCGAACACGGCATTCGGTATGCCTTTCTTGCGCGAGCTGTAGCCGATCTCGAACTTCAGATGCTCGAACGTCAGCCGACCGAAGGCGGACTCGCTGCGGTTGTAATCCATCCCGCGGACGGTTCCCCCGGGTGCGCCGAGCGCTTCCAGCCCCGGATGATGAAGGGATTCGCCGCGCGTGCCGAAACTGCTCGCGGAAAGCAGCAAATCGGCGCCGTTCTCGAACTGC
Source organism: Rhodocyclaceae bacterium (assembly GCA_016791115.1). GTDB lineage: Bacteria > Pseudomonadota > Gammaproteobacteria > Burkholderiales > Rhodocyclaceae > Methylophosphatis. Next base: position 110,599 of record JAEUNL010000016.1, read on the forward strand.
CGGCCATAGCTGGCGCGTCCGGACGCGGTATGCCGGTTGCCGGTTGCGGCGGCCAGTTCGGTACCACGCAGATCGCTGCCCTTGCGCGTGATGACGTTGATCACGCCAAACATGGCGTTGTTGCCATACACCGCCGACCCCGGGCCAGGAACGAACTCGACCCGCTCGATCAACTCGACGTCGAGCGGAAATTCGGTGCCGAGCGACCCCTGCCCATAGACCGGCTCGTTCATGCGGATGCCGTCGATCAGCAGCAGCATGCGCGAGTTGTAATCCTCCGGCCGCCCGAAGCCCCGCACACCGGCGAATTCGTAGAGCCGGTCGGTATAGGCGTAAAGCCCGCGCACGCTGTTGAGGATTTCCGAAAGCCGCTCGTAGCCGTGGGCGCGGATTTCGTCGGCCATGATGACCGTGACCGACGATGGTTCCTCGCTGCGCTTCTGCGAGAAGCGCGATGCGGTCTGGATGTCGATATCCAGCAGATCGGCAAGGTCGAGCTGCCCCAGCCGGCTTGCGACCCCATCCCCGGCAATGGCCACGGGTGCGGCCGCCATGCATGCGCCCACGAGGGAAGCCCAGACCGTACGCATGAGCAGTCGACAAAGAAGTCGGATCGAGCGCATCTATGTCACCTCAATTCGGATGGGATTTGCTGGATGCCGCATGATCAACGGTCGGGGCCGGGCAGGACTTGACCTGCAAATCTCCACGGTTCGCGGCACACGACACGCCCGACCCTTCCCGACTGCCATTGCGGCCCGGTAGCGTATGCCCGTGAAGGGACCGGAAAGCCCCGAATCGCGACGCAGCCTTCAGAGCCGTTCTCTGCGCGTGCGCACAAGCTTGCGCCACGCCCGGATTCGAGGATGCGGGCCGCCCCCAAGGGTGGCAAGGAGATGCCGGCCCGGTCCGGGATCGGATGTCAGATGCGGAACTGCGATACGACCTGTTTCATGTCGCGTGCGAGGCCGTCGAGTTCCAGCGCCGTGCCCGAGGTCGATACGGCCGCGGCGGTGTTTTCCTCCGCCATCTGCGCGATGCGCTCGACCTGCTGGGCAATGTTGGTGCTGGCAATGCTCTGCTCTCGCAGCGCATCGGTGATCTCGCTTACGCTGGTCACCGCCTGCGACGCGCCGTCCTCGATCTGCACGATCGCATCGCTGGCCTCGCCGGCACGCTTGACGCCCATCTCGACCGTGAGTTCGACCTCGCGGATGCTGTCGACGGTCGATTTCGCGTTCTGTTGCATGGTGGAGATGGTCGCGCTGATTTCCTTGGTCGACTGCGCGGTGCGCTCGGCCAGCTTGCGCACTTCGTCTGCCACCACGGCAAACCCGCGGCCCTGCTCGCCGGCGCGCGCGGCTTCGATTGCTGCGTTGAGCGCCAACAGGTTGGTCTGGTCGGCCACGTCCTTGATCACGGCGACCACGGCGCTGATGCGGTCGCCGTCCTTGTCCAGTTCGGCGACCAGGCGCGAGGCATTCTGCACCGTCGTCGCGATGCCGTTGATGTCCTGCACCGTCTTGACGATGACTTCCTTGCCCTGCACGGCAAGCGTGCCCGACCCCGCCGACAGGTTGTGCGCTTCGTGCGCGCGATCGGCGACGTGGCTGATACTGACGGTCATTTCCTCGACGTTGGCGGCCATGCTCGAGGCCGCCTCGCTCTGGTCGGCCGAACCCTGCGAAACCTGTTGAGAGGCCGCTGCCAGGCGCGACGAGGCGTCGCCCAGGCGCGAAGCGCCGCCGAGAATCTGCCGCAGGCTCTCCTGCACGCGATCGAGCAGCCCGTTCATCGCCCGGGCGGTGACCGCCACTTCGTCGTTGCCATTGACCGTCGCACGGCGCGTGAAATCGAGGCTCCGCTCGGTCTGCACGATGAGGTCGCGCAAGCCGCCGAGCGAGCCGGTGATGTGGCGCACCGTGAGGAAGCCGATCGCGACCGCGACGATGCCGACGACCACCAGCAACGCCGCCAGCGTGTAGGTCAGCTGCTGCACGAGCTGGCTCGCTTCCCTGCCGCGTTTGTCGGCCATGCTGGCGGTGTAGCTGCTGTGCTTCTGGTACGCGACGACGGCCGCGTTCACTTCGTTCCGGTTGGCGTTGATGTGCGCGAACGCTTCCTTGCCTTGCCCCTTGCGCGACAGGGCAAGCGCGGTCTCGGCGATCTGGTAGTAGGTTCTGGTCAGCGCAAGATCCTGCTCGTAGAGGCGCCGGTCTTCATCGTCGGACACCATCTTCCGGTACGACTCGAGCAGCTTGTCGAGCCTGGCACGCGTTTCTCGGATCTCGCCATCGATGCGCTCTTTCGCCGCCGGATCGTCGGCGGTCATGACGTGGCGCAGGATCTCGGTTCGCAGCAGAAAATACTCGGCGTTCGCGTCGTCGATCGTGCGCACCGACGGCAGCACGTTGTTGTCGATGTAGTGAATGCTCTCCCCGATGGAATGCAGGCCCCACAAACCGAGCCCGCCGACGGACAGCAGGCCCGCCACGCTTACCAGCACCAGCACCAGCAATCTCTTCGCTATCGTCACTTCTTCTCTCCGCATGTTTAGGGCTGTCAGGGCAAACGCCAGCCTGACCGACCGCAATGGAGTTACGGCCCATGGAAGCCGAGCTTTAGCCGCAGCGTCCGCATCGGTCGGCAGCCTGTGCCGAAACGGTTGCGCTTCGGCCTCCTGGCGATCTCGACAAGCCAACCGCCCACCAGCCCGGAAGGCCCATGGATGGCGGATCTACAGACCCCATGCCTTGAAACGACCGGCCTGCCTTGCCTTGCGGAACGGCACCCTGCAGATCGCCTATCGATGCCCCTTCCGGCGATGCCTGCCGGTGCAATCGTGAAGGACGCCCGGATTCCCCGACTTCCATCCTCAAGGGCCGCTTTGCCGTGTCGTGCTTCCATCGAGGCGAATCCTGCGCTTTCGTCGTCAATTCCAATACGTTCGAACAACTCGACAGGAGCGAGGCAAGACACGAGACGGCTCAGGGTACGGACAAAACCACTGATCCCGAGCGGCATGTTGCCCGGCTTTCTCATGCTCACGGCCGCAACCGGACTGTGCGGCATGCGCGAGACGGTGCGGGGTCTCGAAACGGTCCACCTCGACCGCGTCGTACCCTTGCGGGATTTGAAAACGATCGCCGACCAATACGCCGTGGACGTGGTCAACGCCACCCGCAAGGCGCGCAACGGCAACGGCATCCGCGAGTTCGCCGAGCAGACCAACCTGCTGGCACCCAACGCCGCGATCGAAGCCGCGCGCGCCGACGAACAGGGCCGCCGCTTCGCGGTTGTCGCAGACGAAGTGCGCAAGCTCGCCAAACGCACCGCGCTGTCGACCGCAGAGGTCGTCACGCTGGTGCGGGCCATCCAGGACAACACCACCAGCACGCAGACGCAGATGGCACCGTCAGCGAGTCGGTGCGCAATGGCAAGGCGCACGTGAGCGAAGCCGGCGGCATGACGGCGGAGATCGGCAACGCGATCAAGCGCAGCCTCGAAGGCGTCGACAGCATCTCCGACTCGCTCGGCGAGCAGCGCGCCGCGGGCGCGCAGGTGGCCGCGAACGTCGGGCGCGTGGCGCAGATCATCGAGGAGAACACGGCCGCCCAGCAAAGCGTCGACCAGGCTACGCACGACCTGCGCGCGCTCGACGGCGAACTCAACGCACGGGGCAAGCGCTTCACGCTCGTCTGACCCGCCGGGCCGGACCGCGGACGCCGCGAGCGTCTGCCGCAACCCGGCCCGCCCACGCATCGCCCCCGAAACGCAGGACCGGCGGGCCTGCGCAGGGCTGCATCGCCAGAACCCGCACCGCGCCTGCCTCCGGCGGCATGCATGCCGGAGCGCGCCATTCCATGCGCCCCGCAGGCCGGCCCGCATTCCGGATGTAAGGCTTGCGCCTACCATACGGTCTGCTGTGTCGACGCGGCGAGAACTTTCGCGCGTGTGCCGGCATCGAATACCGGCAAACCAGGAGCAGACGCATGAACCGCAGACAATCCCTTAAATGGCTGGCCGGCGTGACCACGCTGCTGGCCGGCTCGATGACCGGCGCGCGGGCGGCCGCCGGCGACGGCAAGCCGACGCTGGTCAAACCGAAGTCCGAATGGAAGGCGCTGCTGGCGCCCGCCGCCTACCAGGTGCTGTTCGAGGAAGGCACCGAGCGCGCAGGCAGCAGCCCGCTGAATGCCGAGAAGCGCGACGGCACCTTCGTCTGCGCGGCTTGCAACCTGCCGCTGTTCGACAGCAAGCAGAAGTACGAAAGCGGCACCGGCTGGCCGAGCTTCTGGCAGCCGCTTCCCGATGCGGTCGGCACCAGTACCGACTTCAAGCTGATCTACCCGCGAACCGAGTACCACTGCGCCCGCTGCGGCGGCCACCAGGGGCACGTCTTCAACGACGGTCCGCCGCCGACCGGCAAGCGCTACTGCAACAACGGCGTCGCGCTCGCCTTCGTGCCGCGTGGCGAGCCGCTGCCGGCGCTGCGCACATGAACACGAAATTCTCGTTCGCCGCCGCTGTGCTGGTCGCCGGCCTCGCCGCGGCCGGATGTGCCTCGAAGGCAGAAGCCACCCGCCCGATCCCCGCCGGCGCGGCGACGGCCATCTTCGCCGGCGGCTGCTTCTGGTGTGTCGAGTACGATTTCGAGAAACTCGACGGCGTGTATGAAGTCGAGTCGGGCTACACCGGCGGCCACGTGCCGAACCCGAGCTACTACCAGGTGGGCGCCGGCGGCACCGGCCACGCCGAGGCGGTCCGCGTTTACTACGATCCGGCGAAACTCAGCTACGCCCAGCTGGTGGACTATTTCTGGCGCCACATCGATCCCACTGCCAAAGACCGCCAGTTCTGCGACGCAGGCAGCGAATATCGCAGCGCGATCTTCTGGCAGGACGAGAACCAGCGTAAAACTGCCGAAGCCAGCCGCGATGCGCTGCTGCAGAGCGGCCGCTTCCCGGCCATCCACACCGAAATCGCGCCTGCAAGCTCGTTTTACCGCGCCGAGGAGTACCACCAGGACTATTACAAGAAGAATCCGCTGCGCTACGCGTATTACCGCAACGCCTGCGGTCGCGATGCGCGCGTCGCCCAACTCTGGGGGAGCAAGTAGCCGGGTGCGCGCCCGGCATCTTTCACTTCATCTGCATCTCGTGTCGACGCACAACCTCAGGGTTTACCCCGCTGGCTGCGCGGCCATGGCGGTTTTGCAAACCGCCGCCCGGGAGTAGACTGTCTTGGCGAGCACAGACTCGCCCAGTCACAACCAAGGAGACGCAGAATGGAAAGTGCACGCCGCATCAACTCCATCGCACAGTGTTACGCTCACGCGCTCGCCGTCGACCACGAAGCCGTCAGCCGCTATGCACAGTTTGCCGAATGGCTGGAAGCACGCGGCAGCGATGCGACCGCGCGGCTGTTCCGCGAGATGGCCCGCTTCACCGAGGAGCACGCGAAGTCGCTCGAGTCGCGCATTGGCGATGCAGCCCTCCCGCGCGTGAAGGAAACCGAACACGACTGGATCGACAACGCACCGCATGACCAGGCCGACGACAGTGTCGTGCTGCAGTTGATGACGGCCTTCGACGCGCTGAAGATTGCTGAAGACGCGGAGCTGCACGCACAGCATTTCTTCGAGCAGATCGCCGCCAGCGCCGAGAATACCGAGGTGCGGAAGTTCGCGCGCGAACTCTCGCGCGAGTTGGCTGCGCACGTCCGGCAACTCGACACGCAACTCGCCCGCACGCCGCATCCGCCGGCACCCGACACCATGGTGCCATCGGGCATGCTCGGCTGAGTGGCATCGCGTTGCCGCCAAGGGGAGCGGCTGAGCGCATGAAGTGATGACGGCCCGGCGCCCGCGCGCCGGGCCGTCATGCATTATGCTTGCGCCTGCGCATACCAGACCACGCAGGCCCATGACATCGACAACACCCGGCCCGACACGCCACGATATCGCAGCCTGGATCATTGCCGGCTGCGCACTGCTCCTGATACTGCAGTTGCACCTGCTGCTCGCCCTGCTCGCCGGTCTGCTGGTCCATCAGCTCACCCACCTGATGGTGCCGTTCATCCGGCGACGGGTGGCGGGCGACCGCGCCAAGCTGGTCAGCGTGTTCCTGCTGGTCTCGCTGATCGTCGGCGCCATCGTCGCGGCGGTATTCGGCATCGCGTCCTTTTTTCGCAGCGACGCCGGGAGCCTTTCTGCGCTGCTGGGCAAGATGGCCGAGATTCTCGAGAACTCGCGCGCCTCGCTGCCCGTCTGGCTGGTGGAACACATGCCCGAAAACACCGAAGCGCTCAAGCAGGGCATCGCCGGCTGGCTGCGCTCGCATACCGGCGAGCTGCAATTGTTCGGTAAGGAGGCGGCGCGCGGCTTCGCGCACATCCTGATCGGCCTCGTGGTCGGCGCCATGCTGGCGCTCTACGAGGTACAGCCGATCGCCGACTACCGCCCGCTGGCCCGCACGCTGATCGAGCGCTGCACGCGCCTCGCGGAAGCGTTCCGCCGCATCGTGTTCGCACAGGTACGCATCAGCGCGGTCAACACCGCTTTCACCGCGATCTATCTCGGCGTGGTGCTGCCGCTGCTCGGCGTGCATCTTCCGCTGACCAAGACAATGATCGCCGTGACCTTCTTCGCCGGGCTGTTGCCGGTGATCGGCAACCTGATCTCCAACACCGTGATCGTGGTGGTCAGCCTCGCGCATTCGCCGCAGGTGGCGCTCGGTTCGCTCGGCTTCCTGGTCGTGATCCACAAGCTCGAATACTTCCTCAACGCCCGCATCGTCGGCTCGCAGATCCAGGCGCGCGCCTGGGAACTGCTGCTCGCCATGCTGGCCATGGAATCCGCCTTCGGGCTGCCCGGCGTGGTGGCGGCGCCGATCTACTACGCCTACCTGAAGGACGAATTATCCAGCCGCGGGCTGGTTTGAGGCGGTACGTCGCCGGCGAAAGCGGAATTTTCCGCTCAAGTTTTCGCGCAATCGGCCGTTTCCCAACCGTGGCCGCCTGTTCCATCGATGGCGCCAGGACGAGGAAACCGCCATGCCCTACATTCGCACCGACACCGCCGGCAACGTGATCTCGCTGCACCGCGATGCCACGCCCGACGCCCACGAGCAGGTTGCCGCGAGCGACCCGCGCGTGCTGGCTTTCCTCGGCATGCCCAGGGGCAAGGACGGCGAGTTCCTGACTCTCGACCTCGACCTGATCCGCGTCATCGAAGACGTGGTGGACGTGCTGATCGAGAAGAATCTCATCACCTTCACCGACCTGCCTGCCGCCGCCCAGGAGAAGATCTTCCGACGTCGCAACAAACGCGAGCGCAGCGAGGAAGGCGGCATCCTGGTCAAGAGCCTCAAGCTGTTCTGAGCGGCCGATTCTGGCGGCAAAGTCCGCGGCAGTAGAATGTCGGTTTGACTCCGGCGCACAACCGATTGCGCCGGCCCGACCACGTTCGCCTCGCCCCACGCCGACCGCATGTCCGACGACAGGAAAGACGCCATCCGCATCCATGGCGCGCGCCAGAACAACCTCAAGAACCTCGACCTCGAGATCCCGCTGAACGAGCTTGTCGTCGTGACCGGCGTGTCCGGTTCGGGCAAGTCCTCGCTGGTTTTCGACACGCTGTATGCCGAAGGCCAGCGCCGCTACGTCGAGACTTTCTCGCCCTACGCGCGCCAGTTCCTCGACCGCGTGGACAAGCCGGCGGTCGATCGCATCGAGGGCATTCCGCCGGCCATCGCCATCGACCAGACCAATCCGGTGCGCACCTCGCGCTCGACGGTCGGCACGATGACCGAGCTGAACGACCACATCAAGCTGCTCTACGCGCGCGCCGGCCACCTGCATTGCCGCGCCTGCGGCCAGCCGGTGCGCCGCGACACGCCGCAATCGATCTCCGACGACCTCGTCGCGCGCGCCGCGCAGGTGGGCGACCCGCGCCTGATCGTCACCTTCCCGATCAGCGTGCCGAAGAACTTCTCCGAAGCGGAAATCGAGCAATTACTTAACGCGCAGGGCTATACGCGCATCCACGCGCGCGATGGAAATGTCCTGCACGTCGTGCAGGACCGCTTTCGTGCCGGCGGCGCCGAGCGCGCGCGCATCGTCGAGGCGATCGAGGCCGCGCTGCGCGTGGGCAACGGCCGCGTGAACATCCATGCGGCCGGCGACGACGGCACGACGACCACAACCTGGAAGTATTCGAGCGACCTGCACTGCGCCGACGACGACCTGCACTACGCCGAACCGACACCGTCGCTGTTCAGCTTCAACTCGCCGCTTGGCGCCTGCGAGACCTGCCGCGGATTCGGCCGCGTCATCGGCATCGATTTCGGGCTGGTGATTCCCGACACCGCGAAATCGCTCGCCGAGGGCGCGATCAAGCCGTGGCAGACAGAGAGCTACAAGGAATCGCAGTCCGACCTTGCGCTGCATGCGAAGAAGCGCGGCGTGGCGATGGACATCGCGTGGCGCGACCTGCCCGAGGAGCACCGCCAGTGGGTGCTCGAGGGCGATGCGGATTTCAGGAGCTGGGAGAAGTCATGGCCCGGCAAGTGGTACGGCGTGCGCCGCTTCTTCGCCTGGCTGGAAACCAAGGCGTACAAGATGCACATCCGCGTGCTGCTGTCGAAGTACCGCGCCTACACGCCATGCGCCGACTGCGACGGTGCGCGCCTCAAGCCCGAAGCGCTGCAGTGGCGCGTCGGCACGCGCGAGGATGCGGACGCGGCGCTCGGCCCCTTCAGGCGCTACCGGCCGCGTGGCACCCGCTATGCCGACGAGGTGCTGCAGGGCCTCGCGGGCCTGTCGATCCACGACCTGATGCTGCTGCCGATCGAGCGCGTCAAGACCTTCGTCGATGACCTGCACCTGCCGGCGCCGCTCGACGAGGCGACCGACCTGCTGCTGGCCGAGATTCGCGCACGCGTCAATTACCTGTGCGAGGTCGGGCTCGGCTACCTCACGCTCGACCGCCAGTCGCGCACGCTGTCGGGCGGCGAGGTCCAGCGCATCAACCTGACGACCGCGCTGGGCACATCGCTGGTCAACACGCTGTTCGTGCTCGACGAGCCGTCGATCGGCCTGCATCCGCGCGACATGGGGCGCGTGATCGACGTCATGCACCGGCTGCGCGACGCCGGAAATTCGCTGGTCGTCGTCGAGCACGATCCGCAAATCATGCTCGAGGCCGACCGCATCCTAGACATCGGCCCCGGCCCCGGCGAGCGCGGCGGCACCGTGGTGTTCAACGGCACGCCCGACGAACTGCGCGCCGCAAAGACGCTGACCGCCGAATATCTTTCCGGCCGCGCGCGCGCCGATGCTGGCGTCAAGCCGCGCGTGGTGAAACCTTCGGCACCGAAACTGGTGCTCGAAGGCGCGCGCGAGCACAACCTGAAGCAAGTCGGCGTCGAGATTCCGCTCGGCCATCTGGTCTGCGTGACCGGCGTCTCCGGCTCGGGCAAATCCACCCTGATCCAGGATGTACTCTACCCCGCACTGCTGAAGAGGAAGGGCAAGCCGACCGAAACGCCGGGCGCCCACGCGCGCCTGCTCGGCGACGACTGGCTGGCCGAGGTGACGATGGTCGACCAGACGCCGATCGGCAAGAGTTCGCGCTCCAACCCGGCGAGCTATGTCGGCGCATTCGATGCGATCCGCAACCTCTACGCCGCCGCGCCCGAGTCGAAGGAGCGTGGCTACACCGCCGGCACCTTCTCCTTCAACGCCGGCAACGGGCGCTGCCCGACCTGCTCGGGCTCGGGCTTCGAGCACGTCGAGATGCAATTTCTCTCCGACGTCTATCTGCGCTGCCCCGACTGCGACGGCACGCGCTACCGCGCCGAGGTGCGCGAAGTGAAACTCGCCGGCAAGTCGATCGCCGATGCGCTCGACATGACGGTCAGCGAAGCGGTCGCCTTCTTCGCCGAGCATCCCGAAGTCAAGCGCGTACTGCAGCCGCTGGCCGACGTCGGCCTCGAATACTTGCGCCTCGGCCAGCCGGTGCCGACGTTGTCCGGCGGCGAGGCGCAGCGCCTCAAGCTGGCCGGGCACCTGGTCGAATCCGGCACACCGCCGAAGGGCCTGATGAAGAAGGGCAAGCTGTTCCTGTTCGACGAGCCAACCACCGGCCTGCACTTCGACGACACGGCAAAGCTGCTGCGCGCTTTCCGCCAACTGATCGATGCCGGCCACTCGCTGATCGTCATCGAGCACAACCTCGATGTGATCCGCGCGTCGGACTGGATCATCGACCTCGGGCCCGAGGGCGGCGAAGCCGGCGGCGAAATCGTGTGCACCGGCACGCCCGGCGACGTGATGGCCTGCGCCGCCTCGCACACCGGCACCGCGCTGCGCCAGTACGAAGCCTCGTTCGCACAGCATCGCCCGCTGCCGCTGGCCGCCGAGCCGCGCCCGGCGTATCGCGCGGTGACGCGCGGCGACGATGCCATCCGCATCCACAACGCGCGCGAACACAATCTCAAGAACATCGATATCTCGTTGCCGCGCGACAAGTTCACCGTGATCACCGGCGTGTCGGGCTCGGGCAAGTCCACCCTGGCGTTCGACATCGTGTTTGGCGAAGGCCAGCGGCGCTACCTCGAATCGCTCAACGCCTATGCGCGCCAGTTCGTGCAGCCCGCCAGCAAGCCGGACGTCGATGCGATCTGGGGCATCCCGCCGACGGTCGCGATCGAGCAGCGCACCAGCCGCGGCGGGCGCAAGAGCACTGTCGCCACGCTGACCGAGATCTACCACTTCCTGCGCCTGCTCTACGTCAAGCTCGGCGTGCAGCACTGCCCGAACGACGGCACGCCGATCGCGCCGCAATCGCCCGACGCGATCGCCGCGCGCATCCTGCGCGACTGGCGCGGCAAACGCATCGGCCTGCTGGCGCCGCTGGTGGTCAATCGCAAGGGCCTCTACACCGACCTCGCCAAGTGGGCCAAAGGAAAGGGCTACACGCACCTGCGGGTGGACGGCAAGTTCCTGCCGACCAAGGGCTGGCCGCGGCTCGACCGCTTCAAGGAACACTCTATCGACCTGCCGGTGGCCGATCTGACGATCACGTCGGAGAACGAGGGCGAATTGCGCAGCGCGCTCGCCCAGGCCCTGCAATACGGCAAGGGCGTGGCGAAAGTCATCGGACCGCTCGACGCGCTCGCCGCCGCCTTCGCTGCCGCAAAGGAGAACGGCTCCACCGCGGAAGCCGAATTGCACGAGACCGTGTTCTCGACCAAACGCGCCTGCCCCACTTGCGGCACCAGCTACCCCGAACTCGATCCGCGACTGTTTTCGTTCAACTCCAAGCACGGCTGGTGCGAGGACTGCTACGGCACGGGCCTCAAGATCGAAGGCTTCGACGCGGAACAAAGCGGCGAGGAGATCTGGTGGAACGACTGGTTCGAAGGCGAAGCGGAAACCTGCCCGAGTTGCCACGGCGAACGCCTCAACCCGGTGGCGCGCAACGTGCGTTATCGCGAGCGCTCGATCTCGCAACTCACCGCGCTGTCGGTTGGCGACACCGCGCACATCTTCGATCGGCTTTCGCTCGATGGCCGCGAGGCCGAGATTGCGCGCGACCTGGTTGCCGAACTGCGTTCGCGCCTGAGTTTCCTCGGCGAGGTCGGACTCGGCTATCTCTCGCTCGACCGTGCCGCGCCGACCCTATCCGGCGGCGAGGCGCAGCGCATCCGCCTTGCCGCGCAGCTCGGCTCGAACCTGCGCGGCGTCTGCTACATCCTCGACGAGCCGACCATCGGCCTGCACCCGCGCGACAACCGCATCCTGCTCGACACACTGGAAAAGCTCGAAGCCAAGGGCAACACGCTGCTGGTCGTCGAGCATGACGAGGACACGATACGACGCGCGCATCACGTCGTCGATCTCGGTCCCGGCGCCGGTTCGCAGGGTGGGCGCGTGGTCGCCGCCGGCACGGCGGACGAGTTGATGGCTTCCGAGGCTTCGATCACCGGCCGTTTCCTGCGCGAGCCATTGCGCCATCCGGTACAGCCGCGTCGCAAAGTGGGCAAGGCCACGCCGTCGGTCGACATCATCGACGCCGACCTGCACAACCTGAAGTGCGTGACGGCCAGCGTGCCGCTCGGCCGCCTCACCGTGATCACCGGCGTCTCGGGCTCGGGCAAATCCACGCTCGCGCGCGACGTGATCCACGACAACCTGTGGCGCCTGGTCGGCGCCGAGCGCAAGCACAAGGACGTGCCGCTCGCCGGCTGCGCGGAAATTCACGGCTGGGAGGCGATCGGCCGCGTGCTCGAAGTCGACCAGACGCCGATCGGCAAGACGCCGCGCTCCTGCCCCGCCACCTACGTCGGCTTCTGGGATGCCATTCGCAAGCTTTACGCCGAGGCCGAGGAAGCGCGCATCCGCGGCTACAGCGCGTCGCGCTTCTCGTTCAACACCGCGGGCGGACGCTGCGAAGCGTGCGAGGGCCAGGGCATCCGCAAGATCGAGATGAGCTTCCTGCCCGACGTGAAGGTGCATTGCGACGAGTGCCGCGGCCAGCGCTTCAACACGGAAACGCTCGCCGTGCATTGGAAGGGCAGGAGCATCGGCGAGGTGCTGATGATGAGCGTCGACGAAGCGGTGGAATTCTTCGCCGCGCATCGCTCGATCCACCACGCGCTGCGCCTGCTGCAGGA
>JAEUNL010000046.1 GCA_016791115.1 Rhodocyclaceae bacterium
GCCCAGCGCCTCGATCTGCGCGCGCGCCGTCTTCACTTCCGACTTGCCCACCTGCTTGAAGTACTGCGGCGCCACGTAGCCCGCCAGCAGACCAATGATCAGCATCACCACCAGCAGCTCGAGCAGGGTGAAACCGCGTTGTGAAGAATCGCCGACCCGGCGCTTCCGGAATACGGAACTCACTGCATCTCCTAGTTGGCTTTTCCGCCGTTCTCGACGAACGGCCCGATTCTAGCGCCCGCGAACGGAGCCGCTAACTTTACAATTGTAACTGCACATGTACTTAGGCGTGAAACCTAAGCAATTGTGTCAAAACGACGACAAGACGAGGTCGATGCCGTGCGCATAGAGCTGGAGAAGCACCGGGCGCGCGGCCGGTGTTCCAGCCCGGACTTGGCCCCGCTTCGGAGCCCGGTTATTGCTGCGACGCAGCGATTATACCCACTACCCCATGCGGGTTATCTATGCCGGGGACTTGATATCGTTCACGCTGCGCGCGCATGCTGCGGAACCCGACTCCGACCGACGCCGCGCGAAGACGGCCCCGCCACACCACCCGTTGCATGAGGAGGAACGACAATCATGAAACTCCGCAGTGCCCCAGTCGCACTCACGACCCTCGCCGCGGCGCTCGCGCTTGGATCGTCGTCGGTACAGGCCGCAGACCCCAATCTGGCTCGCAATCTGGCAGCCACCTGCGCCAACTGCCACGGCACCAACGGCAAAAGCCAGGGCGGCATCGAGCCGCTTGCGGGTGTCGAGAAGGAGCGCCTGCTCACCAAGTTGCGCGATTTTCGCAGCGGCGCCAAGCCTGCGACGATCATGCACCAGATTTCCAAGGGCTACAGCGAAGAACAGCTCGACATGATTGCCGGCTGGTTCGCGGCACAAAAATAAGGGGAACGCGACCATGACACGATTCGACAGACGCGAGTTTCTGCGTGCCACCGGCGCGGCGGGTCTGCTCGCCGGGCTTTACGGATGCGGCGCCGGGGCATCGAAGGCGTCCGGCCACGTGGTGGTGATTGGCGGCGGCTACGGCGGTGCCACGGCAGCCAAATACCTGCGCTTGTGGAGCCGCGGCGGCGTGGCTGTCACGCTGATCGAACGCAATGCGCAGTTCGTCTCCTGCCCGATTTCCAACCTCGTCGTCGCGGGAACGCGCACGCTGGCCGATATTACGGTCGGCTACGAAGGCTTGAAAAAGCATGGCGTCAAGGTGGTGCAGGGCGATGTCGTGGGGATCGACGCGGACAAGCGCAACGTGCGCCTGGCCAATGGCGATGCCGTTTCCTACGACCGTCTGGTGGTCGCGCCCGGCATCGATTTCATGTACGAGGGTCTGCCCGGCCTCAACAGCGCGGGGGCGCAGGAATCGATCCTGCATGCCTGGAAGGCCGGGCCGCAAACCGTGGCGCTGCGCAAGCAGCTCGAAGCCATGCCCGACGGCGGCACCTACGCCATCTGCATCCCCAAGGCGCCCTACCGCTGCCCGCCCGGGCCATACGAACGCGCCAGCGTGATCGCCTGGTACTTCAAGCAGCAGAAACCGAAGTCCAGAGTGCTGATCCTCGACGCCAACGAGGACGTGGTATCCAAGAAAGGCCTGTTCATGAAGGTCTGGGGCGACGCCTACAAGGGCATCGTGGAATACCGTCCGCAGAGCGAACTGCGCGACGTCGACGCCGCAAACCGGACCGCAATCCTCGAGTTCGACAAGGTGAAGGCCGACGTGCTCAACGTCGTCCCCGCGCAGCGCGCCGGCGCGATCGCGCAACAGGCAGGACTGGCCAACGTAAACCAGCGCTGGTGCGGCATCGACTGGATGTCGATGGAATCGACCGCGGTCAAGGGCATTCACGTGCTCGGTGACGCGACGTTCCCGGCGCCGACCATGCCGAAGTCGGGCCACATGGCCAACCAGCATGCCAAGCTCGCCGCCGCCGCCATCCTCAACATGCTGTCCGGCCAGCCGCCGAGCGACCAGCCGCTGGTGATGAACACGTGCTACAGCTTCGTGGATGACAAGCGCGTCATCCACGTGTCGTCGGTGCACGCCTACGACGCGCCAAACAAGACGCTGCAGCCGGTCAAGGGCGCAGGCGGACTGTCGAGCGAACCCAACGAAGTCGAAGGCAAGGTCGCACTCGCCTGGGCAAAGAACATCTGGGCGGACATGCTCGGCGGGCCAGCCTGAAACAGCGCGTGGCGCGCCCGGGCGGGGAGGGCGCGCCTGACAGCCCTGCATGGCGCATGGATGCTGGATCCGCGGGCTGCCATCCCGCACAGGCAGGATCCATGCGCCCGGTGGCAGTGCTTGCCCGCGGAACGCTGCCCGATCTGCCTCGCAGGCCGGCGGCCAGGGCGCACTCGAATGCATCTGCGCGATCCGAGCGCGCACGCACGCGGGCGGCATCCCGCAGCATGGCATATGCCGAACACGCCCTAAGCAGGTAGAATCCCCTGCTAAGTTCATTCCGGTACAAGAAAGCCACCGTGAGAATCGCACTGCTGGAAGACGACCAGGCACAATCCGCAACGCTGGCCACCTGGCTGCGCGGAGCAGGTCACGACGTGCACACCTTCGTCACTGCGCGCGACTTCAAGCTCGAAGTCGGCCGCGAAAGCTTCGATGCATTCCTGCTCGACTGGATGCTGCCCGACCAATCCGGCGAAGACGTGCTGCGCTGGTTGCGTGAGCAACGCGGCGAATCGGTTCCGGTCATCTTCATCACCGCCCGCGACTCGGAAGAGGACATCGTCGCCGCCCTCTCGGCCGGCGCCGACGACTACATGGTCAAGCCGGTGCGCAGGCTCGAAATGCTTTCGCGCATCGAAGCCGTCTGGCGTCGCAGCCAGCCGCGCAACCGCGACCACGACGTGATCGACCACCCGCCCTACCGCTTCGAGGTATCGACCCATCGCGCCCTGCGCGACGGCCAACCGATCGAGATGACGGAAAAGGAATTCAACCTCGCGGTGTTCCTGTTCCGCAATGTCGGCCGCCTGCTCTCGCGCGGCCACCTGCTCGAAGCCGTATGGGGCCGCAACGCGTCGGTGGCCACGCGCACCGTCGACACCCACGTCAGCCGCGTGCGCAGCAAACTCGAACTGCGCCCCGAGAACGGCTTCCGCCTCACCCCGGCCTACAACTACGGCTATCGCCTCGAGAACCTCGCTGCGGAAGACGGCAAGACCTGAACTTTCACCGCAGCAGATGAAACGAAAACGGCGCCAGAGGCGCCGTTTTCACGTGCAGGCGGCACCGGCACCCGGCCGGCGCGCCCGCTCAGTACTTGCCGCGCAACGCGTCGCGAATCTCGCGCAGCACCACCAGGTCTTCCGGCGGCGCGGGCGGGGCCTCCGGCGCAGGCGCCGGTTCCTTCTTGGCGGAATTGATCAGCTTCACCATCCAGAAAATGATGAACGCGAGAATGATGAAGTTGATCGCCACGGTGATGAAGTTGCCATAGGCGAACAGCGGCACGCCGGCCTTGCTCAGTCCCTCGTAGGTCATCGGCCCGGCATAGCCGGCTGGCGCATCGGCCAGCTTGACGAAATAATTGGAGAAATCCAGCCCGCCGAAAATCTTGCCCACGATGGGCATGATCATGTCCTTGACCAGCGAATCGACGATCTTGCCGAAGGCGCCGCCGATGATCACGCCGACCGCGAGGTCGATGACGTTGCCCTTGACGGCAAACTCCTTGAATTCCGACATCATGCTCATCTGAAGTTCTCCCTGTTACCTGTTGTATGGACATCCCGCAGGCTGCGAAAAGCTGACCAAAATCCCGAATACCTATCCGCGACCGGCGAAAAGTGTGGCATAAGTCACACTTTCTGGATACAGCGGGGTTGCCGCGAAGCCGGCCGATTCCGCGGAATTAACCGAAGTTTTCCAACCCAAGCGGAATTTGTGCGTTTGTGCCATACAAACCGCGCTGCACAATCCGCACTGCAATACCGATCCGATACGCAGCCTGTACCTGGAACTCTCGAAATGAATCGCTTGCCGACCCGACTCCTCCTTGCCGCCATCCTTTGCCTGCCGGTGGCGGCTGCAGCCGCCACGCCCGCCGTTCAATACCATGCCTACCGCACTGCCGAAGGCGACACGCTGATCAGCATCGGCGAAGAGTTGTTGCGCGATCCGGGCGACTGGCACCGCGTGCAACGCATCAACCGCATCGTCAATCCGCGCCGCATCCCGGTCGGAACGACGCTACGCATACCGCTCGACATGATGCGCTTCGATCCTGTAACGGCACGCGTAACACAGGTACGCGGACAGGTTTCCAGCCGCGGCGCGACGCTCGGCGAAGGCACCGTCATCCGCAGCGGCGACGAACTGGAAACCGCCGAGGACGGCAGCACCACCATCGAACTCGCGGACGGTTCGCGCCTGACGCTGCAGCCGAAGAGCCGCATGCGGATCGATACGCTGAGCGTCCTGCGCGGCACGCAACAGCAGGATGCCAGCCTGACCTTGAGCGCCGGACGCGTCGAATCCCAGGCCGCCACGCAGCGCGGACCCGCGGCGCGTTACCGAATCGTGACGCCCACCGCGGCGGTCGGCGTGCGCGGCACGCAGTTTCGCGTCGGCGCGGGCGACGACGCGACGCGCGCCGAAGTCACCGAGGGCGCGGTCGCCGTCGACGGCGCACAGGCCAGCGTCAAGCTGCCGGCCGGGTTCGGCGTCGTCGCGGCGCCGGGCGGGTTAGCCAAAGCAGTCGAACTGCTGCGCGCACCGTCGATCGCCGATGCGGCCCGCCTGCAGGAGCGCACCATCGTGCGCATTCCGTTCGCGCCGGTCGACGGCGCCAGCGCCTATCGCGCGCAGATCGCGCTCGATACCGACTTCCGCGCCATCGTCACGCAATCGGTGTTCAAGTCGAACGAGGCCAAGTTCGGCGACCTGGCAGATGGCGACTACCATGTGCGCGTGCGCGCGATCGACGCCGCCGGCCTCGAAGGGCGCGACGCCGATCTCGCATTCCGCCTCAAGGCACGGCCCGAACCGCCATTCGCATCCTTCCCGCAGCACAAGGGCAAGCTGCGCGCCGACACCGTCGGCTTCGCGTGGGCGAAAGCAGCCGAGGCGCAACGCTACGCGTTTCAGCTCGCCACCGACGAATCCTTCTCTACACCACTGGTCGCGCGCGACGATCTGACCGAACCGAAGCTCGCCCTCGACGGAAAGCTCGCCCCGGCCGACTACGTCTGGCGCCTGCGCAGCATCCGCGCCGACGGCGACCAGGGGCCGTGGAGCGACATCCAGCGCTTCCAGCTGCGCCCGCCGCCCGCGAATCCCGAACCGGCGAAGATAGACGACAAGAGCCTGAGCTTCAGCTGGCCGGCCGAGCCGGAGCAGAGCTTCGAGTTCCAGCTTGCACACGACACCGGGTTCACCCGCGTCGTTGAATCCCGCACCCTGCGCGAATCCGCCGTCACCCTGCCCAAGCCCGATGCGGGCATCTATTACATGCGGGTGCGCGCGACCGACCCGGACGGCTTCGTCGGCCCATGGACCGCAACCCAGACCATTGAAGTGCCGCCGGGCAAGCCCTGGTGGCTGCTCCTGCTGCTGATTCCGCTGATCTGACCCGGTGAGCGAAAGCGCCGCACCTGCCGTCAGCGCGACCGGTGTCGATCGGCGCGCGATCATCGAATGGTCGATCCTCACGCTGTTGATCGGGGTGCTCGCCGCGGCCTGCGCGTGGAACCAGTGGCTGTGGCGCGCCGACCAGTCCATCTACGACACGCTGCAATCGGTTGCGCACCGCCCGGCCCGCGACGACATCGTCATCATCGGCATCGACGACGAAAGCCTGTCGCGCGTCGGTCGCTGGCCCTGGTCACGCGCCGTGCATGCCACGCTGCTCGACCGCGTCACCGAAGCCGGTGCGCGCGGCGTGCTGATGGACCTGATTTTCAGCGAACCCGAAGGCGACGATGCCAGGGCCGATGCCGCGCTGGCGCGCTCGCTCGCCGCCAACGGCCGCACCGTCCTCGCCGTCGCACTGGAGAGCACGGCCGAACGGCAACTGGTCGAAGCACGTCCGCTGCCCGCACTGAAGGAAGCCGCTGCGGCAGTCGGGCATATCGACGCGGAACTCGATCCGGACGGCATGGCACGCAGCGTCTATCTATGGGCCGGGCTCGGCACGCCGCGCTACCCGCAACTTGCCCTCGGCCTGCTGCAGATCGGCGACCCGGCCGCTGCGGCTCGCTATTCGCGCCAGTCCGCCACCCCGCCCGACCCCGCCGACGCGGCTGCATGGCTGCGCGAGCAATGGCTGCGCATCCCGTTCGCCGGCCCGCCGGGCACCTACGCACATCTTTCCTACGCCGACGTGCTTTCCGGCCGAACGCCCAAGGCGGCGCTGGCGGGCAAGTACGTGCTGATCGGCGCCACGGCAATCGGCCTCGGCGACGCCTATCCAACGCCGGTGTCCGGCTTCGGCCGCACCATGCCGGGCGTGGAACTGCATGCCAACATCCTGCAATCGCTGATCGAGGGACGCGCAATCACCATCTTCGGGCGCGGCTGGATCGCGTTCGCTGCCGCGCTGCTCACCGTGGTGCTGATGCTGATCCTGCTGCGCAGCGCCGCGCGCCCCGGCCTGATCGCATCGGCCTGCCTGATCGCCGCCACGCTGACCATATCGGCAGTGCTGCTGATCACCTTCGACCTGTGGTTCGCGCCGGTGCCGCTTCTGCTCGTCTGCCTGCTCGCCTATCCGTTATGGAGCTGGCGCCGACTCGAATCGGCGCAACGCTTCATCGATGCCGAACTGCGCCGCCTGCAGGCCGAACCTGACGTGCTCGGGCTGCAGACCGCGCCGGCCGACCGCCGCTCGCCCGACACGCTGCGGGGCAATCTCGAGTTGGTGCGCGCGGCAGCGCAGCGCCAGCGTACCGCACGCCGTTTTGTGGAAGACACCTTGAACGGCCTGCCGGTCGGCGTGCTTGTCGCCGACAGCCGGCAGCACATCGTGCTGAACAACCATCGCCCGCGCGTACTGCTGGCGCTCGACGACAGCACGATTCGCGGCCACGCGCTGACGGCGCTGCTGGGCCAGCTGCCAACACGCACGCCGGTCGACCATGCCGCGCAGATCGCCACGCTCGGCACGCCCGGCGCGATGATGCAGTTCGAATGCGAAACGCAGCGCGGCATCAGCCTGCTGGTATCGGTGATCGGCCTCACCCACGTCGACGGACTGGCCGGCTACATCGCCAGCTTTGCCGACACCACGGAGCTGCAGGCAGCGCAGAAGGCACGCGACGAAACCATGCGCTTCATATCGCACGACCTGCGCTCGCCGCTGGCGTCGATCGTCACCCTGCTGGAGGGCCCGGCGCATGCGCAGTCGAACGAGGAGCGCATGTCGATGGTATCGCGCTACGCGCGCGGCGCGCTCGATCTCGCCGACGACCTGTTCCGCCTGGCGCGCGCCGAAGCGGCCGACCCCAAGCGCTTCGTCGAAGTCGATCCAGCCGCGCTGGTGCAGGATGCCGCGGACGAAGTGTGGGCCGCGGCCGAACAGAAGTCGATTCGCGTCAAGGCGGCAACCGACTGCGCGTGGGATGCCGGTCTGATTGGCGATTCCGGGCTGCTGCGCCGCGCGCTGACCAACCTGCTCGACAATGCGATCAAGTACAGCCCGCCACGCACCGTGGTACGTCTGAACCTGCGCGAGGACGGCGAAAACCTGCTGATCGAAATCGCCGACGAAGGTTACGGCATCGCACCGGAGAACCTCGCGCAACTGTTCACCCGCTATGCGCGCTTCAGCGCCCCCGGGCAGCCCGAGGCGCGCGGGGTCGGACTCGGCCTGGTGATGGTCAAGACCGTGGTCGAACGCCACGGCGGCAGCATTGCGGTCAGCAGCGCCCTTGGCGAAGGCACGACGTTCGCCATCCGCCTGCCGCGCATCTCGATCGCCGGCTGAATCCGCGCTCAGCGCGGCGCGGATTTCTGACGGCTGGCGAACGCCACGCCGCCCAGCACCAGCGCTGCCGCCGCAAGCTGCATGGCCGATACCGATTCGTCGAGCAGCCACCAGCCGAGGAAGATCGTCGCCACCGGGCCGACGCTGCCCACCAGCGACGCCTGGCTGCTGCCCAGGCGGCGGATCGCCGACGAGAGCATGATGGTCGGCAGCACCGTGCTGAACAACGCCATCGCGATCGACAACCCATACACCTGCCACGGCAGGTCGAGCGCGGACAGCGGCCGCATGACGAAGAACTGGAGCAGCACAACGGCGGTCGCGCACAACATCGCATGGGCGGTGAAGCGCATCGCGCCGACGCGCACCACGTAGCGCCCGCTGCCGATCAGATAGACCGCATAAGTCAGCGCACTGGCGAACACCAGCCCGCCTCCGAGCAGCACCGTCGCCTTGTCACCCGCCTGCGCCAGATCGTGCGCAAACACGCCGGCGATGCCGACGTAGCACACGAACAAAGCCACCACCTCGCGCGCGCCGATGCGCCGGCCGAACGCCAGCCACGAGATCAGCAGCACCAGGGTCGGATAGACATACAGGATCAGCCGTTCCAGCCCGGCGCTGATGTACTGCAGGCCGAGGAAGTCGAGATAGCTCGAGCCGTAGTAGCCGAGTACACCGATCGCGCCGACCGCGATCCAGTCGCGCCGCGTCACCGTGCCGTGCGTTTCGTGGCGCGACTCGCGCAGCCAGATCAGGGCGAACACCGGCAGCGCGAAGGCCATGCGCAGCGCGAGCAGCGTCACGGTGTCGACGCCGTAGGGATACGCGAGCTTGACCAGGATGGCCTTGAAGGAAAAGCCGATCGCCGCAAGCACGGCGAACAGGATGCCAATGGCAGATCCGGACAGACGTGGCATCGCGGCGATCGGGGAGGAGGAAACGTTGGCAAGCGAAGACATGGGCAGATTACGCCACTGCATGCCGCGCTGCGCAATTGCTATGATCGCAACCCAGTGTTCGTCCGGAACGAATCCTCGCCAGCCTTGCCGAACTGCCATGCGCTACGATCTTACCGACCTGCGGCTGTTTGCCGCCGTCGCCGACGCCCGCAACCTGACCCACGGCGCGGCGCGCGTGCACCTCGCCCCCTCCTCGGCCAGCCACCGCCTCAAGCTGCTCGAAGAAGATCTCGGCACGGCGCTGTTCGAGCGCCACGCGCGCGGCCTCACGCTCACCGGGGCGGGCGAGGCGCTGCTGCGCCATGCGCAACAAGTGTTCGCCCAGCTCGAACAGATGCACGCCGACCTCGCGCCCTATGCGAGCGGCGTGCGCGCCCAGGTCACGCTGTGCGCCAACACCAACGCCACCAGTTCCTTCCTGCCGGACGACCTCGGCGAATTCCTGCGCGAACAACCGCAGGTGCGCGTCGCGCTGCGTGAAACCACCAGCCCCGGCGTGATGCAGGCGGTGGCGGCTGGCGAATGCGATCTCGGCGTCTGTGCCGGCGTGCCGAGCGAGGCCGACCTCGAACTGCGCCCCTACCGGCGCGACCGCTGGCTGCTCGCCCTGCCGCCACAACACCCGCTTGCGCGGCGCCAGACGCTGCGCTTTCGCGAGGTACTCGGAGAGCCCTTCGTCTGCCTGCCCGGCGGCAGCGGCGCGCACGGCTTCCTCACTGCCAAGGCGGTCGAGCTCGGCGGCCATCTCGACGTGCGCGTGCAGGTGGGCAGCATCCACGCCATCCTGCGCATGGTCGCCGCCGGCGCGGGTCTCGGCTTCGTGCCCCAGTCCGCCTTCGGGCGCGGCGCCCCGAGCGTGGCAAAAGTAGCGCTCGACGAAGCCTGGGCCGATCGCGACCTGGTCATCGTCACGCGGCGCGGCGCCACGCTCTCGCAGGCGGCCGGCGCACTGGTCGACCACCTCGTCGCCTGTGGCTCTCGCAGCGCGCGCGCAAAACGCGCACGCGGTACGCGTCGTTCATGAACGCGGCGCCGAACAGCGACGCGCCAGTGTGGCGCCACGTCAATTTCCGCCGCTTCTGGCTGGTGCGCATCGGCTCGATGGGCGCCTTCCAGATGCAGGTGGTGGCCACCGGCTGGCTGATCTACGACCTCACCGGCAGCGCGCTCGACCTCGGGCTGGTCGGCCTGGTGCAGTTCATTCCGCGCGTGGCGCTCACGCTGTGGGCCGGCGCGCTGGCCGACCGCCACGACCGCCGCCGCATCACGCTCGCCTGCCTGCTGGCGCAGTTCGCCGCCTGCGGTGCCCTGGCGGCGGGCGCGTGGATGCAGGCGCTCACGCGCGAGCACATTTTCGCGCTGGTCGGATTGCTGGGCGCCGCGCGCGCCTTCGAAATGCCGGCGCTGCAGTCGATGCTGCCGCGACTGGTGCCCACGCTGCTGCTACCGCGCGCGCTTGCCCTGTCGTCGGCGGCCACGCAGACCGCCATCATCGGCGGGCCGGCGCTGGCGGGCGCCATTTTCCTTGCCGGCGCGGCCACGGTTTATGCGGTGGCAACCCTCGCCTTCCTGGCGGCCGCCGCACTCACGCTGCGCCTGCCGCGCAGCGTGCCGCAACACGACACCGGCACCGCGACCGACCGCTCGCTGTTCGCCGGGCTGCGCTACGTGCGCAGCCAGCCGGTGATGCTCGGCGCAATTTCGCTCGACCTGTTCGCCGTGCTGCTGGGCGGCGCGACGGCGCTGCTGCCGATCTATGCGCGCGACATCCTGCGCGTCGGCCCCGGCGGCCTCGGCCTGCTGCAGGCCGCGCCGGCGGTCGGCGCGCTCGCCATGTCGATCGTGCTTTCGCACCGCCCCCTCGGCGGCGCGATCGGCCGCAAGCTGTTCGGCTCGGTCGCGCTGTTCGGGCTCGGCACCATCGTGTTTGCGCTTTCGACCTCGTTCGCGCTCTCGCTCGCCGCGCTGTGCTTGCTCGGTGCGGCGGACAGCGTCAGCGTCGTGATCCGCCAGACGCTGGTTCAGCTCGAAACGCCGGATGCGATGCGCGGCCGCGTCAGCGCGGTGAACGCGGTGTTCATCGGCGCGTCGAACCAGCTCGGGGAATTCGAATCGGGCGTGGCCGCCGCATTGATCGGCGTCGTGCCCGCCGTGGTGGCGGGCGGCATCGGCACGCTGCTGGTCGCCGCCCTGTGGATACGCCTGTTTCCGGCGCTGTGGCAGCGCGACCGCCTCGCCGGCTGATCGCGCCGCGCGGGAGGGGTTACAGCGGCCGCTTCACCGACAGGCCGCCGCGGATCTGGCCGAGGCTGTAGCCGGTGGCCTTGTCGTGCGGGTACTCGGCGGCGAGCCTCGCCGTCACGGCCGGCTTGAGGCTGGCCGCGTCGCCGTGGCAGTTCTGGCACACCTCGATCACCGGCAGCGCACGCAGGTAGCGGAAAGTCTGCTTGCCGTCCGCGCCGGCGACGACTTCGCCGACTTCGAGCGTCTCGGGCTTCTCGCCGTTCGCAGCACGGATGTTGAAGTCGGCCAGGTGGCGCGCCTCCCACGCATCGGGCACCGCGGTCTCGGCGTTGCGCGGCTTCAGGCTCACACGGCGCATCGGCCAGCCGGTCGCCTGGCTCGCCTCCTTGAGCAGTTCCGGCGACTTGGTCTTGCATACGCCGACCGCGCCGTCGAGGCCATCCTTCTCCACCGCCGCTTTCATCGCGCCGGCGATCTTCGGCAGCACCGGCACCGCCTTGGCACGCGTGTCGGCGGTGAGGGCGGCGATGTCCTGGGCCTGGACCAGCGGCGAAAGCGAGAGGGCGAGCAGGGCGAAAACGACGGTCGAAGGATAGGTGGCGCGCATGGGAAGCTCCTTAAAATCAGAGGCCGCTAATATACAGGAATCGCGCCCCGTCGCCCTCATTGTCTGGCCGGCCGAGGCGTCGATGGCGCCATCGCCCTGCAAGGCAGGCGGGACGGGTTTCCCGGGGTAGGCACCGCGCGCCGCACCGAAGCACGGGCCTTGCCGGCCATGCCGGCCGGAGCGCAAGCATCCATGCGCCTTGCAGGCCAAACGGTTCGGCAGGATGGGCGCTGCGCCGGTGTCCGCTCAGGCCCCTTCCCGCAACCGCTCGCGCAGACGCGGCACCGCCCAGTCGGTGAAGGCGCGCAGGCGTGACGACAACAGGCGCGAATGCGGCGTGACGAGGTGCACCGGCGCCGGCGGCGGTTCGAAGTCGCGCAGCACACGCACCAGGCGCCCCTCGCGCAGCATCGCCGCCGCCTGATAGCCGAGGAAGCGGCCGCAGCCCAATCCCTTGGCGCAGGCGTCGAGCGCGGCCTCGACCTGGTTGGTCGTCAGCACGCCGCGCACCGGCACGCGCAGGGGGCGCCCCAGCGCCTCGAACGCCCATTCCGATCCGCCCTCGAGCGCGGTGAAGCGCACGCATTCGTGGTCGGCCAGTTCTCCCGGCTGGCGCGGTTCACCGCGTTCGGCAAGGTAGGCCGGGCTGGCGCAGACCATGCGGCGCGTTTCGCCCAACGGGCGCGCCACCAGCGACGAATCCGGCAGCGGGCCGATGCGCACCGCCAGGTCCATGCCTTCGTCGAGCAGGTCCACCACGCGGTCGAGCAGCAGCAAGTCGACCTGCACACCGGGGTGGGCAGCGAGAAAATCGGTGACCACCGGCGCCACGTGCAGGCGGCCGAACATCACCGGCGCGGTGATGCCGAGCCGTCCCGTGGGCCGCGCCTGGCGCGCCGAGAGCGCGGCTTCGGCATCGTCCACCTCGGACAGGATGCGCCGGCTGCGTTCCAGGTATTCGCGCCCTTCCTCGGTCAGTGCGATGCGGCGTGTGCTGCGATTGAGCAGACGCACGCCGAGCGCCGCTTCCAGCGCAGCCAGGGTGCGCACCACGGAGGTCGGCGAGGTGCCGAGCGCATCGGCGGCGGCGGTGAGGCTGCCGCCATCGACGATGCGCACGAAGGCGGCCATGGCGCGCAGCTTGTCCATGCCGCGATATTACTGCGTGAAACGCATGAGTCCAGTGAGATTCTGGCTATTTATTGCGCCTGCCGGACAGGCCATGATGTGCCTGCCGCCCGCCCCGGATGCGGCGCAACACGGGAGCCGCCATGCGCCAGCGCTACAGCCAGATCACCACCACCGAGAGCGTGAAGCGCGCCCAGCGCCGCTATGGCGTGGAGCGCCCGGTCGCCGGTGCGCACCCCGAAGGCGAAGTCCGCCTCACCGAACGCGAGACCGAATTCATCGCCGCGCGCGACAGCTTCTACCTCGCCACGGTCAGCGACACCGGCTGGCCCTACGTGCAGCATCGCGGCGGCAGCGCCGGTTTCCTCAAAGTGCTCGGTCCGGCCACGATCGGCTTCGCCGACCTGCGCGGCAACCGCCAGTACCTGAGCGTGGGCAACCTCGGCCATGACGATCGCGTTGCGCTGATCCTGGTCGACTACCCCAACCGCCGCCGCCTCAAGCTGCTGGGCCACGCGCGCGTGGTCGACCCGGCGGACGACGCGGCGCTGCGCGCGCAACTCGACCTGCGAGACGGCGAAACCGAGCGCCTGATGCTGATCGAAGTCGTCGCCTTCGACTGGAACTGCCCGCTGCACATCACGCCGCGCTACACCGCGGCGCAGATCGAAGCGCACGTCGAGACACGCACAAGCGCACTCGCGGCGCGTGTCGCCGCGCTCGAAACCCTGCTGCGCCAGGCCGGCATCCCGTTGCCGGACGCCGGCGCCGCCCTTCCACCCCTGCAACAGGAGACACTGCAATGAAGCTCTACGACCTCGAACTGTCCGGCAACTGCTACAAGGTGCGCCTGTTCGCCGGCCTCGCCGGCATCCCGCTCGAGATCGAGGCGGTGGATTTTCTCGGCGGCGCGCACAAGCGTTCGCCGGTGATCGACCTCAACCCGTGGGGCGAGCTGCCGGTGCTGCAGGACGGCGAGGTGGTACTGCGCGACTCGCAGGCCATCCTGGTCTACCTCGCCGTGCGCTACGCCGGCGAACGCTGGCTGCCGCGCGACGCGGCGGGCATGGCGCAGGTGGCACAGTGGCTGTCCACCGCGGCCAACGAAGTGCAGAACGGCACCGCCGCCGCGCGCCTGGTCGACAAGTTCGGTTATGCCATCGACAAGGCCGACACGCTGCGCCGCAGCGCGCGCATCCTGCCGCTGATCGAGGCGCATCTCGCCAAACACGACTGGCTCACGCTCGACCGCCCCACCATCGCCGACTGCGCGGTGTTCCCCTACGTCGCGCTGGCGCCCGAAGGCGGCGTGTCGCTGGCCGACTACCCGGCCATCCGCGCGTGGATCGGGCGCGTGAAGGCGCTGCCCGGTTTCGTGGCGATGCCCGGCGTCTGAGGCGGGGCCGCCTGGCCGGCGAATCCGTTGAACGCGGCGCTCGCCCGCAGCGCCGCGCGCCAGCCGATCACATCGAGTGGAATCCGATCACGTTGCCCTCGGTATCGCGCGCCAGGGCGATGTGACCGAACTGGCCGATCGACATCTTGTCCTTCACGATCGAACCGCCGTTCGCCGCCGCGCGCGCGGCCTGCACGGCGCAGTCCGCGCAGCCGAAGTAGACCAGCGTGCCGCCGCCGGCGGAACCGAAGCCTTCCATCTTCACCAGCATGCCGCAGGCCCCGTAGGTGGTGCGCGACGTCTCCGGGTCGGACGGAAACGCCCACATCTCCAGATCGATCTCCGGCGTCGGCGCCGGCATCGGCACCAGCGTCACGTCGAGCACGACTTCGTAGAATTTGCGCGCGCGCGGCATGTCCTGCACATAGATCTCGAACCAGACGACGGGATTGTTCTGCATGGCGCTCTCCTTCGATGGGTCAGCGGATGGGGTGGGGGTCGGACAGGCTGCGACAGAGGATCCGGCGCGCTTCTGGCGGCGCCCCGAATCCGCAACATCGTACTCGCCAATTCCGGCCGGCGCGCCATCGCCCTGCAAGGCAGGCGGGATGGGCCACACCGGGCAGGCATCGCCGGGGGCGCCAGCCCGTGCGGCTCACAGGCTCGACAGGCCGGCGCGCAAGCACCCGTGCGCCCTTCGGGCCGCGATGTCAATTAACCTCGTGCCGCCATGCGATGCTCTCATGAGGCACCGAAACCGGAATCTCGCCAGACAGATCCCGTGCAATGCCGCGTCACGCAACGGCATCGCGCCGGTACGCCAGAAGCGCGGCGCCTACTGCGGAAAGCGGTAGAACTGCTCGTTCAGGTATTTCAGCAGGTGCTGCGCCTGGGCGGAGGTCACTTCCTGCTTGGTCATGTGCGAGCAATTCTGCAACTGCCCCTTGACCGCATCGAGCGAGCGCATCTTGCGATCCTTGCGTGTGTAGACGCCGACGTCGTGACACTCCATGCACATGGAATCATGCAGGCGCTTGCCTTCGGCTGCATCGCCCGGCAGCGCAGCTTGGGCACTGGATGCCAGCAGGAGGAAGGCCATCGTCGAAATACGCAGGGGGAAAGTCATCTTGAGTCTCCGGTGATCAAGTGAGTGTTGCGCACAGTGGAGGGAGGTTGCCCCCGGGCCGGTTCGATAGCGCCGGATCGTTATATTCGACTCAAGAACCATTGCGCCCTACCCAAGCTAACCGCCCTCCCCTTTCTCCTTGATGAGTTTCAGAACTTCATCAACCTTCTCTTCGATGGTCGATCTGGAGTAGTTGCTCCGCCACTGATTTAGCCACAAGATCGATTGTTCGCTCTTTGGTAGTTGTGCGTTTGCCTCCGGGGATCCGAGACGGATAGCAACGAGTTCCAAAAGCTCAACCAATTCCTTAGATCTAATGTTTTCAGCGTAATTGTCGTCCTTTGCCGCAATCTCGGCCTTTCCAGCGTTTGGAAGCGAGTACTCCCATGGAGACAGCCAGGAAAATGCGTCCCAGCGCCCAGAAAGATTGTCTGTCTTCCAATGCTTCTCTAACCGATCGCCTAGTTTTCCCTCGCCGATATAGACGCATCGACCGCGTTCAAATAGTGCATACACTGCTGCGCAGTCCCAAACGTCAACTACTCGTCGCTGTCTCTCGTCATCACTTAATTTGCCTCGGCCTTCCTTCCTTGGGTTGTAGCCAAGCATCTCCTTGGCTGAATTCTCTCCACTCTGAGGACGCCCCAGTTTTCCCCAACCAACAAGGAGCGGATCCCAATGAACCCCGCCCAAGGAGATGATTGCCATTGAATAGATCTCCGTATCGTAGAAGCAAATGATTCCGGCAATCCTTCAGCATTAACGAAGTCGCATTGAAATCAACGCCATTCAGTCGGCGCTCTGCAAGCCAGCCGGGTTACCCAACACGACTACGGGAGGAATACCGAAATTCATTCCAGCAACAAGGAATGCAGAACAAAGTTGATGTGTAGAACACACAACGAGTGCGTCCGCGGAAACAGTACTGCCAAGTTCAGAATCACCTTCCCAAACAACTCTTCTCAAATCCAGAACATCTTTGCGGTGAGACGAACGTGAGTTCTTCTCTTTGAAGGACGCGAAGCCTTCGAATAGTCGTACTTCGCGCTCGCCGACGTCCTTGTTGATTGCTCGGAGCAAATATGTTGCCGCAACAAGCACCGAACATCCCAACCCGACGTACCAATAGCGAGTTTGAGATCCCCTTCTTTCGATTCTCCGGCCAGTCGGATTCCCATCCTCGTTGAATGCAACCGACAATGGGGCCTCAATCAGCAAGTTGAGTGGATTCGAACCAGTTCCGACGATTTCCAGCACTCTCGAACACAGACGGGAGAATGAAATCACCTCCGGCGTTCCATCTCCAACCAGAAGTCCGCAGCTACTGGCCTTCTCTGCGAAACCAATATCGACAAATATCCAGTCTCCAGTGAATCTGTTCGCATTGGCCTTGGTGCCCGCATGGATCATTTCATTTTGCTACCGTCCGCATTTCAGTAACGGCGAGATCATTGAACAGAAGCAGTAAGCGCCAACGTTGCCTTAGAGCTTGCGGCAACCCTCTCACCGCCTCCCGCCAAGAATCGACCCCAACACCCCCCGCAAAATCTGCCGGCCGACTTCGTTGCCGACGGTGCGGGCCATGCTCTTGGCCGCGCTTTGCACGATGCCGTCTTTCTTGCCGCCGCGCGGGCCGGTGCTGCCGAAGAGGATGTCGCCGAGCGCACCGCCGAGCAGGCCGCCGCCCCCTGCGGCTTCGCCGGATGCGGGCGCCTGTGCGCCGCCGTTGGCGGCGGGTGCGGCGCCGGTGACGGCGCCGGGGTTGGCGCCGCGCAGTTTCTCGTAGGCAGATTCGCGGTCGAGCGTCTGCTCGTATTTGCCGAACACGCCGGAGCCCTGCAGCAGCGCCTGGCGTTCGGGCGGCGTGACGGGGCCGAGGCGCGAGGCCGGCGGCAATATGTAAGCGCGCTCGACCACGCTGGGGCGACCCTTTTCGTCGAGGAAGCTGACCAGTGCCTCGCCGGTGCCGAGTTCGAGAATGGCGGTGGCGGCGTCGAACCTGGGATTGGCGCGCATGGTTTCGGCGGCGACTTTCACCGCCTTCTGGTCGCGCGGGGTGAAGGCGCGCAGCGCGTGCTGCACGCGGTTGCCGAGCTGGGCGAGCACGCTGTCCGGCACGTCGAGCGGGTTCTGGGTGACGAAGTAGACGCCCACGCCCTTGGAGCGGATCAGGCGCACAACCTGCTCGATCTTTTCGAGCAGCGCGGCCGGCGCCTCGTTGAACAGCAGGTGGGCTTCGTCGAAGAAGAACACGAGCTTGGGCTTTTCGAGGTCGCCGACTTCGGGCAGTTGCTCGAACAATTCGGCCAGCATCCAGAGCAGGAAGGTGGAATAGAGCTTGGGCGAGTTGTAGAGCTTTTCGGCGGAGAGGATGTTGATCATGCCGCGGCCGTGCTGGTCGAGCCGCATGAGGTCGGCCATGTCGAGCATGGGCTCGCCGAAGAATTTGTCGGCGCCCTGCTGTTCGAGTTGCAGCAGGCCGCGCTGGATGGCGCCGACCGAGGCGCTCGACACGTTGCCGTATTCGGTGGTGAATTGCTTGGCGTTCTCGCCGACGTACTGCGCCATGGCGCGCAGGTCTTTCATGTCGAGCAGCAGCAGGTTGTTGTCGTCGGCGATCTTGAAGATCAGCGTGAGCACACCGGCCTGGGTTTCGTTGAGGTCGAGCAGCCGCGCGAGCAGGAGCGGCCCCATGTCGGACACCGTGGCGCGCACCGGGTGGCCCTGTTCGCCGAAGACGTCCCAATACGTGACGGGGCTGGCGTAGGGCGTGAAGTCGGTCAGGCCGAGCAGGTTCAGCCGCTCCTGGAACTTGGGCGAGACGTTGCCGGCCGCGCCCATGCCGGAGAGATCGCCCTTCACGTCGGCCATGAACACCGGCACGCCGATGTAGCTGAAGCGCTCGGCCAGCGATTGCAGCGTGACCGACTTGCCGGTGCCGGTGGCGCCGGTGATCAGGCCGTGGCGGTTGGCCTTGTCGGGCAGCAGGGCGAGGAAGTTGTCTCCGGATTTCGCGACGTAGAGCGGGTCGGCCATGGCGGTTCCTTGATTCTTGTTGGAAAGGACGGACGGATACGGTGCGCAAATCCTAGCACGCAGCCTGCGGCCGGCGCGGGTACCGCAGCGGGCGCACGACGACGCCCTGCCAACGGCCTGCAAGGCGCATGGGCAGGCGCTCTTCAGCCAGGCCGGCCTGCAATGCCCAACCCGCGCGGCCCGCCGGCTGCACCGCCTGCAGCGCACCATCCGGCGCGGCTTGCGGACGGCACGTCCGGCCTCAGCCGCGCGACCAGTTGTCGACCAGCCAGTCGCACACGGCGCGCACGCGCGGCACGGCGCGCAGTTCGCGATGCACCACCAGCCAGAGGTCGCGGCTGAGCACCGGCACCGTGCCGGAGCGGCAGACGAGGCCCGCCGCCGCGTCGCCGACCATGCGCGGCAGCACCGCGTGGCCGACGCCGGCCGCCACCGCGGCGCACAGCGCGGCGAAGTTGTTGCTGCGCAGGCGCACGCGCTCGGAGGGCACGCGCTGCGCCAGCCAGCGCATTTCGGGCACGTGCTGCAGGCGCGCCTCGTAGGCCACCCAGTCGGGCGCGCGCTCCCAGCCGGCGGGGTCGTGCGGCGCGCCTTCGGCGGCATAGATGGCATAGTCGATCAGGCCGAGGCGGCGGATCACCAGGTCGCCCTGCTCGGGCCGTGCCAGGCGCAGCGCGATGTCGGCCTCGCGCCGCGCGAGGTCGAGGTTGCGGTCGGTGCCGATCAGTTCGAGGTGGAGTTCGGGGAAGGCCGCATGCAGCGCCCCGACACGCGGCGTCAGCGCGTGGGTGACGAGGGTGTCGATGGCGGTGATGCGGGTGAGGCCGCGCACCTCGCCGTGCAGGTCTTCGGCAAGGCCGGCGAGCGCGGCGAATTCTGCCTCGATGCGCGCGCCGCGTTCGAGCAGGCGTTCGCCCGCGGCGGTCGGCCGCATGCGTCCGGCATGGCGTTCGAAGAGCGGCGTGCCGAGCGCCTCTTCGAGCGCGCGCAGGCGGCGCGACACAGTGGTGGCGTCCACGCCCAGCGCCTCGGCCGCCGCGGCGAGCGAGCCGCCGCGCGCCAGCGCCAGTGCGTGGCGCAGGTCGTTCCAGTCGCCCGCGCCGGTGGCTGCAGCTTTGCCGGTGTCGCCTGCAGATTTGCCCATGCCTTTCCTTGTCGATGCAGTTAAGGTGCGCCACGTGTCGCGCGCCGATGGCGCATCTTAGACGACTGACCGGACGACTGACCGCCCACGAAAGGACATGACCATGCAAGCCTCCACCCCGCTGCGCCAGATCGCCGGCCTGCCCGCCACACCGGCGCGGCTGGCCGATTCGGTGCTGGTGCTGATCGACTGCCAGAACACCTATCGCAACGGCATCATGGCGCTGGAAGGCGTCGAGCCGGCGCTGCAGCAGGCCGCCGCGCTGCTCGAACGGGCGCGCGCCGCGGGCATCCCGGTATTCCACATCCAGCACGATGCCGGCCCCGGCAGCCCCTACGACATCCGCGAGAAGGTCGGCGCGATTGCCGACCCGGTGGCGCCGCGCGCCGGCGAGCCGGTGATCGTCAAGAACTATCCGAACAGCTTCATCGGCACCGACCTCGCCGAGCGCATCCAGGCGACCGGCAGGCAGGACGTGGTGCTGGCCGGCTTCATGACCCACATGTGCGTGAACTCGACAGCGCGCGGCGCCTTCAACCTCGGCCTGCGGCCGACGGTGGTTGCCGGCGCGACCGCCACGCGCAACCTGCCGTCGCCCGACGGCAGCGTGGTGCCGGCGGCCGAACTGCAGCGCGCGAGCCTGGCCGCGCTGGCGGACCTGTTCGCCGTCGTGCTGCCGCGCGAGGCCGACCTGCCCGACTGAACCACATCACCACAAAAGACAGGCCTGCAGCCCGCATGGGGCGGGCCTCTCCAGCGGCTATGGCTGGAAATGGCGGTTTCGCGCGGCCTTTGTGGCATGCCGGCCTGGAACGACCGTCCCATGCGGCTTCCAGGCCGGCATTTCGCGAGATTCCGCACCGACGGCAACGGCGGCGCACGGGCGCAATACCGCCGCAGGACGCCGCGCCCCGCGGCCTGCGCGCCCCGGCAGGGTAGAATGCGCCCTTTACGCCTCAGGGAAACGCATCATGGCCGGACATTCCAAATGGGCCAATATCCAGCATAGAAAGGGCCGCCAGGACGCCAAGCGCGGCAAGGTCTTCACCCGCGTCATCAAGGAAATCACCGTGGCCGCCAAGATGGGCGGCGGCGACCCGCGCGACAACCCGCGCCTGCGCCTGGCGATGGACAAGGCGCGCGAGGCCAACATGCCGAAGGACACGGTGGAAAACGCGATCAAGCGCGGCACCGGCCAGCTCGACGGCGCCAACTACGAGGAAATCCGCTACGAAGGCTACGGCATCGGCGGCGCCGCGGTGATGGTCGACTGCCTGACCGACAACCGGGTGCGCACGGTGGCCGAAGTGCGCCACGCCTTCAGCAAGCACGGCGGCAACCTCGGCACCGACGGCTCGGTGGCCTTCATGTTCAAGCACTGCGGCCAGATGCTCTACGCGCCCGGCACGAAGGAAGACGCGCTGATGGACGCCGCGATCGAGGCCGGCGCCGAGGACGTGGTGACCAACGACGACGGTTCGATCGAAGTGCTGACCGCGCCGAACGATTTCGTCGGCGTGAAGGAAGCGCTGGAGAAAGCCGGCTTCAAGGCCGAACTGGCCGAAGTGACGATGAAGCCGCTCAACGAAACCGAACTCGGCGGCGACGACGCGGCCAGGATGCAGAAGCTGCTCGACGCCATCGAATCGCTCGACGACGTGCAGGACGTCTACACCACGGCGCTGATGGACGAATAAGCCGCCGCGGCGTGCGGGATCAGGAACGGCTCCGCTGCGGCGGGGCCGTTTTCGTTTGGCGCCGGGTGCGCGCCGGCGGATGCGGTGCGCGGATTCAACCCCGCCGCAACCAGGCGAGCAGCGCCGAGTACAGGTGATCCGGCTCGACCGGTTTGGTCACGAAGGCGTTCATGCCGGCCGAGAAGCAGCGCGTCTTGTCCTCGGTGAAGGCATTGGCGGTGAGTGCGATGATCGGCGTGCCGGCATGCGCGGGGAACTGGCGGATGCGCCGCGTTGCCTCGATGCCGTCGAGTTCCGGCATCTGCATGTCCATCAGGATCAGGGCGTAGTCGTTGTCGCGCGCGAGTTCGACCGCTTCGGCGCCGTTGGCGGCCAGGTCGGCCGTGAGGCCGACATCTTCGATCAGCATCTCCGTCAGCTCGCGGTTGATCGGCTCGTCTTCGACGATGAGAATCCGCGTGCCGGCGAAATCGCGCTCGAGGACGGCCTCGGCGTTCTCGCCGTCCGCCGGCACGGCGGCCGCGGCCTGCTGCGCACCCTTGGCGAGTTTCGCGGTGAACCAGAAGGTGCTGCCCGCGCCCGGCGTGCTGTCGGCGCCTGCATCGCCGCCCATCAGCAGCGCCAGTTTCCGGGTGATGGCGAGCCCGAGGCCGGTGCCGCCGTACTTGCGCGTGGTGGAGTTGTCCGCCTGCTCGAAGCTGGCGAACAGGCGGGCCATCGCCTCGGGCGCAATGCCGACCCCGGTGTCTTCCACTTCGAAGCGCAGCACGGCGAACCGGGCCGCGTCTTCGAGCAGGCGCAGGCGCACGATGACCGAACCGGCCGCGGTGAACTTGATCGCGTTGGTGGCAAGGTTGGACAGCGCCTGTTGCAGCCGCGTCGAATCGCCGACGAGGTTCGGCGGCAGCGGGTCGACTTCCGTCTTCCACTGCAGGCCCTTGTCCTCGACGCGCGTCTTGAGGATCGAGGTGACGTTTTCGATCAGGACGCTCGGCTGGACCGGCGCTTCCTCGAGGGTGAACTTG
Organism: Rhodocyclaceae bacterium; assembly: GCA_016791115.1. GTDB lineage: Bacteria > Pseudomonadota > Gammaproteobacteria > Burkholderiales > Rhodocyclaceae > Methylophosphatis. Next base: position 22,324 of record JAEUNL010000046.1, read on the forward strand.
CCGGCCTCGATCTTGGACAGGTCGAGCACCGCGTTGATGATGTCCATCAGGTGGTCGCCGGCGTTCTCGATCATTTCGAGCCAGCGCGTCTGTTCGCCCGCCAGGCCCGACCGCTTCAGCGCGTAGGCCATGCCCATGATGGCGTTGAGCGGCGTGCGGATCTCGTGGCTCATGTTCGCCAGGAAGGCGCTCTTCGCGACACTGGCAGCCTCGGCCGCTTCCTTGGCGACCACCAGGTCCGCCGTGCGCTGGTCGACGAGCTCCTGCAGATGGTCCCGGTGCCGGAACAGCTCCCGCTCGTACTGCTTGCGCATCGTGATGTCGTGCCCGATGCCGAGCGCGCCGATCAGGTTGCCGCTGGCGTCCCGCATGGGCACTTTGGTGGTTTCGAGAAACTCGCGGTGGCCGTCGGCGAACGTGACCTCCTCCTCGTTCACCGACGGGCCGTCGCGCGCCATCGCGGCGCGATCGTTTTCGCGGAAGAAATCGGCCAGCTTCCTGTCGACGAAGTCGTGGTCCGTCTTGCCGACGATCTCGGCTTCGCGCGCGCCGAAGAACTGCTCGAAGCGCGGGTTGCAGCGCAGGTAGCGGCCGTCCCCGTCCTTGAGCCAGACAAGGTCCGGCAGGGTGTCGATCAGGGTGCGCAGGATGCTTCGCTCCTGCGCCAGCGCCTGCTCGGCACGCTTCTGCCTGCTGATGTCGCGCGCGATCGTCGACGCGCCAATGGTTTCGCCGGCGCCATCCCGGATCGGCGAGATGGCAACCGACACCTCGATCTCCCGGCCGTCCTTGCGGATCCGGCGCGTCTCGAAGTGTTCGACGGTATCGCCGCGCGCAATGTGGTTCAGGATGGCGCTTTCCTCGCCGAGCAGGTCGGGCGGAAACAGCATGGTCATCGGCTTGCCGATGGTCTCGCCGGCACGGTAGCCGAAGATGGCCTCCGCGCCCGGATTCCAGCTGGTGATGATGCCGCTCAGGGTCTTGCCGATGATGGCGTCGCCGGACGAGGCGATGATCGCCGCCATCTTCTGGAAGGCGAGGTTGGATGCCTGCATGCGGACGCGCGCCAGCCCCGTTTCGCCCATCACGTTGGCCAGTCGCGTCAGGAACGCCATCGTCGACTCGACCTGGGCCATCGAGAAGACCGGCGCCTTGGCCAGCGCGGCGAGGTAGCTCTCGCGATCGAAACCGAATTCCTCAGCCTGGCGAATGAAGTAGTCCTTGTCCGGCTTCGAGAAGAAGAACTGGCCCGTGTAGAAGTTGGCGACGTGCGCGCCGCCCACGGTGATCGGGACAGCGACATCCACCAGCCCGTTCTTGCACTGGTAGACGTTGTACGGCTTTCCCTGCTCGAGGTTGCCGGCAAGCACGGTGTCGCTCTCCTGGCAGCGCGCCGCGGTGCGCGGATTGCAGCGGTGGAACCGCGTGCATATTTCCTGCCAGCCGGTCGCAACCAGCACTTCGCCGTCGAGTTCGAGAATCGCCGTGACGACACCCGTTGCCGCGCTGAAGCCCTCGCACAAGGCACGCAGTTCGTCGACGTCGACAAGTTCCGAAAATCTCAAGGCACCGCACCTCGCGGAGGAACGCAGCATGGGGCGTGCGTGAATCCCCGCCGGGTTGCGCTTCCTCTGCGGCAGGCAGGCCTCGCCGGCGCCGCCGCATGCGGCGGCGCCAGTGCGGAGATCCAATCGCTCCAGGAACCGCCTACGCAAAAAGTAACAGCTTTGACGTCACTTCGGCGGCAATCTTTAGCCTCGCGGGCCGTGCGCGGAAACGACCGCATCCGCCTTGCGCCACGGCATCACCCCTGCCCGTCGCGGGCGTCCGGAGCCGAAACCGCGCAGCGGGCACTCGGGCCGCAGTGCCGCGGCGGAACGGGTCGGCACCAGGGGAGAATCAGTCGGTCTTCGCCAGGGGAAGCCGCCCCTCGAGCCCGGCATCGCCGTAGGTGCGGAGAACCTGCGAGATGATGATCCGATAGCCCGCGAGCCACTTGCCCTGGTTGGCCTTCGCCTCCAGATGCGTGGGGTGTGTCATCAATGCGTGCAGCGCCTCGAGCGAGGCCCAGTAGTACACGTTGCAGATCAGGCCGCTTTCCGGGTTCTCCCACGCCTCCTCGCCGAGGTAGCCGGGCAGGGATCGCGCCGCTGACGCAATCTCGCTGTCGAGTCGATGGAACTCTTCGTCGTAAGTGCCCTTGGCGAAGATGAAGGTGGACGAGTACATGTGCCTGTGGCTCCCTGCCCGCGTTCCCGGCCGTCCGGGTCACAAGGCGTGACATTCATTCGACCGGCCGAAAACGACGGCCGAACCACGATCGCGCCCAGTCGGCAGCCATCGATTCTGCGGCGGCGATCGCCGCTATGATGCTCGACCGTCCCGCAGTCCGATCGCGATTCCGTCCAGCAACCTTGCAGCGAGACCAGCCATCGCGGCATCGCCGGTCATCTGCGTGCGCACGATGGCGCCTTCGATCACCACCATCGCCAGCGCGGCGGCGCGGTCGGGGTCGGGCACGCCAGCGCTGCGCGCGAACCCGGCGACGAAAGCCTGCAGCTCCAGCTTGTGCGCGAACGCCAGCGCGCGCTCGGGGCCGTCGGCCTCGCCGTCCTCGGCAACCAGATTGATGAAGGCGCAGCCGCGGAAGTCGGCCTGCGCGAACCACTCGCCAAGCACGTCGGCCAGCATCGACAGGCGCGGCACGCCGGCCTGCGCCACGCGGCGCTGCAGCGCCGCCTCGAACCATGCCATCCACTGCGCATGGCGGCGATCGAGGAAGGCTTGCACGAGGCCGGACTTCGACGGGAAATGGCGGTAGAACGACATCTTCGCCACGCCGGCCTCGGCGATGATGCGGTCGATGCCGGTGGCGCGCACGCCATGGGCGTAGAACAGCCGTGCGGCAGTGGACAGCACGCGCTCGCGCGCCGAGCCTGCAGTGGGTTCGTCGCCTTCATTCGATGCGTACATCGGCGCCATGCGGCGATCTTGACAGACAGATCTGTCTACATCAAGCTGGGACAATTCTGTCTGCTCCGCCGCCCTTGCGCACTCAGAAAGGACACGACATGGAATCGCGCCCGCCGCTGCCGCCCTTCACGCTGGAAACCGCACTCAAGAAGGTGCAGGCCGCCGAGGATGCCTGGAACACGCGCGACCCCGACCGGGTGGCGCTTGCCTACACGCCCGATACCGAGTGGCGCAACCGCGCCGAGTTTCTCACCGGCCGCGACGCGGTGCGCGCCTTCCTGCAGCGCAAGTGGGCGAAGGAACTCGACTACCGGCTGAAGAAGACGTTGTGGTGCTTCATGGACAACCGCATCGCGGTGCGCTTCGAGTACGAGTGGCACGACGACTCCGGTCAGTGGTACCGCTCCTACGGCAACGAGAACTGGGAGTTCGCGGAGAACGGCCTGATGCAGAAGCGCTTCGCCAGCATCAACGACCTGCCGATCAAGGAGGCGGACCGCCGCCTGCGGTAGCGGCGGTGCCGGCGCGGCGCGACAATGCGTGCGCCGATACCCCCGCACCGACGATGCATCCGCCCGAGACCTTCGACACCGAACGCTGCCTGCTGCGCCGACCGCGGCCGGCCGACGCCGAGGCAATGTTCGCCGCCTTCGGGCAGGACGCGGAGGTCAACCGCTACCTCGGCTGGAAGACCCCCGAATCGGTGGCCGACACGCGGCGCCAGATCACCCATGACACGCATCGCTGGGATCGCGGCGCGGCGTGGGCCTGGCTGGTCGAACTGCGCGCCGATGCAAGCATCGTCGGCTTCCTCCAGTTGCAGGCGCGCGGGCATCAGGCGCATCTCGGCTTCCTGCTCGCGCGCAGCCACTGGGGCCGCGGGTTGATGGCCGAGGCCGCGGAGCCGGTCGTGCGGGATATGCTGGACGTGCCGCACATCTATCGCATCGACGCGGTCTGCGACGTCGACAACCCGGCTTCGGCGCGCGTGCTGGAAAAACTCGGCATGCAGCTCGAAGGCCGGCTGCGCCGCTACATGGAACACCCGAACCTGTCGGGCGAACCACGCGACGTGCTGATGTATTCGATCGTGCGTTGAGCCGACGCGGTGCAGGGTTTCACTTTCCGGCGCGCGTCGCCACCGGATCGGGCAGCGGCTTGGCGGCGAGCAGTTTGACCTGATCGACCAGCTTGTTGTGGGCGTCGAGGAAGGCGGCGGCGATCACCTTGCCTTCGTTGGTGTTGCTCCAGCCAGCCCCGGCACCGCCGCCGAGGCGGCCGAGCAGCAGGCCGCCGTCGCCGACGTCGGTGGCGCGCGCCGAACCGGTGGCGGCAGCGAGCTGTTCGGTGGTTTCGTTGTCCGAGAGCAGCAGCGCGACCTGCGCTTCCTTCAGTTTGACGTGCTCGGCCAGACCGGCGATCGACGCGAGGCCCGGAATCTTCGCCAGGATGCCGCCGATGCTGCGGCCGGCGTCCTGCTCGGAGAACGTAAGGCTGGGCGTGAGCGTGTACTGCGCCTCGATGCCGGCGCCGCGCTTCACCGTGCCCTCCTTGCGCAGAATGCCTTTGTCCTGCAACTCGCGCTCCTGTTCGATGGCGCGGATGCCGGCGCCGCGGTCCATCACGCGGAAGCAGCCGCTTTGCTGCGCCATCAGCCGGATCAGCGGCAGCGGCGAAGGCGGCAGCTGGTAACCGCCGCCGATGGTGTAACCGTGCGGGTTCTCGGCCAGCGCCATCGTGGCGACCGGCGCCTCGCAGCGCACCAGTTCGCGCGCCGCATTCTTCGCACTCCCGGGGCCAGCCGAGCCGCTGACCACCGAGCCGCCTTCGCCAAGTTCGGTCTTCTTCTCGCCGCAGCCGGCAAGGGTTGCGCCGAGCAGCATGCAGGCGATGGCGAAGTTGCGTGGGTTGGCGCGCGTCATGGGCCGGCTATCCTTTTTGACTGGATGGGGAACCTCGGGCGAGGCGCCCGCATTCTAACCGCAACAGCCGGCGTGTCCCGCTCGGCTACAATCACCCGAACCCTCTCCAGGAGCCCGACCATGCTGATGACCACCACCCCCACCGTCGAAGGCAAGACCATCCGCACGTATCACGGCGTCGTGACCGGCGAGGCGATCATCGGCGCGAACTTCCTCAAAGACATGTTCGCCTCGATCCGCGACATCGTCGGCGGCCGCTCGGGCGCCTACGAGAAGACGCTGCGCAGCGCGCGCGAGACGGCGTTCGCGGACATGGCTTCGGCGGCGAAGGATCTTGGCGCGAACGCGATCGTCGGCATCGACCTCGACTACGAGGTGCTGGGCGAAACCAATGGCATGCTGATGGTGGCCGTCAGCGGCACCGCGGTCACCTTGGCCTGAGCGCGCGTTGAACGACACCGTCCGCATCCTCGGCATCGATCCGGGCCTGCGCGTCACCGGCTTCGGGCTGGTGGACAAGCAGGGCAGCCAGTTGCGCTATGTGAGCAGCGGCTGCGTGCGCACCAACGAGGCCGAATCGCTGCCGGAGCGGCTGCGCACCATCCTCGACGGCCTGCGCGAGGTGATCGGCACGCACCACCCGATGCAGGTGGCGGTCGAGAAGGTGTTCGTGAACGTGAATCCGCAATCCACGTTGCTGCTCGGCCAGGCGCGCGGCGCCGCGATCTGCGCCGCGGTGTTGGCGACGTTGCCGGTGGCCGAGTACACCGCGCTGCAGGTCAAGCAGGCGGTGGTCGGTAACGGCCATGCCGACAAGCAGCAGGTTCAGCACATGGTGCGCCGCCTGCTCGCGCTGCCCGGCGATCCGAGCCCGGATGCGGCCGACGCGCTGGCCTGCGCGATCTGCCACGCGCATGGCGGCCAGGGGCTCGGCGCGCTGGCGACGGCGGGCTATCGCGTACGCAACGGACGTCTCGTCTGATGCCCCCGGCCGAACCGACACTCGCCGGCCTGCCCAATCCGCTGCTGCGCTACGTGGTCGCGACACGCCCGCCGTTCCTGTCGGTCACGCTGGTCGGCTGCCTGCTCGGGCTGGCAGTGGCCCATGCCACCGGCGCGGCGATCGACGCCACGAAGGCAGTCGTCACCGTCGTGTTCGCGCTGCTCGCCCATGCCGGCGCGAACGTGATCAACGATTACTACGACGCGCTGTCGGGCTGCGACGCGGCCAATACCGACCGGCTGTTCCCCTTCACCGGCGGCAGCCGCATGATCCAGAACGGCGTGCTGACGCTGCCGCAGACCGCGCGCCTGGGTTTCGGGCTGTTCGCGCTGGTGGTGCCGGCCGGTCTCTGGCTTGCGGCCGCCTCGGCACCCGGCCTGATCCTGATCGGGCTCGCCGGACTGCTGCTCGGCTGGGCCTATTCGGCACCGCCGCTCAAGCTGGTGAGCCGCGGCCTCGGCGAACTGGTGATCACCGCGAGCTGGCTGGTGGTCGTGTGCGGGGCCGATTTCGTGCAGCGCGGCGCCTTCTCGTGGACACCGCTGCTGTTCGGCGTGCCGTTCGCGCTGCTGGTGGCGAACATCCTGTTCATCAACCAGTTTCCCGACGTGGCGGCCGACCGCGTCGCCGGCAAGCGCACCCTGGTCGTGCGCGCCGGGCCGCTGGAGGCGCGCTGGTTCTACCTCGCCATCGTCGCGCTGGCCTATGGCTGGATGGTGGTGCTGATGGACCGACTGCGGTTGCCGGGCGCATTCGGCGTTGCCGTCGTGCCGGTGCTGATGTCGCTGCGCGCCGGCCGCACCCTGCTGCTGCACGCCGCCGAGCCGGCACAGCTCGCGCCGGCACTCAAGCTCACCATCGGCTCGGCGCTGGCGCACGGCCTGCTGCTGTGCGGCGCGCTCGTCGCCGCCGGGCATGCGTTACAGTAGCGGCGTGAAAGTCCGGATTCCGCACGGCCGCACGTCGGTCATGAGCCTGATCGCCTGCGCGTGGCTGCTGCTCGGCCTGTCCGCCGACGCACGGGCGCAGGGCGCCGACCGCCCCGCCACGGCGCCACCACCGGGTTCGGGCGGATTCTGCCTGTTCGAGATTCCCGGCAAGGACGGCGCGACGCGACTGGTCAATATCGTCATCGTCCAGTTTGTGGACGTGATGCGCGACCGCGTGCGACTGACCTACGGCGGCGGCAACTTCGGCAGCGGCTACGAATCCGACATTCCGGTGAAAAGCCGCGAGGAAGGTATGGATATCGTGCGCCGGATGCAGCAGACGGCACGCGAATGTGGCCGCCATGCGGCGGCCACCACACCGCCGCCGCCCTCACCGGGCACCGGCGCTCGGATTACCCCGCCGATTTCGAGCCCGGTCGGTAGCACCAGCGGCGCCGATCCCGTGCCAGGCAACCGCTGATCCCATGCCGCTGCGCAGCCCGCCTGCCGCCGTCTTGTTCGACATGGACGGCCTGCTGCTCGACAGCGAGCGCATCGCGCTCGCCATCATGGCCGAATGCGCGGCGGAGATCGGGCTGGACTGGGCGCCTCAGGTCGGCATGCGCATGATCGGGCGCAACGTCGTCGATGCCAATCGCGTGCTGCGCGACCACTATGGCGACGATGCGCGACTTTCCTTGCTGCCCGGCGCCTTTCGCGCGCGCTACGACCGCCACATCGACGAAGGGGCAATTCCGCTCAAGCCGGGCGTGACGACGCTGCTCGATCTGCTCGAACACCATGCGATTCCGCGCGCCGTTGCCACATCCACGCAACGCGAACGCGCCTCGCGCAAGCTGGCGCGCAACGACCTGCTGCACCGCTTCGATGCGCTGATCGGCGGCGACGAGGTCGAACGCGGCAAGCCGGCGCCCGACATCTATCTCGCCGCGGCAAATGCCATCGGCGTCGAACCGGCGCGCTGCCTGGTGCTCGAGGACTCGAACACCGGCGCACGCGCCGGGCTGGCGGCCGGCATGACGGTGATCATGGTGCCGGACCTCCTCGAACCCGACGCTGCAGTGCTCGCACTGGGCGCAAGAAGCATGAACAGCCTGCTCGACGTGGCAGGCACCCTCGAACCCCTGCTTGAAGACGAGACAACCCCGCCATGATCGGCCGCCTGACCGGCACGCTGCTGGAGAAAAACCCGCCCCAGATCACGCTCGACGTGCACGGCGTGGGTTACGAACTCGAGGTGCCGATGAGCACCTTCTACAACCTGCCCGATCTCGGCGGCAAGCTGAGTTTGTACGTGCACATGGTGGTGCGCGAGGACGGACATTTCCTGTTCGGCTTCGGCACCGACGCCGAGCGCGCCGCGTTTCGCCAGCTGATCAGGATCAGCGGCGTCGGGCCGCGCATCGCGCTGGCGGTCCTGTCCGGCATGTCGGTCGGCGACCTGGCGCAGGCGGTGACGATGCAGGAGGCCGGCCGGCTGACCAAGATTCCGGGCATCGGCAAAAAGACCGCCGAGCGCTTGCTGCTCGAGCTGCGCGACAAGCTGCCAAAAAGCGGCGCGATCGCCAGCGCCGCAGCGACGCCAAACGAAGGCGCCGACGTGCTCAATGCGTTGCTGGCGCTGGGCTACAGCGAAAAGGAGGCGCTCGCGGCGATCAAGCAGCTTCCGCCAGACGTCGGCGTGTCGGACGGCATTCGCGCCGCACTCAAGCTGCTGTCGAAAATTTAGAGCGCCGCTACAGCACACGACGGAATCGGCCCGCTAGCATGGCAACATTGAATAGCTATGCGCCCGCATCACGATGTCATCGCACAAGCAGGGCTTCCTGCGCAACGTCTCGCTGTCTGCCAATGCCATCCGGCTTGGCATGAACCTGTGGCCGCCGTTCGTCGGCGCCGGCATCCATGTCGATTCGATCGCCGACGACTTCCGTTCGGCGCGCGTGCGCATGAAGCTGCGCTGGTACAACCGCAACTTCTTCGGTGTGCATTTCGGCGGTTCGCTATTCGCGATGACCGACCCGTTCTTCGCCATCCTGGTCATGCACAACCTGCCGCGCGACTATGTAGTGTGGGACAAGGCCTCGCGCATCCATTTCAAGTCGCCCGGACGCGGCACGGTGTGGGCGAACTTCTCGATCGACCCGGCGCAGATCGACGACCTGCTGTCGCAGACGGGCAGCGGTGACAAGTACGAGCCCTGGTATTCAGTCGACGTGACGGATCACGCCGGCAGCGTGGTCGCAACGATCGAAAAGCAGCTCTACGTGCGACGCAAGCCGGCTGCGCCGGGCTGAACGGGCGCGTCAGCCGGGTGGGATACAATCCGCCCAACGCATGAACCCGGCCCCGCCACCCATGGATCTCAGCCAGAAACGCATCGCGCAGATCGTCCTCGTCTCGCTGCTGCTGGCGGGTTGCCTGATGGTGCTGCTGCCCTTCCTGGCCGCGATCCTGTTTGCCGCCGTCATCTGCATCGTCACCTGGCCGATCTATGCCTGGCTGCGCGACAAGCTGCGCAAGCGCGACGGCCTGTCGGCGTTCGCGATGACGATGCTGCTGATCCTGGTGGTGCTGGTGCCGATGATCGGGCTGACCGCCGGGCTGGCCGACGGCGTCTCGCAGGCGATCGACGCCTTCGGCCCGGCCTTCGAGCGCGGTCTGCCGAGCCATCCGCCACAGTGGCTCGCCACGCTGCCGGTGATCGGTGAATCGATCGACGCCTACTGGAACCGCCTCGCCGAAAGTCGGGAGGAGCTTATCAAGGTGCTGCGCCAGTTCTCGGAGCCGGCGCGCAAGTTCGCTTTGCAGATCGGCACGCTGTTCGGACAGGGGCTGCTGCAGCTGACGCTGGTGATCTTCATCGCGTTCTTCTTTTACCGCGACGGCGCGGCGATCATGGGCGCGCTGCGCACCGGCGCACAGCGGCTCGGCGGCGACCTCGGCACGCAGATGGTCGACCTGGCGCAGAACACCGTCACCGGCGTGATGCTGGGCATTGTCGGCACGGCGTTCGGCCAGGCGGTGCTGGCGCTGATCGGCTTCCTGATCGCCGGCGTGCCCGGCGCGGTGCTGCTCGCGGCCGGCACCTTCTTCCTGTCGATGATACCGGTCGGCCCGCCGCTACTGTGGGGCGGCGCGGCGTGGTGGCTGTACGACCAGGGCGAAACCGGCTGGGCGATCTTCATGGTGGTGTGGGGCGTGGCGGTGATCAGCAGCGTGGACAACTTCCTCAAGCCGATTCTGATCTCGCGTTCGGCGAGCCTGCCGATCCTGCTCATTGCACTCGGCGTGTTCGGCGGCGCACTGGCCTTCGGCTTCATCGGCATCTTCCTTGGACCGACTTTGCTCGCGCTGGGCCACGTGCTGCTGCAGCGCTGGACGATGCGCGAACGGCCGGCGCTCGAAATGCCGACACCGCTCCAGCAACCATGATCGAAACCGACAAGTTCGCCGAAGGCGACCGCCTGATCTCGCCCGCCGCAGGCCCGCAGGAGGACGTGCTGGAACGCGCGCTGCGCCCGCGCCTGCTGCAGGAATACGTCGGCCAGCAGAAGATCCGCAGCCAGCTTGAGATCTTCATCGCCGCGGCCAGGAAGCGCAAGGAAGCGCTCGACCACGTGCTGCTGTTCGGACCGCCCGGCCTGGGCAAGACCACGCTGGCGCACATCGTCGCGCACGAAATGGGCGTGAACCTGCGCCAGACCTCCGGCCCGGTGCTCGAACGCGCCGGCGACCTCGCGGCGATCCTCACCAACCTCGAACCGCACGACGTGCTGTTCATCGACGAGATCCATCGCCTGTCGCCGGTAGTGGAGGAGATCCTCTACCCGGCGCTGGAGGATTTCCAGATCGACATCATGATCGGCGAAGGCCCGGCAGCGCGTTCGGTGAAGCTCGACCTGCCGCCCTTCACGCTGGTCGGCGCGACGACACGTGCCGGCATGCTGACCAATCCGCTGCGCGACCGCTTCGGCATCGTCTCGCGGCTGGAGTTCTACACGTCAGAGGAACTGCAGCGCATCGTCACCCGCTCGGCCAACCTGCTCGGCGTGACGATCGATCCGCTGGGCGCACTGGAGATCGCGCGCCGTTCGCGCGGCACGCCGCGCATCGCCAACCGGCTGCTGCGCCGCGTGCGCGACTTCGCGGAGGTCAAGGCCGACGGCGCGGTGACGCGCGAGGTGTCGGATGCCGCGCTAACCATGCTCGACGTCGACCATGCCGGCCTCGACATCATGGACCGCAAGCTGCTCTCCGCGGTGATCGACAAGTTCGGCGGCGGCCCGGTCGGCGTGGACAACCTCGCCGCCGCGATCGGCGAAGCGCGCGATACGATCGAGGATGTGCTCGAACCTTTCCTGATCCAGCAGGGCTACCTGCAGCGCACGCCGCGCGGGCGCATGGCGACCGCATCGATCTACCGCCACTTCGGCCTGCAGCCGCCGAACCCGTCCGGCGCGGCCGATCTGTTCGAGCAATAGCGCGACCATGCTCGACATGCAGCGCAAGGCCTCGCTTGCACTGGCGATCGCATACGTGCTGCTGCTGTGGTGGGGCGAAGGCTGGCGCTCGGCGCTGGTGCTGGTCTTTCCGCTGCTGATACCGCTGGCGATGATCTGGTTTGCGGAAGAGATCGGCGAGTATCTCGGCTGGGCCGGCCGGTCGCAGATCGACCAGACGACGCACCCCGCGCTGATGCGCTGGCTGGGCTGGGCCTTCCTCGTGCTGCCCGGCATCGCAATCGTCGCCGGCGGCGGCGTGTTCTGATCCCATGCCGACCGCATGCGACACGCGCGCGCGGCTGTCGTGCTGGCCTGGTTCGCGTTCGTGCTGAACGATACCTTCGCCGCAGGCGCACGCGATGGCGCCAAGCCGCAGGTTCACGATGCGTCCCAAGACGACGTGCTCGCCTTCGTGCGCCGGCGCGGCATGACTGTGCTCACCTTCGCCGGCTACTCGGCGTCCGGTTACGAAGACGAAGCCGCGATGCGGGCGCAAGCCGCTGCAGTGCTCGACCGCCACGATCCGCGCATCACACTGGTCAACATCGGCGCCACTGCCGAGGGCATCGGCGCGGTCTATGCGCTGGCACGCGCACGGGGTTTTGAAACGCTCGGCATCGTGTCGTCACGCGCGCGCGACGAAGGCGTCGCGCTCTCGCCGGCAGTCGATCACGTGTTCTTCGTGCGCGATGCAGGCTGGGGCGGAATCGACGCGGCGACCGGCCGGCTTTCGCCCGCCTCGGCGACGGTCGTGGCAGCGAGCGACGAGATCGTCGCCATCGGCGGCGGGGACAGTGCACGCGATGAGATGCTGGCGGCACGCGCGGCGGGAAAGCCGGTCACGTTCATCGCGGCCGACATGGATCATCATGTCGCGCGCGAGAAGGCGGCGGCGCAGGGCGCGCTGCCGCCAACCGATTTTCGCGGCAGCGCACACGCCGCCTTCGCCACGCCGGACTGAACTTGATCGGCTCGGAGGGCTCATGGAATGGCGCTTCCAGGCATGGCAGGCCGCAAACCGCCAATCCATGCGCCTTGGCGGCGTGGCGCCCTGAAACGCCTTATCCCGTGCGCCGTCTGGCGGCGCGGATCAATTGCGCGCCGCGCTCGGCGATCATCAGCGTAGGCGAGTTGGTGTTGCCCGAGGTGATGGTCGGCATGATCGAGGCATCGACCACGCGCAGCCGGCCGATGCCGCGGACGCGCAACTCGGAATCCGTCACCGCACGTGCGTCGTCGGCGCGGCCCATGGCACAGGTGCCGACCGGGTGGAAAATCGTGGTACCGATGTTGCCGGCGGCATGGGCCAGCGCCTCGTCACTCTGCTCGCTTTCGCCGCCACTGCCGGGCAGGTGCTCCTGCGGCCGGTACGGCGCCAGCGCCGGCTGCGACACGATGCGCCGCGTCAGCCGCAGCGCGCGCGCCGCCGTGAGGCGATCGGCGTCGTGCGTCAGGTAGCGCGGCGCGATCGCCGGCGCGCTGGCCGGATCGGCATCGCGGATGAATACGCTGCCGCGCGAGGCCGGGCGCAGGTTGCACACGCTGGCGGTGAAGGCGGGAAAGTCGTGCAGCGGCTCGCCGAACTTGTCGAGCGACAGCGGCTGCACGTGGTATTCGAGGTCGGGCGTAGCCGCGCCCGCATGCGAGCGCGTGAACAGACCGAGCTGGCTCGGCGCCATGGTCAGCGGGCCGGTGCGGAACAGCGCGTATTCGAGGCCCATCATCGCCTTGCCCCACAGGCTGTTGGCCTGGCGGTTGAGGGTCTTGATGCCCTGCACCTTGAAGATCATGCGCAATTGCAGGTGATCCTGCAGGTTGCCGCCGACGCCGGGCAGGTCATGTCGCACGGCGATGCCGCCATCCTGCAACGCTGCGGCCGGACCGATGCCGGAACGCTGCAGGATGGCGGGCGAGCCGATGGCCCCGGCAGTCAGCACCGTCTCGCTGCGCGCGCGCACCGCGTAACGCACGCCGCCCTGCAGGAATTCGACGCCGCGCGCCGCGCGCCCGTCGAGGATCAGGCGGTCGATCAGCGCGCCGGTCACCACCTTGAGGTTCGGGCGCTTGAGCGCCGGACGCAGGAAGGCCTTGCTGGTGTTCCAGCGCACGCCGCGCCGCTGGTTGACCTCGAACTGGCTCACGCCTTCGTTGTCGCCGCGATTGAAGTCGCCGCTGGCCGGCACGCCGGCCTGGGTGGCGGCCTCGGCGAAGCGGTCGAGGATGTCCCAGCGCAGGCGCTGGCGCTCGACGCGCCATTCACCGCCGCTGCCATGCAGGCTGTCGCCGCCTTGGCAGTGGTCCTCGCTGGACTTGAACACCGGCAGTACGGAATTCCAGTTCCAGCGCGCGTCGCCGGTCAGCGCGGCCCACTCGTCGTAATCGCGCGCCTGGCCACGCAAGTAGAGCATGGCGTTGATCGACGAGCAGCCGCCGAGCACGCGGCCGCGCGCGTAGAGGATCGAGCGGCCATTGAGGCCCGGCTCGGGTTCGGTGCGGTAGCACCAGTCGGTGCGCGGATTGCCGATGCAGAACAGGTAGCCGACGGGAATGTGGATCCAGATCCAGTCATCCTTGCCGCCGGCTTCGAGCAGCAGCACGCTGACCTCGGGGTCGGCCGACAAGCGGTTGGCGAGCACGCAGCCGGCGGTGCCGCCGCCGACGATCACATAGTCGAACTCGCCGAAGTCCTTGCTTGCGTTCGTCATGGCGCGGCTACTTGTTCACCGGCATGACGAACTCCGGCCCCTTCGCGATGCTCTCGGGCCAGCGCTGCATGACGCTCTTGTAGCGCGTGTAGAAGCGCACACCCTCCTCGCCGTAGGCGTGGTGGTCGCCGAACAGGCTCTGCCTCCAGCCGCCGAACGAGTGCCAGGCCATCGGCACCGGAATCGGCACGTTGACGCCGACCATGCCCACCTGCACGCGATTGACGAAAGCCTGCGCCGTGCCGCCGTCGCGCGTGTACAGCGCAACGCCATTGCCGAAGGCGTGGTTGTTGATCAGTCGCACCGCGTCGGCGAAGGTCGCCACGCGCACCACCGAGAGCACCGGACCGAAGATTTCCTCGCGATAGATCGACATCCCGGGTGTCACGCGATCGAACAGCGTGGCGCCAAGGAAGAAGCCCTCGCTGCAGGCGGCGGGCAGGCCGTGGCGGCCATCGAGCACGAGCTGCGCGCCTTCGCGCACGCCGGCCTCGATGTAGCCCGCCACCTTGTCGCGATGCGCGGCGGTGACCAGCGGGCCCATGTCGATGTCCTTGTCGAGCCCGCTGCCGATGCGCAACCTGATCGCACGCTCGACGACGCGGCCAACCAGATCGTCGGCAATGTCGCCGACGACGACGGCGACCGAGATCGCCATGCATCGCTCGCCGGCCGAACCGTAGGCGGCGCCGATCAGACCATCGGCGGCCTGGTCGAGGTCGGCATCGGGCATCACCACCATGTGGTTCTTGGCACCGCCCAGCGCCTGTGCGCGCTTGCCGTGGTGCGCGGCGGTTTCGTAGATGTAGCGCGCAATCGGCGTCGAGCCGACGAAGGACACCGCCTGCACGTCGGGATGCACCAGCAGCGCGTCGACGGCCACCTTGTCGCCTTGGACCACGCTGAACACGCCTGCGGGCAGGCCGGCCTCGGCGAGCAGTTCGGCAGTTAGCAGCGAGGGCGACGGGTCGCGCTCGGAGGGCTTGAGCACGAAGGCATTGCCGCAGGCCAGCGCGACCGGGGCCATCCACATCGGCACCATGAAGGGGAAGTTGAACGGGGTGATGCCGGCCACCACACCGAGCGGCATGCGCTGGTTCCAGTGGTCGATGCCGCCGCCGATGCCGTGCGAATGCTGGCCCTTGAGCAGTTGCGGCGCCGCGCAGGCGAATTCGATCACCTCGAGGCCGCGCTGCACCTCGCCGAGCGCGTCGGGCAGCGTCTTTCCGTGCTCGCGCGTGATCAGCCGCGCGATGTCGTTCGCATGGCGCTCGACGAGTTCCTTGAAGCGGAACAGCACGCGCGCGCGCCGCTGCGGTGCCATGTCGCCCCACTCGCGCGCCGCCTCCGCGGCAACCGCAACGGTACGATCGACATCCGCCGTTTCGGCGAGTGCGACCTCGCGCACGGCGATGCCACGCGCCGGATCGAATACCAGGGCGCGGCGCGCGCCGCTGCCGGTTTCGAGACGTCCGCCGATCCAGTGCCCGATCAGCGGCTGCGGTTCGATATACATGAAGCTCATGATTACCTTCCCTTGTATTCGTGACAGGCTGAATTAGATATTGCTTCTCCAGGCAATTCCAATGAATTCGCGCGGCCCTTGATATTAGAAATGCTAATATCAGATGATGGACCTTGCCCAGATCAGAACCTTCGTCACCGTCGCCAGGGAAGGCAATCTGACGCGCTGCGCACAGCTGCTGCACCTGACCCAACCGGCGCTCAGCCTGCACCTGAAGAAGCTGCAGGACGAACTCGGCCTCGCGCTGTTCGAACGCACGCCACGCGGCATGCGCCTGACGCAGGCCGGCGTGCAACTGCTGCCCGCCGCCGAGCGGGCGCTGTCCGCGACCACCGAACTGCGTGCTGCCGCGGCGGCACTGACCGGCACGGTGAGCGGCGCGCTGCACATCGGCACCATCGTCGACCCGGAATTCCTGCGCCTGGGCGCCTTTCTGCGCCGGCTGGTCGAGCACCACCCGGGGCTCACCACCGGGCTGACGCACGGCATGTCCGGCCATGTGCGCAGCGAGGTCGAATCCGGCCGCCTCGACGTCGCCTACACGCTGGGCCGACCGGGGCTGGACGACGTACCGGTGCAGTTTCACGTGCTGCCGCTGACCGGCTTCAGCTACCGCGTGATTGCGCCGGCCGGCTGGGAGGAACGCGTGCGCGGCAAGGGCTGGGCGCAACTGGCCGCACTGCCGTGGATCGGCACGCCGCCGGAGTCGGTACACCACCGGCTGCTGGCGCGCATCTTCGCCGAGCACGGCGCGACGCCGCGCCTGGTGGCGCAGGTCGACCTCGAACCGTCGATGCTCGACCTGGTGAAATCAGGCGTTGGGTTGAGCCTGGCGCGCGACAGCATCGCATTGCGCGCCGCCCATGCTGACGGCATCGCGGTGGCGGATGCGGTGGACGTGCCGGCGGAGCTGGGCTTCCTTTGCCTCGCGCAGCGCAAGGCGGAGCCGGCGATCGCAGCTGCGCTGGAGGTGATCGGCGGCGTGTGGCCCCAGCGTCAGGCCGCGACCGCCTGACGTACCGGCTCGGCTTTCGATTCCAGGCCGGGCAGCGCAAGCTGCGCATGCGACGACATCATGCCCCCGGGCGCGATGTCGTCGTCGAGGTGCGGCAGCACGTCCGACGGGGCCGGTTTGCCGAGCAGGTAACCCTGCAGTTCGTCGCAGCCGTGACGGCGCAGGGTTTCGAGCTGGTGCTTCGTTTCGACGCCTTCGGCATTGACGCGGATCTGCAGCGAGTGCGCCAGCGAAATGATCGAACGCACGATCAGGCTGACCTTGGGATCGTTTTCCATGTTCTGGGTGAAGGCGCGGTCGATCTTCAGCTTGTCGAACGGGAAACGCCACAGGTAGGCAAGGCTCGAATAGCCGGTGCCGAAATCGTCCATCGCGATGCGCACGCCCATCGCCGAAAGCTTGCGCAGCGCGCTGATGACCTGCTCGGTGTTGCTCATCAGCAACGATTCGGTTATCTCGACACCGAGCCGGCGCGCCGGCAGGCCGCTCTCGTCGAGTGCCCGCGCGACGATTTCGATCAGGTCACCGTTGCGGAACTGCGCTGCAGAAAGATTGACCGCCACGCTCAGGTGCTCGGGCCAGCGCGCGGCTTCGGCGCAGGCGCGGCGCAACACCCAGCGGCCGAGCGGATCGATCAGGCCGGTATCCTCGGCCAGCGGCACGAACTCCGACGGCGGCACGAAACCGCGCAGCCGATGGCGCCAGCGCACCAGCGCTTCGTAGCCGACGAGCGACTCGCCGTCGCCTTCGTAGAGCGGCTGGAAGTACAGTTCGAGCTGGTCGCCCTCGAGCGCCTCGCGCAGGTCGCGCGTGAGGGTGCGGCGCTCCTGCAGCTGGGCGTCCATCGAGGCGTCGTAGAAGCTGAACTCGCCGCGCCCCTCGGATTTCGCGCGGTACAGCGCGAGGTCGGCCTTGTGCAGCAGATCTTCTTTCTCCACGGCGTCGACGCTGAACATCGCCGCGCCGATGCTGGCGCCACAGACGACCGACTGGCCGGACAGCTCGAAGGGCTCGGAGAGCTTGGCGATCACGCGCTTGGCAAGCCGCGTCACGTCCTCCGGCTGGCGCACGCCGGATTGCAGGATGGCGAACTCGTCGCCCCCGAGACGTGCCAGCTGATCGCCCTGGCGGACGGTCTGGAACAGGCGCTGCGCGACCTGGCGCAGCACGTCGTCGCCGGCCGAATGGCCGAGGCTGTCGTTCACTTCCTTGAAACGGTCGAGGTCGAGGCACAACACGGCGAAGCCGGTGCCGCTGCGCGTGTGGCGCAGGATGGCGGTGTCGATCTCGTCGCTGAAGCTGGCGCGGTTGAGCGCGCCGCTCAACACGTCGTGGTGCGCCAGGTAGCGAACGCGTTCTTCGGCGCGGCGCTGGTTGCGCAAGCGGCGGAACCAGTAGAAGGCGCCGATCCCCGCCAGCACGTGCAGCACCAGGCCCACTACCAGCGCGAGCCGGGCAAATGCGGCGCGCACCGAATTGGCTGCGGCAACCTGGTCGACGTCGACTTGCACCACCCCGAGCACGCGGCCGTCGCGCACCAGGGCGACGTAGGCTTCACTGTAGATCGCGGGTTCGTGCGCTGCGCCGCCTTCGTGCAGCCGCACCAGCGTAGTCGCCTCGCGTGCCGCCTGGCGCGCGTCCTCGCGCCGCTCCGGCTGCAGGGTCGCGCGCTCGCGCGCGAGCGCAGCCTCGCCGTCGGCAACCGGCCCGAGGTCGTCCGAACTCAGCACGAGGTCGCCGTCCGGATCGTAGAAGCGGAAGCGGAACAGGTTCTCCGTCTGGCGCAGCCGCTTGAGGTGATCGAGGGTCTGGTCGGTGACCGCGCCGCCGGCCATCACCAGCTCGATGTCCGGCACGCTGCCGGCGACGAAGCGCGTCCACTGCACCGCGCTTTCGCCGGCCATCTGTTCGAGGTGGTGCTGCTGGATGTGGCGCATCGCCGCGACGATTGCGACCAGGGCCGCAAGCAGGGCGGCCACCCAGAGCACGATTTCGCGCATGTCGCGACGGCTGAAGAATTGCATCATGGCGCCTGTCCGGTGAATCCGATTGTTGTTGATGTTGTTGCCCGATCGCGCACGCGCTTCACGGGTCGTCCAGCGGGCTATCGACCCTTGCGCCGCCGGCTTGAGCCGCGAATGCGGCGCAGCGTGAAGTGGTGCACACTGCCGGACAACAAGAACATCAGGAACCGCCGGCCGTGCCGATTCAACCGCCCCGCGATCTGCCGGCCATCATCGACATCGAGGCTTCCGGCTTCGGCCACGGCAGCTACCCGATCGAGATCGGCGCCGTGCTGCCCGACGGCAGCGCCTTCTGCACCCTGATCCGCCCCGAAGCAGCGTGGACCCACTGGGACGCGCACGCCGCCGCCGCGACCCACCGCATCGAGCGCGACCTGCTGCTACGCTACGGCCGCGGCGTGGTCAACGTGGCGCAGATGCTCAACGACCGCCTGCGCGGGCTGTCCGTGCTGTGCGACGGCTGGGCGCACGACTTTGTCTGGCTCAACCTGCTTTTCGATGCCGCTGAACGCGTGCCGCTGTTCCGCCTCGACGACCTGCGCAGCGTGCTGACGCCCGAACAAGCCGCGGCGTGGCACGACACGCGCGAGCAGGTGCTCGCCGAATCGGGGTTGTTGCGCCATCGCGCCAGCAGCGACGCGCGCATCCTGCAGACGACGCTGATGCGGCTGCGGTCACCTCGCTGAGGCGCATGGGCAGGCGCATGCGGACGTGCCACCCCTGGCGGCCTCATGGATCCTCGGCCCTGGGCGTTGTATCGCCACAATCCAGCAGCCGCGCGGGTTCTGCGGCATTTGGCTGTTCATGTTCGAAGCCATTGGCCGGCAACCCGGCGCGGCGACGGCAACACGGTGGCGCGCGGGCCGACGCCTCGCACATGGCAGAATGCGGCTCCACCCCGCTGGCTGATGGAGGCCCACATGATCGTCACCGTGTTCCGATCCCGGCTGAGGCCGGAAATCGCCGACGAGTACGCTGCGATGGCGGCGCAGATGAGCGAGCTGGCGCGCGCCATGCCCGGCTACGTGTCACACAAGGCATTCACGGCAGCGGACGGCGAGCGCGTGACCATCGTCGAGTTCGAGTCGGAAGAGGCGCATCGCGCCTGGGCCACGCACACCGCACATGCCGGCGCCAAGCGCGTGGGCCGGGAACGCTTCTATGCCGAGTACAGCATCCAGGTCTGCGAGGTGCTGCGCGAGAACCGGTTCACGCGCGACGCCTGATCAGGGTTCGAACGACTCCAGCCGCCCGGCCGGAATTGCCCCGTCGGAACGACCCTTGAGGTAGGCGTAGAGGTTGTCGAACTTGTCGGCCAGAAACGGGTGCGACGGCATGCCCTTGTCGACCCGGCCGTTGAGGACGGTGGTCTTGACGTCCTCCTTGCCCAGCGTTTTGAGCGATTCGATCAGCGAGGGACCGACCAATCCTTCCTGGCTCGGACCGTGGCAGCGCTCGCAGGCGGCCGAGCGCCAGGCCTTCCACCCGACCAAGGTATTGGCGTCGACCTTGCCGTCGACGACCTTGTAGGTCGCACCACCCGCAGTCGACGCGGATGCCGGCGCGCTTGCCGGCGATGCCGCCGCAGGCGTCGGCGGCACTGCCACTGCGTTCGGGGTGTCGGCAGGTTTGCCGCATGCCGAGAGCAGCACGACAAGGAAAGGCAGGATCAGCGGGGTTCTGTCGCGCATTGCAGTCTCCTCGTCGAACTCGGGTCGCGTTTTCCTCGCATCTTAGCCGCCGCCCGCCCCAACCGGGCACCGCCTGCGCGTGGCGACACAGCGTTTAACCCCGGTCGCCGATGTGCGGCGTTGAATGCCTCACCCAACTCACCCGGAGCTGCCATGTCATCCGCAATGTCCGCCCTTGCACGGGCCGGCCTGATCGCCGCCTCTCTTTCCGCCACCCCGGCCGCCCAGGCCTTTTGCGGCTTCTACGTCGGCCGTGCCGACGCCAGCCTGTTTAACGAGACCTCGCAGGCCATCATGGTGCGCGACGGCACGCACACCGTGATCAGCATGCAGAACGACTTCCAGGGCGACGCGAAGGAATTCGCGCTGGTGGTGCCGGTGCCGCAGGTGTTGAAGCGTGATCAGATCAACGTCGGCGAGCGGCGCATCTTCGAACGCATCGACGCCTATTCCGGCCCGCGCCTGGTCGAGTATTTCGACCCCGACCCGTGCGCCCGGCCGATGCGCGACCTGGCGATGAAGTCACAAGCCGCCCCGGCTGCCGCCGCGCCGCTTGGCGAGGCGCGCCGCGAACGCGCGCTCGGCGTCACGGTCGAGGCGCAATACACGGTCGGCGAATACGACATCGCCATCCTGTCGGCCAAGGAATCCGACGGCCTGGAGACCTGGCTCACGCAGAACGGCTACCGCATTCCGCGCGGCGCCTCGAAGGCGTTGGCGCCGTACATCCGCCAGAACATGAAGTTCTTCGTCGCCAGGGTGAACCTGGCCGAGCGCGCGAAGACCGGCCTGACCTGGCTGCGCCCGCTGCAGTTCGCCTTCGACAGCGAGAAATTCATGCTGCCGATCCGGCTCGGCATGGTGAATGCCAAGGGGCCGCAGGATCTGGTGATCTACGTGCTCACCAAGAACGGCCGCGTCGAAACCACCAACTACCGCACCGTGAAGCTGCCGGCCAACATGGACGTGCCGGTGTATCTAAAGAATGCGTTTCCCGCCTTCTACAAGTCGCTGTTCGATACCCAGGCCCGGCGCGAGAACCTGCGCGCGGTATTCACCGAATACGTTTGGGACATGAACTGGTGCGACCCCTGCGCCGCCGATCCGCTGTCGCCGGACGAACTGCGCCAGGCCGGCGTGTTCTGGCTCGGCACCCCGGAGGCGGCGGCGCCGCCCGGATCGCCGCCGATTGCGCCCCCGGTCAATGCCTTCGCACCGCGCCGCATGCCGGCGCCCGCGGCGGCCGGCGCGCAGCCGGTGATACTCACCCGACTGCATGTGCGCTATGCGCCGGACACGTTTCCGGAAGACCTGATGTTCCAGGAGACCAAGGATCGCGCAAACTTCCAGGCGCGCTACGTGTTGCGCCATGCCTGGAAGGGCGACCCCGATGCCTGTCCGGAGGCGCGCGGCTACCTCGACAGCGTCGCGCAGCGCCAGGAAAAGGAAGCGCAGACCCTCGCATCGCTCACCGACTGGAAGATCGAGGACATCCGCCAGAAGATGAACCTGACCCAGCCCGACCGCCGCAACTGGTGGGACGGCCTGTGGAAACAGGGCAGCGCCAAGTGAGCCCCGGCCTGGCCGGCGTGGCGGCGCGCTTGCGCGCGCTCGATGCACGCCTCTACCAGATCGCGTTCCAGGCGACGTTGCTGACGATCGGCGTGCTGGCGCGCGATTTCACCCTGCGCTGGGAGCAGATGGCCCTGGCCTTCGCGGCGGGCCTCGCCACGCAGGCGTTCTGGACGCAGCGCCTCGGCCTGCAGCGGGCGGGCGTATTGAGCGCAGTGATCACCTGCTTCGGCCTCTCGCTGCTGTTGCGCGCGGACAGCCTGTGGGTGCATCCGCTGGCCGCCTGCGTCGCGCTCTCCGCCAAATTCGTGATCCGGGTCAATGGCAAGCACTTGTTCAACCCGGCCAATCTGGGCGTCATTCTCGGCATCGGCCTGCTGCCCGGCGCCTGGGTTTCGCCCGGACAATGGGGCAACGATCTGGCCTATGCGCTGTGGTTCGTCGCGCTGGGCGGCATTGTCACGCAACGCGCACGGCGCTGGGACATCAGTTGGATCTTCCTTGCCTGCTGGCTCGGGCTGGTCGCGCTACGCGTGGCCTGGCTGGGTCAATCGTGGGCAATCTGGTGGCACCAACTGGGCAGCGGCGCGCTGCTGCTGTTCGCCTTCTTCATGATTTCCGACCCGATGACCGTCCCGAACCGGCCGTCGTCGCGCGCGCTCTACGCACTCGCTGTGGCGCTGATCGCATTCGCCTGGCAGTTCGTACTGTTCCGGCCAAATGCGCTGATGTGGGCGCTGTTCCTCGCCACGCCGCTGGTTCCGCTGCTCGACAGATGGCGGCGCGGTGAGCGCTTCGCCTGGAAGACGGCTTCGTCGCCCGCTCCCGACAAGGGTCTGCGGGGGCCGGCACTGGGTTAGAATACGCGTCCATGCATGCATCTCGCCCCGCCGCTGCGGCCCGCACGCAACGGCCGTTCGAAATTCCCGTTCGCGTTTACTACGAAGATACCGATGCCGGTGGCGTCGTGTACTACGCGAGCTACCTGCGTTTCCTCGAGCGAGCGCGCACCGAATGGCTGCGCAACGCGGGTTTCGAGCAGCAGAAGATCATCGACGAGCAGCAGCTGGTGTTCGTGGTCAAGCGTATCGAGGCGGATTATCACGCGCCGGGACGTCTCGACGACGAACTTCGCGTGGAAGTTGCAGTCGACAAGCTCGGCAATGCGAGCCTGGTGTTCGCCCAACGCGTATTGCGCGGGTCGACCGTCCTGCTCGACGCACGCGTGACCGTGGTATGCGTGGATATCCGGCGCATGAAGCCGGCGCCGATTCCCGCGCCGATGCGCGAAAAACTCGAAGAACCCCTGAAAGCGGCCGAATGAACGTAACCCAAGACATGTCGATCCTCTCGCTGATCGCCAACGCCAGCCTGGTGGTCAAGCTGGTAATGGCGCTGCTGGTCGGCGTCTCGCTGATGTCGTGGTACTGGATCTTCCGCAAATGGTTCGCGATCCGCGTCCAGCGTACCAAGACGGACCGTTTCGAGCGCGACTTCTGGAGCGGCGGCGACCTGGTTGCGCTCTACCAGAGCGCGCGCAACGACCGTCACAACGCGGGCAGCCTCGAACGCATCTTCGAAGCCGGCTTCGGCGAGTTCAACAAGCTGCGCGGGCAGAAGACACACGACGCGGCGTCGATCGTCGACGGCGCGCGCCGCGCCATGCGCGCGACCTACCAGCGCGAGCTGGACGACCTCGAGGCCCACCTTGCGTTCCTCGCTTCGGTCGGGTCTGTCAGTCCGTACGTCGGCCTGTTCGGC
The DNA here is from genome assembly GCA_016791115.1 of Rhodocyclaceae bacterium. Taxonomy (GTDB): domain Bacteria; phylum Pseudomonadota; class Gammaproteobacteria; order Burkholderiales; family Rhodocyclaceae; genus Methylophosphatis. The sequence continues at coordinate 45,970 of JAEUNL010000046.1, forward strand.
ACCGTGTGGGGGATCATGCATGCCTTCCGCGGACTGGGCAACGTCGGACAGGCCACGCTGGCCACCGTGGCGCCCGGCATTGCCGAGGCGCTGGTCGCGACCGCAATCGGCCTGTTCGCCGCGATTCCTGCCGTGGTGGCCTACAACCGCTATGCGCACGACATCGACCGCACGGCAATCCGCTGGGAGAGCTTCATGGAAGAGTTCTCCAACATCCTGCAACGGCAGATGAGATAAGGCAGGACAGCCGAACATGCGCCAGCGCCGCCTGATGAACCAGATCAACGTCGTGCCCTACATCGACGTGATGCTGGTACTGCTCGTCATCTTCATGGTCGCGGCGCCGATGATGCAGCAGACCGGCTCGGTCGACCTGCCGACGGTGGGCAAGCTGCCGAATCCGCCGACACAGTCGCTGCTGGTCACGGTCAAGGCCGACAAGTCGCTGATGCTGCGCGACGTCGGCCGCAACACTGCCGAGCGCAAGGTCACGCGCGAACAGATGATCGACGACCTGCGCTCCGCCCTGTCGCGCGATTCGCAGGTGGCGGTAGCCATCGCCGCCGACAAGAGCGTGCGCTACGAGGACGTGATCGCCGCGATGGACGCGGTCAAGGGCGCCGGCATTACCCGCGTGGGATTGATCGTCGCGCAGAAATGAGCGAGCTGGCGCATCCCAACGGTTTCGCTGCCGCGCCCCAGCCGGGCAAGAGCGCCTCCATGGTGCTGACCGTGGCGGTACATGGGCTGCTCGCGCTGTTCCTGTTCTACGGCATCAACTGGCAGACGCGGCCGAAGGAGTTCTCCGACGTTGAACTCTATTCGGCGCCACCTGCCGTCACGCCACCGCCGGTCGAGCGGGTGGAACCGAAGCCCGAACCCAGGCCCGAACCACGCGTGGAGCCGAAGCCGGAACCGAAAATCGAGCCGAAGCCGGAACCCAAACCGGAAATCGCACTCAAGGAGAAAGAGAAGCCAAAGCCCGAGGTGAAACCGAAACCGGTGGAAAAGCCCCCGGTAAAGGAACTGCCGAAGACAATCGAGAAACCGCAACCGAAGATCGACGAGCGCGATCTCGAACGCATGCGACTGGAAGAAGAACTGATCAAGGAATCCGCACGCGTCGATCAGCAGAAGCGGCGCGTCAATGAGGCGGCTGCACTCGAAAACGAGCTTGCGCGCCTCGGCGATGCGCGGGCGCGGGCGGCGACGGGCAAGTCGCTGGCGAGCTGGGTGGACAAGATCCGGCTGAAGGTCGGCGGCAACGTGATCGCGCCGCCGGGACTGAATGGCAACCCGGAGGCGGAGTTTGCCGTGTCGCTGCTGCCGGATGGCGGCCTGATCGATGTGAAACTGAGGAAATCCAGCGGGAGCAAGGCGCTGGACGAGGCGATCGAACGTGCAATACGCAAGTCGGACCCGCTGCCGCGCCCCGACGACCCCGGTGTGTTTCAGCGCGAACTGACCCTGAAGATCCGTCCCTACCCTAGTTAGTCCGGGCGAATCTCAAGCAGACCACGAAAGGGAGTTATGACTCGACCAATCATCGTATTTCGCGGCCTCGTCGCGCTGCTGGCGTGCCTGCTCGCGATACCGGCACTGGCGCAACTCACGATCGAAATCACGGGCACCGGTGCGAATCGCATTCCGATCTCGATCGCCCAGTTCGAGGGGGAAACGCAGTTGCCGAAGAGCGTGACTGACGTCGTGCGCGCCGACCTCGAGCGCAGCGGACTGTTCAAGGTCATCGGCATCCCCTCCACGCTCGGCGAAACCGCGACGGTGGACGCCGCGGACTGGAAATCGCGCGGCGTTGACGCCCTCGCCGTCGGCACGATCCGTGCCGCGGGTGATCGCTACGAAGTGCGCTTCCGTTTGCACGACACCGTGAAGGCGGCGCAACTCGGCGGACTCAGCATTTCGATGAACGCGGCACAGAATCGCGCCACCGGCCACAAGATCGCCGATTTCATCTACGAGAAGCTGATCGGCGAGCCCGGCACTTTCTCGACCAGCATTGCGTATGTCGTGAAGACCGGCGGCCGCTACCAGCTCCAGGTCGCCGACGCCGACGGGATGAATGCGCAGACCGCGCTGTCCTCGCCGGAACCGATCATCTCGCCAACCTGGTCGCCCGACGGCACGCGGCTGGCCTACGTGTCGTTCGAGAAGAAGAAGCCGGTGATCTACGTGCACTCGATCGTCACCTCGCAACGCCAGATCGTGGCCAATTTCAAGGGCTCGAACAGCGCGCCGGCCTGGTCGCCGGACGGGCGCCGCCTGGCCGTGGTGCTGACCAAGGACGGCAACTCCCAGATGTATTCGGTCAATGCCGACGGCTCGGGTGTGCAGCGCCTTGCAAGCTCGCCCGGCATCGACACCGAGCCCACGTTCTCGCCCGACGGTTCGTACATCTACTTCACCTCGGACCGTGGCGGCGCGCCGCAGATCTACCGCGTTTCAGCCGGTGGCGGCGATCCGCAGCGCGTGACCTTCGACGGCACGTACAACGTGAGCCCGCATCTTTCGCCGGACGGCAAGAGCCTTGCCTACATCACGCGCAACGGCGGATTCCGCGTCGCGCTGATGGACCTGGCAACGCGCCAGACCCAGATCCTCACCGATTCGGCCAAGGACGAATCGCCGAGCTTCGCGCCCAACGGGCGTATGATCCTGTACGCATCCGAGATCGGGGGGCGCGGCGTGCTCGCCGCCGTCTCGACGGACGGACGGATCAAGCAGAGGCTCAGCGTCGCCGCGGCCGACGTGCGAGAACCCGCGTGGGGTCCGCTGCCCAAGAAATGACGAGGCAGCACCCGACGATTTATGCCCACCTGACTACTTGGACTTTGACGGAGAAATAGCATGAGAAAGATGATCCCGGCCCTGCTCGCCGCCCTGCTGCTGGCCGCCTGCAGCTCGACCCCCAAGACCGAATCGGGAGGCGCAAAGATCGAGGACCGCACACCGGGCAGCGGCGCGACGACCGATGGCAATGCCGGGAAGATCCAGACCATCACGCCGGATGCCACGAACGGCTCGCCGCTGGCTATCCTCAAGGATCCGAAGAGCATCCTGTCAAAGCGCAGCATCTACTTCGACTTCGACAGCTACGTGATCAAGCAGGAACACCAGGCGCTGGTCGAGGCGCACGGCAAGTTCCTGCGCGAGCACCCGGAACTGAAGGTGCTGATCCAGGGCAACGCCGACGAGCGCGGCTCGCGCGAGTACAACCTCGCGCTCGGCCAGAAGCGCGCGGAAGCGGTGCGCAAGGCGCTCACCCTGCTCGGCGCCAAGGATGCGCAGATCGAGGCGGTCAGTCTCGGCGAGGAGAAGCCGAAGAACGCCGGGCATGACGAAGCAGCCTGGGCGGAAAACCGCCGCGGCGACATCCTGTACTCCGGCGAGTTCTGATCGCCCAACGGGCGGCGGCGACGCGTCGCCGCCCGGTTTCGCCGCTGGCCCCGCCGGCCCCGTCACCACGTTTCGACCGACCGAACCATGAAGCTCAGATGCATCGTTTCCGGACTCCTGCTGGGTGCCGGTATTGCCGCCCACGCGCACGCCGGCATGTTCGACGACGAGGAGGCACGCGCGCGCATCGAGGCGCTGAAGCGTGAAACCGCGGCCCGTTTCGAGCGGATGGAGGCAGCGCAGCGGCAGCAGATCGAACTGTCGAACCAGATCGAGCTGGTGCGGCAGGACATTGCGCGCCTGCGCGGCCAGATCGAAGTGCTGAATCACGAAATCGAATCGGCCCAGAAACGGCAGAAGGATTTCTACGTCGATCTGGACGACCGCATGCGCAAGCTGGAAGCGGCGGCCCAGGAACAGCACGCCAAGGCCACGGCAGCGGCCGCGGCCGCAGCGGCTGCCGCTGCCGCAGGGCCCAAGGTCGACCCGGCAGAGGAAAGCCGGGACTACGAGGCCGCACTGACCCTGCTCAAGAGCGGCAAGTATCGCGACGCCGGCAACGCCTTCGAGGGATTCGTCGGCAAATATCCCGACAGCGGATTCCAGCCCTCGGCGAACTACTGGGCCGGCAGCGCGTTCTACCAGGGGCGTGACTACGCCAAGGCCACGACGTATTTCGGCAAGGTCGTGTCCAACTGGCCGAACGATGCCCGCGCCCCCGACGCCCTGCTCGGCATGGCGAATGCACAGTCCGACGCCGGCGATGCAAAGGCCGCCAAAGCAACACTGCAATCGCTGCTGGGCAAGTATCCGTCCAGCAACGCTGCGCAGGTCGCCAAGCAGCGGCTCGCGCGCAAGTAGCCGGGCCGCGCCTGCGCGCGGCACCCCGCCATGAACGCGCCTTCCACCGCCGCCGGCATCGAACCTGCGGGCGACTCGCAGGGTCTGCCTGATGTCAGGCTGCGCCTGACCGAGATCTTCTTTTCGCTACAGGGCGAAACCAGCCGCGCCGGCTTGCCGACGGTGTTCGTCCGGCTCACCGGCTGCCCGCTGCGCTGCAGCTGGTGTGACACCACCTATTCCTTCAACGGCGGCGAAAGCGTGGCGTTGCGCGAGATCCTGGACCGGGTTGCCACGTTCGGGCCGCGCTACGTCTGCGTGACCGGCGGCGAACCGCTCGCTCAGAAGGCGTGCCTCGCCCTGCTCGCGGCGCTATGCGATGCCGGTTATTCGGTATCGCTCGAAACCAGCGGCGCGATCGACCTCGCGGGTGTGGACGCGCGCGTGTCGGTCATCATGGACCTCAAGGCGCCGGACTCCGGCGAGGCAGCACGCAATCGCTGGGAGAACCTCGCCCTGCTCGATGCCGACGACGAACTCAAGATCGTGCTCGCAGGACGCGCCGATTACGAATGGGCGCGCGCGCGGTTGCGGGAGCACGACCTGGCCGCGATCTGCCCGGTCGTGCTGTCACCGGTGGCGGACACGCTGGCCCCGGCGGATCTGGCGCAATGGATCCTCGACGACCGCCTGCCGGTGCGCATGCAGGTTCAGCTTCACAAGGTGATCTGGGGCAACACCCCGGGCCGCTGAAAACCGCATCGCCATCCTGCAGCCGATTCCCCGATCCGTGTTGCTGTTTCCGCTGTCCGCATGGCCGGGTATAGTCTGCGCCAGCCCAATCCGGAGTTCCTCTTGTCTGCTTCAAACGCCATCGTGCTGCTTTCCGGCGGCCTCGATTCCGCGACAACGCTCGCCATCGCGCACGAACGCGGCCACACCTGCCATACGCTGTCGTTCGATTACGGCCAGCGTCATCGTGCCGAACTTGACGCCGCGCGCCGGCTTGCCGCATCCCTCGGCGCGGCGGAACATCGCGCGTTCCGCATCGACCTAGCCCAGTTCGGCGGCTCTGCGCTGACCGACGACACACTCGAGGTGCCGACCGCAGGACTCGCCCCCGGCATTCCGATCACCTACGTGCCGGCGCGCAACACCGTGATGCTTTCGCTCGCGCTGGCCTGGGCCGAGGTGCTCGATGCGCGTCACATCTTCATCGGCGTCAATGCGGTCGACTACTCCGGCTACCCCGATTGCCGGCCCGAGTACATCGCGGCTTTCGAGGCGATGGCGAACCTGGCGACGCGCGCCGGCGTCGAAGGCACGCCGGTGCGCATCGAGGCCCCGCTGATCGCGCTCAGCAAGGCAGATATCATTCGCACGGGGTTGCACCTCGGCGTCGACTACGCGCTGACCGTATCCTGCTACCAGGCCGACGCGGCCGGGCGGGCATGCGGACTGTGCGATTCCTGCCGGCTGCGCCGCGCCGGATTCGCCGATGCCGGCGTCGCCGACCCGACGCGCTACGTCTGATCCGCAGGGAGCTGGCTGCAACATGACCGACACCTCGATCGCTTCGCCGACCCTGATCGCCTGGCTGGGCTTCGGCCTCGGCGCCATCTTCGGTGCAGTCGGCAATCGCACCAGCTTCTGCACCATGGGCGCGGTTTCCGACATCGTCGCCATGGGCGACTGGAACCGCATGCGCATGTGGCTGCTCGCCATCGCGGTCGCCATCCTGGGCAGCCAGGCGCTGCAATTCGGCGGCATGATCGACCTCGGCAAGTCCATTTACACGGCGCCGCGCCTGAACTGGCTCTCGATCGTGGCGGGCGGCCTGTGCTTCGGCATCGGCATGACGCTGGCGTCGGGCTGCGGCACCAAGACGCTGATCCGCATCGGCGGCGGCAACCTCAAGTCGCTGGTGGTGTTCGTCTTCCTCGCGATCTCGGCCTACATGACGCTCAAGGGTCTGTTCGCAGTCTGGCGCCTGAAGGCGCTCGACCCCGTCGGCGTGACCTTGCCGACCAACCAGGACCTGCCTTCGCTGGTCGCGATCACCGGCGCGGCAACCCGGCCGCAGGCGATGGTCGCCGGCGCGCTGCTGGTCGGCGGCGCCCTGGCGGCATTCGCCCTGATACGTGCGGAATTCCGCCGCTTTGACTACTTGCTGGGCGCCCTTACCACCGGGCTGGTGATCGTTGCCGGATGGTACGTGACGGGCCACCTCGGCTACGTCGCCGAACACCCTGAGACGCTGCAGGAAGCCTTCGTCGGCACCAACAGCGGGCGCGCCGAATCGCTCACCTTCGTCGCCCCCTACGCGTACACCATCGAACTGCTGATGCTGTGGAGCGATGCCAGCAAATCGGTCACCTTCGGCGTGGCGGCAGCGCTCGGGGTCATCGCGGGATCGGCGGTGTATGCGGTCGGGAGCGGCAACTTCAGGCTCGAGTCGTTCCGCGATCCGAATGACATGCTCCGCCACATCGCCGGCGGCGTGCTGATGGGGTTCGGCGGCGTCAGCGCACTCGGCTGCACCATCGGCCAGGGCATCACCGGCATTTCCACCCTCGCGCTCGGCTCGATGCTGGCGCTCGTCTCGATCATCGCAGGCTGCGTCGCTGCACTCAAGTTCGAATTGTGGCGCCTTGAGCGCCAACAAAATTGACAGTGCGCCAACCCCTGCCTATAATGCGCCCTCTTTTGCAGGGCAGGCCTCGATCTGCGGGTCGTTAGCTCAGTCGGTAGAGCAGCGGACTTTTAATCCGTTGGTCGCGTGTTCGAGTCACGCACGACCCACCAGAGTCCGCCCCCGACGTGTTGCCCGCAAATTCCAGAATTCAGGGTTGTTAGCTCAGCTGGTAGAGCAGCGGACTCTTAATCCGTAGGTCGTAGGTTCGATCCCTACACAACCCACCAAACAGAAGGGCTTGGCCGATGGCCAGGCCTTTTTCTTTTGCCCGCCCTGCAACCCGCGTGGACTGGCGCTTGCAAACATGCAAGCCTGCAGAAGTCCGGAAACAGGACATCTGCGGGATACCAGCCCCGAGAGTACCAATCCACGCGCCTTCCAGGCCGACGATTCAACGGTCTTCCACGCACAAATCCGGATCGGCGATAACGCAATCGAGTTCGGGCGCGACGGCCGCGAGGCCGCGGGTTTTGGCTACGCTATCGCGCGCGGCGACCTGCTGGCCGAGCGGCAGCATCAGCCACATGCGGCCGGATTCCTTCATGCGCGCGGCCTGCAGCCCGGCGTTACCGCCGAAGCCCCAGAAATAGTCGGCGCGCACCGCGCCGCGGATCGCACCGCCGGTGTCCTGCGCCATGACGAGGCGGTTGAGTCGCCCCTTGCGGCCGGGCTGCGTGGTGGACATGAACACGGGATAGCCGAGCGGCGTGGTACGCGGGTCGACCGCCACCGATCGCCCGGCCGTCAGCGGCACGCCGAGGGCGCCGATCGGGCCGTCCGGGCCATCCGGAATCTCGCGGAAGAAGACGAAGCTCGGATCGGCCGATATCGCACGCAGCAATTCCGGGCCGGGCTGCGGGAAGGCGGGCGCGGCGGCCTCCGCCGCAGGCGCAGCGGGTCGCGCGACCGACTGGCGCGCCGCACCAGGTTTGCCGGTGGCCAGTTCCTCGACCAGCCGCTCGACATCGGGCGGCAGCGGTTCTTTCGGCCGCGGCACCGGTTTCGGGCGGCCGACCTGGCTGCCGCGCGTGAGTGGTTCGGCAGCATCGCCCGACGGATCGGCGGTGTCATCCTCGACATCGCTCAAGCCGACATCGAGTCCGCGCGTAAGCACGCGGCCTTTGCGGGGTTCCGCGGCATCCTTGCGCACCGGCGGCTGGAACGGGTGGCCGTTCTGCTCGGCGTAACCGAGGCGCACGATGCTGCCGTCGGGCAGGCGCACCTTGCCGGCGCCCTGAATCTGCATGGAATAAAATGCCGCCGGGTTGTCGACCCAGACCAGCACGCGCGACTGCGCCAGGCCGTCGCGCTCAATCTCCGCACGCGTGGCGTAGGGCACGACGCGCCGTCCTTCCAGACGCACACGAAGTTTCTTGTCGCGCACGTCGGGCTGCAGCTTGCCGACGTCGATCAGGTAGGCGCCGCCGGGTGTAGGAATCACGCTGCGGCCTTCGACGCGCGCCGCCAGCGGCCTGCCGCGCAGGTTCGGGGGAATCAGCCGGACATCGATCGTGAGCAGGTCATCCGGCAGGCCATAGACCGGAAAAAGGTAGGCGCCGCCGCGCACCCGGCTGCCGTTGATCAGGGGTTCGTAATAGCCGGTGATCACGCCCTCGGGCGTGCGATCCGCATTGCGGATCTCGTAGAGCGCGAACTCTCGCTCGAAGAACTGGCGGATCGACTCGTCGCCGGCGGACCCGAGCCGCGTCGAACGCTCGCACGGCCCGTTCCAGGCAGGCTTGCGCCCGAGCGCGGCGCAACTGCGCAGGAAGGCCGCCCACGCGTCTGCCAACCGATCCTCGCGCCAGCCGGGCAATTGCAGCCAGCTCGCCGGCTGGAAATGGGCGTGGCGCGTGCTGAATGCATGTTGCACCGCATCTTCGTCGACGTCGGCAACCTGAGGCAGGATGCTGCGCGGGGCGGCATCCGGCGACGGCGCGGCCGGCGCATCCGCCGCCGCTGCCACGGCCGGCTGCGCGCGATCGTCGCGCAGCCGATCCGGCCCGGCACAGGCTGCAACCGCAAGCCCAAGGAATGCAACCACGTTGCGCCAACGCTCCTGCACCATGCCGTCCTTTCCTGACTTTACGCATCGCGCCGTGCCGCCCCGCAGCCTGCCGCAGCACCGTCATATTTGAGCATACCGCCCGGATCGCGCGCTGCTGAATAGGTCGCATGTCTAGGACGTTCGAACGAAACGCCGGCGCACGACACGCTTTATACTCTGAGGCCGATACACGCAGCCGAGGGCGGCGGTATTGCTGGACGCCCGCGCCCCGAGCGGCGAGAATGCGGGCAGGCTGCACCCGGAGGAGAACGATTTGGCTGATCAGAAGCTCGATGCACCCCGAATGTTGCGTTTCCTGTTCCTGACAGCCCTGATGCTGCTGCTCGCCGCATGCAGCAGCACCCCAAAACCCACCATCGTCAGCACCACGCTCGATGCCACGGCCGGCGTGAATCCCGACAGCAAGGGCCGCGCCTCGCCGATCGTCGTGCGCCTGTTCGAGTTGCGCGCGACGTCGGGATTCGACAGTGCCGACTTCTTCTCGCTTTGGGACCGCGAGCGCGACGCGATGGGCAACGACCTGGTCACGCGCGACGAATTCCAGCTACGCCCCGGCGAGCAGAAGAAACTGGAGCGCACGCTGCAGCCCGATACGCGTTTCATTGGCGTCGTTGCCGCCTTCCGGGATCTTGAACGCTCCACCTGGCGCAGCACCGTCGCAGTCGTGCCGCAGAAGAAACAGCCGGTCACGATCAAGATCGATACCCGCAGCATCGCGATATCCGGCAAATAGCGCCGTCGTGCCGCGGCGTGCGCGGCACTTCGGGCAGATCGAACAAGAGGACGGTCATGTCGTGGAACAGCAAGGTCATCTGGTCAGAGGGAATGTTTCTGCAGCCGCAGCATCTGCAGCAACACGATCGGTACATCGAAAAACTGCTCGAGGGCCGCACCCGGCCGATCGCCGCCTACGGATGGGGCTTCTCGGCGCTGGTGCTCGACGAGGCCGCGCTGGCACTCGGCAAGGTGGCCATTTCGTCGGCACGCGGCATCTTTCCCGACGGCACGCCATTCGACTTTCCCGCTGATAACGCCGCGCCGCTGGCCTTCGACTTTCCGGCCGACGCCAAGGACGAAGTTGTCGTGCTGGCATTGCCCCTGCGGCGAGACGGCAGCCTGGAAGCGGATCTGGCGGGCGATGATCCGTCCGCATTGACGCGCTACGCGACCAGCGAGTTCGACGTCATGGACAACACGCTGGCGAGCGCGCAGGCGGCGCTGGTGCAGGTCGGCGATCTGCGCATGAAGCTCATGCTCAAGCGCGACATCACCGACGCATATGCAACGCTCAACGTGGTGCGTGCCGTGGAGCGCCGCGCCGATAACCAGCTGGTGCTCGACAAGGCATACATCGGGCCGACGCTGGCCTCGGGCGAGAACGGCATATTGGCCGGCTACGTGCGTGAAATCCACGGCCTGCTGCACCAGCGCGGCGAAGCGCTCGGCCATCGCCTGTCGCAACCCGGTCGCGGCGGCGTGGCCGAGATCGCCGATTTCCTGCTGCTGCAGACGGTGAACCGCCACGAGCCCGCTTTCAAGCACCTGGGCGAAATCTCGGTGCTCCACCCGCGCGAGCTTTTCGGTGTCTGCGTCATGCTGGCGGGCGAGTTGTGCACCTTTTCGCGCGAATCGCGCCGGCCCCCGGATTATCCCGAATACATCCACGACGAACCGCACCTGAGTTTCGGCCCGGTGATGGCCGACCTGCGCCGTTCGCTGTCGATGGTGCTGGAGCAGACTGCCATTGCGATCGAATTGCAGGATCGCAAGTACGGTGTCCGGGTGGCGATCATTCCCGACGCGGAATTGCTGCGCAGCGCCGCCTTTGTGCTGGCGGTCAACGCCCAGATGCCGGTCGACGCGCTGCGCGTGCGCTTCCCGACGCAAGTGAAGCTCGGGCCGGTCGAGCGCCTGCGCGACCTGGTGAACCTGCAATTGCCGGGCATCGTGCTGCGCGCGCTGCCGGTGGCGCCGCGGCAGATTCCGTACCACTCCGGTTTCACCTATTTCGAGCTCGAGCGCGGCAGCGAGATGTGGAAGCAGCTTCAGAACTCGGGCGGACTGGCGATGCATATCGCGGGCGAGTTTCCCGGCCTCGAACTCGAGTGCTGGGCGATCAGGGGATAAGCAATGAGCAATGACGATCCGTTCGGTTCGTTCGAATCGGACCGCACCTTCCTGATGCCCTCGCCGGGGCAGCGCGCGGCACGCGGCGCCGACCCGGCGAATCCAGCACAGCCGGCTGCCGGGGGCGACTACGGCCTGATGCAGGAGCCGCAGGTTCCTGTCGAGGCGCTGATTCCGAAGGGCGGCCTCAATCCGCTGATCACCGCCGCCAGCCCGATGCTAAACGCGGTGACGCAATTGCGGTCGTCGCTTACCCACCCCAACCCGCAGGGCCTCAAAGAAACACTTTCGCAGGGCATCCGTGCCTTCGAGGCAAAAGCCAAGGCAAGCGGCGTCGAGCCACAGAAGGTGATTGCCGCGCGCTACGTGTTGTGCACCTTCCTCGACGAGGCGGCGGCCAGCACGCCCTGGGGCGGCTCGGGTGTATGGGGCAAGCACAGCCTGCTGGTCATGTTCCACAACGAGGCGTGGGGCGGCGAGAAGGTGTTCCAGCTGATGGCCAAGCTCGCAGAGAACCCGGGCGCCAACCGTGACCTGCTGGAACTGCTCTACGTGGTGCTGGCGCTCGGCTTCGAGGGCCGCTACCGCGTGCTCGACAACGGCCGCTCGCAGCTCGAACTGCTGCGCGAGCGCCTGCTGGTCATGCTGCGCAAGCAGCGCGGTGAGTACGAGCGTGAATTGTCGCCGCACTGGCGCGGCGTCGACGCCAAGAAGACCGTGATGTCGATGCTGCCGATGTGGGTGGTGTTCGCCGTGGTCGGCCTGCTCGCGATCGGCCTCTACCTCGGCCTGTCGATGAACCTGAACGCGAAGTCCGATCCGGTATTCGCCGAGATCCAGGCGCTGCGTGCAAAAGCGCAGACGCCACCGAAGATCGTCGCCGCGCCGGCGCCAAAACCCCGCCTGGCCGGTTTCCTCGAACCCGAGATCAAGGCCGGCCTCGTCGCGGTCGCGGATTTCGGCGACCGCAGTGTGATCACGATCCGCGGCGACGGTTTCTTCGAACCGGGCAGCGCCACGGTTGCCGACAAGGTACTGCCGCTGCTGGTACGTATCGGCGAGGCGCTCAACTCGGTGCAGGGCTCGGTACTGATCATCGGCCACACTGACAACCAGCCGATCCGCTCGGCGCGCTTCCCGTCGAACTGGCACCTTTCGCAGGACCGTGCGCTGGCAGTACAGAAACTGCTCTCGAACTCGGTCGCACCCGAGCGCATGAAGGCCGAAGGCCGCGCCGACTCCGAGCCGATCGCCAACAACGCGACGCCCGCGGACCGGGCCAAGAACCGCCGCGTCGAAATCACGCTGTTCGTAGCCAAGCCGGGCACCTGACCGAGACGGATCGACAAAAATGCTGAGACGGATCTTTCGAGTCTTCATCCACCCGCTGACGCTGGCCATCGTCGGCCTGCTTGCGCTTTCGCTGATCATCTGGTTCGTCGGGCCGCTGATTTCGATCGGCACCTTGCGCCCGCTCGAATCCGAGACCGTGCGCTGGATCCTGATCGGCCTCATCCTCCTTGCCTGGCTCGCCAAGAAGGCGTGGTCGTGGTTCGCCGCCCGGCGCACCAACGCGCAACTGGTCGACGGCCTGCTCAAGAGCGCGCCCGAACAGGTAGTGGCCGGCCCGTCGGCATCGGAAGAAGAGGTCGCTGCGCTCAACAAGCGTTTCGAAGAGGCGATCAGCGTGCTGAAGAAGGTGCGCATGTCCGCTTCGGGCAAGAAGCCCGGCCTGTCGGACATGGTCTCGCTGACCGGGCGCCAGTTCCTCTACCAACTGCCGTGGTACATCTTCATCGGGGCGCCAGGTTCCGGCAAGACGACGGCACTGATCAACTCCGGACTGCAATTCCCGCTCGCAGAAAAGTTCGGCACCGCGTCGATCAAGGGTGTCGGCGGCACGCGCAATTGCGACTGGTGGTTCACCGACGAGGCGGTGCTGCTCGACACCGCCGGCCGCTACACCACGCAGGAGTCGGACCGCGAGGTCGACAGCGCAGCCTGGAAAGGCTTCCTGCAACTGCTCAAGAGGGCGCGTCCGCGCCGCCCGATCAATGGCGTCATGCTGACCGTCAGCGTTTCGGATCTTTTGCAGCAATCGCCGCAGGAGCGCGAGACACACGCTGCTGCCGTGCGCGCGCGACTGCAGGAACTGCACGAACACCTGCAGATCCGCTTCCCGATCTACGTGCTGGTCACCAAGTGTGACCTGCTCGCCGGCTTCATGGAATTCTTCGGCGAACTCGGCAAAGAAGACCGCGCGCAGGTCTGGGGCGTGACATTCCCGCACAGCGAGGATCCCAAGGCCGCACCGCTCGGCGCGTTCGGCAACGAATTCGAGTTGCTGGAGCAGCGCCTGCTCGACCGCCTGATGGATCGCATGCAGGCGGAGCGTGATCCGCAGCAGCGTGCGCAGACTTTCACCTTCCCGCAGCAGTTCGCCACGCTGCGTCCGGTGCTGGCCGAATACCTGGAACGCGTATTCGCGGCTTCGAAATACGAGGAGGCACCGCTGATCCGCGGCGTCTATTTCACCAGCGGTACGCAGGAAGGAAGCCCGATCGATCGCGTCATGGGCACGCTGGCGCGCGCCTTCGGGCTCGAGCGCAAGGTCGTGCCGCCCCAGGCGGCGAGCGGGCGCAGCTACTTCCTCACCAGCCTGCTGCACCACGTGGTATTCGAAGAGCGTGGGCTCGCCGGCATCAACCTGCGCTGGGAACGCAAGCGCACGCTGCTGCAGTGGGCGGCTTATGCCACCGCAGCCCTGCTGCTGGTGGGCAGCAGCGCCGCCTGGTTCATCAGCTACTCACGCAACAAGTCTTACGTGGCCGAAGTCGATGCACGCCTGCCCGAAGCGCGCAAGCAGCTCGAATCGCTGCCGGTCACCACCTCGACCGACGTGCTCGGGCTGATGCCGATTCTGGATTCGGTGCGGCAGATCGCCGTGACACCCGACATTGCCAACGGCACGCCGCTGTCGATGGGTTTTGGCATGTTCCAGGGCGACAAACTCTCTGCAGCGGCGGAGCAATCCTATCGCCGGCTGCTGCAGGACGTGCTGCTCGCCCGCGTGTCCCTGCGTGTGGAGGAGCAACTGCGCAGCGCCAACGCCAACAACCTCGAATTCTCTTACGAGGCGCTCAAGGCCTACCTGATGCTGAATGACCCGGCGCACTTCGACGCCGCCGCGCTGAAGGCATGGATTACCTTTGATTGGGAACGTACCCTGCCGCGCGACGCAACGCAGGAGCAGCGCAAGGCACTCGAATCGCATCTCGATGCACTGCTGGAACGCGGCGCCGTCACCAGCCCGGTGCCGGCGGATGCAAACCTCGTCGCTTCGGTACGCACCATGCTCGCCCAATACGGGCTGCCGTTGCGGGTGTACAGCCGGCTGAAACGCCAGGGCGTCGGGGCTGACATTCCGGAATTCACCGTGGTGAAGGCAGCCGGCCCGTCGGCGCCGCTGGTATTCACCCGCGTTTCCGGCCAGCCGCTGACAAGGGGAGTGCCGGGCCTGTTCACCTACGACGGCTACTACAAGGCGTTCAAGCGTGATTCCGACAAGGTGGCGAACGAACTGGCCGACGAGGAAGGCTGGGTGCTCGGCATCAAGGACGCCGGCATGGCCGGCAGGCTGACGGATGCCGCGTCGCGCGAGCGCCTGACCGAGGACGTGCGCCGCCTCTACCTGACCGACTACGCCAAGACCTGGGACGACTTCCTCAATGACGTCAAGCTGATCCGCCCCTCGAGCATGCAGCAGACGATCGAGGTCGCACGCATCCTTTCCGCGGTCGACAATCCTCTCTCCCCCTTCCTGCGCGCGGCCTCCCGCGAAACCACCCTGGTCAAGCCACAGGGCGAAAAGGAACTCACCGACAAGGTGAAGGACAAGCTGGAGCTCGAAGCGCGCAACCGGCTCGGCAGCATCTTCGGCACGGAAATCACGTCGAAGAATCCGGTGGCGCCGAAGGAGCCGATCGAATACATCGTCGACAAGCGCTTCGAATCGCTGCGCCGTTACGTGACCAGTTCGGCCCAGGGGCAGCCCGCGCCGGTCGATGCAGCCATCGCCCTAGTCGGCGAACTGCACACCATGCTCAACGCGGCCGACACGGCGCTCAAGTCCAAGACTTCGCCGCCCGCCTCCGAGGTGCCCAACCGCGTCAAGGCGCAGGCGCCCGGCATGCCCGAGCCGCTGCGCTCGGTGCTGCAGAGCCTGTCGGAAACCAGTGCGCGGCTGGCCGGCGGGGCGATCGTCGCCAACACCACCGAGGCGATCGGCGCCCAAGTCGGCGAGTTCTGCCGCCAGGCGATTGCCGGCCGCTATCCGCTCGACCGTGCATCGACGCGCGACGCCACGCAGGACGATTTCGCCACGCTGTTCGCGCCAGGGGGGCGGATGGACGATTTCTTCCAGCGCAATCTTGCACCGCTGGTGGACACTTCTTCGCGGCCCTGGACCTTCCGCCGCATCAACGATGCACCGATCGGCGGTTCGACTGCGCTGATCCAGTTCCAGCGCGCGCAGGTGATCCGCGACGTGTTCTTCCGCAGCGGCGGGCGCACGCCCAGCCTGAAGCTCGACTTCAAACCGATCGAGATGGACGCCGCGCTGACCCAGTTCATTCTCGACGTCGACGGCCAGCTCGTGCGCTACAGCCACGGCCCTCAGGTGCCTCAGAGCGTGACTTGGCCCGGCCCGCGCGGCAGCACCCAGGTGCGGGTGCAGATCCAGCCGCCCGGCCCGAGCGGCGTCTCGGGCCTGACCACCGAAGGCCCGTGGGCGTTGTTCCGCATGTTCGACAAGGTGAATATCGACCCCACCTCGCTGCCCGAGCGCTTCATCGTCACCTTCACGGTTGACGGCCGCAAGGCGCAGTTCGAGGTCACGGCCAACAGCGTGCACAACCCGTTCCGGTTGCGCGAACTCGATCAATTCCAGTGCCCATGAAAAATACAGGGGAGGCAGTGTGAACGATCGGCACGAAGGCGTTCCCGGCTGGTATGGCAAGATCGCGAGCCTCGGCGATTTTGCATCGCGCCGTCTGTCGCCCGATTTCATCTCCCGCTGGGACGGGTGGCTGCAGCAGGTAATGTCGGCTTCGCGCGGCCACCTCGGCGAAGCATGGCTCAACGCCTACCTGACCAGCCCGGTTTGGCGCTTCATCCTGTTTCCCGGCGTGTGTGGCGAATCGTCATGGGTCGGCGTGTTCATGCCGAGCGTGGACAAGGTTGGCCGTTACTTCCCGATCACCGTTGCCTGCGAAACGCCAGCCTTCGCCACTACCGAGCGCGAATTCAATGCGCTCGCCGACTGGCTCGACCGCATCGAATCGCTCGCGCTATCGACGCTCGACCGCACGCGCAGCGCGCAACAGTTCGACGACGCGCTGCTCGGGCTGCGCATGCCGTCGGCCGCGCCGCCGCGCGTGGCACTGGCACGCCAGCTCGTCGGCGTGCTGCGCAGCGACGAGGCCGCGCTGTTCACGCTGCCGTCCGACGACGAACTGGCGCAGACGCTGATGGGTGCCGGCGCGTCGGTGCTGCGCGATGCGGTACGCGGCGGCTCGCTCTGGTGGGCGCCCAGCGAACCGGGCGCGGGCGCGCCGCTGCTCGCCTGCCGCGGGCTGCCCGACGGCGCGCGCTTTACTGCTATGCTGCGCGCGGTACCGACACGGCACGTCTGAGCCAGCCCTTCATGGCCGCCCCGAACGACGAAAAGACTCTTCTCGCCAGCGACCCGAAAGCGGGCGGGAATCTGCATCTCGGGGAAAGCGACAACGCGCTGCCGATCGGCACGCGCCTGGGCGAATTCGAACTGATCGGCCTGGTCGGCGTCGGCGGCTTCGGCATCGTCTATCTTGCCGAGGATCACTCGCTCGGTCGCCGCGTCGCGCTCAAGGAGTACATGCCGTCCTCGCTCGCGTCGCGCAGCCAGGGATCGCAGGTTAGCGTCAAGTCCGAGCGCTATGCCGAAACCTTCGAGGCCGGCCGGCGCAGCTTCGTCAATGAAGCGCGCCTGCTCGCCCAGTTCGACCACCCCTCGCTGGTCAAGGTCTACCGGTTCTGGGAGGGCAACGGCACCGCCTACATGGTGATGCCCTTCTACGAAGGCACCACGCTCAAGCAGGCGCTCAAGAAGATGAGCGCTCCGCCGGACGAAGCCTGGCTCAAGACCATGCTCGCGCCGGTGATGGATGCACTCGAGGTGATGCACAACGCGCAGGTCTATCACCGCGACATCGCGCCCGACAACATCATGTTGCTCGAGGGCGGCCGGCCTCTGTTGCTCGACTTCGGCGCGGCGCGGCGGGTCATCACCGACATGACGCAAGCGCTGACGGTGATCCTCAAGCCGGGCTATGCGCCGGTCGAACAGTACGCCGAGATGCCCGAGATGAAGCAGGGCGCATGGACCGACATCTATGCGCTCTCGGCAGTGGTGTTCTTCGCCATCATGGGCAAGACGCCGCCCCCCTCGGTGGGCCGCATCATCAACGATTCGATGGTGCCGCTGTCGCAACAGGCCGCCGGGCGCTATTCGGAAGCCTTCCTGCGCGGCATCGACCGCGGCCTGGCGGTGAAACCGGACAAGCGGCCGCAAACCATCGCCGAACTGCGCGACCTGCTCGGCGTGCATGCCAGCGCCGCGGCGCACACCGTCACCCACGTCGGCACGCGTACACGCGCGGCTGAACCGGCGCGGTCGGCGCCGGTTGCGACAGCGGGCAGCGGCCCCAGCGCGACGCTGCTGATCGGCGGGCTGCTCGCCGTTGCAGCGGCGGTCGGCGGCGGCTATTACTACATGACACAGTCGAAGGCCGCCAAGGCAACGCTTGCCAGGACCGAAGCGCCAGCATCGACGACGACGCCCGCGCCCGCAACCGACAAGCCTGCGCCGACACCGGCGCCCGCCGTCGAGCCACCAAAGACCGAACCCACCCCGCCTGCGGTGACGCAAACCAGGCCGTTCAACCCGCTCGACGAAATCGACCGCATCTTCCAGCAGCGCAGCCGCGACTACTCGGTGGCGGTCGAACTGGAGCAGGCGCAGGTACGCATCGGGCGTGACAAGTTGCGATTCCGCCTACGCTCGAACAAATCGGGCTACCTTTACATCCTGATGGTCGGCACCGACCGCCAGCACTTCTACAAGCTGTTCCCGAATTCAGTGGACGAGAAGAACCGCGTCGAGGCCGGCAAGGAGGTCACGCTGCCGCGCACTGGCTGGGTCATGGTCGCGGACGGCCCACCGGGGTCGGACCAGTTCGTCGCCGTCGTGAGCGAGAACCCGCGCGACTTCGCCGACAGCGGCATGATCAAGGTCGACCCGTTCGGCGAATTCCCGCTCGAAACGGCGCCGTCCGTGGTGTCGCGCCACACCGGCAGCCAGTCGCCCTTCATTGGCAAGGCAACGTGCGCGGGCGGTACGGCGGAGTGCGCCGAAGCGTACGGCGCCGCGGTATTCACGATCGACGAGGTGGCGGCCGGCGAGGAGACGGCCAAGCCGCGCGCCGCGCAGCGCCCGAAAACCCAGGCCGCGGCCGCCGACACCGCGCGCCGCACGTCGTCACAGAACACGGCCGCCAGTCTTCCCAAGGATGGGCGGCCACCGGGCCAGTCGATCGAGGAATACGTGCGCAGCCAGACCGCACGCCAGCAAGGTCAACGCTACACGGCCCCAGCGCAGGGGCAGAGCGCGCCGGTGCCAGTCGGCATTCCCGGTGGCAATGGCTACACCGTTCCCGGCGTGCCGCGCATGCCCGGCTACTGACTCCCGAAGGAAGCCGCGCCGAACGGCGCATGGATAGAGGGTCTTCAGGCAGACCAATCCATGAGCCGCACCCAACAAGGCGTTCGGGGCAGACCACCCTGGGAGCGCCTATCCATGTGCCTTGCGGGCATGCCAAAACCCGCCTGATGCCTTGTTCGCTTTCCTTATTCGTCGCGCAGCGTCGTGATGGTCACGCGGCGGTTTTCCGGCGCGTCGACGCGCTGGGTGTTGACCAGCTCGGTCGCGCCCTTGCCGACCGGCTTCAGGCGCTCACGGCTGATGCCGTGCTGATCCGCCAAATACGCGACAACGCTTTCGGCGCGCGCCTGCGAAAGCGACATGTTGAGGTCGGCCTGGCCGCGCGGGTCGGCATGGCCCTCGATCGCGAACTTGAACTCGGCCAGCTTGTCGGCCTGCAAGGCCTTGGCCACCACGTCGAGAGATGACTTGGCGCGCGGCGTGAGGTCGGCGGAGTTGGTCTCGAAGGTGATCAGCAGCGACGCACTGGCCTTCTTCTCGGTTGCCTTGGCGGCGGCCTTGACCGCGCTGTCTCCCGGCTTGGCGGTCGGCGCATCGCGCTGCACACGGATGCTGCGCAGGCGCACCGGCTCTTCCGCCGCGTCCTCGGGCGCACCGGCCGGTGCCGGCGTAAGCGCCTCGATCAGGTTCTTCTCGGTGATGTCCTTGCCGCGCAGAATGGTGTCGGCCTGCGCCGGCAGCACGAACAGGGCGCCGAGCAGGCTCGCGACGACGGCAAGCGACGGGGTGTTGAGCTTCATCATCAATCTCCTGGGGAATCGGGCGCGGGGAAGGCCGACGCCCATCGGAACTGCAAAGTCTATGCGCTAATGATCCGCGTCGCATCCGCCGGATTGCCGACCCAGACGGCCAACGCGCTGTAATTGTCATGGTCCCGCTTGGCATGGGCGAGGACTTCCGCCTCGAGCCCGGCAAGCCAGTATTCGGCCGTCAGGCTGGCCGCAAGCTGGCGCTCCATCGCCGCCTCGTCGACGTATTCCCACAGCCCGTCGGTACACAGCAGGAACACGTCGCCGTCGCGCAGCGCGACGGTCTCATGCACCGCAGGGCGGATCTCCTCGGCCGTGCCGAGCGCCGCAAGCAGCACGCTGCGCTGCGGATGCGTGCGCAGCAGGGCCGCATCGCCGAAACCGGCATCGACCATGGTCTGCATGACGCTGTGGTCGCGCGACTGGAACAGCACGCGGCAACCGCGAAACACGTAGATGCGCGTATCGCCGATATGGCCCCAGGTCGCGGTTTCGGTCACATTGTCGATCTCGAGCACCGCAGCCGTCGCCCGCATGTTGCGTGTCGCCTGGCTCGTCGCCTGCTCCAGCAGCACCGCCTGGTTGGCGCGCAGAATCAGATCGGAAATACGCTCGGGCGCCACCGCCGGGCAGGCCGCGAAATCGCGCAGGATGTTGCTGACCACGGTCTTTGCGGCGACATCGCCGCCACCATGGCCGCCCGCGCCGTCGGACACCACCCAGCAGCATCCCGCGTCGGAGGTCCAGTAGCCGCAGGCGTCCTCGTTGTGCGAACGCCCCCCCTGCTTGGAAAGCGCCGCGATCTCAAGTTTCAAGCGCTGCTCCGCCGCTCGGTGCGCAGGTCATTGCGATTTTTCGAGCCGGTCGACCTGCTCCTGGTAGGCGCGCAGGAATTCGCGCCCGAACAGGGTGTGAAAATCATCCTCGGCCTCGTTCGCGATGTCGCGGTAGAGCTGGATGTACAAATCCCACAGCTTGGCGCGGCGATTCATCGGCAGCACGTTGTCGAGCATGGATTTCTGCGCCATGCGCTGTTCGAGCATCGCCGGATCGAAGCGCTTCAACACGCCGGCCAGCGCGGCGCGCAAGCCGGCCATGAAACCGAACTGGTGCGAGCGCAGGTCGTCGTACGCATCCTGCATGGCGGCCACCGGCGACAGGAAGCCCGGTCCCTGCGGCACCAGCAGGTGCAGCAGCGCCGCCGCCACATCGGGCGAGAACTTCAGCGGGTTGTTGTCCGAGCTGACGATCATCGTGACGTCGGCGCGCACCTCGCGCTTGGTCGTCGCCCGCGCCAGCAACAGATCCAGCGTGCCCTGCGTGGCCTCGCGCAGCAACCGGCCGACGCGCTCCATCATCTCGGGTGTCAACGCATCGAGCGGCAAGGTCGGCGTACCGAGGCCGGCGAGAAAGGCGCGGCGCAAGGCTTCCGCCGACGCATCGCCGACCGGTGCGGGCGCCTGTGCCGCGCGGGCCGGCGCGGCTGCCGGCACTTCTTCGAACGCACGCGCGACCAGCGGCGCCGCAGGCTGCACGGGAACGGGAGCGGGAGATAGCGGCGCCTGCGCGATACCGGCAAAGAAGGTGTCGTCGCCCGGCAGCGTCGGGGCATTGAAATCAACCAGCGGCGCCGCCGCCGGCGGCAACGGTGCCTGCGGCGGCATCGCGGGCGCCGGCATGGGCGGCAGGCTGGCAAGCGGCGCGGCGGACGGCACCGCGTCGAATGCAGCCAGCATGTCATCGCCGGGCACCGGCGCCACACCCAGCCCGAGCACGTCCGACTGCGATGCGCCGGCTGATGGCGCGTCGAACATGGACAGCAGCGGATCGGCCGCTGCCGATTGACGCGATGCAGGCGGTGGCGCCATGGGCCGTGCGCTCTGGCTTTGCGTTTCCCACGATACGAACTGGCCGTTGCCGACCGCGTCGACGCGCGTTGATGGCTGTGGCTGCGGCGGCGCGAACGAGTCGGCGGCGAACGCGCCCGGTTCCGGCGCCGCGAACGGCTCCACCCGCGGCGGCACGAAGGCGCCATGCAGTTCCGGAACCTGATCGGGCATGGACTGGAAGCCTGGAATCGGCGCGCCGAGATCGCCCGAAAACGCGGCGAGCGGATCGATCGGCGCATCGCCACCCCGCCCCGCCAGCGGATCGGAAAGCGAACTGCCGAGGAACGGATCGATGCCATTGCCGACCGGCGGCGGCGCGGCGAGGCCGTATGCCGTATCGATGCTCGAGCCGCTGCCGGACTTGCCGGCAAGGCCGAAGCCCAGGTCGTCGTCTAGCGCCTCCGGTTCGGCAGTCTTGGGCGGCACGGCGAACGGATCCGCGAAGGGATCGAAGTCGTCCGGTATCAGCGGGGCCCGGTTGTTCGGCATCGCGGGCCCTGCTGGCAGCGGCGCCGCGAGGAGTTCGGAGAGTGATTCCGACTCGGTCGGCGTGCGTGCCGGCGGCGACCATACGCCAGCGAGCGGATCCGCTGCCGCCGGCTGCGGCGGCGCCGATGCGGCTGGCGCGGGTCGAACTTGCGGTTGCGGCGATGGCGAGGCGGTCACGCCGTTGAGGATGTCGGCAAACGGATCGGCGGTGCCGGACGGCGCACCCCCAAACAGCCCGAGCGGATCGTCGACCGGCCCGGCCGCAAGCGACGGCGCAGCCTGCGGCGGCAGCGGCGCGGGCGCCATCGGCGGCTGCGGAGCCTGCACCGGCACAGGACGTGCTGCGGGAACAGGTTGTGCCATGCCGGCGCCAAGCGACGGCGGGGTCGCGGGGCGCTGCGCCGCAGCCCGGCGTGCGGCAGCAAACGCCTCGGGAGAGATCGTCACCTCTTGCGAGGGGTGAACCTGTCGCGCTTGCGGCGGCGCGGCCGGCGGTCCGCTCGCTTCCATCAGGTAGCCGCCGATTTCGATGCGCGTCCCCGGCCCGATGGGCGCGGCGCTGCCATTGGCGACCGGACGGCCGTCGACATTGATCGGGTTCGCACCCTGGTTGATCAGTTCGAAGCGCCCGGCGCGGCACACGATGCGGCCCTGCAGGCGCGAAATGTGGCGCTGCGCATCGGGCAGCGCGAGCTGGTTCGTTTCCGCGCGGCCGAGAGTGCCGCCGGCTTCGTCGAAATCGTGCGCGATTTCCTGGGCAAGCGGCTGCCCGTGCAACGAGATGACCCGGATTCTCATCATCGCTGTTCTCTCCGGTTATGGTCCATGCCGTTCTTCGGTGGCAATGCTTGCAAGATTATGTCACGCCGCTTCTGCCCGTGCCTCTGCCGGCGGCTCGGTCGGACGGCTTAGTCCGCGCGCCGCCCGCGCGCATCGCGGCAATGTTGCGCTGCGCAGCAAGGTTACACGGAATATAATTCCGCGCGAATTGCCGCCGCACGGTCCATGCATAATGCAAGACATCGACGGCCTCCTGCGAGGTAAGTGATGCATTCGAAGATCCAAGTTGCCGCAGCCGCCCTGATCCTGGCCGGCTGCGCCACCGCACCGCCGCCACAACCGGCGACCCCGCAACCGACGCCATCGGATTCGGCACGCAGCGACGCACCGCCCGCGCCACCGCCCACACCACGGCCGCCGCCATCGGTCGCAGAGCAGCAGCAGGCTAACAAGACCGCGCTCCGCGTTGCCGATCTGCTCGAGGCCGGCAACGAGGTCGACGCACGCGCGGAGATCGATCGCGCGCTGGCGCTGGATCCGAACAACAAGCTGGCGTTGAACTTCCAGCGCCAGATGACCGTCGACCCGCGCGCAACGCTGGGCGAGGAGTCCTATCCCTACACGGTGAAGCCCGGCGAATCGCTGTCGAAGATCGCCGGCCGCTTCCTGGGCGACATCTACGGTTTTTATTTGCTGGCGCGCTACAACGACATCAAGGTGCCGCGGCTGGTATCCGCAGGCCAGACGATCCGCGTGCCGGGCAAGGCGCCCCCGCCGGAAGCCCGGCCGCCGCGCGAGGCGCGGCCGGTCGAGCCCAAGCCCCGCCCGCCGCAGGAGGTGGAGCCGCCCGCCCCGCCGCCGGCGCCACCTGTCGCACCACCCCCTCCGCCGCCACAGGACAGCCTCAGCCCGGCCGAGAAGGCCTATCGCGAGGGGCTTGCCGCGCAGAAGGTCGGCAACAAGGACCGCGCCTACCAGAGTTTCCGGCAGGCCGAGAAGCTTGACCCCTCGCATGCCGAGGCGCGTACGCGTGCTGACCAGTTGCGACGCGAACTCGTGCAACAGCACGAGCGCAACGCCCGCTCGGCGATGGCGCGGCAGGATCTCGACGGTGCGGTGCGCAGCTGGGATCGCGTGCTGGAAATCGACCCGGGCAACGACACGGCACGGCTCGAACGCCAGAAGACCCTGAAGCTGCAGGAAAACCTGAAGAAACTCTAAGTGGCACGGCATCGGGGCCGGTCCCCGATACCGTGTTTCCTCAGGGCCGCGTGCTCTGGCGTATGCGCCGCGCGGCCGACCCGTGGTTCGGATCG
Source organism: Rhodocyclaceae bacterium (assembly GCA_016791115.1). Classification (GTDB taxonomy): domain Bacteria; phylum Pseudomonadota; class Gammaproteobacteria; order Burkholderiales; family Rhodocyclaceae; genus Methylophosphatis. The sequence continues at coordinate 70,156 of JAEUNL010000046.1, forward strand.
AGTTTGAGCGCGCGCTGGTACAGCGCAGCGGCGGTCTTGGGCTCGGTTGCAGCGAGCCGTTCCGCCTGCTGGTAGCAGGCTTCGGCAAGCGACTTGCGCGCCCCCTCATCCTGCGGATTCGCCTTCACGTAGCGCTCGAGCAGGCGAACCGCCTCGGCATATTCGCCCTGATGCATGAGCAGGTTGGCATGCTCGAGATCGTTGCGGTCGACAGCACTCTCGGACGCGCTGCGCGGAACCTGTGCCGCTGCCATGCTGTTCTTGGTGAGTGTCAGCCGCGACAGCTTGCCGAGATGATTGCGCTTGTTGCGATCGCGCTCGATGGCACGCAGTGCGTCGGCGGCCTGGGCGTTGAGCGGATCGTCGCTCAGCACCTGCAGGTAGAGCTGGCTCGCCTGGTCTGCTTCGCCGCGCTTGCGTGCCTGTTCGGCCTGCTGCAGGCGCTGCGCCACGCGGGATTCGATGCGCGAGCGCGCATGGCGCAGCCCCTCGGCATATTCGGGCACGTCGGGCCGGAGCAGCGCAAGCACCTCCCACGCCACCGTCGCTTCGCCGAAATAACCCTGCTGCGAGAGATCGCGCGCACGGTCACGTTGCTGCTTCTCGAATGCCGCGTTGGGGGAGCCGCGCAGCGCGTCGGTTGTCGCGCTTTCGGGCTCGCGCTCGACGATGGGCGCCTGCGAACAAGCCGCGAGCAGGGCACAGGCCGCAACAGCCAAGCCGCGTGGCAGCATCCCGCGTTGCCGGATCATCGCGCCTCGATCTCCCGATACACCTGCAGCCGCGCCTTGAACGCTTCGAGGTCGTGATCGCCGTAGATCATCGTACGGCGCAGCATGAATGGTTGCGCAAAGAACGGATTGCCGCCCGGATTCACCGTCGCGGCAAGCTGGTAGCCGTTGCGCGCAAGCGATTCGAGCGCCATCTCGTTGGCATCACCATAGGGGAAGGCGTACTCGGTGACCGGACGGTCGAGCTTGGCGCGGATCGCATCGCGCGGGGCACGGATCTCGGTTTCGATGCGCTCGCGATAGCGTTCGTCGCTTTCGCCGGCAAGCCGCTGGATCAGGTTGGAGTGACTCTTGGAATGACCCTGGATCTCGACCAGACCGGAACCGGCCATTTCTTCCATCTGCGGCCAGGTCAGCGCATCGCCAGCGCCGACAAAATCGGTGTACAGGAACACCGTGGCCGGGAAGCCGTGCTTCTTCAGCAGCGGATAGGCAATCTTGTAGAACGAAGTGTAGCCATCGTCGAAGGTGATCACGACCGAACGCCGCGGCAGCGCGCGCTTGCCGTCGAGGAAGTCGCGCAGGTCGCGCAGCCGGATCACGCGGTAGTCGTTGCGGGCGAGCCATTCGAGTTGCGCCGCGAAGTTGGCGGCGGACACGATCATCTTGCCGGTGCCGGCACCGAGGCGGTGATAGCAGAGGATGGGCACCGTCTGGTAGCGCCGGAAACCGACCCCGCCGGGGTTCAGCGTCTTGAGCGGCACGACGACCGGTTGTCCGGGCTCGGCGGAGGCGTTACCGTTGAAATCGGCGATCTCCCATGCGCGATCGGCACTGCCGAGAAAGCGTGACGCGATCGCGGCCATCGATTCGCCGCGCTCCGGCTGGTAGATGACGAAACGATCGTTGCGTGCGATGACATTGCCGTTGCCTGCCGGCGCCTCCGCGCGTCGTTCCGCCGGCTCCGCCGGCGCGACCGCAGGTTTCGAGGCACAGCCGGCAATCATCATGGCCGATAGCGCGGCCGCGGCCGCCTTCAGGAACGCGGTGCGCCATGACGCAAGGCGCGGTCCGGGCAGTCCGAAGGCAGGCGATTGCATGGCGGCTGCTCCGTTTGTCAGCGCTTGCGGACGGACGGCGCATCGGGCGCCGGGACGGCGTCCGGCGGCGTAACGGTGGCGCGCGGCAGGCTGCCCGGTGGCGGCGTTGGAGGGCTTGCCTGGGTCGCCGCTTTTCCGGCCGGCTTGTCAGCGGCCTTTGGATCGCCGGCTGCCGCGGACGCGCCGCCCGTGCGCTGCTGCAGGGCACCGGCCATGTCGTCGAACGCCTGGAACAGCAGCCCGAATTCGTCGTTGCGCCGCTCGGCAATGCGGTGGTCGAAACGTCCCTTGCCGATCTCGGCCATCGATTCGCGCAGCAGGCGGATCGGCTTGGCGAACCAGTTGGAAACCAGATAGGTGGCGACCGCGACCGCGGCGATGGTCGAGATGACCAGAAGCGCCATCATGATCAGCGACAGGCGCGCCACGCGCGTGAGCGGCTTTTCCGGGATGTCGAGCGCGACGCGCCCGATCGGCTTGCCCTGGAAGGTGATCGGCGACTCGAATTCCAGAACGCTTTCGCCGTCGGCGAGCAGGCGCTGCACCGTGACGCCGCCAGCATGCACGCCGAGCGTTTCGCCGGCCGGCTTGACGTAAGGCTGGCTGTTGCGGGCGGCGTCGCTGGATGCACGCACGATGCCGTCGCGATCGACCACCGTGATGGCATGGAAATCCTGCGTCTTCATCACCTCCTGCACGAAGACCTCGAGCGCCACCCAATCCTCGGACAGGGCGGACACCGCGCTCTGCGTGGCGATGAAGCGCGACAGCGAGGCACCGTAGTCGGTAACCTGCCCGATCAGCGCCGCCTGCTGGCGCTGGCTGACCACCGTGGCGGTGACGGCCATGACGCCGGCAACGATCAGCGACATCAGCGCCGTCCATTTGACGCGCAGCGAGACGATGCGCGGACGCTGGCGGTGCTGCGTGTCCTCGTCGATCTCGCGGATCACCTTGATCAGCGCCTCGGTGAGCTCGGCCCCGCTCTGGTAGCGGCGATCCGGCTGCTTGGAGAGGCAGCGTTCCACCACGCGGCGCAGCGCCGGCGGCACGTCGTTGCGCAGCTTTTCGATCGGCGTCGGCTCGTCCTTGGCGATCTTGAGCATCAGCGCGACAATCGAATCGGCATCGAACGGCCGCAGCCCGGTGAGCAACTGGTAGAGCACCACGCCGACCGAGAACAGGTCCGAGCGGCCGTCGATCTTCTGCCCCATCGTCTGCTCGGGCGACATGTATTGCGGCGTGCCGAGCACGTCGCCCATCTGCGTGTGCTGCGTCATCGAACTCGACGCCATGTGGGCGATGCCGAAGTCGGTGACCTTGATGACGTTGGTGCCCTTGAGCCGCACGATGTTGGCCGGCTTGATGTCGCGGTGGACGATGCCCTTGCTGTGCGCATAGTCGAGCGCACGCGAGAGCTGGATGCCGATCTCGACCACCTCGCGCACCGGGAACAGGGTGCCGCCGGTCATCACATCGTTGAGCGGATCGCCCTCGAGCAGCTCCATGGCCATGTAGGGCCGACCCTCGATCTCGCCGACGTCGTGCACGGTGGCGATGTTCGGGTGCGAGAGCATGCCCGCGGCGCGCGCCTCGCGCAGAAAGCGGCCGCGATACTGCTCGTCCTCGCACAGAGAGGCATGCAGGAACTTGATGGCGATGGTGCGATCGATGCCGGGGTCGTGCGCCTTGTAAACCGTGGCCATGCCGCCGCGGCCGATCAGTTCCAGGATCTGGTAGCGGCCGGCCTGGCGCACCTGCCCGTTACCGGAGGATGCCCCGGCGCCCGGCAGCGTCGTGCGCTTGCCGGGCATGGTGGGCGGATGGGCCTGGGGCGGCGTGCCGCCGTTGGGAGATGGGGTGTCGCTCATCGGTCGGCGAAGGATAGCGCGGAGGCGCTGCTGTGGAAACGGAAACTCGCACGGCGCCTGCGCAAATGCCACGCGATTCCCGTACGGAGCCGAAGTTTAACCCGATTCCGCACTGCGGCACGCGCTGCCAGCGTCTTCGATGATGCGCCGCGCAAAATGCGCCGCCGCACGCGTGCCGCATTCCGCTGCACTCGGCCCGCCCCATCGACCGGCCTGCAGGGCGCATGGGACGGCCATCTTCAGGCATGCAGACCTGCGAGCCGCTGCGAATGGCGCATGCAGTCAAACCATGCCGCAGCGTGCCGCCACATGCGCCTTCCCGGGCAGCGGTTTCTCGCGACCTTGCACACCGAGGTGGCGTGCGTGTGGCCGCACCGATGGAACGCTACTTCGCTACATCACATATAGGCGCCGCCGTTCACATTGATCTGTTGGCCGGTAATGTAGTCGCCGTCCGCGGCAAGGAAGGTCACCGCCTTGGCGATCTCTTCCGGCGCGGCAAAACGGCCGAGCGGAATCTTCGCCTTGATCTGGTTGGCCACGTCCTCCGGCACCTTGGCCAGCATGTCGGTAAGCGTGAAACCGGGCGCCACCACGTTGACCGTGATACCCGAGCGCGCCAGCTCCAGCGCCACCGTCTTGGTGAATGCGATGATGCCGCCCTTGCTCGCGCTGTAGTTGGCCTGGCCGAAGGCGCAGGTCTGGCCGTTCATCGAACTGATGTTGACGATGCGGCCGTACTTCTGCTCGACCATCGGCTGCATCGCCGCGGTGGTGCAGAAAAAGACCGCGTTGAGGTTGGTCTGGATCACGTCCATCCAGTCCTGGTCGGTCATCTTGCGGATCGACTTGTCGCGCGTGATGCCGGCGTTATTGACCATGATGTCGAGCCGGGCCCACTTCTGTACCACGCTCTTGACCATGGCACGCGCCTGCTCGGCGTCGGCCACGTTCGCCTTCGCCAGCATGCACTCCCCGCCCGCCTTGCGGATCTCGTCGGCCACCTCCTGCGCCATCGCCTCGCTGGATTGGTAATTCAAGGCAACTTTCGCGCCCTCGCGCGCAAGTTCGACCGCAATGGCCCGTCCGATGCCGCGCGACGCCCCGGTGACGATCGCGATCCTGCCGTCCAGTCTTCCCATGACACCCTCCTCGTCGAAACCCTGATGATCGGAACCGATGGTGACGGGGCACGGAACGGCAGCCGCCACGAGGCAGGACGCCCCTCTGCCCGATGGCGATGCGGTGCTGCTGGATATGTGTTGTACCGCCGACGCTACCCCCGAGATCCAGTATAGGACCCCCCAGTGCGACAACCAACCGGCCGGCACCGGGGAAAACGAGGGTGCGCGGCACGCGCAGACGCTACCAGCGGATCGGTGCCGGCTCGTCGTCCCAGAAGATCCAGCGCGGGCGCTCGTGATACGGCGAGGTGCCGATCGACCACGGATCCGGGCCGTCGCCCCGTGCCAGGCGCACGAGGTAGCCGCCGTAACTGCATGCAAGTCAGCAGGGTGCGACCGTCCGGCGCGATCTAACCTCGTTCGCGTAGCTCACGCAATAACACCGTGGCCGGAATCCAGTGCGGGCGCGCCGCTGCGATACGCGCTTCGACGTAGGATTTGAATCCGTCCAGCTTGCCCGGGCGCGGCGCCCGCGGACCGTAGCGCTGCGCCTGCGCATCACGCAGGTAGCGCCTGACCGTGTTGCGCGAGCAGCCCATCTGCCGCGCTATCTCGTGAATGCTCGTGCCTCGCCGAGCCAGCACCCGAATTTCCACTGCTTGCTCCTGAGTCAACATCGGCGCCAAAAAGGCCGCCATCATTGCCCAAGTGGGTCAGTTCTACTTCGGCGACATGGGTCAGTTTTGCATCGGCGCTAACAGGTTGCCGGCGTTGCCGCGCTCGAACGGGAGTTCAGATCATGCGGCTGAGGGCCGCATGGGTTGGGGTTCTTCAGGCAGGTTGGGCTGCGAGTGGCATGGAATGGCGCGGCTGGCGGAGACTCGCCAGCGGTGCGCCTGTCAGGCAGGGTTTGGCTCGGTAGCGGGAACTTCGACTCCGCAATCCGCGGACGGTTAGGGATGACCAACCTGAAAATCAATCTCGGTTCTTCTGAATTCCGCGAATCGGATTCACGGTTCAAGGTCAAGAAAGTCATCCCGCTCCATGAAAAAATTCGGCGCCTTCCCAAAATCCTCGGCACTCGCATTTAACCGCTGGTCGATCACTTTGTCGACGACATCGGCAAATTGCTGTCCGTAATGGACCAGTACCAATTCGTTCTTTCTGACGAAATCTGGAAAATCAGATCTGTCGTTCACAACGTCTGGATACTCATCGAGAAAATAGACGCCACTCGACGAAAGTTTGCCAAGATCCTTTTCTGCAAATATGCATGCGGCGTCACCCCGATTAGCCACATCCTTCATGCATTCGATGATGTGGTCGAGCGAGACCGGATATCTGGATCCGACATTTGAACCTCCCGTTTTATCTGCACACAATCAGAACAAGACCGTCACTCAGATGCATAGTAATCAAAGAACGATATCTTGTCCTTCGCGTAAGCAATTACCAGTTTGCCTTCGGGAATCTTCTTCTTGCTGAATCCGCCAACACAGACGCCCAGCGTTCTAAAGTTGATGTACCTGGAACCCACCAAGTAATCGGGATCGACTTCCTTCAGTTGCTCGATTGCCCCCTCGTTGTAAACAGATACTCCCGCAACAACCGGATCGGCATGTTTGTTGATCTCGACATAGGCAAGTTTCTTGTCCTCATACACCAGTGAGCATGCCTCCCTGAGTTCTGTCAGGGTTTCCATGATGTTGTCAATTTCAACCTTGAACGGCGCGCCACACTGCTTCTTGATCTCAGCGGGCTTCTTTCCAAATACGAATCGGTTGACTGAAACATACGGCTCGATTTCGTACCGTGTTCTTTCGTCATCACCCATGGCTAACACTTTCCTTTCAAGGTCCTTGCCTGCGATTTCGTTATCAACCCTTGCCGTTGGGCTGCCCCAACCATTCGCTTCATGTCCGCCGAGTACTTGTTGCCATAACGCATCTTCGAATCCTGAATGTCCATCAGAATAGCCCGATCCCATCGCCCTTGCTGTATGAGCGCGTTCTGACGAGCCCGCCACGCCTGCGCGTTTTTTGAAGACCCCGTGCTTGACATGGCTCGATGGTCCGCAGTTTGCATTGGGTATGCAGGGCCAGAATAGTGGGTTGGGGCTTTCGGTACATTCTTGTACGAACCGTAGGCCGGAACGTGGTTAACCTCTCCCCCTACGTGGGTTGCCCGCTCGCCTCCGTAGGTTCCTTCTTTGGCGAGCCCCCAAGGATCGGCCCAGATAACTGGATTGGGCGCGTAGGCGAATAGATTGAACCCACCCTCCAACCCAATCGGATCCGGACTGATGAACCGCCCGACATCCGGATCGTAATAGCGAAACGTGTTGTAGTGCAGCCCGGTATCCCGGTCGAGGTATTGGCCCTGATACCTGAGATTCTGTTCGAGCGCATCGGTCTGCTCGGTCGCATCGAGCGCGATCGGCCGGCCGTCGAGGTCGGTGGCTTCCCAGTGCTCCTGCAGCGTGTTGCCCCACGCCCGGTATTGGGCGCGCCAGCGCAGCCGGCCCTGGCCGTCGGAGAGTTCTTCGGGCAGGCCCGAGGGGTCGGTGTGGAAGTAGTAGAGCTGTGCGCCCGACGGGGACTCGTCACCCGCCGCGCCGGATGAAGCCGGCGCGGTGCGCTCGTCGTTGGCCGCTTCGCTTTCGCCCGCCATCACATTGCCATCGATGCGCGCCAGCGGCACGTGGCTGCCAGGTTCATAGACGTAGGAGATGGCGCGCGTGCCGCGCCGCTCTTCGATCAGCCGCAGGCCTTCCCAGATGAACTCGGTGCGGCCGAAGGCATCGACTTTCGCCACCCGGCGCCCCAGGGCATCGTAGTCGAATGTGGTGGTCTGCGTGGTTTCGTGTTTCGTGCCGGGCCGGCGCGTGGTGGTGACGCGCGTCAGCCGGTCTTCGTCGTCCCACGCGAAGTGCTGCACGGTGTGATTGCCGCTGCGCTTTTCGGTGAGCCGGCCGTGGCCGTCGTAGGCGTAGCGCTTGTCTTCGAAGACCCGCACCAGGTTGTCGCGCACGTAGCCACGCGCTTCCGCTTGCGCGGGGTCGAGCAGGTTGCCGGCGGCATCATAGTCGAACCGCTCGGCCGGGGTGGCGCCGTTGCGCCCACCGGCCGCGCTGCGCAGCACGGCTTCGAGCCGGCCAGTGGGATCGTAATCGTAGCTGGCCGCGCCCTTGTGCGGGTGGTGGGCTTCGCGAAGTTCGCCAGCGGCGTCGTAGCGGTAGCGTTTGGCGAGGCTGGCTGCGCCCGGCTGCGGCAGGTGGGTGCTGACGCCGGGCAGGTTGTCGGGCAGCACGCCCAGCCCGTTGCCGCGATGGGCCTGGCTGGCGAGGCGACGACCGAGCGGATCGAGCTGGTAGCGGGTGGTAAGCGCACCCTGCGTGCGCAGGATTTCGCGGTGCAGGTCGTCGCGCTCGAAGTCGGCAATGCCGTGCCAGAGGCTTTGCTGGCGCAGGCCTTCGCCTTCGTCCAGGCTCAACCGCACGTGGTGCAGGTGGCCACTGCCGTAGTAGAGGTAGTGCAGGTGGCGCTGGGCGCTGCCGGCAAGCGCCGGCAGGCGCGTGCGGGTGCGGTTGCCCAGCAGGTCGTGTTCATGGGCGAGGCTGTGGGTGCGTCCGCTGGCGTGGTCGGTGGCGTGTTCGGCGACGATGCGCCCGAGGGCGTCGTATTCGAAACGCACGCTGTGCGCCGGCTCGCCGCCTGCGCCCAGTCGCACGGCTTCGACGAGCTGGTCGGCCTTGTCGTAGCGGTAGCGCACGGTCTGGCTGCCGCTGCGCTTTTCGATCAGGCGGCCGGCGGCGTCGCGAGTGAGTTCGATGCGCCGGGGCGATGCGCCCGCGGCGGTGTCGTCGCCGGCTGCTGGGCCGGGAACGGGCCTGTCGACTGGGTCGAAGACGTCGCCGTTGCAGCCGGTGTGGCGCAGGACTGCGACGACTTCGTCGTTGGCGTCATATTCGTACTGCAGGCGCGTGCCGTCGGGGCGGCGTTCTTCAACGAGCCGGTCGGCTGCGTCATAGGCGAAGTCGTAGCCCTCGCCGTTTTCGGTGGTCAGGCGGCTGAAACGCTGGGCACGATCGTAGCCGAGCGAGATGCGCCGGCCGGCCGCATCGGTGCGCCCGGTGAGCCGGCCGCGTTCGTCGAGGCTGTAGCGTGTGGCGCGTGCCAGCGCATCGGTTTCGCCGGTCAGCCGGCCAGCGGCGTCGTATTGCCAGGCAAGGCTGGCGCCATCGGCCAGGGTGGCGGTGATCAGGCGGCCAATGGCATCGTGGGTGAGGCGGGTTTCCTGGCCGAGGGCGTCGACGACGCGGGCAAGGTTGCCGTAGCCGTCATAGTGGTAGCGGGTGGTCTTGGCCGAGCAGTCGGTGCGGCTTTCGAGCTGGGCGCGCGGCGTCCAGGTCAGGCGCTTGTCGCCGCCACGTGCATCGACGATGAGCACGGGCAGGCCACGGTTGTCCCAGGCGGTGACGGTCTGGGTCGCATCAGGCGCCGTTTCCACCGTGAGGTTGCCTTTGTCGTCGTACTCGTATTGCCAGACGCCGCCGTCCGGCTCGGTTATCTTGCGCGGCTCGTGCCAGCGTTCGTCCCACTGGGTGCGTGTAGATCGCCCCAGCGGATCGGTGCGCAGGGTCTGCAGTCCGTTGGCATCGTAGGCGAAGCTGAACTGGCTGCCGTCAGGGCGGGTCACGCCGGTCAGTTCGCGGCGCCCGTTCCAGGCGAGTTTCCAGCATTGACCGAGGGCATTAGTGTAGCCGGTGAGGTTGTAGCGGCCGTCCCAGGTCCAGCGGTCGCTGCGGCCAAGTGCGTCGGTGGCGACAGTCGCGCCGCCGACGACGCCGATTTCGTAGCGGATGTCCCAGGTTTCGCCGTCGCTGGTCCAGTGGCGAACGACGCGGCGGTCGCCGTCCGGCCCGCTGCCGGCGCCGGGCGCTTCCCACGCGTAGTGACATTCGAGTCCGCCGGGGTAGGCGTGCTTGACCATCACCCCGTCGGCATAGGCAAACCAGCGCGAGGTTTCGCCCATGCGATCGATCACCGCGGCGAGTTGCCCGTTGGCGTCGTACTGGTAGCTGACCAGTCTGCCCGGCGTTTCGTCAGGCGCCGGGGCTTCCAGATCCACGGCGGCAAGGTTGCCTCTGGCGCCCGCGTAGCGCAGGCGCAGAATGCGACCCAGCGAATCGGTGAGGGTGGCGAGGCGGTGGTCGCCGTCATAACGCAGCCGTAGCCAGTTGCCGTTGCGGTCGGCCAGACGCTGCAGCTTGAGTACGTGGGTGCCGGGTACGGCAGGTGGGCGATCGAACTGGTAGTGCAGGTGATCGAGGGTAGTGAGCTCGAAGTAGCCGCCGGGGGTGCGCCCGATTGTAATGCCCTCCGCGGTATTGAACAGGGCGTGCCCCGGCTCGACCATCGGCATGTCGATCTTGCGCCCCTGGTGGTCGACGTAGGTTAGCGCATCGCCGCCATCCGGCCGCTGCTCGACGTGCAGTTCGACGGTGTAAGGCAACCCCCAGCCGCGGCCGAACGGCGATCCGACGCGCGTATCGTTGCTGCTGTAGAAGCGTTTCCATTCGATCGGCATGGGGCCGGGCAGGACGAAATCGGTGTCGTCCGTGCCATCGAGCACCTTGCCGCCTGTGGCCGGATTGACGGGATGGCCGATCAGCGACTTGAATCCGCGCCCGAGCGCGTCGCCCGCCATGCCGGCCACGGCACCAAGCGCCATGCAGCCGATACGCCCCGGGAAACTGCCGCGGCCCATGAGCAGACCGATGCCGACTTCCAGCGCGACTTCCCACCATTCGGTGTCGTCGGCAATATCCAGATAGGCGGCCTTGTTGCGGCCGATGAGCACGTTGTCCGAACCTTCGACGATCTTGGCCGAGCAGGTCAGTTTGTCGTCCTTGCGGGCAGCGGGGTAGGTGTCGAAGAAGACGGTGTCCGACCCTTCGGCGATGAGCGGCGGCGGGTTCGACGAGTGTTTCGAGCACACCGTGCCGTCGATGATGGCGCGCATCGCCTGCCGGGCATTGATGCGCACGGTAGGCGAACCGGGCTGGCCGAGTGCCCCGGCGATATCCGGAGAACCGATGTTCTCCGTCATCTCCTTGATCTTGCGTTCCTTGAAATCGCTCCAGCCGCTGATCGATCCGAGGAAGCCTGCGATTAGGCCGCCGGCGATGATGGCACCGCAGCCCATCGTGGCGACCGAACCGCCGACCGCGAGCGTGATCAATGCACCGACCGCGAGGGCTTCGACCATGCCGGCGGCAAGGCGCAGGCCGACGCGGGCGAGCCGCGCCCAGACGGAGACATGTCCGATCTTGTCTCCCAACCGTGCCGCCGCCATGCCCCCCATCGTGTCGCTCCGGATGCCGGACTTCAGCCGCGCGGCACGTAGCTGCGCAGCACGTCGGCGAACTGCTGCATGTGGGCAGCGGTGAAGGGCACCGGCAAGGATGCGGTAAAGGTCAGCAGGTGCTTTTTGTCGGGGATCGGAAAGACCGCCTGGCGGTGGAAGACGAACTTCCCTTGCTGCTTGTAGCGCAGGATAAGCAACAGGCCGTCGATCTTGAGTCGCGCATCGCCCAGCGAAACCGGCTGCCACGGTTCTTCTTCGTACTTGCTGACCTGTCGCGCAAGTTCGGCGAGTTGTCGCTTGACGAACCCGTTCATGTCCTCGTCGGGCTCCAGTTCGTCGTGGCTAATGAGGAGCGTGAAGTCCATCGCGCCCGGTTTGGGGGCGAGGACGTGCATGGTGCGATCGGCAAGACCTTCGGCGACGGTGATGCTGCCTTCATTGAACTGATAGATGCTCATTGGAATGGTCGTCTGTCGTATCGTTTGCGTGCAAACCGTGCGATCCGCAGGATCGTCAGCAGTTCAGGTTGATCTTGCTGCCGTTCTGGATCAGTTCGCCGTCGAACTCGACCCGCCCTTCGCCAGTACCCTTGAGCTTGATGTCGCGTCCGATCAGTTCGATGGTGCCGTCCTTGCGCAGGGTGATCGAGGCCTGCCCGCAGACGAGCGAGATGCTGTCGCCGGCAACCAGCGCGATGGTGTGGCCGGCGGTCGCGGCCACGCCCTGGGCGGCGTTGGCGAGGATGTCCGAGCTCTGCGCGTTCATCACGATCTTCTGCTTGGCAATGACGTTGGCGTTGGCCGTGGTGGAAGCGATGGTCGCGTCCTTCTTCGCCACGAGATTCATCGCGCCGGTCTTGGCCGTGGTGGCGACATCGCCCGCAGATACGACATTCACCTGACCGCCAGAGGTGACGTGAGTAAACATGCCGCTGCGCGAGAGTTGGGTCAGTTGCGCGCCGCTGGAGATGGTCACGTGCTGCTGGGCATGCACCGAGGTGCTCTGGCCGGAACTGATGACCACCGGCTTCGGGCTGATCATCGTCTGGCCTTCGGGGCTGACGATGGAGACGATCGGCTGGCCGATGTCCTTGGACAAATTCATCATGCGCTGCGCATCGGGCATGGCCGGGTCGGCGTTGGCCGGCATGCCGGTTTCGCCGCCGCCGTCGCCGCCCGGACCGCCGCCTGCAAGCGACTCCCAGCACGCCCCTGCTGCAGCCATCGCACCACCGCCGCCCTTGAACATGCTGGCCAGCGAGGAAACCATACCGGAAATCTGCGAGGCCTTGCCGGAGCAGAGCGCGCCGATCATGTCCTTGGCGGTCGAAACGGCCTGACTTGCTTCTTCCATCAGCGACGATGTATTGGACAAGGCCGCGCCCATATGCTCGAGACCGTCTGGGTTGTCATTGGCAACCTTGCTCGTGAAGTCCTGCGTGTAGGTGGAGATGAGCAGGCCCTTGTCGGCGCGGATAGAACCCCACAGGTTGGTGCGTAGTTCGAAGCCATAGCCGCGCTGTGCACCGCTGCCCTGATTCATCAGGTAACCCATGTGCAGATGGGTCTGGCCATACGTGTTGGACAGTTCGAGGTGTTCGATGCCCTTCTTGTCTTCGAAGCGCAACATGCTCGCGCCACCACCGCCGATGCTCCAGTTGGACAGGGTGCCGGACTGCGTCTTGTGGTCGGGCAGCTTCCACGGCGGCATCTGCTGCGCGTTGTAGACCCGTCCGGTGATGAGCGGCCGGTCCGGGTCGCCTTCCATGAATTCGACGACGACTTCCTGCCCGATGCGCGGGATGTGGATGCCGCCGTAGTTCTTGCCCGCCCAGGGGTGGCTGACGCGGATCCAGCAGGAGTCGTTTTCGTTCTCCTGCCCGTAGCGGTCCCAATGGAAGTGCACCTTCACGCGACCGTATTCGTCGGTGTAGATCTCTTCGCCCGGCGGACCGACGACTTTGGCGGTTTGCAGTCCCTGGATGAGCGGTTTGGGCGTCTCACGCGGGCTGCGGTATTGGGTAGCGGCGGAAATGGCCTCGAAGCTGGCGCTGAAGGTGGCGCCGCTTTGGGCGGCGGTTTCGTGTTCGTTGCTCGACAGTACTAAGTGGGCGGCAACAATCAGGTATTGCTTGTTCTGATCGGCGCGCGGGTGGCTCTTGAGGGTGAAGGTGTGCCCGCAGCCTATGCCGCGTGCATTGGTAATGGCGCTGACCCGTTCGTGACCGGCTTGCAGTTCTTCCATGCGCAGGCGGACGTAGCTTTCGCCTTCGCCCAGGGTGTCGTAGTCGCCCGGCCAATCGTAGATCTCATGGTCGGCCTGCTCGTGTTCGCGCTTGTGCAGGGTTTTCTGTTGCAGTTCGGTGCCGGGTTTTGTGAAATCGTATTCGTCGATGACGTATTTGCCCGATTGGACTTCGGCGCCCCAGGCCCAGTCGAGGATGCGTTCCTTTTCGGTGCCGATGCTGCGCTGGTCGGCAACAAAACCGATGCTGGCGTAGCCGGGGTAGGGGTCGTGGGCAGACGGCGAGTCGCAGAGTACAAGGGTGTGCTTGCCTTCGCTGTGCTTGTACCAGGTGTAAATGCCTTCCTGTTCCATGAGCCGACTGACGAAGTTGTAGTCGGTCTCGCGGTATTGCACGCAGTAGACCCACGGTTCATAGTTGCCCGTGAGCCGTTCTTCGATGGCGGCGTTGGGGTATTTGGCGAAGATCTTCTTGATGATGTCGGGCACCTTCTCGTTCTGGAAGATGCGACAGTCCGAGGCGCGGGTCATGAACCAGGTCCACGGCCGCAACTGCATTTCGTATCGGGCGTAGCGCCCGTGCGAGCCAACCAGAGCAAAGCGGGTGACGCAGCCGTCGATGTGTCGGGGCCCACCCTTAGGCAGTTGTACCTTGACGGTGGCGTTCTTGCCCAGCAGCGCTTTCGGATCGATATCGTTGCGCGTGGACAGCAGCCCGACCGTGTAGTCGTAGAGCCGGCCCATCCGCTCCGTGCCGCGCAGGTTCTGGAACAGCAGCGCATCGGCACCCAGCGGGGTGACAATGTCCATTATTCGGGGCATCAGGAACTCCAGGGATGTCGTGCGGTGAAATCCGGTCGCGACCCGCAAGCCGGGCTGATGACGACCTCGTGACACGTTATCTGAATTGCGTATTCTACCTTGCCGACGTTTCAAACGTCGCCGCCACGACTGTCGGGAATGGGCGACGAATTGCCCGGTACATCACATATGCAATAAATCTTCACATCGGCATTGCAATGGCATTTCCCTATGGGGGACACCTGGCGCAGAGACAACCGATGCAATCGACTGGTTGCGAATAGCGACATGCTGCCGCGGCGCGCGTTGTCTGGCGCCGTTCAAGATTGACACGACGATGCGCTATCCGTATCGTGGAATGGCAAAATGCTTCAATTTCAACGTCTTTCAGTACGGACCCGATCATGGACCAGGTTTTCGATATTTCCCGGCTGCTCGCCCTCAGGTCGCTCACGACACCCTTGGCCGAACTCTTCGCTCGCCAGGCGCGTGACCATTTGGCGAACCTTGCGCCGCTGGTCAATCCACGCGCGCTTTTCGGAGATCTGATCCTCGGCGAGAAGAACGCCGTCAGAGGTTCGAATCTGGCGTTCCAGGAACTGAACGCGCTCTACCAGCCGGTCGCCAAGAGCGCCGCGCTCGAATTGCAATCCGAACTGCGCCCGCCTCTCGAGATCTTTGGCATGACGCCAGAGTTGTTCCCGGCGACCTATAGCTACACGCCCGCAGGCTTCAACAAGCCGATCACGGTGATCACGCCGCTCAAATGGGTGCTGATCTACAAGGATCTCGGCCCGCACCGGTTGCGCGAACTGGTGGCAAATCACGCGCGCAGCGACGGCGGCGAATTGCGTTCATGCGTTCTGAATTATCTGGCAATGCATATGCTGGCGAACCGCCGCCCCGGGGTCGCGCCGATACTGGAGTCGCTCCGGTTCTCCGTCAGCAGTGCATCGTCCGACGAATTCGGCGGACTGGCGATCACCTATCTGTCTGCGCCCATCCGGACGATGCGCCCGCCAGACGAACTCGTCGTGCAGAGCGCCCAGATCTCCGGGACCAACACGTTCGAGGAGGTCGTCGACCCGTCGAGCATCTCCAGCCTCACCGACCCGTTGCGGGACGAAGTGCTGGCGACGGTCAATCAGTACGGCGCCGGACTGGTTTCCAGCGCCTGACGCGCCTTCGGCGAACGGGACGGCACAGGCCGGCCCACTCGCCTCCCACGCTACTCAGGAACAGGGCACGATCTTGAATTCGACGCGCCGGTCGAGCGCGTCGCGCACATCATCCGTGCCGGTACCGACGATGTTTTGGCGGAAGCCGACGCCTTGCGCACGGGTACGCGTGGCGAGATCGCGCGACTCGACTTCCAGGCGCTGCTTGATATATGCCGCACGATTGAGCGAAAGCTTTTCGTTGAAGGGTTCCGAACCGGTGCGGCTGGTGTGTCCGACGACGTCCATGCAGACCTTGGCAGCTGTCGCCTGACGTGCGATCTGACGCAGCCAGATCGAATAAGGGCCACTGACCTTGGTATCAGACCAGAAGACAGTGGACCCCGGATTGAACAGGAACTTCACGCCCAGGGTGTTGTTGGCGATGCCGTACTCCACCACCTTGCCGAACGCCTGCTCGGCCTCCGCAGTCTTGCCGAGCTTCCAGTTGGACAGATAGATCCCGTTATACACGCGCAACTGCTCGCCCGACGGCGAGGAGAGTGCCTTCTGGTACTTGCCCAGCGCCTCGTCGTACTTTTCGCCATCGTAGGTGGCGGTTGCATCGCTGATCAGCGTGGCCGTCGAAACACGCTGGAAGTAAGTCGGGTCTGCGCGCTGTCCGGGGGCTGTTGCACAGGTACGGATGTAGCCGTCCACCACGCTGTCCCTCACCACGATCGGGCTGTCGCGATAGTACGGTGTCGGACTCGTGTCGAGACCGTCGTCCCGGGCGCGTGCCGAGGACTGCGCCACGACATTGCCGGTTTTCAGGTCGGTCAGCGCAAGATTGAGCAGGAACACGCCAGCACCGGCCGCCTGCTCCCGCGTCATGGTGCCGGTCAGAAGATACTGGGCCTTGGCGAGGCTCGCATTGTCGAACGGCAGCAAATCGAACACAGCGTAGTTGCTCTTCATGCGATCGGTCGAACGCTGCTCGAGCAGTCGTGTGGCCGCCGTCTGCTGACCCGAGGCGCCGTCGAGCATCGGATCGACAACCACGCCGCGCTTAGCCATCTTGGCAAGGAAGGCCGGCAGGTTCTGCGTCTGCTTGACCAAGCCGTCTGTCGCCACGTCGACCGCCTCGTTGAAAGGGAGGTTGCGCGCGTCGCTGGTGGCAGCCGGCTTGGTCGCGCAACCCGTGAGCACCAGTAATCCGCTCAACACGAGCGGTAGCCACGGAAATCGGTCGAGTAGTTTCATTGTCCGCATTCCTTTTTCAGATAAGCCATTTGATCGGGGGTCAGCGACTCACCGAGGGAGGCCCGCTCGAGTATGTCGCTGCATCGTCCAGATGCGCCGGGGCGTCTGGATGCGGCTGCTTCGTTTGCCGGAGTATGCAACGGTCTTGATCTGTTTTCCACTTGGCGGTCCGACGGACGCGAAGCTTCCTGAACAGACGTGACCTTCGGTTGCTCCGCCACCGGTGCCGTCGCCGGCAGAGCGATCACCTTCTCGACAGAGAACTCGGAAGCCCCATAAGCAGGCGAGCACGGCACACCGGCTGGACAAACCGCAACGCCGGTCAATAGCGGGTCGCCGCCCACATAGCTACGCTGCAGGCTCCGCAGCGACTCGGGGCGGAACGACTTGAACGGCCCGCGATTGCGCGCATCGATCAAACCGAAATCGCGGGGCTCCTCCGAAACCAGTGCGACGTAGCGTTCAATACCAGCCGGCGCGGCAACCGGCTTCGCCCAGGATGACGATGGCAGGGCGAGCGGTTTTCCGGGCGCGATGCGGTTCATCTGGTCTGCCAAATTCGGAAACACGAGCTGCACCTCGTCCTGCCCAGGGCCGAGTCTGAGCACGTACAGATAGCCTGGCGATGCACTGCTTACGCTGAATCGGGCAACCCCCTTGCCGATCACGACCTGCGGGCTCTCGACGGCAATCGCGACGGCACGGCCGGGCATGGCACGCGCGACGACCTGGGCGAACAGTTCGGCAGAAGTCATGGGTTGCGGCGGGGCGACAGGCGGCAACGGCTCGACCGGCTTTTCAGGCGGGCGCACAACTTCAACCGCAGGAGGCAAAGGTTCCGCGGTCGGCGGGGATATCGTGGTTGGCGGAACGCTCGCTTGGGACGCGGGAGGCGGCGGCGCAATCGGCCGCTCCGCGGGACTGCCAAACACGGCGGGCGATTCAGCCGGACGCACGACGGGAGCAGGCCTCGGCCGCAGCAGCCAATACCAGACCGCGGCACCAATCGCGGCAGCCAGCACAATGCCCGAGATCAGATAGACGACGATCGGGCCCGCGGCGGCACGGACGGGCGCAAGACGGGATTCAAGCGAGACGCCCGGATCGCCCGCAGAGAATGCGTCGCCGGCGCGCAGTGGTGCGGGTTCTGCCGGTTGAGCGGCCGGACGCTGCGACGGGTTCGAGTCAGCACCCGGTGCCGGCGGTGGGGCGCCGCCGTGAGGCAGCCCCCCGGGCGCGAGCGTCGGCATCGTCGGACGTGGTCGCTGGCGCCGATCACCCAACCCGAGTGCCGCACGAAAGGCCACCACGCTTTGCGGCCGGTCGATCGGTTTGACTGCGAGCCCCTGGTCGATGGCCGCAAGGAACTGCGCGCTGTAATGCCCCGCAACCAGAGAGGACAGAGGCTTGAGGCCGTCGGCCATGAATCGCGAGATCGAAGCTTGCGGCGCCTTGCCGACGATGGCGGAATAAATGACGGCAGACAGGGCGTAGACGTCCGTCCAGGCCCCCTGACGCATGGAAGGCTCCTCGCCGTACTGCTCCACCGGCGCGTATCCGGGCTTCAGGATAATGGTCGGTGCCTGCGTCATGTCGGCAATCACGCGACGAGCAGCACCGAAATCAAGCAACACCGGTTTTCCACTCGACAGGATCAGGATATTGTCCGGCGCGATGTCGCGATGGAAGCACTGAGCCTCGTGCATCACGGAGAGCGCATCCAGCAGCGGACGTAGCAGGTGTTTCAGCCATTCTTCGTCGGGCGGTCCGCCGAGGTTCTTGACCGCCTTGCGCAGGGTGATGCCTTCGTAATACGGCATCGCCATGTAGGCCGTGCCGTTGGCCTCCCAAAACCGGTAGACCTTGAGCAGGGACGGGTGGTCGAATTGCGCAAGCAGGCGGGCTTCGTTGATGAAACTGTTCAGACCGGCGCGAAATGCCTCGCGATGCTGTTCTGATATCACGACGACCGAGTTGTCGGGTCCGCGGCTCGCGAGCGAGGCCGGAATGTACTCTTTGACCGCAACCTGCCGATGCAGCGAATGATCGTATGCAAGATAGACAATGCCGAAGCCCCCCTCGCCGACCAGCCCCGTCAGTTCGAATTCGCCGAGCCGCGTGCCCACCGGCAACAGGTTGCTGTGCTCGCCGGGCAGGGGAAAACCAGTAGAAACGGGAATGGTCGCACCGCCCGACTGGGCAATGGTCGTCTGGCTCTCGGTTTGAGGTTTCGGACTCATGGACGTATTTTGCGCCAACTATGCGCGAATATGCCGGGTACTGCGCCGCCCGAAAACCCGGCTGGTACAACCGGGCCGCACTGGCGCCGGCACGGGGCCGCCCGCCTTGTCACAACCGGGCCATTGCGTCGCGCCCCGCGGCGTATGCCGAACGGGTGGTGGAATGTCCAAGCCAGATCACGGCCGCTGCTGGCAGATTCCACATCCCCCAACCGCCTTCACAACAACACGGCCGAAGCGGAATCAGAATGTTTCGATCGCTTCCTTGTTTCGATCGACCGCCTGATGGTAGTAATCGATCTTGCCCTGCACCTCGGCCACCGCATCGACGTACTTGGGCACCGCATCTGCGACAAGGCTGACCGTTTTCTCGACGGCCCGCACGATACTGGGAATATCACCTTCCTCGATCGAACTCACGATCTCCCCGATATCCGAGACCAACTGCATGATGTCGGCCTGACCCTCGGTCAGCAATTCCTTTGCCCGCTGCACATCAGCACGCGCCTGGTTAGCCGTGCCGATCACGTCGTTGGTAATGTCCGTCGCCTTCTGGATCTTCTCCTCGGCGGTCTGGACGTACTCCTGTGTCTGTTCGTAGGTAGACGCGACCTTGTCGGTAATATCACTCATCGTTTGCACTCCCGAGGCCTTGGGCCGGCGTCGACGCTATCGGCTGTCCGGCGAGTTTCTCGTAGCAGATGGCCAGCGGCTTCTTCATCGCATCACCGGCCTCGTCATGCCGTTTCAAAATGGCAGGCGCATGCGCTGCGAACTTATTGCCGCCGAGCGTCAGCAGCATGCATGCCCCCGCAACGAGCGACATGTCTGCCGACTTGCCAATACGCTCCAGAAGAAACGGAATCGGAAGCGCATCGACCGGCGTACGAAGTTGCACGACCAACGGGTACAACAGGGCTTCACATTCCGCGTCCGGTTCGTTCATCAACTTGCGCAACACACGTTCATGGCAGGACTCTGCGATGCCGCCCAGCGACCCGAGTGTTGCGATGGCAAGCCGGCGCAGTGCGATGTCAGGACTTTCTTCGATCACCTGCATCAGTCCGTTCACGCCGTGCGCACCATCGGTCATGCGTGCGAGCGCTGCCATCACCGCCATGCGGACTTCGATTGGCGGCTGTTTGTCGGCAACGTCCGCAAGCCATCGGGAAATGCCATCGGCGGCGCCCGTTCTACCTTTGGCCGCCTCGGACAATGCGGACAGCGCTTCGAGATTGAGTTTGTCGACGGGCATGCCGCGGACGACGCGAATGATCGCGCCGAAGCGTTCCGGCGGGGCTTCGGCCAGCGCCGCCTCGGCAATCTTGCGTGCCGGCTCGCTATCTAGCGCCAGCATGTCCGCCAATCCCTCGATTGCCGATACAGGACATGTCTTCATGCGAAACAGCGCGTGAGCTGCGGCAACTCGGACAGCGAGTATTTGGTCGTTTCCCGCGAGTGGCGCAACATCATTGGCGAAGGCTGCGCCGCCATTTCCCATCGCGATGGCTGCAAACTGCCGCGCCTGGTGGTTGACGCTGCCCGCCAGCAGGCGGATCTGGGCGGCAGCTTCATGCACCGGGAATCTCGGGTGCACGATCGCTTCGAGTCCCTTCAGCTTGCATGCGAACTCGCTTGACGCGAGCCACTCTGCCACCATTGACGCAGTGGCGGGAAGAGCGAGTTCGGGTATCGGAATTGCACTCACACTATATTGCCTACGCCTGGCGTGTAGCTGGCTGATACGACAGAGGGCGTAATCACCGCCCCGGCGACGCTTAGGACTCCGGTAACGGTCACCGCGCCGGCCGCAAGCGTGATCGCGCCCGCCGTGATGGTTACCGAAGCAGCCTGGATCGAAACCGCCCCACCGGCGGAAACGGTCACCGCCGCACTCGCGGAAAGGCTCATTGCGGCACCCGCCGAGATACTCACCGCTCCGCCTGCAGTGAGGGATTCGACGCCTCCAATTTTCGTGCTGCGCGCACCGGCGACGGTAAGGGAATCCGCGCCTGCAATCGTGGCGACCCGGGCTCCGCCGATGTCTGTTTTCAATGCCCCTCCGATCTTCTCGGTTCTCGCGCCGCCGACTGTAAGTTTGTCCACGCCCGTAACGAAGGTTCGCCGCAACCCCGCGTTGCACTGGACGGCGACCGAACCTGCGATCTTGTAGATCGCCGAAGAGTGTGAAGAGATGGCCCCGGCCATCGTGGAATAGGCGCCGCCGACAACGGTCGTCTTGCGAGCACCTACCATTTCGGATTGCATCGTCGAAACAAACGTACTCTGCGCACCACCGACGCTGATTCGTTGGGTGCCACCCACGTTGTGGGATTCATTTCCGCCGACATTCACCAGATGGTCTCCACCAACCGACACCGACTGAAGGGCGTTCACCGAGACGCTGCGGCTTCCGCCCACCGTGATGTCTTGCGCCCCCCCGACGGCGAGCGTCTCGTTGCCCGCAATCGTCGTCGAGCTATTGCCGCCAACGATACGTGTGGTGTTGTTCGCGACCGTCGTCATCTCGTCGTTCCCGACACGGGACATCCGGTCGACACCAATCGTGCGCGATTGGTTTGCCTCGACCACGGTGGACATGTTCCGCTCGGCGTGGATGTAGACCTGCTCTTCGCCCTTCTTGTCCTCGAATCGGATCTCGTTGAAGTTGGCGGGTGTACCACCGAGTGATGAACGCGACTTGATACCGGTCGTTGTCTTGTGCTTGGGCAACTCATAGGGATGCGGCTGTTCCTTGTTGTAGACGCGCCCGGTGATCAGCGGGCGGTCGGGATCGCCCTCGAGGAACTCGACGACCACCTCCTGCCCCATGCGCGGCAGCGCGACCATGCCGAAATTCTTGCCGGCCCAGGGATGCGAAACGCGTATCCAGCAAGTGTCGTCCTGGTTCTGCCGGCCGTAGCGGTCCCAGTGGAAATGCACTTTCACGCGGCCGTATTCGTCGGTGTAGATCTCCTCGCCCTCGGGGCCGACGACCTTGGCCGTCTGGAGCCCCTGCACGACGGGTTTCGGCGTCTCGCGCGCGGTGCGGAACTGCTCGGACGCTGGCATGCATTCGAAACTGCAGCTGTAGCTCGCCCCCGAGTTGCCAGCCGACTCGTACTCGTTGAACGCGAAGCTGATGTCGGCGGACGTGATCACGTATTGCTTGTTCTGGTCGCCGCGCGGATGCCCGACAAGGGCAAATGTGTGTCCAACGCAGATGCCGCGTGCATTGCTCGTCGCCCGAACACGCTCATGCTGAGCCTGCAATTCCTCGATTCGCATGCGGACATAGCGATCGCCTTCGGGAATCTCGTCGTACTCGCCCGGGTAGTCGAAGATCTCGTGCTTGCCGTGCTCGTGCTCGCGCTCGTGCTGGGTTGTCTGCATCAGATCGACGCTCGGTTTCTTGAAGTCGTATTCGTCGACGACGTACTTGCCGGGTTGCACCTCGGCACTGTAGTACCAGTCCGAAATGCGCTCGCGTTCAGTCGAAGTGCTGCGGTTGTCCGCGACGAACGGAATGCTGGTGTACGTGGCGAAAGGTTCGTGCGCACCGGACGAATCGCAAATCACCATCGTGTGCTTGCCTTCAGTGTGCTTGAAGTAGTAGTACATGCCCTCCTGTTCCATCAGGCGGCTGACGAAGTTGAAATCCGTCTCGCGGTACTGGACGCAGTATTCCCAGGGGTCGTAGGTGCCGGTGATCTTGAACTCGTAGCTGGCGTCGGGATAGACCGGCTTGGCAAAGATCTCCTTGATGATGTCCGGGACCGTCTGCTCCTGGAAGATCCGGCAATCTGCGGTACGGGTCAGGAACCATAGCCAGGGACGCAGCACCATCTCGTAGCGGACAAAGCGGCCATGCGATCCTGCCAGTGCAAAGCGCGTCACCATGCCATCGAAAAAGCGCGGCCCGCCGCCGGGCAATTGCAGCTTCAGGGTGGCATTCTTGCCGAGCAGTTGCTTCGGATCGATATCGTTGCGCGTGCTCAGCGCAGTGACGGAGTACTCGAAAAGTCGGCCCAGCGCTTCGCGCGACCGCATGCTCTTGAACAGAAGCACATCACCACCGAGCGGGGTGACGATCTCCATGACGCGGGCCATACCCGACCTCCTGGGAAACTCAGTGTGTTGTCGTCATCAATGGCGAACGCCGGATGGAAGGCACACCATGGTACGAGGCCAACCTCAACGGGGGAGCGACATTCCGGCACGCAATCCTGAGCGAACGATACCGGCCCAAACGCCTGAGAGCAATGCTGCAAACGGCTGACGCGGAAACGCCCAGTGCAAAAAGAATCGTCGTGCTATCCGCCAATGATCACTGTTGGGCACCCCTGGACGATCTTGTTCGGCGGGCCGATTGCCTCGAGCAGCGTGTCCCCCATGCGGCAGGCCGGCATGTTCATGATCGCAACCGTGGCGGAGCCGTCGATCACGACGCCGGGGCCATGTGGCGGCATCGGAGAAGGCGTAGTGCACATGTGGATGTCCGACCCACCCGCAGCCGCGGCCGTGATCGCTGCACTCATCGCGGCCAGCGCCGCGCCTTTGGCCGTCTGTTCGGCTGCGTATGCAGCGGGTGCGCCGGGGGTTCCCGCCGCCGCCGCCGTTGCGGCTTCGGCGGTGCGAATAGCCGTGTCTGCCGCTGACTTCGCCGTCTGGAGTGCCGCGACTGCAGCGAGCGGCAGGCCGCGCCAGGCAGGCATGGCGCCTATCAAGACCGTTGGCGCGCCTGGCCCCGGTCCGAGCACCGGCGGCAGGGGATGGGTTACCGAGTCGGCTATGCGAGCTACCGGTCCCTGTGGCATCTAGGAGTCTCCGATTGAAAGTGGCAGAACGGGTTATCAGGTTGCCGACCGACAAATCCGTCCTTCAGTCATCACGCGTGAACATCCGCAATGACATCTCCTTGGTCAACAGGTTGGCCTGAACCTCCCTGATGTCTGCGACGGTCTTCTTGGTGCGTACGTTGAAATGCTCGGCGGAATAGGAAACCGGCGTGACCTCGAGATCGGGCGTCGATGACTTGATGTACTGCACGCGCAGGGCGAGCCTCTCAATCTGGACGCGGCGCAGCAGGTTGCCGGGAGGCGCCGATTCATAAACGGACCTTTCGGCAAGAGGCAACGGAATCGGCGAGACGGTGTGAGACAGCGTTCCACCCGCTGGCAGCTTCACTGCAAGCGGCATCACGCGAACTGCGACCAGCTTGCGCGAGGGCAATGGCGGCACGCCGATCAGCACCGTCGCCTCGGCCGGCTTGCTGAGGAAAAGCGAATATGCACCCGCATCCGCAATTGCCTGCCGGGTCTCCGGATTCAGCTTCGGCAATGCCGTCAATACGTAGATGTCTTCGCCCAGATTGTTGCGCAGAGAAAATCGAACCCGCAGATCTTCTGGCGTGGTCTTGCATTCGGCATTCAAAGTCACTTCGCTTGCTACGTCCATTGAGCTACTCCCGTTGACCATAGCCGCAAACGCAATTGCACCGAGCAGGGCCCGACAACATGCGAAGCGGATCAGCACGATTGCCGACCAAGGTTACAAACTGTGGTGATCGGGACGCGTGGCAATGCCTCGCTCGCGCCGATAATCGTTTTCGGGGCCGATCGTGTTGAACTCCTCGTTGGTATCGAAGTTGTCCGTGCGCGGCGAACCGTCGTAAGTCCCATGCTGCATGTGATCGCCATGCTCCATCTCGTGTTCGAGGATTGCGTCCCCCGGTGTGTTGGGCGCATTCACCGCGTTCGGCCAATCGCCCGGGTTGTACGAAACGTCTACGGGGGTACCCGTACCGGTCCCTGTCAGTTGATTACCGGACGCATCGTTGAGCGGATTGCCGTTGCCGTCGAAAACGGGCTGCCCGTTCGGCGTGGCGTTCTGGTAGTCAGCGGCGGTATTCGCCCCCGGTTGCGCGAAAGCATTGGGCGGATTGGTCGGCGGAAAAGAATGAATGGTGGTCTGCCGCCCGGATTGGTCAAGACTGTTCAGCATTCGCGACCCTGTCGCGGTAGACCCAATCCGGGTCAGATCGTCCAGTACCCTGTTTTGGTAAGTCGGATCGTTCGGATCGTTGCGAATCGTGATCCCGTTTCCCAATCGCATGTCGCCGTTGGGCAGTCGCGTAACGGAAAACGGCGGCGCATGCTGCGACGTGAGCGTACGCCTCCTGCGTCCGCCTCCACCGCCATGAGGCAGATTGTCCAGGTAGCCAGGCTCTCCAGTGTCGGCCGCTGCCGCGTCGAGGGGATCCTCGATCTGTGGATTGCCAGTCCCGGCCGCACCGCCGCCCGAATTGATCTTCACGATTGATCCCTGGATCGTGATGCCGGACGGGTCAACCTGGACAAAATTCGCGCCGACCTTGAGAACAATCGACGTCAGGGCTTCAATGGTGATCGACTTGCCATTGATCTCCACCTTTCCCTTGACGATCTCAGCGAGATCGCCGTCGACACCCAACGTTAGGTTTGCCCCGATTCCACAATCGAGCTTTCCGTCGGCCTTCTGGAAGATCGCATCGCCAACATGCCAGTCTTCTGCCGCCCCTACCGTGCGAACCCATCCGCCACCAACGCGGGCATTGCGCGAACCCAAGACCGTATCGTACATATTCCGCTTGACGCGAATGTCCATGCGCCGCTGCGCGTGGATGAACACCTGCTCCTTGCCCTTGCGATCATCGAAGCGCAGTTCGTTGAAGTCGCGCACGCCGCCACCGGGCGTCGAGCGCGTGCGCCAGGTCATGTAAGCGTCGTACTTCGGCAGCTCGTAGGGAACCTTCTGATCCTCGTTGTACACGCGGCCGGTGATCAGCGGCTGGTCCGGGTCGCCTTCGATGAAGTCCACCACCACCTCGTGCCCGATGCGGGGCACGTTCATGATGCCGTAGCCCTTGCCGGCCCAGCCTTGCGCGACACGAATCCAGCACGTGGAGTTCTCGTTCTGCGGGCCGAAGCGGTCCCAGTGGAAGTGAACCTTGACCCGTCCGTACTGATCGGTCCAGATTTCCTTGTCCGACGGCCCCACCACACGTGCCGTCTGGACGCCCTGCACCACCGGCTTGGGTGTCTCACGCGGCGCGCGATAGGGCGTGATAGCCGGCATGCATTCGAAGCTGCAGGCAAACGTGGCACCGCCGGCGCCCGCCGCCTCATGCTCGCTGCTCGACAGGTTGATGCTGGTGCCGACGACGAGGTATTGGCGGTTCTGGTCCTGCCGCGGGTGAAGCTGCAGCGAGAACAGGTCGCCAACGCTCAGTCCGCGCGCGTTGGTCGTCGCGTGTATGCGTTCGTGCTGGGCCTGGACTTCCTCGAGGCGCACTTTCACGTAGTGTTCGCCTTCGTCGGTCTTTTCGTACTCGCCGGGGTAGTCGAAGAACTCGTGCAGTGCATGTTCGTGATCCCGCACTTCCATGCGCTGCCGTTTCAGATCGTCGTAAGGCTTCTTGAAATCGTAATCGTCGATCACGTAGCTTCCGGGCTGTACTTCCTTGCTGAAGTACCAGTCGGCGATGCGTTCGCGGTCGGTGGTCGCACTGCGGTTGTCGAGAACGAAGGGAATGTTCTCGTATTTCGGGCGCGGCGCATGGGCGGTCGGTGCATCCACCACGACCATGGTGTGCCTGCCCTCGACATGCCGGAAGAAGTAGTACATGCCCTCCTGTTCCATCAGGCGGCTGACGAAGTTGAAATCCGTCTCGCGGTACTGGACGCAGTATTCCCACGTGCGATAGGGCTCGATCAGATTGAACTCGATCGCGACGTCCGGATATTCACCCGGGTCGCAGACTTCGCTGATGATGTCCTTGACCGTCTTGCTCTGGAAGATGCGGCAGTGCGCCGTCCGCGTGAGGAACCACAGCCAGGGGCGCAGCACCATTTCGTAGCGTACAAGCCGGCCTTGCGACCCGGCCAGTGCAAAACGCGCAACGATGCCGTCGAAGAAGCGCGTGCCGCCACCGGGCAATTCGAGCTTGATCGTGACGTTCTTGCCGAGAAGCGCGTTGGGATCGATGTCGTTGCGCGTGCTCAGCGCCGTCACCGAATACTCGAACAGGCGGCCGAGCGACTCGCGCGCGCGCATGGAGCGGAACAGCAGCACGTCCGGTCCGAGCGGCGTGACGATGTCCATCACGCGCGCCACGTCGAGCCTCCCCTATGGCAATCGTCATTGGCGCCGTATCCGTTCAAAGCTGTCTCCGTCAGGCGAAGGTGTAGCTGAAATCGCCGTCCTGCACACCGAGACGGATCGAACCGAGCCCCGCTCCGTCCTTGAGCCGCTGCAGGTATTCGACGGAGATGCGTGGCAACACCGTGTTGGTGAGGATCGCATCGATGATGCGGCCGCCGGATTCCGCCTCGGTACAGCGCGACACCACGAGTTTGATCACGTCCTCGCCGAATTCGAGCGGGATCTTGTGGTTCTCCATCACGCGCTTCTTGATGCGGCCCAGCTGCAGGCGAACGATGGCCCCCATCATCTCGTCGGAAAGCGGGAAGTAGGGAATCGTAACCAGGCGGCCGAGCAGTGCGGGCGGGAAGATCTTGAGCAGCGGCTCGCGCAGCGCCTTGGCGACGGCGTCAGGTTCGGGCATCAGTTCGGGATCCTTGCACATGCCCATGATCAGGTCGGTGCCGGCGTTCGAGGTGAGCAGGATGATGGTGTTCTTGAAGTCGATGAAACGCCCTTCGCCATCCTCCATCCAGCCCTTGTCGAACACCTGGAAGAAGATTTCGTGTACGTCCGGGTGTGCCTTCTCCACTTCGTCGAGCAACACCACGCTGTAGGGTCGGCGACGCACGGCTTCGGTCAGCACGCCGCCCTCGCCGTAGCCGACATACCCCGGCGGCGCACCCTTGAGCGTGGAGACGGTGTGCGCTTCCTGATACTCGCTCATGTTGATGGTGATGACATTCTGCTCGCCGCCATACAGCGCCTCGGCGAGCGCCAGCGCCGTCTCGGTCTTGCCCACGCCCGAAGGGCCGCACAACATGAACACGCCGATCGGCTTGTTCGGGTTGTCGAGCTTGGCGCGCGAGGTCTGGATGCGCCGCGCGATCATGTCGAGGCCGTGACGTTGGCCGATCACGCGCTCGTTGAGCGTGTCGGCCAGATGCAGCACGGCGTCGATCTCGTTCTTCACCATGCGTCCGACCGGAATGCCGGTCCAGTCGGCAACGACCGCGGCAACGGCTGATTCGTCGACCGTCGGCATGATCAGCGGCGTTTCGCCCTGCAGTTCCTCGAGCTTGCCCTGCAAATCCCGCAGCTCTGCAAACAAGGCCTGGCGGGCCTCTTCGGACAAGGCAGGCTGCGAGGCAGATTCCGCGGGCTCCTCCGGAGCGGCAGCCTGGGGAGCGCCATCCGGCGCGGCCTGCGAGGCATCGGGTTTGTCGACCGGTTTACCGCCTTCGCGCAGTTGCTGGCGCACTTCGAGGACGCGGTCGACCAGCGTCTTCTCGTCGTTCCACCGCTTCTGCAGTGTCTCGAGCCGCGCACGTTCGGACGCCAGTTTCTCGTCCACGCCGCCACGACGCGCGCTCACGTCGATGCCGATCGACGCTTCGCGATCGATGATTTCGCTTTCGGTCTGCAACGCCTCGATGCGGCGCAGGCAGTCCTCGACTTCGGGCGGGGTCGCATGCTGACTGATCGCCACGCGCGCACATGCCGTGTCGAGCAGGCTCACCGCCTTGTCCGGCAACTGACGCGCCGGAATGTAGCGATGCGACAGCTTGACCGCGGCCTCGATCGCTTCGTCGAGCAACTGCACGCGGTGGTGCTTTTCGAGAATCGTCGCCACGCCACGCAGCATGACGGTCGCC
This sequence comes from Rhodocyclaceae bacterium, assembly GCA_016791115.1. Taxonomy (GTDB): domain Bacteria; phylum Pseudomonadota; class Gammaproteobacteria; order Burkholderiales; family Rhodocyclaceae; genus Methylophosphatis. The sequence goes on from JAEUNL010000046.1 coordinate 98,892, forward strand.
TTGTGCTCGTCCGGTTCGCCGATCTGCACGACCTGGAAGCGGCGGGTAAGTGCCGGGTCTTTCTCGATGTACTTCTTGTACTCGGCCCAGGTGGTGGCACCGATGGTGCGGAAGTTGCCACGCGCGAGCGCCGGCTTGAGCAGGTTGGCGGCATCGCCGGTGCCGGCCTGGCCGCCTGCCCCGACCAGCGTATGCACTTCGTCGATGAACATGATGATCGGCTTGGGACTGGACTGCACCTCTTCGATCACCTGGCGCAGCCGCTGCTCGAACTCGCCCTTCATCGAGGCGCCGGCCTGCAGCAGCCCGATGTCGAGCGAAAGCAGCGAAACGTCCTTCAATTGCGGCGGTACGTCACCGCGCGCCAGCCGCAGCGCGAAGCCTTCGACCACCGCAGTCTTGCCGACACCTGCCTCGCCGGTGAGGATCGGGTTGTTCTGGCGGCGACGCATCAGGATGTCGACGATCTGGCGGATCTCCTCGTCGCGGCCGGAGATCGGATCGATCTCGCCCTTGCGCGCCCGCTCGGTGAGGTCGACGGCAAATTTCTTCAGCGCCTCCTGCTTGCCCATCGCAGCGGGCGACATGGCACCGCTGGCCTCGCCCGGTTCGCCGCCGACGCCGGAGCCATCGCTCGCACGCAGGCTTTCCTCGGGCGAGCCGGCGGTGATCTTGCCGAATTCGTCGCCCAGCACATCGGGCTTGATCTTGTCGAACTCCTTCGAGATGTTCATCAGCCGGTTGGCAAGCGAGCGCGTCTTCAGCATGCCGAACAGCAGGTGGCCGGTGCGCACCTGAGATTCGCCGAATTTCAGCGTGCCGTAGACCCAGCCGCGTTCGACTGCATCGGAAATGTTCTCGGCGAGATCGGAGATCGCGGTGGAGCCGCGCGGCAGCCGGTCTAGCGCGGCCGTGATGTCCTTGGCCAGAACGTTGACGTCGAGGCCGAAGTGCTGGATTGCGCGATGCCAGTCGGTATCCTGCGTCTGCACGATCTGCATCACCCAGTGTTCGAGTTCCACGTAGGGATTGCCGCGCAGCTTGCAGAATACGGTTGCACCTTCGATCGCCTTGTAGGCGATGGCATTCAGCTTGCCGAACAATGCAACGCGGCTGATCTCGCTCATTCTTCTTCTCCTCCTCAGGCTGGCGCCGCTGCCGGCGCGGCAGCGGTCGCGATGTTGTGGGGCCGGGCGCGTCGCGCCGCCATGCGTTCATGCTGCGCCAGCACGCCTTCGGCGTCCAGCGTCAAATCGTCGGGGTCGTGCTTGTCGCGGATTCTGCCGACCCAGGTCGTCCAGCCAAGCCGGCCATAGATGCCCAGCCGCGTGCGCGGCACCTGCGTGCGCTTGAGCACGAGCTGCGCATCCCATTCGAGTTCGAAGCACAGGTATTGCCGCACCAGCGCCACCAGCCGCGGAAGCACCTTGCCGCCCGGCAGAAACGCTTCATACTGCGCCAGCGTCAGCGGGCCGAAGCGAACGCGAAATTTGTGCTGGCGATCCCACACGCGACTGCCGAGCACAGCACCGACACCGAGTTGTGCACCCGCCGTCCTGCTACCCAGGCGCGTGCAATCGCCCTGCGGCAAGGGCATCCAGTGGCCGACGAACTGCTCGATTGCAACTGGCAGTTGAAAATAGCCCGACAGGATGGATTGCAGACCATCCGCGTTGCGTACCTGACGCACCAGCGCTCCGGAGAAGAACAGCTTCACGAAATCGCCGGTGGCGTCGCGGTTGCGCGTACCTGGACTGCCGATGCCGACCAGCGAACCCACGAACACCGCAAAGCGGTCCTCGCCGGGCCGGTCGAGATTCACCGTTGGCTGGGCACTCGCCCAGGCCCGGTAGAACAGCTCGAGCAGGCGGTGATGGAACACGTCTGCAAAACGGACGAAGGTGCGATCGCCGTGATGCAGCACGCGCTCGCGCACGAAATCCGTCAGATGCAGGGGCAACGGCCCGTTGGGGCCGAAACAACCGAAGATGCGCTGGTCGAGCCGGGGGGCGCGGTCGGCTTCACCCTTCCCGAACGAAGCGATCGGTGCCGGGGCGAAGTTCATGAACACGTCTTGCCCGAGGCGAACCGGCTCATCTACCGGCCGCTGGGCACGGCCCAAGCGCGGCTTGTCGGGGTTCAGACATTCGATGCGACGCAGCGACTGGAAGAAGTCGAAATCGTGCGGACGCTCCTCGAGCGCCCGATAGAACATCAGACGATCGGTCTCGTCCCGCATCTCGGCTTCCAGCGCATCAATTCGCCGCGGCTATTCGAGCGCAGCACGGTTTCGGTAAAGGAGTTAAGCGAGGCATAGCGCGCAATGAAGCGCTCCATGACCGCGCCGAACAGAAACTGGCTTGCGCCCTGAAACGACAAATCGTCTGTTTCCAACTCAACCTGCAACCCTCGGGCGAACGTGACCGGCCCGGGCAAGGGGAATCGACGCACCGTCGGCCGGACGCTTACCGCGCGCAAGCCATCGATCTGCCGCGTCAGCGCAGGGTCCTCGCTCAAGGCATAGAGCCGCAGCATTTCGCGCAGCGCGGCCGCACCGTCTTCAGCGCCGGCGTCGCGCAGGGATAGGTAGTTCAACGAGAGGTGGTTGATGAACTGCCAGGCGACATTGCCTACGCGCAACGAGGAATAGGGTCGGGAGGGTCCCTTGACGACGCGTACGGAAATCACCGGCGCCGTCGTGTCGAGGTTGAGATCGGTGGTTCCGACGCCGGTCGGTATCTGCAGCGGAAGGTCGCGATTCGTACAGGTGGTCACGACCGAAAGCTGCTTGAGCGCCGCACCGAATGGCGCCTCCTGCGGATCGACCAGCGAAAGGAAGACTTCGCTGCCGATGTAACTCGAGCGATGCCCGACCCGCTTCTGCTTGGCCGACAGCAGGCGCGGCTCACGCTGAAAAGTGTAGTAGGCGTTGTGCTCGACATCTTCGGTGTGGAAGTCCACGTAGAACGGGAGGAACTTCCGCTCGGCATCTACGCCCGTCCCGTAACCCGTCACCGACTCGATGTCGTAGACCTCGAAGTCCATCGGGCGCGTGCGGTCCGGGACGACGTGGTACTCATAAACACTGTCGGTCAGATGGATCCTGTCCGCGCGCTTGGAAAAAAGATTGATTGCCGGCGTACAGAAAAGGCTGATGTTGGAGGCATCGACCATGCTTTCCAGCGTCGGCTCGTTGCGTCCGAACAGAAGCACGATCTCGATCTCGTTTCCGTCGCAACGGCGCAGCGCAGGCGTCAACCCCTTCAGGTCGAGAAACATGTACCTCTGCGGAAACGCAAAGTACTCGTGGATCAGTCGATACCCCTGGAAGCCCCGCAAAGTCACCGGCAACAACGCCTCCGCATCGTCGAATCCAATTGGTTCGATCTGCCCGGGTGGAATGAACTCGTACCAGGGTTGCGGGCGTTGCGCGGGAACGACGAGCATGCCTAGACAGGAACCCAGCGCAAGCTCGTGCAGCTTGAATGCAATGTCATCGCTGCCGGACAGGTAGATCGGCAGGCTCGGCAAATCGACCTGCCTGAAAGTGAGCTCCGATCCCAGCCTCAGCCGGATGCGCAAGCCACCCTTGATGCGATTGGCGGTTGGCAACTGCGTGAGAGGCAAGTCGGGCGCATAGGCAAAATAGCTCACTGCCGCGACGTCCAGCGGCAACAGACGGACATCGTGCGCAGTGCGAAACTCGCACGCCGTGAGGTCACCCTTGCCGAGCAGGCTGCGCATGGTGCTTCCGCGAGGGATCGTGAACCCGCGCACGAGATTGGAATCACTCACGTCGGGCTTCAACTGCGCGATCAGCATCGACGGCGTCGGCGCCAAGTATTGCGGATAGATGATCTCCAGCATGCGCTGGGTGAAGCGCGGAAACTCCGCATCGAGCTTGAGCTGGACACGCCCCGCGAGGAAAGCAAAGCTTTCGAGCAGACGCTCGACATAAGGATCGGACACCTCGATGCCGTCGATACCCAACCGTGCGGCAATCTTCGGGAACTGCTGCGCGAACTCCGCACCCATTTCCCGCACATGGGTGAGTTCCTGGTTGTAATAGCGCAGCAGGCGCGGATCCATGGCGTGGCTACCGACTGAGATCGTGTACGGCGACCTGCCCGGTTTCGAGGTCGACATCGGTGCGCAGCAACAACTCGATGGGCACCGGCTGCGCCCACATGCTGCCGCGGATCTGCACCTGCAACTGGTTGTGATGATCCAGTGCGACCTGCGCCACCTTCGCCTCCACGATCAAGGTCGAGGCATCGATGCGCGGTTCGAAATCGACGATGGCCTGGCGGATCGATGCCTCCAGGGCGACGACGTCGAAGGTCGATGCCGTTTCGCCCGACATCGAGGGCAGGCCATAGTTGACGACAGAATGCTGAGCATGCTCACAGGCGGCCATCGTCGCATCCATCGTCGGCCGCGCTGCGTTGAAGAGCCAGCCCAGATCACGCAACACTGCCTGGCGGAAACGCTGGCGAGTCAGAAGACGCTGCTCGCGTGGCTCCTGCTTCTTGTCAGGTGTGTCGTCGATGAGCCTGTCGAGCAATGCGGGTTGCAGGCGTTCCAGCGGAGTGAGTTCGGCCATCTCTGCTTGCCCGGCAGATCTCAGCCCGCGGCCGGCTGGGTCGTGTCGAGCGAAATGGTTCTGATCTCGAGCATCGCAAGGTCGGCCGAATCCGTGGCAAGCACGCGCTGCCCCTGCCCGATATAAAGCCCCGACTGCGGTTCGTCCCACATCGTCTTTCTGCCCAATGCGACGAGACCATCCTCACTCGCAGCCGATCCCGGGTAACGGGAGGGAATCAGCGCGATCGTTTCGCCACCATTGGCAAACTGGAGTTGGGCCGGCGCCCAGACGTAGTCCCGCAGGTCGGTCGGCGCTTCGATGCTTACCTGCAACAGACGGTTGAACGGAACCCAGTAGTAACGCCCGTTGATGATCGCCTCGAGCACCGGACCGAGGCGCATGTCCGCATCGGCAATCCACTCGAAAGCATGATCATCCGCCTTGCCGGAAGTCGCCGGCGCGTCCGCGAATGCCTGCTCACGCAGACGAGCAGCCTCGGCGGATTCGCCGCGTCCGTTTCGAATCAGGGACTCGATCAGCAGCGCGATCCACCCCTCGGGTTCGCCGAACAGCATCGGCGATTTGCGACCGGCGAACACCTCTTCGCGCAGACGTTCACAGCGGATGGCCTCCCGGTACATCTCGCGCATGGCCAGCGCCGACGCATCCATCTCGGCACACAGTTCAAGCTGTGTCAGCGCACGGTCCCATTTTCCGAGAACGCACAATAACTGGAACAAGAACACGCGCAGCTTGGCATCCGCCGGGTGGGCCTTGACGGCCTCGGTGAGCTGCTTGAGCGCGCCGGCCGGATCACCGTCACGCACGCTGGATTCCGCAAGTGCGAGCGCACTCATGTTTTCTCTTTCTTCAAGCAACGCGCGACGCCAGCCGCGCGTTGTCAACGAACATTCCAGCGCTTCAGCCTTGATCCTGAATGGACCAATTGAACGTGATCGTCTTGTCTGACCCGCCGGGTTTGCCCTGCATGGTGTGTTCAACCATCACACGGCGAAACGCCAGCGTGACGCGCTCCGTCGCCTGAAGCTCGACGTTGGCCAGCCCATTCTCGATCGACGTAACCCGCGCTTCCTCGAGGGTAATCTTCAGGTAGAGCAACGGCGGATTCGTTCCAGCCTTGTACTGTTTCAAGACAGCCGTGGGAATCACCGAACCGCCGACGCATTTGCTCATCAACGAAGGCGATGCAACGTCCATCAAGTGCTCGAAGGTCAGATTGCGTACATCGGCGCCACCTTTTTTTGCACCCTGGAAGAGGCCCGCATTCCAGCTCATGCCCCAGTTCCATGAGTACACGTCGATATGGTTCGCCCGCCCCGCGATTGCCGATTCGCCCTGGATCCCGTCGAGCAGGATTACGCAATCACCGACCGCCATAAATCACTCCGAAAAGTTGATCCGAGCCTGCCGGGGTCGATGCATCGACCCCGGCATTGGCTCATCGCCGCCACACCATCTGCGGCCTTGCACGGTATCAGGCTTTCTCGTTCTTCTTGAAGTCGTATCCGGCCGATGCCGCGGCGCCAAGCGATCCATCCTTGTTCTGCTCGGCGTAGTCGTACTGGATCTTGGCGAAGTTGAGGCTGATCTGCTGCATCGGGATCACGTCGCTCCCGCCCGAGCCACCGTCCTGAATCGAGCTAACCAACAGATCGGTGAACTTGATCTTGAGGAATTCCTGCTGTCCTCCGCCCGCTTTGCGGCAAGTCAGGGTGCCATCGGGAATGTGCTTGCCCGTGCAGCATGCATCGAGCAGCTTCGGCGTCGCCTTGCTGATCTTCATCACGAAGTGGAAGTCCTGCGCGACCGCCTTGCCTGCGCCGCCGCCACCCCCACTGCTGAAAGATCCGCCCTGCGAAACGCCGAACGACCAGGATTCAACATCGATTTCGGCCTTGTGCTTAGAATCCGCAGATTCGCCTTCGATACCATTGAGCTTCAGAAAATAGTCAACTGCTCCGCCTGCCATTTTGCATTCTCCTTGGAAAATCAAAAATCAACACCCGCAATGGCGGGCCACCTACATCCGGATCCCCTACCCGCCAGCCTTGACGGACGGCAGCTTAGAGACCAGGCGCAATGACACGGTCAGGCCTTCAAGCTGGTAGTGCGGTCTCAGGAAGAACTTCGACGTGTAGTACCCGGGATTTCCCTCGACTTCCTCGACTACGACCTCGGCGGCCGCCAGCGGCCGCCGTGATTTCGTTTCCTCGGACGAGATCGAAGGATCCCCGTCCACGTACTTCATGATCCAGTCATTGAGCCAGCGCTGCATGTCATCGCGCTCCTTGAACGAACCAATCTTGTCGCGGACGATGCATTTTAGATAATGTGCAAAGCGGCAGGTTGCAAACAAATATGGCAGACGCGCCGCCAGGTTGGCGTTCGCGGTCGCATCCGGATCGTCGTACTCGAACGGCTTCTGCAAGGATTGCGCGCCGATGAATGCCGCAAAATCGGAATTCTTGCGATGGACGAGCGGCATGAATCCGTTCTTCGCCAGTTCCGCTTCGCGCCGATCCGATATCGCGATCTCGGTGGGACATTTCATATCCACACCGCCGTCATCGGTCGGGAACGTATGGGTCGGCAGATTCTCGACTGCTCCGCCCGATTCGATACCACGTATGCGCGAGCACCATCCATAAAGCTTGAACGACCGCGTGATATTGGTCGCCATCGCATAGGCCGCATTGGCCCAAGTATATTTGCTGTGATCCGCCGCGCCGGTGTCTTCCTCGAAGTCGAATTCCTCTACCGGGCTGGTCTTCGCACCGTAGGGCAAGCGCGAAAGGAAGCGCGGCATTGCGAGCCCGATATAACGCGAATCCTCCGACTCGCGCAGCGAGCGCCAGGCCGCGTATTCGGGCGTGGTGAATATCTTGGTGAGATCTCGCGGATTGGCCAGCTCCTGCCAGGTGTCCATCTGCATCACCGTCGGACTTGCGCCGGCAATGAAGGGGCAGTGCGCTGCAGCGGAGACCTTGCCCATCTCCCCGAGCAGTTCGACGTCGGGAGGGCTCTGGTCGAAGTAGTAATCTCCGACCAGTGTGCCGAAAGGCTCTCCGCCGAACTGACCGTATTCTTCCTCGTAGATTTTCTTGAACAGCGGGCTCTGATCCCAGGCCGTTCCCTTGTAACGTTTGAGCGTCTTGCCGAGCTCCAGCTTGGTGATGTTCATCACGCGGATCTTCAGCATCTCGTCGGTCTCGGTGTTATTGACGAGATAGTGCAAACCGCGCCACGCGCCTTCGAGCCTCTGGAAGTCCTGATGGTGCATGATCAGGTTGATCTGCTCGGACAGCTTGCGATCGAGCTCGGCAATGATCGCCTCGATGGACAGAACGACATCGGACCCGATGACCTTGGTATTGACCAGTGCCTGCTGCGCGAGCGTCTGTACCGCCTGTTCGACTGCACTCTTGGCTTCGTCGGTCTTGGGCTTGAACTCCTTCTGCAGAAGTACTCCCAGTTCGTTGCCCTCGAATGTCACGCCCTGCAGTTGCGAACTCTGTTGTGCTTCAGCCATTGCTTTCTCCTGAGAGATGGATGCATCCGCCGCTCAAGCGGCGCCGCCTTCTTCGGGTTTCTTGACTGCAGCCAGAGATTGGAGCAATGCCGGATCCTTGATCAGCTTGGCAATCAGTTCTTCCGCCCCGGTCTTTCCATCCATGTAGGTAATCAGGTTGGACAGCTGCTGCCGGGCTTCAAGCAGCTTGTTCAGCGCATCTACCTTCTTTGCGACAGCGGCGGGCGAAAAGTCGTCCATGCTGTCAAAGGTAATGTCGACACTGATGTTGCCCTCGCCCGTCAAGGTGTTTGGCACCTGAAAGGCAACCCTGGGCTTCATTGCCTTCATCCTGCTGTCGAAGTTGTCGACGTCGATCTCGAGGAACTTCCTGTCAGCAACTGCCGGCAACGGCTCTGTCGGCTTACCGGAAAGATCCGACAAAACCCCCATGATGAACGGAAGCTGAACCTTTTTCTCGGCCCCGTACAATTCTACGTCATATTCGATCTGCACACGGGGTGCGCGGTTGCGTGCGATGAATTTCTGACTGCTGGTTGCCACGGCATTCCTCCTTCTTCGATCACTTCAATCAGCCCACAAGGCCACGTGTCGCGCGGACACGACAGGCGCGGGTAAGTCCCTTCTATGAATCCTCTCGACCGAGGCCGGCAATCGTCTCGATCTGATGCATGCTATCCGGAACCATGTCTCTGATGATATCCACAAAGCTCATGTTCATCAGCCGCTTCGCACGTTGCAACAGGAGCGGAGCGGGATTGGTCGGCTCATTGCGCTCGAAGTAGGCGATGATCTTGTCGATCATGAACAGTGCATCCTGGCGTGTTCTGATATCTCCGCTGATCGGCACCGGGGCGCCCTGCTCGCCTACGGTCTCGCCGACGGGCGTCCCCTCCACCTGGACTGCGGCCGGCAAAATCTGACGCACCGACTTGAGGATATCCATCAGCGCGCTGAAATCCGGCACGTTGCCGGCACCGACCTTGTCGGACAAGAACGTCGAAAGTTCGCCGACAGTTGCAATGCCTTGTTTGACGGACTCGACCAGCTCCGGATCTTCCTCGACCGCGGCCAGCAACAGGCTCTGGATCGCACCCATCGCGAGCGGCTCCGAATCCTCGCGCGGCGGCAACTTGCCAAGTGCAATCTCGACGTCGCGAATGGCGAGCCGGCCATGCTGGCGGGAATCGACAAGAAAGGAATCGCGCAGGTCGCGCACCATGACATCGATATCGACCAGGGGCGCAAGCGCATTCATTCGCATCGTCGGATCATCAGCATCTTCCCGATCGAGCTGCGGATGCACGTCGTCCCAGAAATGCTGCGCCATGTCGCACACCAGTCGGATGCCTGGCGCAAAGCCCTTGAAATTGGCAGTTCTGACCAGCGAGCGGACCAGCATCACCGCCACCCTGAGATCCTTGGTGCGCCCTAAAAGCGCAATAGCCCCCGCCCGCACCGCCCCCCAATCCGGTTCTTCGGCAGGAATAACCGTGTCTCCGAATTGCTGTTCCGGCTTGCCACGCGCAGCTTGGTCCAGATCGAGGAACGCAGGGTCGTACTCCAAATCCGGCCCGCACGGCGACTCTTCCGACACAGGCGCAAGCAGCGATTCGATATCGATCACTGCACACCTCCAAAACCAATCTCGATGCTGTTCATAGCCGACTGAAATTCAACAAATGATCGATTGATCGTCAGACGACACGTTGCCGCAGCAACGTAACATCGTCAACTTGCCCGACGGACTACGCCACCCGGCGGAAGGGAATAAGTCACACATTTCCGACGAGGGAATGGCGCGTCAGAAGTCGCTGCACCCGTTGCGCTCCGCAAGATCGACGCAATTCGACAAGTTTGGCCGCTGCCGTACACGTGACCACTCCAGCGACAAGATGTCGATGCCCTGCTCTCCTCGATCGAGCGCAACCGGTCCGGTTGAAGAGCACATCATCGGCAAGCCGAGATTGCGGTCATAGAGGAACGAAGTCTCCGGCGTATTGCGCAGCACCGTGCTGATGGGTTCCTGCACCTGCGTTCCCGGTTCAGGCAGCGGCGGGGGAGGCGGTGGAGGTGGAGGTGGAGGTGGAGGTGGAGGTGGAGGTGGCGGCGGTGGCGGCGGTGGCGGCGGGTTACCAACGGGAAGGATCGTGAGTGCAGTCGCGTTGGATGGCGCCTGCACGAACGTGTAATTCCCGGCCGTCAATCCCGAGCCATTGATCGGATGCGAACCCGGTGCCGTCGTCGCATCGGTTGGCGAAGTAAACGCCAAGGCACCCCCCGTGGCGGTGGCCAAGGTCTCGCCCAGCACGAACCCACTGACCGCTCCCGAAAAAACCGGATTGGGCTGCCCCTGATCGCGTGTGGAGGGATCTGCAGTGTAGGTTAGCACAGCGGGATTGACCGTCACCGACCCTCCGCTGACCTCAAGGATGTAACCGGCCGGCGAGGTAAAAGCGCCCGTGATCGCGTAGACGCCGACGGGCGAAGTTTGCGTTGCGACCGTCGAGAAACCACCCGTCGCTGCATCGGCCAGCGTATCCCCCAGGGCGGTCAGCAAGCCTGCGGGCGCAACAGGCGTCAGCGGAGGATTGGGTGAGCCATAGGTCCGTACGATATCGTTGACGTCCAACAACAGATCGGGCCGCTGTGAATACAGGAAATGATTGGCGGGTGTGATAGTCACACCACTGCCACCGCAATTTGCGGAATCGCCGAACGTACACCCGTAGAGGTTCGGCAGGGTGTTGCCCGGCGCAAGGCCGCCGCGCGTCTCTCCGATCCATGAATTGGCCCATACGCGCCAGACGCCGCCGGCGCCCGGATTCAGGTCGCCGCCGCCTGCATTGACGAACAGATTCGCGGCTGCGAGATCGATTGAGGACCCCGCGTTCGACGTCGTGACGTTCTGGTTCAGGGTCAGATTGCCGGCGAGGGTTTGGACCTGGAAGTTTCCGGCGGAGGCCGAATTTGCGGCTGCGATGGTCTGCGGCAGGTTCGTGGCCGCCGAGAAGCCTGTGGTACTCAACGGCCCGAGCGTCAACGCCCCGCTGTTGACGAAACTGAAACTTGCCGGCGGATCGACCGAAAGCGTACCCACGGCATTGCCGGCATTGTTCAGGGTTGCGGCAGAAGACGGAACCCCGCGCACGAGCAAGCCACCTGCCGTGATCGGTGCCGCCTGAGTAATCGCGCCACCACTCGAGAGGGTCAGGTTCCGAGCCCCATTGTTCAACACGGCGTTGATCGCGACCCCGCCTGCGCCGCCGTCATTCTGCAGCGTCAATGGATCGGCAAAAGAGGCCGCCGCATCAACCGTGATACTGCCGGAATGCGTGTTTGATCCCAAAACGATCGACGCGAATCCAGGCTGGATTCGTGCGATTTCGGCAGTCGCTAGATCGAACCCGGTATTCCCGGCACTGATCGTAATCGGCGTCGCGACTTGGTCGACCAGATTGAACTGAGGCGCCGCACTAACACCGCCGGGGCGCAGGTTGAGAACTCCTGAGCCTCGAAGCGTTCCCGCTAGGACGAGGGCATCCGTATCGCCGTTGTTCGCCGCACGAATGACGATCGGCGCCTGGGTTGCCGCTGATCCGACCGTCGCGCCAGCTGCAATCTCCACGCCGGGAACCCCGACAGTTCCTTCCCCGCTGACGAGAATGCGACCATTTGCCCCCGAGGTGGAAACCGAACTGGGAAGGTTGCCACCAAGCCCGACATCCGTCAGTTGAACGCCTGACCAGGTTTGCCCTTCTGAGCGACCCCGTATGTCGATCACGCCGTTCGCGACAGCAACTGAACCGCCGCCGATCAGAACACCAGAATTCAAGAAAGGCCCCAAACCCTCGGCCTCTTGCGGCGCCAAGCCCCAGATCCGGACACCTCCGGCCCCGCCAATGACGCTCGCACCGGCCAACGGTGCGGGGCCCGTAAAGTCTGGATCTGCGGCCATGATTCGGACGCCATCGCCGCCGGTACCGCCCAATCCATTCAGTTCGATCGACCCGGTCGATGCGGCAAGCGTCGCAGCCTCGATGCTGACCCCGCTCCCGGCAAGGAACTGGAGTTGCGACCCTTCGCCGCGCATCAGGATATTGCCGCTGACACCGGCCGCACTCTGGCCAACCCGCGCATCGATTACTGCATTGGTGACACGAATACCTGCCAGCCCCGAACCGGGCGCGCTGTTCGCCCGCCCTGTACCCGGCCCGCCCTGGCCATAGAAGCGAATGTCGCCGCCGTTCGAGAAAATCGAGATCGGCGCACTGCTTCCCGCAACCGTGATCGCGCCACCGTTGACGCTGTCAGAATCGCTGTTCAGATCGACGCCCAGCGCCCCTGACGTCGACGTGATGCTGCCGAAAATCGAAATGTTGTTGTGAGCATTCAACGTCAGCGTTGCATTGCCACCGCCGGATTTTACGATCGCCGCATTGCCATTCATCGTCAGGTTGCCCTGTTCGGGCACGCCGACGGCGCCGCTCGTGCTGATCGAGACGTTGGTTCCGGTGCTCAACGCGTTCGAGATATCGGTATCCTGGACATTCGCCCCTGGTACCGCCGCAACGAAATCCGGTACGGTCCCACCAACCGTTGCGCCATCCGAGATGGTCACGTCGATCGGATCGATGACCCAAGTGCCCGCCTGCCCGCCTGCCGACGATGCATTGACCGAAATACCGTTCACATCAAGCGCAAAGCCGGACGTCTCGATCGTGCCGCCGTTGCCACCACCAGCGCCGGTTGCGGACAACGTCCCATAAACACGCGCAGTCGAGGCCGACGTCGGCCCTGCAGACCCGAGCGCCCGAACCCGGATGGTGCCGCCGCTTCCGCTGGTCGTTGCGTTCGCTGATAAGGTGGCGTTCGAGGCGACAAACGCAACATTGTCGGCATCCAGCGCGATCAGACCGCCACCCGCAGTTCCATTGGCCGTGATTGTTGTCTGGAATACGCCGACGTCAACGCCGCCGATCTGAACCGAGCCGCCCGTTCCGCCGGTTCGAGATACGTCAATCGACGAACCGTTCGCCTGGACACCGAACGTTCCACCATTGACGATGACTGCCCCCCCGGAAGCGTTCAGTGCACCAGCTCCCGAAAATCCAATCTGAACGTCTCGCGCGTCCAGCGTCGAAACGACACCTGCCCCGTTCACCGAAACGCCATTATTTCCCGCCTGCCCGGATACGGAAATGGTTCTGCCCAGGCCCGCAGTGACCGATGACGTATCGATCAATACGCCATAGGTCGGGAAGCGAACCGTGTTCGGTGTCGCTGCCCCGGCGATCGCTGCAACCTGTGCCGATACATCGCCACCCGTGCCCGCAAGCGAGGCACCGCCGCCGGTTTGAATCGATGTCGCCCCAATCAGCAGACCTACCGGATCGTCGACCGATGCGCCATTGACGCCGACGCCGGTGCCGACGAGTATCACGTTCCCGGTCTGCGAAGCGATGCTTGAATTCCCGACCGACGCAGTTCCGATCCCCCCCAGTGATCCCAGCCCGTCAACGGAGATCGATCCCGCTCCAGACCGAAGTGCACTATTGAAAATCAGAACGCCTGGATTGCCGTCCGCACTTGTAACAGTGCCTGCCCCGGTCGAAACCTGGGTACTGGTAGCAGCCCCTTGGCCTCGCAGGGAAATCGTGCCCGTCCCTCCACCACACGCGCCGGATGCGCCACCGACACAGACATCAATCGTCGCCCCGTTCAATGCAATTCCATTAGGAATCTGGACTGACGTGGCCGTGGTTGCCCCAAGATTCGCTGTCGCCGAAAAGCCACGGGAGCGGCCCGCAACAGGGTCGTCCGCCCCATAAAAGCGAACGTTCCCGCCGTTTGTAAAGATCGAGGTTCCGCTCGACATCACGATGCCGCCGCCAACAATCGAGGTGGAAGCGGTAATCGCTTGAAAGAGGCCACGACTGTTGAAATCGACGTTCAACGCGCCCGCAGTCGACCGGATCGACGCGTTGCCATCCATTTGGATCGTTCGCTCGGCCGTCAGCGTTAAGGTCGCGTCGCCCCCTGCCGTCTTGTCGATAACGGTTCCGGCCGCAATCGTGATGCTCCCGAATTCGCTTACTGCCGCCGCGTTGCTGGTGGTAATCGACACCGAAGTGCCGCTATTCAACGCCGCCTCGATATCGCCATCGGTAATCGTGGAGGGCGTCGCACTCGACACGAAGTTCGGCGTCGCCCCCGCGTTGGCGCTCGCGCCGGCCGCCCCCGACTGAATCGTGATGTCGATCGGATCAAGCAGCCACTCTCCTGCAATACCCTTCGACGCCCCCGCGGAAACTCGCGCACCCGAAATATCGAGAAACTTTCCCGATGTCTCGATCAGCCCGCCGTTGCCACCAGACGCGCCGCCTTGCGCACTGAACATCCCATGCGCGCGTGTGACCTGACTGCCCCAGGCGATGACCTTGCCACCGTCGCCGTTGTCAATCGCATCCGCACGCAGACTGGCATCACGACCGATGAACGTCGCCTCGGCATTGCGTACCGATACGTTCCGTCCCTGGTAGTCGCCACCAATTAGCACATTGCCGCCGCCGGCCTTGCCGCTCGCATCGAGCGTTGCATTGCCGACGATGCCGACGTTGCGGCCCAGTACCTGTATCTCCCCGCCCTTGCTGCCCGAGGTGTTGCCGGTGGTATCGAGGGTTCCCGAGACGATCGTGGTCCCGTTGTCGCCTCCATCGAGAACGATGCGCCCGTTCCTTTCGACCAGCGTCTGCGCGCGAGCCACCCCACGCTGGTTGATGACCCCGGAGGCCAGCGCCTCGACCGCGCGCGCAGTCAGCAGCACTTGCCCGCCATCTGCCACGAGCGCACCGCCATTTGCCACAAGCGCGCTCAGGGCAGCTTCCGAAACAGTGAGCTGGGACAACCCGTCACCAGCCAGATCCAGTGTGATCTGTCGCCCCGAACCCATCGCGACCGTGCCCATGCGCGCCGTGATCGTTCCTTCGTTGGTCACGCTTCCGCCGAGCAGTGCGACCGTGCCTTGCTGCGCGGCAGTAATCGCCCCACGATTGACGAGCGCACCGCCAGGCCCGGAAAACGTGTAGCGGCCCGCAAGGAAATCCGCGTTGCCGATCGACAGCGTCGAGGCGACCAGGGAGCCGACATCGACACGCGCGCCCTCGCCAAACAGGACACCGCTCGGATTGAC
Source organism: Rhodocyclaceae bacterium (assembly GCA_016791115.1). GTDB lineage: Bacteria > Pseudomonadota > Gammaproteobacteria > Burkholderiales > Rhodocyclaceae > Methylophosphatis. Next base: position 114,219 of record JAEUNL010000046.1, read on the forward strand.
CAGGAACACCTTGCCGTTTGCGGAAAGCTGGCCGTAGATGCTGCTGGGGTCATTACCTGTCACGCGATTGAGGATGACGCTGGTAGCACCGGGCTGGTTGATGCGCACCACCTCGTTTCCGCCAATCGAGAAACTGTTCCAGTTCACGATTGCGGAGCCGGTGCTCTGCTGGATCAGCATGTTCCCGGTGGTCGGGCGTGAAACGGTCACGTTTCCGACGACGACCTGCTCGCCGGTCGGCAGTGCCCAGACAGGCATCGCGGGGGCAAAGGCCATGGCCACCGCCAAGCCAATGGCGGTCGGACGCGGCGCCTGGTATCCCTTCAGCACATTCTTTTTCATTTTGGACCTCTACATCCCTTTGTCGCGCTGTTGGATCAGAATGTCTTGCTGACCTGCAGGTAGACGCGCGGCACGCGATCCGGATCGGATGTGCCCCGTTCCGATGCGCGCCAAGCCAAGCTGGTGCGCAGCGTGATCCCCTCCGGCCCGCCCCAGAACGCCCCCACGCCATAGCCGCGAAGTGAAACCTCGTTGTCCTCTCCCGGGACATACCGGTGCCGATTGAATCGACCCCATCCCCAGTCGTAAAAGCCATGCAGCGACAATTCCGGCAGAACGCTGTACCGGAGTTCGAGATTCGCCACGTGCCCCTCGTCGACCGTCGCCTCGGACGGCGAATAGGCGCGAACCGATCGCGGGCCGCCGAGTGCGATTTTTTCGGCACTGTCCAGGTTCTGCCTTGCAAACTGGCCGGTCACGCCAACAAACACGTTCCACCTGCCGCTAAGCGCGTTGAGCCGCGAGACGGAATAATTCAGGCGTTCGAAGTGTCCCTCGGCTCTGGGCCCGAGCCGATCCTGCTCCTGCAACGCGTCCTGCTCGATCTCCAGATCGCCGAGATATAGGGTCAGGCTTGCGCTCGTGTATCCGCCGCCGAGTGCCGTGTCCCGTGCCTCATAGGCCAGGCCGGCGTTCAGGCTGTGTATGCGCTTGGCAGACACGAATCCACTCGCTCGCTGCTCGTCATCGAGCCATTTCTGCTGCCAACCAAACTTGCCGAACAGGTTTCGGCTTCGCGACCGTATCAGCGGATAGGTCACGCTGAGATCGATGACGTCGGCCTGTCCGCTTGCATCGAGCGGAGCGAAGTTTTTGCCGAGTGCATAATCGAGGCGGGAATACGACAAGCCAAGGCGTGCACCGTCACCGCCGATCGGCAACTCGTATCCCAAGCGCCCGTAAGTCAGACCACTGCCGGACCCGATCTGAACCCGCGCATCGATGTTGTCGCCGATTCCGAACGGACTATTGATTCGCCCGATCGCGCCGATGCGATGTTCTCCGGTGGATCGGGAACCATGATTGTCCGCATCCAGCGAGAAATCCCAACGGCGATGTGGCACGACTGCGATGATCACATCGCTCGTGCCAGACGCCTCGCCTTGCTCCAGCGCAGCCTGTGGCGTGATGCCCGGCAGGTCGGAGAGCAGCAACATCACGCGCTCCAGCGTACGGCTGTGCAGCGGCTGCCCGGGTTTCAGCCTCGACGCAATGCGCTCGATGATGGCCGGTTTGATCGGCGCAGCCGGATCCACCTCGACCCTCACCCTTCCCAGCACACCTTCGAGAACCGATATCTCGATCTCGCCCGCCGTGACGTCCTGCACCGGCACGATGGCCTGCGCAAGCATATAGCCTGCAGCACGATACTTTTCGGTCACTCGCATTGCGAGTGCCTCAAGGTCGGCGAGCGTATTCGGTTGTCCGATGCGCTCGACCATGAGGCGCTGCAACTCCTCGCTTGAGAATACGGAATTGCCGCTGAACCGAATCGCCCTGACCGTGACCGCCGGACCGCCCGGCGCGACTGCCGGCTTGGCCGGTACCGCTCGACCCGGCACCACGTCGGGCGACGGTGGAATGACCTTCTGCGGCGGGGCAGTTTCTCGAAGCACACCTCCCGCATCGGGCGCGGACTGGGCATGCGACGGCAACGGGAATGCCGAAATAATCACGAGCGCCATGCAACAAATGCCGCTTGCAGGGATGGAATGAGCCGATGTGCCGGGTGTTTTCATGTTGTTCGGAATGCTCGACAAGATGCTCAACCGCCCGTGCGCAGGCGCCAATCGCCGATGAGGTTGAACGGCGCCCAAAAGAACGGGTGGGCAAATTTCTTCTGGGCCAACACGGCGATCTGAGCGGAACGCATGGCGTCGATCGCCTCGCTGCCTTTCGCAAGCTCGCCGTACAGCTTTGTCATCAGCAGTTCTGTCGAATCGTCAGCGACCGGCCACAGCGACACGACGAGCCCCGATGCGCCAGCGGTCAGGAACGAGCGCGTAAAGCCCTGGATTTCGTCGCCACGCGCAACGCGCCCCAAGCCGCTCTCGCATGCCGAAAGCGTGACCAGCGACACGCCTTTCAAGTCGACCGCATAGACTTCACGCGCCTCCAGGAAGCCCGGATCGTTACCCTCTGCGGCCAGCAGTATCCGCGAATGCAGAGGATCGATGCTGTCGACCTCTGCGTGAGCAGCCACGTGAAGAATCCTTCCTGCGCCGGCCGCCTCCCTGAAGCGCGCCTTCGACGCATCGCGTTGAAAGAACACGCGTCGATCCGGAAACAGGTTGCTTATCAACTGAACTTCGCGCTCGGCGCCTGGAAGGTCTTCCCGGGCGCCGTTCGCCGGATTTCCGAAAGCCACCAGTTTGCTGCTTGCGTCGAAACGACGCTTGGCGAGTTGAAGCGCCACGCTGGCAGAAGGCACGACGGCGATCGGGTTCCGCTGAATAAGGTATCCGTCCTTCGTGCGCAAGGCCTGGAAGGGCAGATAATGCAATCCGCGATGCGGCACGATGATGAGCCGCTGATCGGCCGGCAACGCAAGCGGCCCCAGGAGCTTCTCGTGAAGCGCATCCGCAAGTTCCACGGTCGTGCGGCGTCGCTCGAAGATCGAGCGACGGAAAGCCTCGACGGCTGCGCCGAGGTCTGCACTGCGCAATGGGAGCGAACGTCCCTCCATCTTGCCGTCGCTGACTATCCAGACCAGCAGTCGGTCATCGAGACTGTGAAACTGGACCAGCGTTTCGCCCTTGCGCAGGCTGGCGAGCAGTTCCTTCAGGCTCACCGCGGCACTCGACTCCGAATCGGCGGCAACGCGCTCGCGAACGACGTCGAGCAGCGCACGCGCGCGACTGCGCTCTGACAACTGCCATGCACCTTCGATATCGCCTGCATCCATGGACAGCACGATGGCCTGCTCGAAAATCTTCTGCACGTCGCCGAACAGTCCAGACTTGAACTCCTCGCTTCGAAACTTCGATCGAATCGCTTCTGATTGACGAGCCGCTTCGATGTAGCGCGAGCGCGCCGAGGAAACATTGCCAAGTGACAGATCACTGCGTGCCATCCCTTCGAGCGCCCACAACTTGTGATAGGCGGCATCGGGTCCGGCTGCCGCAGCCGACGCGACTTCGAAAGCCTTCAGGGCTTCCGCAGGCTTGCCTTCAGCAATCAGCAGGTTTCCCAACCCTCGCTGATACATCGCCGCGAGGGAGCTTTCCGGTTTCGTGATCCGGTCATATTCGCTACGGGCTCGCGCCGCCTCCCCGCTCGCGATGTAAGCATTGGCCAGCGACAACTGGACAAGCGGACGGAACCTGTCACTCGCCGCTTCAAAAGACTGATTGTAGAAAGCAATGGCTTCCGGAAGCTTGCCACGGCGCGTGGCCACGTCGCCGAGTACCTTGTAGGCCGGACCTGCCACGATCTGGGGATTCCTAGCTTGATGACCGAGAGACTCGCGCGCATATTGCTCTGCCCGATCGAGTTCTCCAGCATAGCTATACGCAATCGCCAGGTCGCGCTTGGAGACGGCGACAAGGTCTTCGTTTCCCTGGGCCTGCCCGACGTGAAGCGCCTTGGATGCAGACTTGATGCTTTCCCGGAGATCCCCTCGCTCGGCCTGCGCTACGGCTTGGCTGCAATACTGATAGCCGTCGAGCTTGACCCGCTCGCGCTGGTAAAGCAATTGCCCCTCGGCAGTGAGCGCCTTGAGCGTCTCTGCATCCCGTGTACGTGCAACCGCAGATTCGAATGCCGGGCTGCCGGGCATTTCCTGAATGTCGTCGGTTGCGGCCTGCGCCAGACCGGACACTATCCCCGCCAACGCAACCCACCCCCGGCTGCGCCTGATGAACTGGTGGTACGCCACGCGACCCCGCTCCGATGCTGTTGGTGTCTGCGGACTCTAGTCGATTTCGGCCTTCACCTGCAACGAGACCGAAAGTCTAGGTCGTTCGAACGAGTGCTGCGTCGCAACACTCAGCGACGGAAACGATACCCTCTATAGCTGAACTCGACCCCGTCAGAAAGAATCCGCTCGACCCGAACACCCGGCGCCGCCTCGTCCCCTTCGCGTAACAACTTGTCGTCGACAACCACCATCGCTGCTCCGCCGTCACCGGAGGCAAAGCCGTTGATGGCAAGCGATGGCATGTTCTGGCGCACGGATGCGGGCAAATCGCCATAGCCGACCGTTGCAGTCGCTGCACCCTTTTGCTGAACCGGCGAATGTGCGGCCACGTCTTCCTGGATACGGCTGCCCGGTTTGGCAGAAGCCGATTTGTCCTTGGCTCCACCGGCATGCGCCACGCTGGCATCCTCCCGCCTTGGCGGAATGGACACAGCCAGTTTCAACCTCGGCAGCAGATCATTTCGCTCGGCGGGCTGAACCGCGGTGCCAGGCGAGACTTCGGTATTGATCCTTGCATCGGTGACTGGCGAGGAAACCGGCCCAGATACCGGCGCCGACACATTCTGGGCCAACTGGCGCGGCGACGTGGCGCCAAACCACCACAGCAACCCCGCAGCGATCGCGGCCGCAAGCACTACCGCCGCGACGATCCACTGCATGCGACCTGGGTGCGCCGATTCGACCAGCACGCCAAGTGGCGCCGCCACCGTGGGGATCTTCGTCGCATTGCGCTGCAACTCGGATCTTTTCAGCGCATCTAGAATATAGGACATTCAGTTTGCTCCATCGGCTGCGCGCGCACGTGCCAGCCGTGCCTCGACTCTATGGCCCAGCCGCAGGAGGGTCAAGGGGCCGGCGATGCCATCTGGATCAAGCCCCTCCGCAGCCTGGAATCGCTTCACCCGGTCTTCAAGCGCAGCATCGAACCTTTCCGTCCCTTGCGAAGGGGATGTGCCGGACACAATGTCCAGCGCGTCTCCCAACCACCGCACCGGGGCACCACTTGCGCCTGCCTGCAACTGCTTCGGCATGCCAGGAGGAGGGCGCCAGAAAACGAGAAATTCGCCCGTCCATAATCCGTCCAGCGCATCAACCGGGGCAGTCTGCGTACGCCCCCCCACGACAAACGTCGCTTGTCGCCCGTCGCGGCTGTCCAGGACGACCGCATGACGTTCCGAGTCCTTTTGCAGGTAGAGGAGCATCGGCGGATTGTACGATTCGAGTATCTCGGTATTCCCTTTGCCCGCAAAGCAACGGAGTCCGACCGACGCCGCATACGCACAACCCTGAAGCTTGCCGTGCGGAGAGTAGATCATGCCGAATCGCACCAGTAACGCACGATAGGCCTCCGCTTCCGAATTTTCCGCGGAGGCATGCTTCGGCAGTTCCAGTTGCGCCGCCTTCGCCGGAGGTGGGGACGGTGGCGCGGTAACAACCGCAGCTGCCGTCTCGGCTCGAGGGGCGGTCGCAACGACCCGCGCCGAGCCGGGATCACTCGAGGAAGCCACAGCGGCAGCCGCGACATCGGGTTTCGCGGAATCCGCGGCTTGCTCCGCAGCAGCTTTCAGAGGAACGCCCGCGGGTTCGCCCACCCCGTGTTTCCAGATCAGCCACGCCCCGAGGAGCACCGATAACGCCATGGCGGCAATCGCGGGCGCATGCTTCCAGTTCTTCGACTTGCTCGTGCCAAAGACTTCGGCAGCCGCCTTGCGAAGGATGGGTGCAGTAACGGTCTGTTTGCCTTCGACATATGCGCCAAGTAACGCTCGGTCACATACAAGATTGATGAGGCGCGGCACACCGCTGGTGTACCGAAACAGTGCGCCGATCAGCGACTCAGGGATCAAGCGCGCCTGGCAACCGGCAACATTCAGTCGATGGGCCACGTACGCCGACACCTCGATCCTCGAGAGATGTTGAAGGTGGTAGCGCGCAACGATGCGCTGAGCAACCTGTCGCAGATCGGGGCGCTCGAGCAGCGCTACCAGTTCGGGCTGGCCCAGCAATACGATTTGCAACAGCTTGCGCCTGCTGGTCTCCAGGTTGGTGAGCAAACGCAGCAACTCGAGCACCTTCGGGTCGAGCAACTGGGCTTCGTCGATGATGACTACGGTACGTCGGCCGGAAGCATTGGCCTTGAGCAGATAATTGTTGAATCGGTCGACATAGCCTTTGATGTTGAGGCCATCGGGGTAGGCGATGTGCAACTCGTCGCAGATCGCACCGAGCATTTCGACTGCCGACAGCCCTGGATTGAGCATGAACGCAACGTCACAATCCTTTGGCACCTGCTCCAGCATGCAGCGGCATATGGTCGTCTTGCCGGTCCCGACCTCGCCGGTCAGCACGACGAACCCGCCCTCTCCCGTCAGCCCGTACATCAGATGCGCAAGTGCCTCGCGGTGTCGCGCGCTCATGAAAACAAAGCGCGGATCGGGTGCGATCGAGAAAGGCGACTCCGCAAATCGAAAATACGCGTTGTACATGGCTGGCCGGAACCGGGAATCGCCAGATTATAGATCGCCCGCATCGGCGTCCTGGCGGGCATCGTGATTGCTTTCGATACTCGCGCCTACAGTCCGTCGATCATGGAACGTTCATTGCGCCTTTTCGTCACGTTGCTTGCGGTCCTTTTCACCACTGCGAGCACCGGGCAAGGCTTGCCCTTGGGAAGCCCGATCAAGCCAGCCCTGGATTGGCGGCAGGAACCAGCTGCCGGCCCCGACCCGATTCGCCCCGGCGCGGAAGAGGTCCGCAAACGATCGCAACTTCCGCTCCCTGCACAGGACGGCTTCTACGACACCACCAATCCAGCTTTCCATCAGTTGCAGAAAGCAAATCAGTCATTGGCCGGGATTCCGCTGGATCGTGCCGGATTCGTCGACTGGATGCGCCTGCTCAAGGAAGAGCGGATCTCGCCGCGGTCGAGTCTTGCCGGTAACGACTCGGCAAAGCTGCTCGATCTCGACGTCACACTGAAGAACACCAAACAGATGCCTTGGGTACGCTTTCCGCACCTATCGCATACGGCCTGGCTGGATTGCAGCAACTGCCACCCGAAACCCTTCGAGCAAAAAACCGGGGCAGCCAGGATTTCAATGGAATCGATTTTTCGCGGCCAATGGTGCGGCATGTGCCATGACCGCGTGGCGTTCATCACGCATTTCGCGTGCGAAAGGTGCCATTCGGTGCCCAATGCCGCGGCAACGGCCGACGAGTGAAAGCGTGCAACGGTCGCGGATAGCGGCGAAAGCCGAATCCGAGACGCTCAAGTGTCCAGCAGGCTTCTGAGCTTTCGTTGATCGAGCAATCGCACTGCCCGGCCGTTCACTTCAACCCATCCTTGGTCATGAAAACGCCGCAGTACGCGCGAAAGCGCTTCCGGAGACAGAGATAGCAGCGAAGCCACGGCGCTCTTGGTCGCCGGGAAGATCACTCTCGGTCGATCGCCGCCACCAACGCGCGCTGCAAGGTCGAGCAGATATGCTGCAACCCGTCCTGGCGCAGGACGCGAAACGGTTGCAGTCAACGCATCGATCAATATCTGTGCGCGATTCGACACTTCGCGAAGGAAATGCTGGGCAAGCCCGAGATCGAGCCCTATTGCCTCGATCACGCGGTCCCGCGGAACGTACAGGAGTATGCAACGCCCGTTCGTCTGCGCCCAGGAACGATAGGGGCCGTCCATGAACAGACCGATTTCGCCGAAGAGTTGCCCCTCGCCAAAGATGTCGATCACCTTCTCTTTGCCGGCCGGTGCCTGGGCTAGCAGTTTCACCGTGCCGGAAAGAACGTAGTAGAGCCCGCTGGGCATGTCGCCGCGCCGGAATATCGTGTGAGCCCTTGGCAGGCGAACGAGTTGCACGGAGCGCCCCAGAATCTCGAGCGAGCGCGGCTGTGCGTAGCGGGCGATCGGCATCGACCAGAATGCGGCGAGTGCGGCCGCTGCGCCAGCCTCGCTGATGCTGACGCGATCGGTTTCCAGCTTGAGATCGAGCCCGAAGGGACTATCCAATTCGCGACCTCGACGAAAAAACCAATGCCCAAGCCGCGAGGCGGGGCGATGCGCAAACCAATATTTTCATCAGGCGCACCCCGACCCAATCAGTTCGGCACGCCGACAGGTCGCAAGTGCGCCACGCCACCGAAGCTTCCAACCCACATCGTGCCGTCCGGACTCGTGGCCATCGAGAAAACTGCATCGGAGAAGAGCCCGTCACGCGTCGTCATGACAGAGAATTTGTCGTTGTCGAAACGTGCCAAGCCCTTGTTCGTTCCTATCCATAACGCATTCCTTGCATCACGCTGAAGCATGAATACATGATTGCCGGGCAGTCCATCGGCCGTCGTGTAGTTCTTCCACGTCTTGCCATCGAACCTGCCAAGGCCACCGCCCCACGTTCCTGCCCAGACGATGCCCTCGTTGTCCACTTCAAGGGAAACGATGTAATTCGGGTTGTATGCCTGATCGACGTCAGTCAATCCCATTTCCTGCTTCTGCTTGGCGTGATGCACGGACGCTTTGCCGGGATCGCTCTTGAACTCGATATCGGCTTTCACCTTTTCATACGGCGCCCCCAGACCTCGCGCGTGATTCCAGTTCTCCCACTTGCCCCCCGCGAACTTGGCCAGCCCGCCCTCGGTCGCCAGCCAGATGTCGCCGTTCTTGCCTTCCGCGAGTCCGTACACCCAATCGTTGGGCAAACCCTTTCCCGTGTTCTCCACTGTGTAGAGATCCCACTTCGAGCGATCCTTGAGCGCGCCACCCCGGACACGATTGGCACCGGACCACGTCGCTATCCAGATGTCTCCATTCTTGGCCTGTAGGACGTCATACACAAAGGCATCCCCCAGCCCGTCAGGGATATTCAAGGTTTCCCACTTGTCGGCCTTATCGTCGTAGATGGACATCCCACCACCGTAGGTACCAACAGTGATCCGTCCTCCGATCCGTCCCACGTAGAAGACTCCGTTCGACAACAGCCCGCTTTGCGCATCGAACAGACGATACTGGTCGCTGTCGGTGTCGTACCGGATTACTCCACCGGACGTTGCCACCCATACGGTGCTACCCTCGGCATGAATGGCCTTCACGTTCTTGTTGCCGACCCGGAAATGCGTAAACTTCTGGTTCGGATCCTCGGCCATCGTACCTTCCTTGCCCTGAGAAGGCGCGGTGTCCGACGCGGGCATGGGATGCGGAGCTTGGCCACTTGTCTGAGCTGTCTTTGCAGTTCCGGAACCCGCCGTCTTGCCGAACGGCGACACAGCCGCCGACGGTGCCTGAATTGCCGTCGCCCCCTGATGCTTGCCAAGCGCATAGGCACCTGCCACGGCTGCACCGAGTGCAACCACTGCCATCGCTGCTGCCGTATGGTTCATCGCCACGTCGATACCCCTCATTTCCTGCCGATCCGGGCGACGCCTCGCCGGGTTCCAGCCCAAACGTCACCGTTCGGCGCAACTGCCAGCGAATAGACGTTCGCATCGAGCAGGCCGTCATGCGGCGTGAAACTGCGCCAATCCTTGCCATCGAAGCGCGTAACGCCGCGATCAGTGCCAAACCACATCCGGCCTTTGTCGTCTCGCACCATCGAATAGACGACGTTCCCGGCGAGGCCGTCCCGCGACGTGAAGTTAACCCATTTCCTTCCGTCGAACCTCGCAACGCCACCACCCCAGGTTCCCGCCCAAATGAATCCGTCCATCGAGGCGAGTATGGAGAACACGTAATTCGGGTTGTAGGTAGAACTTCCCTGGGTCAAGGTTGAAAGGTCGTGGCGGGAACGCGTTCCCAGCCCGGTATTCGCCGAGGCCGGCAGGTTTTCGACGTTTGGCGCACCCAGACCGTCCTTGTGCGTCCACGACCGCCATCTCTTTCCATCGAACACGGACACGCCACCCTCGGTGCCGAACCATACATTGCCCTTCGCGTCGACATCGATCCCGTAGACCCACTCATTGACCAGTTCCTTGACGTAGGTCTTGAACTTGCCGGTTTTCGGATCGAACTGGTTGGCACCAGCCCACGTGCCGATCCAGAGCTTTCCCTGCTTGTCGTTTGCAAAGGCATAGATCCAATAGTCCGCAAGACCATGCATGGGAAAGTAAGTCTTCCATTTCCCGGACTTGCCTGACTCTGACTGATAGCGCGAAGCCCCACCCGCATTCGTTCCGAACCATTTGTGCCCCTCGGCGTCGATGCCGATACCGAACACATACTCATTCGCCAATCCGTCCTTGCGAGTGAAGGTGTTGCGGAGCTTTCCGGTGGCGAGGTCGACTTCATTGACACCGCTCGACGTTCCAACCCACAGGGAATTCGAAGCCTTCTCGACGGCCAGGGCGCGCACATACACGTTCTCGCCGACATTGAAGGTTTCGAGGATTCCGTCACCGTCAGAAGGCGGCGCGGCCGATAGCGACTGTCCGAATGCCGGTGACACAAGGAGTAAACAGCCAAGGAAGAACCACTTCATCTTAAAGTTCTCAGAAATGAAATCACGTCCAGTATTTCCCGGTCCGACAAGATGCCCATGTATCCGGGCATGGCGCCCCGGCCAATCCGCATGGCATTGAGAAGGGAAATATCCGACTGCAGTAGCCGCTCGCCCCGCGCGAAATTCGGCGCTTCGGGCATGATGCTTTTTCCGTCTGCTCCGTGGCAGGCGACACAATGCATCGAATAAAGCCGTCCGCCGTTTCGAATATCCGCCGCCGCAGACATTCCGACGAGACCGATTGAGAGCATTCCGGATAGCGCAATGCGGGCGATTGGTTCTCTCGTCATTTCCTCACAGCCGGGACCGCTTTCGCGTTTCGCTTTTCATTGGCCTTCCTCGCGTATGCCTCTGCCGCGGCCGGGTCAGGCGCCGCACCGAATCCGCCCTTTGCGAAGGCCTGCGCCAAGGCTTCGATGGCCGGCAAGAATCCGAGGTCAGCTGCCTGTTTCAATGTCGCCAGCGCTTGAGGACTCGAACGGTCTTCGTCGGTTAGCCCCAACTGTCCATTGATGTAGCTTTGAGCCAGGAAATTGATCGCCAACCCGTTTCCCTGCGCCGCCGATTTTTCGATCCATGAACGGGCCGCAACCGGATCGCGCTGAATGCCTTCGCCCGATGCAAGCATCGAGCCGAGCCCGAACTGGCCATCGGGATCGTTCTGTTCGGCAGATTTGCGGAACCAGGCTACTGCCTCTTCATCCAGTTCAGATCGATCGAGTATCTGCCCGTACAACGCCTGCGCGGCTGCATGCCCGGCCTCCGAGGCACGTCTCAACGGCGCCATCGCAGTGACGATGTCGCCTGCGCGGAAAGCCTTTCTGCCTGCCTCAAAGTCTTCGGCGGACCCTGCAATCGCTCGAGGGGTGAGAATAGCCATTCCCAGTATCGGGAAGATCCATCTAAGCCCAGACCCGAAAAATCTTCGTATCGGCCGACTCTTGCAACGCACCGGAGCGTGCATGCTGTATCGATCAGAGTTCATGGGTTTTGGGGCTGCGGCGAGACGATGGTTTGACTGGATGCCCGCGCGATTCCCGCTTCCTCGAACTCCTCGAGCTTCCTGTACAGGCTGGACAATCCGATCCCGAGTCTTGAGGCCGCAACCCTGCGATCTCCGTGGTTCTCCTCGAGCGTCTTGTAGATGATGTCGGCCTCGATGTCGCGCAGCTGCTCGCGCAGACTGCGACCTTGCCTGGCATGTGATATGCCATGCGGAACTTGCGCCGCAAGTGTGCGCGTTATCTCTGGCGGAAGATCGGCAATCGAAATGTGATCGCCGTCGGCCAGTATGCAGGCGCGATTGAGTACGTTCTCGAGTTGTCTCACGTTTCCGGGCCAGGGGTAGCCGAGGAGCAGCTCTTCCGCATCCGGATCCATCTCGAGCATGCGCGCATTGGTGCCAGCCCGTGCACGCGCAAGGACGAAGCGGATCAGGCCGCGAAGATCGGACTGCCTTTCGCGCAAGGGCGGGATATGCAGATGAAACATCGACAGCCGAAAGAACAGGTCTTCGCGAAAGCCGCCTTCGCGAACCATGTTCTCGAGATTGCGATTCGTCGCCGCCACGATGCGCGTATCCACCCGGCGCGGCGATTCCGATCCGACGGGCCGAACCTCCTTGTCTTCGATGGCATGCAGCAACTTGGTCTGCATGTGCAACGGCAATTCACCGATCTCGTCGAGAAACAGCGTACCGCGATCAGCCTGTAGAAACAGGCCCTTGCGGGACTTGTCGGCGCTGGTGAAAGCGCCTTTGGTGTGGCCAAAGAACTCGGATTCAAGCAAGTGCTCCGGTATTGCACTGCAATTGACCGGGAGAAACATTGCATCGACCCGCTGGCTCCTGTCATGAATCGCACGTGCCACCACGCCTTTGCCAGTTCCCGACTCGCCGGTGATCAGCACCGTGGAATCGGTGGGTGCGACGCGTCCGACAAGCCGGTCGATTTCCGCCATCGGCCCCGATTCGAATCTGAACAAGGGGCTCGCCTGATCACGCATGAACTTGCGCAACACCTGATTCTCGTCGCGCAGGCCACGCAATGCGGCGATCTGCCCGAGCCTGTGACCAAGCTCTTCGTTATTGACCGGCTTGATGATGTAGTCGGCTGCACCAGCCCTCAGCGCTTCGATTGCCGTCTCCATGGATGCGAACGCGGTAACCATCACGAACGTGGTCTCGATCCCGCTGGATTTGATCGATCGCATCAGGTCGACGCCGTTGCCGTCCGGCATCTTGATGTCGCAAAGCGCCACGTCCACGTCGCCGCGAACCAGCTTCGCAGCCGCTTCGGTCGCATTGCGCGCGTCATCAACCGAATACCCGGCCTGGGAGACCGCTTCCACCAGTATCTGTCTGACCGCAGCCTCGTCGTCAATCACGAGAACATGCATTGAGACCCCTTTCATTTGTCCGTGTGCAGCCAATTGCTCAAGCGGCCGTCTGGAGTCGCGCGCGCAGCGGCAAATCAATTTCCACGCGCGTGCCCGCCCCGACCTCGGACTCCATCCGAATCGCCCCGCCAGCTGCCTCGACGATCTGCTTGCATAAAGCGAGCCCGAGCCCGCTTCCCTTGCCGACGGGCTTGGTGGTGTAGAACTCGTCGAATGCATGATCAAGCGTGGATTGATCCATCCCCGATCCCGTGTCGGACACGACGATACGAATACCGCCGTCGATCGGCGTCGTGCTGATAAGGATTGCACGCTCGCGCCCCTCGACCGCTTCGAGGGCATCGGCAGCGTTGATCAGCAGGTTCATCAGCACCTGGGTGACGTGGTCCCCCACGACCCGTATCGCCGGAAGCTCCGGAGCAAGTGCGGTGGTGACGGTGACACCGCGAAAACGCTTGTCGTAGGCAACCAGGCTGCAAGTGCTGCGAACCAGGCCATTTACGTCGGTCAGCGTCGGCTCCTGTGATCTGGGAACCGAGAAATCGGCGATCTGCCGCGTGATGTTCGATACGCGCTGGGCTTGTTCCAGGATAAGTTCAGGGCGGCAGACCACGCCTGTATTCGGGCAATGATGCGAGTTGCGCACCTCCCGGATCGACTGGGCGACGCCCGCAATCGCCTGGATGGGATTGTTGATCTCATGGGCCACTGCAGCGGCCAACGATCCGATTGCAGCCATCTTCTCGCGATGAAAGTGCTGCTGGCGTGAAAGTTCGAGTTGCACCTCACGTGCCCTGAGATCGGATTGCATGGCATTTACCGCCTGCATCAGCCCGCCAATTTCATCGCCTCGCGTGATCTGCAACGGAACCCCGCGGTATCCGCGCACTACCTCGCGTGCCCGTGCTTCGAGTCTGCCGATGTCTATCGTCAGTCGCGAGAAGAACAGTGTCGTCACCGCACCAAGGACGAGCATTCCGACCAGCGAGAGCGCCGTGCCCTCAAGGGATACCCGCTCATGCGTTCCCCGGTAATCGTCGAGCAGGCGCAGCTTCAGGCGGCGCTCACGTTCGGTGATCTCATCGAGCTCTCCGACCAGATCGTGAAGTGTGCTACGCGCGACGGCGAGAACGCCGCGTGCCGGATTCTTCGACAGATCGGCTGCAAGCGCCTCTAGCGAGTGGGCGAGTATGACCAGACGCGGATGCTGGCCTTGCAAGGTGCCAAGCGCTGCCGCCACGGCCTCGAGCTCGATGACAATCGGCATCGACGAACCGGTGAGATCGTCGTTGGCGAAGTTCTCGTTGACGGTAAGGATCGCGCGCGCCACAGACATGTTGATCTGTATCAGCTGCTCTTCGTTGCGGTGCACACTTTCGAGTTGGCCGACCAGGGCGAGCAACTGCACGCGGTCATTGTTGATGATCATCGCGACAATCAACACATACACCACCAATGACAGGAAGGCGATCACGCCCTTTATCCGCAGGGACATGCCGCGGCGAATATCTCCACCGGTCGCAGCAGAATCGGGCGGCAGAGGCTCCGGCGGACTTTCGGCCATTGATTGTGGATTGTTGTTCGTCGCCATAAATGTGCGCCGATGAGAGCCTTCGATCTGAGTAATTCCCGCGCGGCTTGATTATTGCTAATTCAAATCGAGATTACCGCAAGATCACGGGACACTCGGATCATTTCGCCACACGGCGGGGGGAGTGGCCTGTTGAGTTTTGCCGTTGCCGCCCATTCTTGGAAACATTCAATCAGGGAAGCTTATTCCATGCCATTGCGCCGCTTTCTATCCCAAATCGCCCTCGCGGCGCTGCTGGCCTCGGGGACGGCAAGAGCTGCCGACGGGGATCTCGAAATTGCGCTGCAGGCTTTTGACGCAGGCAACTACGCCAAGGCCGCACCGCTCTTGCGCTCTCTGGCCGAGGCGGGAAACAGCGCAGCGCAACATCGCTTGTCCGTCCTGTACTTCTATGGCAAGGGCGTCCCTGAAAACGAACGCACCGCCATGGATCTCGCCAAGCAAAGTGCCGCCCGAGGGAATACCGACGCCATGTACTTCCTGGGCACGATGTTCGTGTTCGGCGATGACGCGCCAAAGCTGGTGGACGATCCAGACCGGGAAGCCGCGAAGTGGTACTTCGAAGCAGCGCGCAAAGGGCATGCGGATGCCGAGTACGGGCTGGGCCTCATGTTCCTTGCCGGAAAGGGCGTGGTACAGGATCAGGCCGAGGCACTCAAATGGATACGCAAGGCGGCGGAACACGGGCACCCGGGGGCCCGATCTTTTGTTGCCTCCCATAGCGAGGCCGCAAAATGATTATTCGGGCTTTTGCGGCTGGCCGAGCAGTCGCTCAATCAGATCCCGGCTTTGCGGCGAATCCCAATCCCTGGCGCCCAAGACACGCTCAAGAACCCTGCCGTCGGCGTCCACGACCAAGGTCAGCGGAATAGCTGCGGCGCCAAAGACCTCGCGTTCGAGCTTCTGATCGAGATCTTGGAAGTTCGGAAAACTCACACCGGTCCGCAAAAGGAATTCTCTGGCAAGATTGGGATCGTCATCCGTCGACACCCCGATCACGCGGACCCTTTCCGCACCGTTTCGTGACAGCCTTTCAAGCGAAGGCATCTCGGCACGGCAGGGTCCACACCAACTCGCCCAGACGTTCACGACCAGTGGGCGCCCGCGAAATTCTGCGAGCCGACGAGACTCGCCCGACATGGCGATCAGCCGCACATCCGGCAGGAGAGACCCGATCTCCCCGCCATGATGGGATTGACGCCGGCCGTCTGAACACGCCACTGCAACCCACGCACATACAGCGAGGCACACTGCGCGGCAGGCGATTTCAGAGCGGTTTCTTGTAGCTGACGGCGCCACGGATCTGACCAACCGAATACCCGACAGCCTTGTCGAACGGGTATTCGGAAAGTATCTGCGCCTTGGTACCTTCCGTCAGTGAATCGACCGGACCATGACAGTTGATACATAGCGGTCCGACCGGAATCGCTTTCATGTATCGGAAGTAGCGCCCCTGCGTCTCGGAAACGATTTCGGCATGCTCGATCGCCTCAGGTTTCTCCCCCCGGGCGAATCTTTTCTCGAAATCGAGGAGGATCTTCTGTTCCCACGAATCGGGCATGCCCAGTACGGGATTCCTGACCTTGAGGCTCACGCGCTTCACCGCAGCGCCGCTCTTGCGAGATATGGTCGAAGAGACCTCGGGGGCCGTGTATTTGCAGACGATCACCGAGCGAAGCGGGCCACTGATCTCGTATTCCTTCTTCAGTTCACCACCGATCTGTTGCAGCAGCGCCGTAGCAACTTTCCGCGCTTCATCGCTGAGCTTCGCCGGATCGTCCTCCTGCGCATGGACGGAAGCAGCCAGCCCCATGGCGCAGGCCAGTAACAATGAACACCGAAAGGCATTCCCGATCATAGGAAAAGTCACCAAGCGCCTCTTGAATTCGGGAATCCCAGTTTGTTTGGCCTCAGTTAACTTCAGAGTCGATCACGACGGCAACCTTCTCGGCACCGACGGCAAGCGGCGGCGTAGCCCCCTGGAGGTCTCCCCTTCGGGCTTGGGCGTCTCCGGATTTTGAAATACGCGCCCCGATTACGACCTTCGGGAACGACGACAGTCTCATCGACGGTGCCATGGCCATCGAATCGTCGAGCACGAACTGAACCGGCAAGTCCTTGACCTGCTTGCGCAGAATTGCCAACGGCATCTTGGGCCCCTCTGGCGCGCGCGCAAAAACGAACACGACGTCTTCGGGGGCTGCTTTGGCAGCCAGGGCAGGCGCCAGGGTTACCGTTCCAGAAACTTTGCCGTTGCCGCCTGCTGCCGGCGAACTGGACGCCTCGGAGACGTCCGACGGCGATCCCGGAAGATTCCCCTTTGCCCGCGCCTCGGCAATACCGTTGCGCGTAGACTGGGCGATCGGCGATTCCGGCGGCACAACGGCCAGAATCCGCTCCCAATACCTGATTGCCTTGTCGTAAGCCTGTTTGTTGAACTCGGCACTACCTGCCAGCGCCAACGCCTTTACGTTGTTCGGATCGGCCGCGAGCGCCTTTGCAATGATGGCCTCCGGCTCGCCGGCAAGCGTGCGGCCCTTGGCCATGGCCAGTGCGTCGGCATAATCCGCAAGCGCTTGTGCGTCTCCGGGAACGCGATTGGTGTATTCGGCGAATGCCTTCACGGCCTGGTCGTAACGCTGCATGTATACGTTCGCGCGCGCCAGCATCTGCCATCCTTCCGCATTCTCGGGATCCTTGGCAAGCTTTTCGGCCAGTTGTGCGACCATGGCCTCGATCTGCTGCGGCGTAATGGAATGCCCCCCCTGCTCGTCCGACTGCACCGGCTGGATGAGCTGCGGCTCCAACCCGTCAGGGTTGCCCAGCTTCGAGTAGAGGCCAAGGGCGAGCGCGGGAACAAGCACCGCCACGGCAACCGCGAGCCAGCGGCCAGACTGGCTTGCCACGGCCTGCATGGCGCTCGATTCCGTTTCTTCCAGCACGCGCCGTTCTATCTCGCGCTTCCCGCTGTCGTATTGCTCCTGGGTGATTGCGTCCTCGGCCCGGTCACGTTGCAGTTCGATCAGCTGATCCCGATGGATGCGAAGTGTCACGTCACGTTGTGAAGACGACGTTTCCCTGGCGGGTCCGCGCAACAGAGGGGGCACGACGAACAACAGCGCACCTGCCAACAGCAGGGCGGCAACGATCCAGAACCCGGTCATCGGGTCGTCCCTTTCTCTATCTGATCTTCTTCAAGCAGAGCTGCCGCGCGCTCGCGTTCCGCCTCGGTCAATACTTCACCCTCGCGGGCCTGCCGAATGCGACCTCGGACCTTCATCATCAGGAATCCGATGCCCCCGAGCAACAAAACAAAAGGTCCGACCCACAGGATCACGGTTGCTGCCTTGACAGGTGGCTTGTACAGGACGAAGTCGCCATAGCGCGCCACCATGTAGTCAATGATCTGCTTCTCGCTCTCGCCCGCCCGCAACTTCTCCCGAATCTGATTTTTCAAATCGATCGCCAGGTCCGCATGCGAATCCGCGATCGTCTGGTTCTGACACACGAGACAGCGAAGCAGTTCGGACAAGGCGGTCACGCGCTTCTCGAGCGCGGGATCATCTGAGGCCGGCGCCGCTTCGCCAGCCCAGACGGACCATGACGCCACAAGGAACATGGTCGCCAAAGCCACCATGAAGCGGCGCAAGGAATTCGCGGAAAAGTCAGGACGCAGCATTGAGTTCTTTCACCTTCGGAAGAATGATGTCCTTCAATGCGTCCGGCGTCACCGGTCCGATGTGCTTGTAGCGTATGACGCCGGCCTTGTCGATCAGGAACGTTTCCGGAACACCATAGACGCCATAGTCGATTCCCACTCGTCCGTCATGGTCGAAGGCAGAAATGACGTACGGATTGCCGTGCTCAGCCAGCCATTTCAGCCCCGCCTCGCGCTGATCCTTGTAGTTCAATCCGTAGATGGGAACCGCACCGGATTTCGCCAAATCGACCAGCACCGGGTGTTCCTGGCGACAGGAGACACACCAGGACGCCCAGACATTCAGCAACCAGACCTTGCCCTTTAGGTCGTCGCGCGCGATCGTCTTGTCCGCCTGATGCAGTTGCGACACGGAGAACGCAGGCGCCGGTTTGTCGATGAGTGGACTCGGCACTTCACGCGGGTTCAGATTGAGCCCCACTGCGAGAAAACCCACGAGTACGACAAAAATGCCTAGCGGAATTAGGTAGCGCCCCATAACGATGCCCTGTAGATCAACGTGCGGCCGGAGCCAACCGTCCAGTTTCGACGTGCGCCACCTTGCGCGCCGCCGCGCGATCGGCAAGCCTGCGGTAACGCTTGTCCGCCGCAGCGATCAGTCCGCCAAGTCCCATCAGAATCGCACCCCACCATATCCAGCTGACAAACGGTTTGTAGAAGATGCGTACAATCCACGCCTCGGAGCCGGGCAGGGGTTCGCCCATCGACACATAGAGATCGCGGGTAAAACCGGGGTCGATCGCGCCTTCCGTCATAGGCATCTGCTGCACGCGATAGAGGCGTTTCTCCGGCTTCATCGTGGCTACCGGCTTGCCATCGCGCGTGACGTCCAGCGTTGCCGTTGCGGCAACATAGTTCGGTCCGTTACGCTCTGCCACGCCCGTGAACTTGAAGGTGTATCCGGCAATCGTCGCGGTATCGCCGGCACTCATCTTGACGTCGAGGTTCTGCTCGTATCCCTTGACCAGCGTGATGCCGATCACCGTAACGCCAATGCCGATATGGGCAATCCACATGCCCCACCATCCAGCCGGAATGTTGCGCAATCGTGTGAAGATCGTCCCGTCCGATGCGTTGCTGCGAGCACGCTGAACCAGATTCTGGACACTGGTTGCGAACAACCAGAACGCCAGGAAAAGTCCCAGCATGACCATCGGAGACCACGCACCCATGAGCATGGGCGAAAGGCCAGCCGTCACAAAGGCAACGCCGAAAGCCCAGCGCAACTGCCTCGCAAGCGACGGAACGGTGTCGCCTTTCCAGCGCGCAAAGGGTGCGACCGCCATGAGAAAGATGACGGGAGTCATGAGCGGTACGAATACCGCATCGAAGTATGGCGGACCAACCGAGATCTTGCCCAGCTTGAGCGCATCCAGGAACAAGGGGTACAAGGTACCCAACAGAACCGACGCAGCCGCGACCGAAAGCAGGACATTGTTCGCAAGCAGCGCGGATTCACGGGAGACGATCCCGAACGATCCCCCGAGCCCGACCTTGGGCGCACGCCAGGCAAACAGCAGCAGCGATGCACCGATTACCAGCACCAGCAGAGCAAGGATGAAAATGCCGCGGCGCGGGTCGGTCGCAAATGCGTGAACCGAGGTCAGCACCCCCGAACGAACCAGGAAGGTACCGAGCAACGACAAAGAGAACGCGAAGATGGCGAGCAATACGGTCCAGCTCTTGAAGGTACCTCTCTTCTCGGTCACCGCAAGCGAATGCATTAGCGCCGTGCCGACCAGCCACGGCATGAACGAAGCGTTTTCGACCGGATCCCAGAACCACCATCCGCCCCAGCCGAGTTCGTAGTAGGCCCAGTAGCTGCCCAGACAGATTCCCAAGGTAAGCGACACCCAGGCAACCGTCGTCCACGGACGCGACCAGCGGGCCCAAGCTGCGTCGAGTTGCCCGCCCATCAGGGCTGCAATGGCAAACGCAAATGCAACCGAGAAACCCACGTAGCCCATGTAAAGCATTGGCGGGTGAAACACCATCCCGGGATCCTGCAGAAGCGGGTTCAGGTCTCGCCCGTCCGCCGCCGCAGGCAGCAGGCGCTCAAAGGGATTCGACGTAAAGAGCATGAACGCCAGAAAGCCGACGCCGACGAGCCCCATCACCCCGATCACCCGCGCCGAAACTTCCTGCGGAAGATGGCGCGAGAAAACCGTGACCGCAACAGTCCAGCCGGTAAGCATCAGGGTCCAAAGCAGAAGGGATCCCTCGTGGCTGCCCCAGGATGCTGCTACCCGATATGCAAGCGGCAGCGCAGAGTTCGAATTTGTCGCCACATTCACGACCGAGAAATCGTTCGCGACGAATCCATAAATCTGGCAGGCGAATGCGATGGAGACGAATACGAACTGCCCTTGTGCCGCCGGGCGCGCAACCGCCATCAGTCGCAGATCGTTGCGCGCGGCGCCCACGATCGGCAACCCCCCTTGTACCAGCGCGAGCGCCAAGGCTAGCGCCAAGGCGAAATTTCCAAGTTCGGGAATCATTTGACCGCCTCTGACTGGGGACCGCGTACGGAACGTCTCACGGAAGAATGCATTTGCGCCAACACACTCAGCATCGATCGTGCCGGCGCGAAAGTTGGGTTCATGTGCCGCGCTTAATTCTGTACCACCGACTTCTGCGCTTTCTGCGCCTGATCGACGGCATGCGCAGCCTCGGGCGGCATGTAGTTCTCATCGTGCTTTGCAAGCACCTCGGATGCGACGAAAAGTCCGCCCGCGTCGAGTTTGCCCTGCGTCACAACACCCTTCCCTTCCTTGAAGAGATCGGGCAAGGCCCCTTTGTACGAGACCGCGATCCGGTTCGCGGTATCGGTCACGACGAAGGTCGTGGTCAATCCATCCGCTTCGCGCTTGACGCTACCGGCCTCGACCAGCCCACCAATGCGAAACGTCCGATTCTGCGGGGCTTCCTTGTTCGCCACCTGGCTTGGGCTGAAGAAAAACACCAGATTCTTCTGGAATGCAGAGAGCACCAGCGTGGCTGACAAAGCCAGCGCGGCAACGCCTCCGCCGATCAGCATCATCCGCTTATGTCTCGGTTTCATTTCCTGCTCCTCTGACTGTGGCACGCCGGACACGCAGAAGGCGAACCATTTGACCGCTGAACTGCCTGCGCACCGATACGACTTCCGCAAAAACGCAGACAAGCGTTACCGCGTACGAGCCCCACACATACAGCCCGTAGCCGCCCATGTTCCAGAAATCACCCCAGCTCGCCCAGTTCATGGCCGATTCTCAAGCATTTGGGCCACCCAATCCGTATTCCGTTCCCGTTCGAGCATGATTGCCCTTACGCGAACCAGTACGACGGCTATCGAATACGCCCACGCGGCAAGCGCCATGATCAGCATGCCCATAAGCATGATGCTGGCCATCTTGGGCGCAGAGGTCATGCTGACGGAAGCGCCCTGATGCAGCGTGTTCCACCATTTGACCGAGAAATAGATGATCGGAACATTGATGGCCCCGACTATCGCAACCACTGCGCCCGCCCGATCAGCCCGACGCGGATCATCCATTGCGGCGACGAGCGCCATGTACCCCAGATACAGAAACAGCAGGATCAGTTCAGACGTCAGACGCGCGTCCCAAACCCACCATGCCCCCCAGGTCGGCTTTCCCCACAGGGCACCCGTCCACAGCGCAAGGAACGTCCAAATTGCCCCAGTCGGCGCCAAGGCCTGCGACATCATGAACGACAGGCGCGTGTTGAAAATCATCCCGAGTGCACACCAGAACGCCATCGCGAGATAGATGATCATGGACATCCACGCCGCGGGTACGTGGATGAAAATGATGCGGTAACTATCTCCTTGCGTGGCGTCCGTCGGCGCAACGAAGAAACTGACATACAGGCCCACAGCGAACAGCAATAGCGCCGGCCATGCGAACAGCGGAATCAGCCGACCCGCAAGCGGGTAGAAGGTTTGCGGACTTGCATATTTGAACCAGTTGATCCCGCCCGGCGCAGCAGACAATTTGTCCGATACGGCCTTGACGGAAGAGTTCATCGAATCGGTCTGTGGCAAGCCATCATCCTTTGGTCGGCATCGTGCCGTTTTGTCGGCGCTGTCGCTGATTAGCAAGGCTCATGCCGCAGGGAAGCGGAGTTTACTCCATCGCAATCCGCAGAGCCGCCGCGGTGGCCCACGGGCTTATCGCCAAGGCGGACAGGAAGCTTGCCCCCAGCAACAACAGATGGGCACCTGCGCCCAACCCGGCAGCATCTGCGCCAACCGCCCCAGCGCCAAAAATCAGGATCGGCACGTACAACGGCAGGATCAGCAAAGCCAGCAAAACGCCTCCACCACGCAGTC
Source organism: Rhodocyclaceae bacterium (assembly GCA_016791115.1). Taxonomy (GTDB): domain Bacteria; phylum Pseudomonadota; class Gammaproteobacteria; order Burkholderiales; family Rhodocyclaceae; genus Methylophosphatis. Next base: position 137,019 of record JAEUNL010000046.1, read on the forward strand.
CGAGGGTCAACGCAGCACCGATGCCTCCCAACAACGAAAGCGCTGGCGTACCGAGCGCCAAGGATAGAGACAGCACCCCGATCGCGCCTTGCGGCAAGTCAAATTGGACCCCGAGCAGTGGCGCCAAAAGCACAAGTGGCAGCCCTGTCACAAGCCAGTAAGCGCTCACCTTTCCCAAGACAATCAAAGGAAGGGGTTCCGTAGACAGCAACATTTGCTCAAGCGTTCCATCAGCGTAGTCCGCCGCGAAAAGCCGCGTCACGCTCAACAAAGTGGCAAGGAGCGCCGAGACCCAAAGCACGCCTGGCGCCATGGTCCGCAAAAGATTTGCCTCCGGCCCAACCCCCAACGGAAACAGGCTGGCGACAATGACGAAGAAAACCAGCGTCGTGAATACATCGGTGCGCCGGCGCCACGCAAGGAGCAGATCGCGGCGGATGACAGCTAGCAGGATATTCAGCACGGAGCGAAATCACCCACATCCAGGCGCTGCAAGGTCGGCGCTTCCAAATCGACATCCTGATGGGTCGTATAGATCACCGAACCTCCCCGTCTAAGATGATCCTCGATGGTTTGAGCCAGCAACCCGACCGCCGCCACGTCGAGCGCGGTAAAAGGTTCGTCGAGAATCCACAATGGGACCGTATCGGCCAGCAACAATCTCGCCAGCGCGACCCGCCGGCGTTGGCCCTGCGACAAGTGCCGGGCATCGAGTTCGAGGCGATGAGCGAGTCCGATGGCACCAAGCGCTTCGAGAGCCTGATCTTCGCTGACATCCCGCCCGGCGACCGCACAAGCCACGCGCAGGTTCTCCATTGGGGAAAACTCATCCTTCACGGCATTGGCATGGCCCACATAAAGCAACTCGCCGTGGTACTCCTCGCGCTGCGATCGAATCGGCTTTCCGCGCCAGCGGATCTCGCCGGCTTCAGGAAGCATCAAACCGCAGAGCATGCGCAGCAAGCTTGTTTTCCCGGATCCATTTCGTCCCGCAACGTGCAGCAGGGAACCGCCTTCAAGCCGGAACGACAAACCGCGGAAAAGAATCACGTCTCCGCGCATGCAGGAAAGCTGATCGACCTCTAGCATCGGGGACGGCCTGCTCGTTTGAACAAGAAGGAAAGCCGCGATTATACGGGGCCGCGCGCAGGATTCGCTGGCAGAAACAAGACAGCGTCAATCGCGCCAGGCTGGCGCCCTGTCTTCGCGCACCGTGGAGATGCATGGATAGTCTCGCGCGAGGATCTCGAGGACGACTGCTTTCGGTTCGCGCTCCCGCGCTGCGGCGCTGCCGTTGTATTCGCTCACGACACCAGCAACGGCCCGGGAGAAGGACGATCCGCGCATGCAGAATGTTGCGCCGTTGTGGGCGTCTATGATCGCCTTGATATAGCCGAGGAACTCGAATGCGCTGCCTTCCAGTTGCGGGTCGCGCTGCCGATACGCTCCGTACACGGATTCATAAGCACGCACGCCGTTGCGAAAATCCTCCGTGGAGTACATGTCCCCGAGCGCGGGCGGCGCAACCAGCGCCGCCCCGGCAAACGCAATGGGTAACACCACCCTCATCATGAACATCCCTCGCTACACAACATGTAGCGAAGGATGCTAATTGATTTCACCAGCCGCGCGCTCGGAAGAATTGGCGCTAGTCGTCTCCCTCAATCGACTCCTGACCGAGGGGTGTCAAATCCATCACATTCCGATCCGGAGGCCAAGGTCGCCGGGCCGCCCATCTTCCCCGGAAAGGATCCGCGCAGAATCACTTGGGCTTGACGTTTCCGACGAAGGAATTGTCGACCAGCGGCGCGGCGTCGACCTGCGGCACATGGCAGGTCGTGCATTGATAGCGCGCCATCGAGACAGTCGTTTTGTCCTGAAGGAAATGACTGTCACCGAGTTTCGGCGCATTCTTTTCCTTGTACTTGTCCAGCCCGTGACAGCTCAGGCACTGATTTTCCTCAAGGCTGATGTCATCGAAGTTGTTCATCGCGTGGGGCACGAGGGGCGGCTGCTCCTTGTAGGTTCGCTCGATCGGCTTCTGCAGACCCGGCTTCTTTCCGACGTATGCCTTCTCCGCAAACGCCGGATCAGCCGCTGCGGCATCCAGCCCCCGCATCGACTTGGGCGGCTCGGCGGATCGTTGCTGAATTCCGGCGCAAGCGCCGAGCAAGAGGCCGAACATCAGCATAATCGCGCGTTTCATGGTCACCTCTCCTTTTGCACTGAACATGATTTGACTCCCCTTGATTCCTATCCGCCTGCGACCGGATAGTCCCCGGCCACCGCAGCAACCTTGTTGCGCCCCGGAATGCTGACGCCAAACTCGAAAACGTCCTTTGAACATACGTCGATGCAGCGGCCACAGTTCGTGCAGTTCGCCGATGTAATTGTGGGCCCGACGCCTTGGCTGGCGCCTTTCAAGGCTGGCCTGATGACCTGATGTTCCGGACAAACCGCGAAGCAATCCATGCAGTCGTTGCACTGCTCGCGCCGAACCGCACTCACGCGCAGCGGACTTGCGACCGCCAACAGGCTATAGAAAGCACCCGTCGGACAGAAATGTCCGCACCAGGCGCGATTCATTACGAACAGGTCCAGCAGAAACACCGCCAGGACGATCATCCACGCTGCGCCCATGCCAAAGATCAGACCACGATGAAGCATGGAAACAGGATTCATGAGTTCCCACGCAAGCGTTCCCGTTGCAATGGCCAGCACGAGCGCCATGGCAAGGATCCAGTACCGCACCTGACGCGTAGCGTGCGCACCGCCCTTGATGCCTAGCCGGGTCCGCAACCAGGCGGCAACGTCCGTGACAAGATTCACCGGACAGACCCACGAACAATAGACGCGCCCGCCGACGAGCGCATAGAAGAGCACCACGATCGCGACGCCGACGATTGCCAGCCGCTCCGGTAAATTCCCCGCGAGAAGCGACTGCAACAGAACGAAGGGGTCCGCCAACGGCACGACGCCCAGCGTCAGGCTGTAGTTGAGGTTGCCCTTCACGATCCAAAGGCCAAACCACGGTCCGACCAGGAACAGGAGCAGAACCATCAATTGCGTCGATCGACGCAACATGAGCCACTTATGCGCACCAAGCCAGCCTTTTGCGGCAACCGCTTCGGCACCCGGCCCGAGATTTGGTCTCATCGCGGCGCCTCGTCTGAAAGCCGGTTTGGCAGGGACGGCTGACGACTGCCCGGATCGAAATGCCCCGGCAACTGGACGCCCTCGGGCATCCGGTCCGGCAGATCGACGATGCCTTTGTCCTCGACCAGAGATTTACCCGCTCGCGCCTTCTCCTCCCATCCAATCCGGTAGTGGGCACCAAGCTCACCCTTGGCAAGATGGATCGGATAGACCTTGATCGCCGCAACCTCGAGCACACACCCCTTCTCGCATTTCCCGCAACCGGTGCACTTGTCCGAATGAACCACAGGTTCGAACACCGTGTGCTTACCGGTTCGTTCGTTGTGGCGAAGCTCGAGCGTGATCGCCTTGTCGATCAGCGGGCACACCCGGTAGCAAACATCGCAGCGTAATCCGAGGAAGTTCAGGCAGGTTTCCTTGTCGACCAGGACGGCAAGCCCCATGCGGGCCTTCGCAATATCGGACAGCTTGTGGTCCAGCGCACCGGTTGGGCATGCCTTGACACAAGGGATGTCCTCGCACATCTCGCACGGCCCGGTGCGGGCCACGAAGTACGGCGTGCCGGTGGCAACCTCCTGTTCGGGCCTCGCAAGCGAAAGAATGTCGTAGGGACAGTCGCGCACGCACATGCCGCAACGAATGCAGGCCCCGAGAAAATCAGACTCCTTTCCCGCCCCGGGCGGACGGATGGCAGCTGGCGGCCGGGCGCGCGCCTGCTTCGAGTACAAGCCCACACCCAAACCGAGCAGCCCGACTCCGCAAGCGACACGCGCCGAATCGAAGAGGAAACGCCGTCGCGCACTGCTTCTGGATTTGTCTTCGGTTTCCATGGTCGCCGCCTTGGCCCACTTTCGAGCGGCCGGCACGAGGCCTGAACGACCCCACGCCGGCTAACTGGGCTTCTGCGTGAATCAGCCTCAGACCTTCACCACCTTGCAGGCGCATTTCTTGAAGTCCGTCTCTTTCGAGATCGGGCACGTCGCATCGAGCGTCAGCTTGTTGACCAGTCGATGCTCGTCGAAGAAGGGCACGAAAACCAACCCCAGCGGCGGTTTGTTGCGTCCGCGCGTCTCGACCTTGGTGACGATTTCCCCGCGTCGCGTCGCGACCTTCACATTGTCGCCACGCTGCAGGCCACGCTTCTTCGCGTCGTCGGGATGCATGTAGATCCAGGCGTCCGGCATGGCGCGATAGAGCTCGGGCACGCGGCGAGTCATCGTACCCGTGTGCCAGTGCTCCAGCACCCGCCCGGTGCATAGCCATAGATCGAACTCGGCGTCGGGCTCTTCGGCGGCCTTCTGGTACGGCAAGGCGTAGATGATGGCCTTGCCGTCGGGGAAGCCGTAGAACCTCACCCCTTCACCCTTCTTCACGTACGGGTCGTAACCCTCGCGGAAACGCCACAGCGTTTCCTTGTTCTCGACGACCGGCCAGCGCAGACCGCGCGCCTTGTGGTAGGTATCAAAGGGGGCGAGATCGTGGGCGTGTCCGCGTCCGAACCCTGCGTATTCTTCGAACAAACCCTTTTGCAGGTAGAAACCAAGCTCCTTCGACTCCTCATTCGGGAAGCCCTCATACATTTCCTTGGCCGGGAACTTGTTTACCTCGCCATTGGCATAGAGCACGTCATACAGCGTCTTGCCCTTGTACTGAGGCGCCTTGTCCAGCAGCTCGGCCGGCCACACCTCCTCCATCTTGAAACGCTTCGAAAATTCGATGTACTGCCAGAGATCGGAACGTGATTCACCCGGCGCCTTGACCTGCTGGCGCCAGAACTGCGTGCGGCGCTCGGCGTTGCCGAACGCACCTTCCTTCTCCATCCACATTGCGCAGGGCAGGATCAGGTCGGCCGCCATCGCGGTAACGGTCGGATAAACATCCGAAACGACCACGAAGTTGGCCGGATTGCGGAAGCCTGGATAGGTTTCCTGCGCCATGTTCGGGCCGGCCTGCATGTTGTTGGTGGTAGTCGTCCAGTAGAAGTTGAGCTTGCCATCCTTCAGCGCCCGGCTCTGTGCCACCGCGTGAAGGCCGATCCAGTCGGGAATCGTTCCTGCCGGCAGCTTCCACAGTTTCTCGGTTTCCTCGCGGTGCTTAGGGTTGGTCACCACCATGTCTGCCGGAAGGCGGTGCGAGAACGTACCCACCTCCCGCGCGGTGCCGCAGGCGGAAGGTTGGCCGGTCAGCGAGAACGGTCCGTTTCCGGGCTCCGAAATCTTGCCGACCAGCAAGTGCACGTTGTAAATCATGTTATTGACCCAGGTGCCACGCGTATGCTGGTTGAATCCCATGGTCCAGTACGAGACAACCTTGGTCTTCGGATCGGCATAGGTCTTGGCCAGCGCCTCGAGCTTGTCGGCCGGCACACCGGACAGCTTTGCGGTGTAGTCGAGCGTGTAGTCGGAGACGAACTGCTTGAACTCGTCGAACGTCATGTCACTCGAGTTGTTCGGATTGCCCTTCGGCTTGCCGTCGGCCCCGGGGTAGCCATTGTTCATCGCCACCTGCTCGAGCGGGTGGTTCGGACGCAGGCCGTACCCGATGTCGGTGACGCCCCTCTTGAACTTGACATGCTTGGCGACGAAATCCTGATTCACCGCGTTGTTCTGGATGATGTAGTTGCAGATGTAGTTGAGAATCGCCAGATCGGTCTGCGGCTTGAAGATGAGTTCGGCATCCGCCAGTTCGCACGAGCGATGAGTGAACGTCGAGAGCACATGTACCTTGACGTGCTTGGCGGTAAGCCGGCGATCGGTCAGGCGCGACCAGAGAATCGGATGCATCTCGGCCATGTTCGAGCCCCACAGCACAAAGGCGTCGGCATGCTCCAGATCGTCGTAGCAGCCCATCGGCTCGTCGATGCCGAAAGTGCGCATGAAGCCGGCCACGGCCGAAGCCATGCAGTGGCGCGCATTCGGATCGATATTGTTGGAGCGGAAACCCGCCTTCATCAGTTTGGATGCCGCGTAGCCCTCCCAGATCGTCCACTGGCCCGAGCCGAACATGCCGATCGCCTTCGGCCCCCCAGCCTTGAGTGCGGACTTGCACTTCTCTTCCATGATGTCGAAGGCCTGTTTCCAGCTCACAGGCTTGAACTCGCCCTCCTTGTCGAACTTGCCATCCTTCATGCGCAACATGGGCTGTGTCAGGCGATCCTTGCCGTACATGATCTTGGACAGGAAATAGCCCTTGATGCAGTTCAGGCCCTTGTTGACCGGTGCATCAGGATCCCCTTGGGTCGCAACCACGCGCCCTTCCTTCACGCCGACGAGCACACCACAGCCCGTTCCGCAGTAGCGGCACACCCCTTTGTCCCAGCGAATACCGTCTCCAGCCGACTGGGCCAATGCCTGGCCTCCCGGCAATGAGATGCCTGCCGCCGTGGCAGCTGCTGCCACCGCGTTCGCCTTGATGAAATCACGCCGATTGAGTGTCATTGCCTTGCCTCCCCAGTTTCGAGACCGTTGTCGCTGTATTCGTACACCAGTGAAATCGCCACCACCCCGTCCACGTCGTGCAAACGGGTGATCGAATCCGAAAGCTTGTAGCCGTCGCCGTCCTCAACCGTGACGACGAGGCGCCCATCGCCGGCATCGCCGTGGACCTCCACGCCAGGAATGGCGAGAAGCTGGCCGCGCACGCGGTCGATCCGCTCGGGGCGGGTGCGAAGGATCATGCTCGATAGTTCCATTGCTGCAATACCTCCCTCAGGCCGCGAGGGCCGCTTCAGAACAAGTGACTCTTATCGCCCGCGCCGGGCATCCTGCAACGCAGGCTCCGCAGCCGGTGCATGCAGATACGTCGATTCGTGGCAACGCCTTGCCACCGGGTTCGGACAAGAAGGAAATCGCTGTGACTTCGCATGCATCGCCGCAAATCCGGCAGACGACACGTTGGCTAGCCAGGCAGGACTCCGCGACCGCGGCACGCGCTGCCCACGGATCGGCATCTGTCCGGGAATGCAGCGCGTCATCCTTGCACGCCTCGCCGCACGCACCACAGAACGTGCACTGCCCAAGCATGAAATCGAGGGTGGGATAACCGCCGGAGCCGCGCACCAGAATTCTTGTGGGGCATGCCGGCAGACAATCTCCGCAACGCGAGCATGCGCTTACAAACTCGCTTTCGGGCAAAGCCCAAGGCGGCCGCATCGAGCATCCGGCAACGGAGGAGGCGCCACGCAAAAGCCGGCGGCGCGACAGCGAGATCACCACAAAGCCCCCAAAGAATTCAGGGCTTATATGACGCTTTGCGGCAATCCATTCCCTTGACTCCGATCAAAAACGACCGAGTACCCGAGCAATCCAGGCGGATATCGATCCATTGATCATCGGTCAAGGCGGCACTCAGCGCTTGGCCAACCGCGTCTGCCAGCGATCGAGCGCCGCCTGGGCCTTCGCGCGGAAAGGATCGTCTTGCTGCGAACGATGGAGATATGAGCGCATGGCGCCGGCCGCGCCCGGGAAATCCCCAAGCCCTTCCAAGGCCAGAGCAAGCCCGTAGTAGGCGTTGATCTGGTTCCGGCGCAACTCCGTTGCGCTCTCGAAAAAGTCGCGCGCGGCATCGAAGCGTGACAGTCCCAACAGGGCAAAGCCCATGTTGACGTGCGCTTCCGGCATGTCGGGCGCCAGTTCGAGAACACGATGGAAGGAAGCAATTGCCGGGTCGTACTGCCTGGCGTGCAGCATCACGACGCCCTGCTCGAACCTGGATTTCACTTCCGCCTCCCGTTGTTGCTTTGCGTGCTGAGCGTGCCCAGCGGTTTGATCCTGTCCAATCACCTCGCCGCCCCCGAAACGCCCTGGCCACCATGTCAGTGCCGCGCCGAGCACGGCAATGCCTGCTGCGGTCATCGCAAAGGCCTTCCAGCGAACATCGCGCCGTCCCACGGATTCCCCTCTCGGCCGCACCACGTTGCCGAGCAACCCTCGCATGAAGATCCACACGAACACGATCACCGAAGTCACGGCGGCAGCCCCACCGATTCCGATCAGCACTGCCGCCGCCGTCGACGCCACACTCGCGCCATCCCCCGAGAAAGGCGACTTGCGCGGTGCACCAAGCACCCCGCTCCACGCGAGACCGGCAATCAGTACCAACAAGCCCAGAACGTACGTCGCCAGTTGCCAGCGGACACGCCGTGCATCTACCGTAACAGCGCCGAGAAACGGCATCATCCGATAGGCCAGCGCCATGAACACCGCAGTAACCGCCCCTATCGTTCCGTGATAATGCGCCGGCACCATTGTCGTCTCTGTCCGAATCGCGGCGCCTGCCACGCATCCCAGTGCAAACAGCATGATGGACCCCGCCAAGGCCATTCGCTCGAAGGACAACGCGCCGGATCTTGAACGCCAGAGACCGATTGCCATGAATACCGCTAGCGCACAGGCTGCCGGCCACGACGCCCAGCGCATCAGTTGCGAGTAGCCCATCCAAAGTTCGTGTTGCCGCCCCCAGGACGACCACATCAGGAAGGGCGTCGCCAGCACCGGCAGTGCGGCGAGAGAGAACAGTACGCGCCGGATTGTTCGCGACGGTGCCGCCACGCCCGACACGCCGGCCAATGCCGACCAACCGAACATGGCCAACACAACATAGACGAACTGCAGCAGATGTCCCGCCCCCCAAACTGCGGATTCGAGGACAGCCGGCGATGCGTGCCCTGCCGGATCGAACGCTGCATGCGCCAGGGCAATCAGGGCCATGCAGAGTGGCAGCTTGGCCCACTGAAGTGCAACGGAATCCCCCTTATCAGACATGCGCAACCCGGCAACCGCAGTTACGACGATGCCTGCACTGAACCAAACCAGCCCACCGACGAACAACGGGTGGTCCACCATCGGCACATAGTTCGAGAGCACCGCCTGGCCAGACCCGACAAAACCGGCGATGAGCATGGCCCCGGCTCCGAGCAGCGAAATCACCCAGGCAACCCACACCGACGAAAGTCCGCGTGCCCGCACGTTCATCGACCACAGTGCGCCTGCAAACGAAAGAAACCAGACCAGGGTCGCAAGGTCGACATGCAGAACGAGTGCTCGGCCGAAAAGGTTCGCCGGCAGCCAACCGCCGAGCATCGGCGTACGCGCAAGAACGAGGACGGCGGCACACAAGACCGACAAACCAAGGGACGCCACCGCCAGCAGCAGCCACGCGCGAACCAGACTGCGCGGCGAGTCGAACAAAAGATCGTCGAAGACCCGCGTCACACCGCCCCCTTGTGTGGCGCCGTCGAGATGAACGGCACACCGAAGAACGTAAGAAACGCCAGCACGAAAACCGCGATGATCAGCAATGCGCCGTGGTGTGGCCGCTGCGTGTAGGCGAGACGCGCGTGCAACGCGAAAGCGAGCGTAAGCCAGGTCACGAAAGCCCAGGTTTCGAGCGGGTCCCAAGCCCAATAGCGCCCCCACGCGTCTTGTGCCCAGATCGCACCGGCGACGAGCATCAGCGTTTCGAAGATCAACCCCAACGCCATGAAACGGAACGCGAGATCACACAGCCGTTCGTCCGCCGGCAATCCCGAGAGCCGACGCAAACCGAGACCTTTGAAACGCAGCAGCACGACACCCGCCAACCCGACGGCGACCAGCACCGCGCCGAGAAAAACCTTGCCAAAGCCGATGTGGATGAACAACCAGATCGTATGGTAGGTCGGCGGGAGATGGCCTTCGCCCGGACTCGTCATCAGCAGCCAGCCCATCATGACGAACACGATTGGCATCACCACGGCAGCAGATGCGCGAACGGCCGGAATACGCCAATAGGCCAGGGCGAATGCAAGCAACAGACTCCACACGTTGGACGAGAGTATCTCGAACATCGTGACGAACGGTCCGTGACCAAGCCTGTCCCAACGTACAGCGATCGACCCTGTATGCAGAACGAGCCCCAGCGCAAGCAACGCCAATATCACGCGCTGCGGCTTTCTGCCGAGCACGACCGACACGATCGCAGTCGACCCCGATGCAACGTAGACGACGAGCGCCGACCAGAGAAGTTTCAGTTCAAGCATGGCGCTCGTCCGGGTTCCACGGTTCTTGTGCAAACTTGCGCCAGAAATGGAACGAAAGGCTCGCCACGGCGACAACAGAGGCCGCAAGCAGCCACGACGTTGTCCAGTCCGAAAAAACCGTGTAGCCCATCCAGCTGCGCAATCCAATGTACTCGAGACGTCCTTCGGGCAGATCGAGCGTCTGCCCCGGCTGCAACTCGGTGCGGGTATCGCCGCTGCGCGTTACGAGAACATGGCGCGCCGGGAGCCGGAAATTCGACGGCTTGTCCGGGTCCAGAATCACCTCGTCGAACTGAAGCTGCACCCATAACGTGCGCGACGTACCCGGAAGCGTCCACTCGCGCGCCTGGCGATACTCATGCGCCGGATATGCCGGAAGATGGACGGCTCCAAGTTCCGCGCTCCCCTGAGTCGGGCGCCACAGAAACGACGGCGCGAAGCCCTTGTTGAAACTCGTGTAAAAACGATATCCGTGAACCACCAGTGCGTCGTTGTCGCCAATCACGGCTTGGCGGATACCGCCCTGCTCGTCGACGTATCGAACGCGATTGTTGGTCGCACCGCGACGCACGCCGGGGGCATAATCTATCTGAAAGCCTTCGTTAACGAAGCGAACGCGGTCCAGGCGCGACCAATGCAACGGACCCGATTCCTGTCCGACAAGTTCGCCGCTGAACTCCGCACCCTCCGCGAGTTCAAGGTGTCCCTTGAGATAGCTCAACCTGCCCGCCGCGACCAGCAGGATGATCGCGATGAGCGCCAGATGGAAAATCAACAGTGCAGTCTTGCGCCGAAAAACGCCGTTTGTTGCGACTGCGGCGGCGAGATTCAGCGCCACCAGCACCAGAGGAATCACCAGCGCCCACGTCGTGTGCGTTTCCGACAGATAGGCAATCAGGACACCCATGCCGAGCAACGCGAGAATCACCAGCGTGAGCCGCAGGGAAGCAAGTCTCCCCAGCCACGGGTATGCGGTGCAAGTCATTTCGCCTGGCTGCATGGCACCACGGAACCACGACAAGGCGCTCATGGCGGATTGCTGCAGTTTTCGTTCGAGTCGCGCATCCAGTCTCGCCCCGACTGGCCGTTGCCCGGCGCGCCCGCAGAACCGCAATCCGCCTGTTGCCACTGGCCGCTGGGGGCAAAACGGCGCACCTTGAGCACCGCATTCATGTAGTAGGGGCCAACGTTGTAGGCCGCCGTCGTGTTGTTGCGAACCTGGGTCCCCGGTGCGAGTCCCGCTTCGGGGCCGACATCGTTTAGATTGGCCAGGAAGGCCTTGTTCTTCCAGCCATGCGGCACCGCGACATGACACCAGTTGCAGCGCATGCGGCCGATCTTGTCCGCATGGTACGAATGCAGATCGCCGCGGTCGGCGTTGTAGAAACCGGTCCGCGTCTCCGCGCGTGTCGCATAGATCGAATAGTTGTGGCATTTGAAGCACAGGCCGGTGGCCTGCTGGCCGGTACCCGTGCTGGTGTTCCACTGCCCCTTCAGGACGAAGTTGTTCGCCGATCCGTGCGGTCCCCAGGGGTTTCCATTCTCCCCCCCATCGGGAATGACCGACGTTGCCGACGTTACATTGGATCCGTGGCAATCGGTACAGTACATGGTCTGCGATCCAACGCCATTGCGCCAGGGCAGGTTCCAGTTATTGCTGATGTTGTTGCCGTTTCCGCGGATCGTTCCGGTCCGCCCGGTTTGATCCATGACCGGATGCCAGGAACGATGGTTGTTCAACTGGAACGCCGTCGCGGCACCCGAATCGGTCGTCGTCAGCTCTCCGCGATGGCCGACGGGTGCCTGAAATTCCTTGGCCTGATTCGTGTATTGCGGCAGATTGTTGGTGCCGTCCGGCGTGCCGCCCGGGTAGCCGGGCTCGGGCCGGCTGCCGATTGGATATACGTTATTGTCGCTGTAGCCATAATCCGAATGGCATTTCAAGCAGATCTGGTACTCGCGGGTCATGTACGGCGCGCTCGCCGAGACATCTATGCCGCTTCCGGGATCGCCCCGCTTGACGATGTAACTCGTCGGCAGGTTGTGGAACGAAGCTGACCCGTAGACCGGCTCAACGCCCCACGACCCGCGCAGCACGCCGGATGCGATGTTGCTATGCGTGTAGCCGGCGACATCGTCGTGGCGGTGCGTCCCGGCTGGATCGGGATTGCCGCTGATCGAACCGACGGGGTTGCCGCGGAAGTCGCGGAACTTCACGACACGGTGGGGATTGTGGCAATCGGTGCATTCGGCATGGCGGTTGTTGAGGTTGCCCGCCCCCAATTTTTCGCGCGGCTCGATCATGTCCTTTCCACATCGATTGGCGGCACCGCTGCAGTCGATGAAGCCCCCGTCGGAGAATCCCCCGGCAATATCGTGCATCTCCTGTCCAGCCGGCTGATCCACCGACCTGATCGGCATGCGGCGCGGCAACTGGAAGTCGCTTCGAATGTTCGGCACCGTCGTGTTCGGCGTAATGACGGCCGACGCCGAATCCGTATGACACTGATAGCAAGTCTCCTCAAGTGCCGCACCGCCGCCCGCCTTCGGCGTAGCGACGCTGTCGGTGCCTTCGCGCAGCAGCCGGCGCGCGCCCTGTACCGTATGCGTGTCGTGGCAATTGAGGCAGCCCGCCTTCCAGACCGGCAACCCGGTGGGAAACTCGCGCATCCCGGCCGGTGTCGCGGGCTGATTCAGCGCCCCTTTGTAGGTCTGATTGGCGACGCGATCATTGGCGTGCGCCGAATAGGCCCAGCTTCCCGTACCCTGGTTCTTGTCGTGGCAGGACAGACAAACGATGTCGTTGTTCGGATCGAAATTGTTTGTCGGGGGAACCTCCTGAAACCGGTTCAGGCGCAGGAATTTCTGCGGGCCCTTGGTCAGGTCGGTTTCACGCGAGTGCGGGTCATGGCAGGTGGCACACTGCACCTGTCCCTCGCGCAACACACCGCCGGTCGGCTCCAGCGGCACTTTCGGCTTGTACCCGGGCGCGCGTACGCCAATGGTGCTGCCATCCGACGGCCACCGCTGGTTGCCGTCGACCGGGCGCAGCTCCCCGTCGCGGCCTGCGAGCGCCGTGTTGAACGTGACCGAAATGGGATGATCATTCGAAAGATCGACGCCAAGCTTGCGCGTGAAACCGGTCGTGTCACCCGCCCCGGAGGGCATGACACCGCCCGGACCCGTACCCTGCATCGCGATCGACGCATTCGCCTGGCCGTTCAGCACATTCACGTTGCCGATTGCGAGCGTACCGTCGTGACAGGACAGGCACAGCTTCGAACTGCCGCCGGGTTGGTCGAGACTTGCTTGCACGGAAAGGGCATCGAGCGAAGACGAGCGATATAACTCGGTACTGGAGTAGGTGTGCCCCGAGAGGCGTCGGTTCCACAATGGCAAGGGCGGCGCCGCAGGGTCGGCCTCCTGGGTACCAGCATGCGGCGTATGGCAAAAAACGCACACCTGCGTTTCCGTCGTTGCCTTGACGGTGCCCGGTCCGGATGCCGACAGGTTGTGCCGGGTGTTGCGCACGTCCGATATCTTCTCGCCCGAGACCGGCCACGCGGCGAGGAAACAGACGAGCAGCGTGATGAAGCGCTCAACCCTCACTTTCCGCGCCTCCACCCAGAAACTGGAAAACCGTCACTCGTCCGTTGAACATGTCTGCAATGAATACGCGGTTCCGGCTGTCGATCCAGACGCCTGCCGGGAGATAGAACTTTCCGGTTCCGAGCCCCAGCCCCCCGATGGGCATCAGGAATTCGCCCTTTCGATTGAACACGAGCAGATTGTCGTAGTAGGACTCGACCACGTAAACATTGCCTTCGCCATCGACGGCGACACCCTTCGGACGTACCAAGTTCCCGACATACAAACCGCGCTCGCCGATGACGCGCGTCTCGCCGCCGGTGAGTGGGATTACCTGAACGCGGCTGTTCATCGTGTCCGTCACGTACAACTCGTCTCCGCTCAGCGCCAGATGCGAAGGGAAATTGAACTCGCCCGGCGAATCGCCGCGCCGGCCGATCGTGTCGATCAGCTTGCCCGCGGCATCGAACACCTTCACCTCGTGTGCATACGCATCGGCAACGAACAGGCGCTGCCCCACAGAGTCCCATGCCACGCCGGTCGGTCGTTTGAGCACACCCTTTCCAATCGCAGGCAATGGATTCCCGTCTTTGTCGAGATGCGCTATCAACGCCAGTTGCGCGTCGGCAACCCAGACGCCGCCCTCGGGCGCAACGGCAATGCCGGACGGCGCAACGAAGCCGCGCCTCTCCTCGGCGCGCTCCCACACCAGGAGCCTCCCCGCCGGTTCATCGAACACGAATACCGCCTGTCTGCTGACATCGGTCACCAACACCCTGCCCGCCGCGTCGACCAGTCCGGACTGGGGCCGCTGCAGCACCACGGGCTGCGCCTCGCCCGAAACGACCCCCGCGATCCAACGCAGGAAATTGCCAATGCGTGATCCCCCGCCGTCGGGTCTGACGAAATTCGCCTCGCCTGTCAGTTGTCCCGCGAACATGTAGCGCGGCACCTCCGGCGGTTGAGGCCAGAGGAGGCGCTTTCCTTCCGGAGCGTCCTCGATGCCATAGCGCATCGCAGCCGCAACGATGTCGTTCGCACAGCCGCTCGACAGGATGGCCGTGCCTAACACTACAAGTGCAGCAAGGCGCCTCATGGCCGCGGCGCTCCGCCGCCCGGCGGAGGAATCAGGCGGAATGCACCGATACGCCCTCCGCGTGTGTCTGCAACATACAGCGTGCTGTCGTGGATCGCGATCGAACCGGACTCGATCACGCCGAGGTCGCGGAACGCAATGGCACCAGCGAAAAGTCCGTCAAAGAAAATCCGTATGCTCTGCTGTGCGGAATCGAGCACCCAAACGCGCCCCCAACGATCTGCGGTCACGGCAACCGGATTCACCAGTTCCGCTTCACCAAATGTTCTCAGGCCGCGACCGTCAGGAAGAATCTCGGAAACACAGCGGCATCCCGGATCGACCACAAACACGCCTGCCGACCCCGCCGCCATGCCACGCATACCCGACTCGAGTCGCCCATCGACGTTTCCGCGCTGACTGACGATGTATGCAACCTTGCCAACGGGATGAAAAGCCACGATCTGCTGCAGGGTAGCGTCTGCAACCCAAACCAACCCCCGGCTGTCCTCGATTGCGATATCGATCGGGCGCACCAGATCGTTAGGGGCAGCCAGCGTTGCAATGAGCCTGCCGTCGCGGGAATATCGATTGATGCTGGAAAGTCCCGCCTGAAGCAGATACACAGTCCCGTCTGGCGCCGCGACGATCCGCGTTCCGGGCACCGCCCTCACCGAAGTGATTCGGAGCGCGGTCTGGGCCACCGCATCGAATCGATAGAGTGCCGCTGTGGCACCATCCACCACATAGATATCCGGCCCTGACGCGGCAACCGCAACGGGATTCGCCAGCTTGAAGTAGCCGCGTGACACGGCTTGCCCAACCGCACCCGGCGCAGTCGTCCCCGCCTGCAGCGGCGCACCAACGATCGGCGGCAGGGCGACGAGCCATTTCGCCATCGCGCCGCTGGCCGGGTTCCCCTCGCCCGGTTCGCGACCGGATTCGGCCTCGGTTCCGCGCGGATCCAACTCCGCGCACGCGGCCAATGCAGCACACGCCACGACACCGTAGACGCGCAAAAGCACGCGAATCCGCATGCCGAACACGGCGGAACTACCAGCGCCCCGGGCCACCGGTTTCGTGCCCTCCATAGATGCCGCTGGGAAGTCCGGGTTTTCCCGTGTGGCACAAGTCACAACGCTCCGGCCCCCAGGCGATTTGGTTGTTGTGGCATGCGCCACAGAACCTTCCGTCGATGATGTCCGACATCAATACATCGTTCGATCCCACACGCATCTTGAAACCAAGCTCCGAGTGGCACACCTTGCACCGAAAGCGGATGCGATGGAACCAGTGCGGAAACACCACCGGCCTCACGCCCTCCCTCTCGGCGCGCTTGTTCAACACCACGTCGGCATACTCGGCAGCGGCGTGAGGCACGAAATCCAGACTGGCCGCAGCGAACAGCAGTGCTGCCGGCCCGAGTACTCCAAGCCGCGTCGCACGGCGGCGACTCATCTTGTCGCCGGCGCTGCACCGCCGCCTGGCGACGCCGCAGGAACGCGCGACGGGCCAGAGCGCGCGACGCTGTGACATCGGCTGCACTCGGTCAGAGGAAAGCTCACCGCTCCATGGCATACGCCGCATTGTTCTCCCTGCAGTATCGCAAACATCGAAAACTTGTTCGCTCCGGCTTTCGCCTTGAACAGGTGATCGTGGCAATTCCCGCAATCCAGCCACAGCGTGTGCGCCCGGTGCGGGAACCGCACGATCGGCATCCCGCCATTGAGGTTCAGCAGAATGTCGTCCTCTCGAATCTGCGTCGGCGCCTTCGAAAAGAGTCTGTCGCGGGGATTGATCGCCCCCTTCTCCAGCGCTTCGACCCAGCGCACATGGTTTCCCGTGGTATCGGGAGGCAAAACCTTGAGCGCTTCCGCAGGCTGCTGCAGGTGTTTTACCCCCGGCGCCGTCGGATCATGCACGCCGTCACTCTCCAGCGGCAGCCAGTTGGCAGCGGAACACGCCATCGTTATCGTTGCCAATGCAAGAACCCGGCCTATCGATCGGCGCAAGCTGTCCATCCATCGGCTCCGCCCGGCAAGACGCAATCTCAGCCGGGTATGTAGATTCCGGCGTTGCGAATCGCCTTGACCAGTTCGGCAGTGGACTCCTCAAGCAACTTGATGCCACCGCCGAAATCACCACGCGCAGCGGAAGCCTCGGCATGTCCGCGCAACTGCCCCGCCTTTTCGAGAAAGCCCTTGACCATTCGATCCATTTCCGGCTGGTCGCGCTTTTCAGCAAGCAGTATCTTGATCAGCATCTGATGCGTATCGTTGCGGTCGAGCTCATAGCGGTATTCCTCGTCCTTGCTTGTGAAATTCAGCGAGCGAACGAGCGTATCGCCGCCGCGCATCGACGCAATCGACGCCTTTGCAATCAGATAAGCGCGATCGATTGTCTGACGCGCCTCGGATGGCTTGCCGGCGGCGTTGAGCTGCGTGGCTTCCGCGATCAGGGTTTCGACCGTGTTCGCGGCCTCCGCAGCACCCTTGACGTTTGACTTCTCGGCCGCGACCCGTTTCTGGGCAGCAAGCAGCGCCTTGACGCTGTCCATGCGCGCATTGAAGTCATTCTGTGTCTTCTCCGCCGCCACCTTCTCGGGCGCGGCAAGACGAACCGCCTCGAACATGGTGACACTGGATTCGGTGAGCAGACGCGATGCACGCATCAGATCGTTGGCACGAAAGGCCTCTTGCGCCTGCCGATACAGATCTCGCGCCTTGGCACGCCGCTCCAGTGCGCGGGGCTCTCCCACCGATTCTATTTGCTTGGCTCCCGAAGACCGGTCGACGAGGATGCCGACCGACTCCAATCGGCGCTCGAGCTGCACGCGATCGACCTCGACATCCGCCACTCGCAGCATGCCCGTTCGTGATCCGGGGTCTGGCGGCGACTGCGCCAGACCCTGCCTGCCCAGAATTGCGCCACCGCCCAGGACGAGCAGCACAAGGACGATGCGTACATGAATGATCACAACTCACTCCCACTGTTCAGGATACGCGCGAACCGGTCCGCCGAACGCCGGCTTCGGTAAGGCTCGAACCCGATGTAACTGATGTTCCCATCAATTGAAACAGGCATGGGGTCTCGCCTATTCCTGTCGCGGATCCTGCTGCGGGACGACAAGGCCCGCAGCCTGCAGGGCGCGTTGCAGATAACCGCTGCCATTGCGGATCGTCTTCAGTGCTGACGCATAGTCCGCGGCCTGCGCCTGCGCTTGCGCCTGTTCGCGCATCGCGACATTCTGCGCAACGTAGCGCTCGACCAGTCGTCTGGCCTCTTCGCCGGGACGCAGCTCGTTCAGTGCTACCGGAACGAGATCGGCGAAACTCTTGTTCCGGTCGAGTTCATGCGCAAACTCCTGCGCCGGCGTTTCGAACTTCACGGCGTAGTCGAGCGTCGCCGAGCCGATGAGCCGGTTGATTCCAGCCATCAGCATCTGCTCCGCCCGCTCCAGGACACGAATAGCGTCATGGAGTTGCTCGGTGTTTGCGAACGCCTTGCCCTCTGCGATCGCGGCTTCGATCTGCGCCAGTTCGCGCTGCGCGGCACCGTCTTTCGCCCCTTTTGCATGTCGGGCGTAGGATGCCTTGAGGGTGTCGGTGCTTTCCAAGAGACGCCCATAGCGAACCTTGAGTTCGACTTTCTGCGACTCGTCGTCCGGCACGAGTTGCCGCGCCTTTCCGACGGTCCAAAGCGCATCGTTGTAGGCCTCGTTCGCCCTCGCCAGATCGCCTGTCTTGAATGCGGCGGCGGCCGCGCCGTATTGCTCTTGCGCACGCGAGAAGAGGGCCTTCGCGTCCGGGTTGCCGGACAATGCGATGCGCTGTGCAACCGGGGAATCAGTCAGCAACCGGCGTACCATCGCCTCCTTGCTGCGAACAAGCTCCGGCGTCACCTGTTGCGCAACCGGCGCGGGCTTCCCGTCCTGACCGAGGGCGGCAGTGGAGCCGATCTCGAGCAGGGCGCACAGCACGGGCATGGCCACGCGCGACGGACTGGTCACTACTTGGTCTCCGCGGTCTTCTGCGCCGCGGCGACAGGAAGATCCTTCTTCTTCGAATGACAATTGCGGCACTCCGACACCGGGAAGGCCACCTTGCCATGGCACACGCCGCATTTCTGGCCGAGCAGAATGGCCGCCATGCTGATCTGGTTTGCGCCCTTCTGCGGCACGAAGATCGCCGGGTGGCAATTCGAACAATCGAGCCATTCCGTGTGCTGCTTGTGCGGATACACGACGTCCGGCATGGATCCCTTGACCTCGCGAATGATGTTCAGGTCCATGACCACCGGTTCGGCCTTGGGATCCAGCCTGTCCCAGCGTGGATTGATTTTCTTCCCGCCGATCGCCTGAACCCAGTCGATTCGATTGCCGGCGTTGCTCTTTGGTAGATTGCCGTATGCGGCCAGCGGAGGCTGCAGGGCAGCCGTGCCATCGTTGGTCGGATCGTGAATGCCGTCCTCGGTCGGCGGAAGGTTACGCTTTCCGGCGGGCTTCAACAGGCGGTTGAAGGCATTGACATCTGCATTGCCACCAATCGCGGGCGAGGGCGCCGCCGCCGCAACCGCACCCGCTGCGGCGGCCCCAGCAGCGGCCTGGGATGGGGCCGCTGCCGGAGCCGGAGCCGCCGTGGCGGCTGCAGCGGCCTGTGCTGCCGGAGGAGACTTGGCGGCCGCTTCGACCGATTTATCACTCTTCGCGGACTTGTCCTCCGGCTTTTTCTCGTCCTTCTTCGCATCGGCCTTGGTCTGTACCGATGCGACCATGTAATCGACGGCGGACTTGATTTCGGCATCCGGCGTGTCGAGCGCGCCCCCCTTCTTCGGCATGGCAGGCGGCTTGCCGTTCAATGCGCTGCCATACAGAGCGGCAACACCGCCTTTGATACGCGGGGCCCAGCCCGCGGCATCGCCATACTTTGGCGCCCCTGCCAGACCAGACGCGTGGCAAACGGCGCAAGTCTTCTCGTATACGGCCTTTCCCTTCGCCAAATCGGCATGAGCCATGCCGTGACCGAAGACAAGGAGTGAAACCAGTGCAAAACAGATCGGGGTTCTCATTGTTCTTCTCCCTCACTTCCTTGCCGGCTCGGTCGGCGCGGCAAGCTTCTGGATCGTGCTCTCGTGGACCTGTGTCGGCGTACCGGGTTTTGCCGAATGGCACAGGTTGCAGTTCTCGACCGACCACGCGACATCGCCGTTATGGCAGGCCCCGCAGAACTGCCCGTCGATAATCTTCAGCATGTTGATCTGGTTGCCTCCGGCCTTGAACTGGAAACCAAGGTCGGCATGGCAAACCTTGCAGCGAAACCGCATGCGGTGAAACCAGTGGGGAAAAACGACCGGGCGCATGCCGGCCGCATCGGAATAGTTGTTGATGACCACGTCTCCATACTCGGCGTAGGCCGGTTGCGAGAGCCAGAATGCGATGGACGCGAGCATGACAATCGCCGCTGCCAGGCTACGACGCAGGCCGCGGAATCTATGGCGGGAATACATGGAACACCTCGATAACAGGAAGTCGGCGGGGGCCGCGGCTTACCTGCTGCCGAAGTCGCGGCTGATTCGAAGGAGAACCAGAGCATTTTTCTTGCCATCGATCTCCGCGAGGCGCGTGGAGAGTCTGACATCGAGCCGGCCTATCCGATAGTCGAGGCGCTGCTCCAGAGAGCGGGTAACCTGGTCGCGGCCCGCATCCGGATTCCCTTCGAGCCGGGTATCCGACTGACTGCGGGTCGTATTCGCGTTGAACATCAACGTGTAGCGCAAGCCTCGTACGCCGAACGCGCGCGCGTGCACGTAGCTTAGATTGCCGCCGATCGCCGAGCCCGAACCCTGGTTCTCGACATCTTCGAGCCGCTCGCCTGTCGGCAGCGCCACCTCCCGACGCACCGTGTTGGTCTGACGCGTCCTTTGCCAGGTTATGTCGGCTGAAGCACTCGAGTAACGGGACAACAGCCATTGGCCATTGGCCTGGAGGTTGATCAGTTGGAAACTGTTGGCGTTGTCGCCGCGATTCCGGCTGTCGGAAGCGGAAAGGCTTAAGTAGCTCGTCGTCGTTTCGGACGGGTACGCGCGCCAGGAAAGCCCCGCGTTGTGGCTGATTCCCTGGGCGCTGCCGAACTGGTTCGTCTGCGTCGCGGAAACCGTCTGACCGAGGGTTCCGCTCAAGGCCGACGTCGGACTCAACTCCCATGTCCGATTGAGCCCATGCCCAATGGACGAATTGACGACTCGTGTCGCCCCCTCTCGCCCGCCGGTCTGGTTGGCGACGTTCGCCGATGCGTACCAATTGTAGGAATAATTCCCGAGCGCGAGAACGTCGCCGTTGTAGGTCGCACCAAGCGTTTGCGAAGCAAGCACCGAGGAATCGGCGTCGCCGCGAACAAAGCTGACGCCCAGTCCCCCATAGAGCGTGGCGTTCCGGTTCAGCAGATACGAAACGCTGCCGCTGAGGCCAACCGATCTGGTGCCACCACCGTCCCCGCCGCCGAAGTCACTGTCAGTCTCGAAGTACCTCGCCGTCCCCGTGCCTCGCCAGCGCGAGTTTTCGGGGGTCCAGGTTGCGAACGACACGCCCTGGAGGAAGCGAAACTTGCCCATGCCGCTGCCCAGCGAGCCGCTGCCTCCCGAAAATCGCTGGTCGGAATCGTTGTAGCTCAGACTACTGTCGATCCCCAACGCGCCACTGGGCCGGTAGGTATGGCGGGCGCTCGCTCGCAACAGCGATGCAGACCCGCTGTCGTCGGACCGCGTGTTCCTCGCATACGAGACATCGCCGGCAATGCTCTGCTTTTCGAACGCCTTGGACAATCCAACCGATATCGCGTTGACCGTATCGTCGCCGAATCCGCCGTCCAGACGGCTGTGGTCAAAGCTCGCGTTCGCACTGAAGTCGCCCTTGGCGTTGCGGTAAGTCTGGCGCAGCGACAATCGGGTACTGCGATACTCGCTACTCGTCAAATCACTGTTGGACCGGCTGTCACTGATGTCGAGTTGTCCAACAAACGGGAAGCGGCTGACCGGAAACAGATTGATCATCGCACCACCGACAATGCTGGTCTGGCGATTGCGGGAATCTGAACCACTATCAAGCGCAGTCGATTGGTCCTGTCCGGTCACAACACCGAATGAACCCGACACCTGGGCGATCCACGGTTGCCAGAGGTAGGAATTAGCGCGAACCTGAATCTGCTGCAGATGCTGCGTGCTGGTCACCCCTTCGTCCAGCTTGGACCAACGGAGCGAATCTGAAACCGTCATGCCCCAACGGATGGGTGCAATACCCCAGCGCGACGGGGGCTTTACCCCACTCGCGTTTCCGAGCCCCCCCGCCGCACGTTCCGCCGGGCTCGCAGATGCACGGCTTGCGGCCGGCGTCACAGAATCGGCCGGCCGAGCCGGCGTCTCGGGCTCAACCTGCGCTTGCGCAAGGATGATGCCATGATCATCTTCGGGCTTCCCGAAATCGGGAAGCCTGATTCCTTCGCCCAGAGACTGGATTGCCTGTGCGCCCCCTACCGGAATGCCCTCGTCTTGCTGCTCCTCGACTGCCAGGGCTGGCCGCGAAAACAGCAGCGCCCCTCCCGCCAGCAGGCAGAAGAGGGACGAAGCGGATACTGGAAGGCAGAGTCCTCGCACGCCGGTACACAGGCAAGTTCCCTGCCGTCATGTGAACGGCGTCGACGAAATTCGCGACATGCCGCAAGCATCGGGGGAAACGGTGTGCAGCATTGTGCCGAACGTGCGATCCGCCCGGCACGATGTCACAGATTGACGACTACCTTGATGCCGCGAGTTTAGGATAGCGCTTGGTGTCGATCTCGACGCGCGCCTGCTTGCGCAATCCAGCGGTGAAGTTTTTCCAAGCCGTTTCGCTGCGCTCACGCACCAGAAGATCGGCCGCACGTTCGGACACATCCGAAAAGCTGCGTTTCTGGGCCGGCTTGCGGTCGATCATGCGGAACAGCCCGACGCCCTCCAGCACGCGCACGGGCTCCGAGAGGGAATCCGGCTTGAGATCGTCGATCTTGTCCTGCAGCGCCTCGGGCAACATGCCGCGGTGCAGGTAGCCAAGATCGCCGCCCTTCTCGGCCGAGCTGTCGCCCGAATGCAACTTGGCAAGTTCGCCGAAGTTCGCACCCTTTTTGAGGCGGCCAGCAATCTGGCGCGCCTCTTCCTCGGCCTTGTCCCACACCAGCTTCGGCGAGGACGGATCCACTTTGAGCAGGATCACGGCCAGATGGAGTTTTTCCGGTTCCGTAAACAGGTCCAGGTGCGAGTCATAGTAGGCACGCACCTCCGCCTGGCCCGGCTTATCCGCTTTGCGCACGCTCGCCTCGAGCTGCTCGATCACGTCCTGCTGCTCGAGTTTCTCGCGCAGCCCGGGAATCAGCCGTTCCCGATTCTGCTTCCACTGGGCACTGTCCTTGTAGCGCGCCTCGTAGCCGGCAATCGCCTCGTCGATCTTTTTCGCATCCGGTTTGATGCGGCGACGTACCGCCTCGTCGGCAAGCAGAATGCGTTCGATGAGCTTGTCGCCCACCGCGCGGAACAGCGCATCGACCTCGGCCTCCGGTGGCTTGCCGTGGTAGAACTTCTGCCGTGCAGCGGCATTGACGGCATTCTCGTATTCCATCGCGCTGATCACCTTGCCACTGACGGTCGCGAACACAGGCGCGACCGCAGTCTGGGACGAAGGCTGCGCCGCATGAACGACCGGCCATCCCGTGGAAACCGCGCCCAACAGCAATGCCGCAGAAAGGACTCGCTTCTTCATCGACTTACACTCCGAAAGCAACAACGGGTCGAGCACCGTCGGCGCTCGACCCGATTGTCATGTTACGAATGCCGCCCGCTGTCGCTTACTTCACGTGGCAGGACAGGCAAACCTGGCTACCCGTATTGCTGACACGCAGGAACGTCGGCGCAGCCGCGGTATGCGGATCATGGCAGCTGGCGCACTCGACGGACGGCCCCGTCGTGCCATCGCTGAAGGCACGCGTGTAAAGGATCATGTCGGTCTTGTTGCGCGCGTTGTTGCCGGTGGTCGCTTCGGTATCGACCCACCATACGTTCTGCGCATTGATCGTTGCGTTGCGCAGACGTCCGGTATTCGTGCCGCCGCCCCAGAAATCTGCGTCTTTACAGCCCGCTGTTCCGGTTCCTGTGATGCCACCACCACAGTACTGGATGCCGATCGGGTGGTCGTTACGCAGATCCGTTCCGATCAGCGCAACGTTCGTTGTCGGGTTGGCCATCAAACCGTCGGCCGTAACATTCGGCCCTGTCCACCCCCAGTCACCCGCCGGGCCTGCGCCTTGCCGCCCGGGCGCACCACCGCCCGTCACATCGTAGCCACCCGACCCCGGCGCATTGATGACGTTGTCCATCGCCTGCGTACCGTCATGACAGGACAGGCAGGCCAGCGAGACGGAACCAATCGAACCGCCGCCGTTGCCGTCGCTCGCTCGGGCAGCGTCCATCGTCGACGAGGAATACACCTGGTAGGCGTTTGCGCCCGTACCTAGAGTCTGCAGATTCTTGTTCCACAACGGCGCCTGGGCGCTGGTGTCGGCGCCGTGAGGCGTATGGCAGAAGACGCAGATTTCTTCCGTACCACCTGATCGGTTCTGGCCGGCGGCGCCCGTCGTGCCGAGATTGTGCTTGGTCGTGGCGATCTGGGCCATTGCGGCACCCGATCCGAGCAACAGCGTCCCCGCTGCGACGACCCCCAACAGCTTCTTCAAACTCCCGCTTACCCTGAGCATTTCGCCCCCCTGTGAACTCGCGAAAAAGTCGATGACGGCGCCGACAACCACTGATCCGCTCCCCGCTTCACGGCCCGGCGCATGTACGTCGTGTTGCATGGAGCGTGCCGATTGCCATGCCAAACTGCCCGAGGAGAACTGCAGGCGCCAAGCCACTGTTTTTCCGAACTTCCCCGAAAACAAGAATGCGGGTTCCGATCTTGTTCGAGGTCAAGATTCCGGAATGCGGGGAATTCGCTTCCTGCTCGCGGGAAAGCGCAGCGACCAAGCTGCCTGCTCATGCGACTAGCGCGCGGCATCGAGTTGCCGCTTGCCCAGAAAGCCGTCCTCGGACTTGAGCGTCATCGGACGATAGATGTCGATCTTGCGGTACCACTGGTCGACGAAATAGATCCGCCCGTCCTCGTCGACGAAAATGCCCGAGGGCAACATGTATTTCGCCGGGCCGTCGACTTCCGAACGTCCGCCGACGAACATCAGCAGATCGCCATCCGGATTGAATATCTGGAAATTGCCGAACGCTGCGTCCGCCACATAGACGTTGCCCTCGCGGTCGGTCGCAACCTCCTTGGGGCGCGCGAAGTTCCCCATCTGGCGGCCAACCGTGCCGAACGCCTGGCGGTACTTGCCGTCGCCATCGAAAACCTGGACGCGGAAATTGCCGCCATCGACGACATAGAGCTGCCCCTCCTTGCCGATGGCGATGTCACGCGGAAGATTGAACTCGCCCGGCTCCTTGCCTCGCTTGCCAAAGTCGAACAGATGGTTTCCGTTCGACGGATCGAACACGCGCACGCGGTGGTTCTCGGACTGCACCCCACCGATGTCCACGACATATAGCCGCGATGCCTTGGAATCGACGCTCACGCTGGACAGACGATCGAACATCTTTTCGCCGCCGATCTTGCGCAGGTATCTGCCGTCACGGTCATAGACCAGGATCGCGCGCAGCGAGGCATCGGCGACGTACAGGTTGCCGTTCCGGTCGACGTCGATGCCGAGCGGCTTCATCAGCCGGCCCGGTTCTTCCTCGCCGATGCGGAAGAAGCGGCCCTGCGGCCAGTCGAACACCTTGACGAATCGCTCCGCCGAATCGGACACGAAGATCCGACCTTGATGGACCGCGATCGCGTAGGGCTTGGCCAGCCCTTCGCCCGACCGGGATTCGCCGGTCACGAGGCGACGCAATGCCGAATCGCTCGAGTCGGGCACGACGTCGGCGGCACTGTAGATCGTGCGCTCGTAAGTGAAGCGCGGCTCGTCCGGCGGAGGTGGGAACACCAGCACGCCCTTTGCCATGCCATCGCCGGTCTGGATCTCGGCGCATCCGAACGACAACGTCACCACCGCGGCGGCGACGATGATTCGCGCCAAGGCGCCTGAATTCGACAGCGTGCACTTCATATCGACCCTCCCCTGCATTCCGTTCAGGCAACTTGCGTTCCCGGCGCCGGCAGGCGCACCGTCAGTTGTTGTGGCAAGTCATGCACAGCTCGCCGCGGCCCGCCGGGGCGCGCAGGAACATCCGGTTGGTGCTGTGCGGGTCATGGCATGTCGAGCATTCGATATGCGGCACGGCCACGCCGGAATCGGCATCGATGCGGCCGTACAGTGGCAGGTCGCCACGGCCGCGCCGTGCGGCATTGCCGGTATAGGACGCCCACCAAACGGTTCGATCGTCGATTACCCCCCGATATACAGGTCGGAACTCCGCGAGCGATTGCGGGAGATTCGTGTCGACCAGGGCATTCCCCCGCGCGCGAACCTGCTGCACGTTCGCGCCCTGTCCGCTTGCACCCCCCGGGAACGTGCCGCGGTAGGGCACCCCATAGGGATGCTCCATGTCGGACCGCGTGACAGAGAAGGCCTGGTTCGAGTCGTGGCATGACAGGCAGGCCAACGACTGCGACCCGACCGACGTGTTGCCGCTGGTGCCCGACCGCCCAATGTCGTCGTATGTCACGAAACCAGTCGAATTCCCGAGATTGCGTTGCCAACGCGGCGTCGGACGCGGTCCGTCTTCCGCGATCATCGGCGTGTGGCAGAACACGCAGACCTCGCCGCCGTCGCCCTGCGGTTCGCCGAATCCGTTTCCGCGCATCAGGTTGTGGGGCGTCGTGCGCAAGTCTGCATACGCAAGTCCTGCGACGAGCGCTGTCAGCGTCGCGCCCGCCACAAGCGCGCACGGCTTGCGCATCCCCGCGCAGTCACGCCCAAATACGGATCGGAACACCCCGAAATACCGGTGAATTCTTGAAAACAGGAATCGCGTCCCGAAAATGGCAAGAGGCTCCGGTCGAGATTCAACGAGTCTGGGCAACGATGTAATCGAGTGCCGCGCGAACGTCATCTTCCGACAGGGATGCATTGCCGCCCTTGGGTGGCATCGCCCCTTTGCCTTTCAGCACCGAAACGAGCAGGGCATCCTTGCCGCTCTTCAGGCGCGGCTCCCATGCCGCCTTGTCGGCCAGCCGGGGGGCATTGGCAACGCCATTGGCATGGCACGCAGCGCATGTCTGCGCATAGATCACCTTGCCATCGGCCGCAAGTACGGCGCGCGCGTCGAACGCGACGACAAACAGGAACAGCACTGCAATTCTTGCGAGCATCAAATCTCTCCCGGGGAAGGGATGTATCCGGACGTATTGGTTATTTTGGTTCGCAACGACGTTGCATGAGGACATGCCGGAGGTCGCTTGAACCGCTCCTAAGCAACGCACATGCCTATGACCATCCGCGCAACAGGGCTACGCGCCCGCGGTGCGGAAATTGCATCGATGAGCGTAGAACCATTCGACGCCACTCTGGAGCCGCCTCGTGATCCCTGAATTCCTCTCGTCCGGCCGCGCACTGCGATGCGGCATCCTGATGCTCGCCCACGCTGCGCTCGCGATCGCCGCAAACACCGCCAACGCAGGCGAACGGCCATCGCGCAGCGGCGGCGACATCAAACCGGATGTCATTTATCACAACTATTGCTCGGTCTGCCACGGTGACCGGGGCGACGGCCGTTCCCGCGCCAGGAACAGCCTCGTGCCCCCGCCGCGTGACTTCACCACGGCGCAGAATCTGACGCGCGAGTACATGGCAGCCATCATCGCCAACGGCAAGCCGGGCACGGCCATGACGGCATGGAAGACGCAACTCAACGAAAAGGAAATCGAAGCCCTCGCCGACTACATCGTGAAGGTCTTCGTTGAAGGCAAGGGAGCGTCGATCGGAACGCCGGCGCAGGGTGCCGCGGCCATCTCGGGCACCACTGCCCACGGCGGACGCGAACGCGACGCCGCACCGGCGACGGCCGTCGCCGCACCCGGGCCGGCGATCAAGGCCGACATGTCGCTGCCGATGCCGAACAACCTGCGCGGCGATCCGGCCAAAGGCGGCCGCTTCTACGCCGGCAACTGTGCCACCTGCCACGGCCTGAAGGGAGATGGCAAAGGGCCGCGTGCCTATTTCATTCGGCCCAAGCCACGCAACCTGATCGACGCCACCTCGCGCGCCGCATACAATCGGCCCGCGCTGTTCGCGGCCATCTCCATGGGCAAACTCGGCACCGAGATGCCCGCATGGAGCAAGGTGCTGAGCGAGCAGGAAATCGCCGACGTCGCCGAATACGTATATCAACAATTCATACAGGGCAAGGCCATCGCCGGCAAGTAATGCATTTGCGCCTCGTCATTCTCGCCGCGTGGATCGCATTGCTCGCGGGTGCTGCCGGCGCGTCGAACCGCCACGAGGCCGGCCGCGCGATCTACAACTATCGCTGCTACTTCTGCCACGGCTATTCCGGGGACGCGCGCACGCTGGCGTCGACCTACCTGACGCCGCCGCCACGCGACTTCACGCGCAGCGCACCCGAAGCGCTTGCGCGTGACACCATGCTGCGCGCGGTGACCGACGGCCGCGCCGGCAGCGCGATGAAAGGCTTCGCGGGCATCCTGAAGCCCGACGAGATCGCCGCGGTGGTGGACTTCGTGCGCGAGGAGTTCATGCAGCGCAGGGCGCCCAACACGCGCTATCACACAGCCGAGAACGGCTGGCCGGATCATGACCGGCATCGCATCGCGTTCCCGTTCGCTCGCGGCGAAATCCCCCTCGACACGCCGTTCGAAAGGCTCTCGCCCGAACAGCAGAAAGGCAAACGCCTGTTCCTGTCGACCTGCGTCACCTGCCATGACCATGCCCGCACCGAGGACAGCGGCCCCGCCTGGGACGCGCGCCCGCTGTCCTACCCGCGCAACCTCTATGTACCCGGCGACAGCAGCAAACCGATCGACGCCGTCACCGGCGCCAGCCCTTACCTGAAGCACGAGATCCCGCCCAGGCTTGCCGGCGCCACGCCGCTGGAACGCACGGGCGAGAAGCTGTTTCAGAAGAACTGTGCCTTCTGCCATGGCGCAGATGGCACCGGCAAGAACTGGATCGGCCAGTTCATGGAACCGCATCCGCGCAACCTGACCGACCCCGCCTTCATGTCGACGATGAATCGCAAACTGCTCGCGCAACGCATCCGCGACGGCCTGCCCGACACCTCGATGCCCGCTTGGGGCGGCGTCCTGAAACCGCAGGACATCGACGCAATCATCGCCTACATCGCGAAGACCATGCACCCGTTGCCGCGCTGACGGCGCGGGCGCGCTGCGCCGCGGTGCGTCATAATGGCTCCCGATCGCAATCGGGAATCGCCGGGGAATGGTTTTTCGCAAGTTCGTCTCGTCCGTGCTACTGCTCGCATGGCTGTTGCCGTGCGCCGCGCTTGCGCAGGTCAATGTCGCTGCCGCCTCCGACCTCAAGTTCGCCCTGCCCGAAGTCGCCACCGCATTCGAACGCCGCGGTGGCGAAAAACTGCAGATATCCTTCGGTTCGTCGGGTAATTTCCGCCGCCAGATTGCCGAAGGCGCACCCTTCGAGCTGTTTTTCTCCGCCGACGAAGCCTACGCCGACGCGCTGATTGCCGAAGGCCGCGCCCAGGCGCCCGGCCTGCTCTACGGCATCGGCCGCATCGTGCTGTTCCTGCCGAAAGGCTCGCCGCTGAAAGCGGATGCCGCGCTCAAGGACCTCGCCGCAGCCGCCACCGACGGCCGCCTCGCAAAGCTCGCCATCGCCAACCCCGAGCACGCCCCCTACGGCCGTGCCGCGCGCGAAGCCCTGCAGAAGGCCGGCGCCTACGCCGCCGTGCAGGACAAGCTGGTGCTGGGCGAAAACGTCGGCCAGGCGGCACGCTTCGCCACCAGCGGCGCGGCGCAGGCCGGCATCCTGCCGTTGGCAATGATGCGGGCCCCGGAGATCGGCAGTCAGGGCAGCCACGTCGTGCTCGACGAAAGCCTGCACGCGCCGCTGAAACAAAAGGCCGTGCTGATCAAGGGCGCGGGCGACACCGCGCGGCGCTTCCTCGATTTCGTGCGCTCGCCGGCCGGCGCCGAGATCCTCGCGCGCTACGGCTTTGCGGTGCCGCGCTGATGGACAGCGCCGCGCTGCTGCTGTCGCTCAAACTCGCCGGCGCCACCGCCCTGCTGCTGGTGCCGCTTGCGCTAATGCTCGTGCGCGCGCTGTCTCGGCGGCCGCTCGCGGCGCGCGGCCTGGTCGACATCCTCGTCGCGTTGCCGCTGGTACTGCCGCCGACGGTACTCGGTTTCTATCTGCTGACCGTGTTCGGCGGCCAATCGACGCTCGGCCAGTGGTATGCCGCGCTCACCGGCCGTCAGCTGGTGTTCACCTTCGACGGCCTGCTGCTCGCCTCGCTGATCGCCAACATCCCGTTCGCGGTGCAGCCGATCCAGCGCGCGTTCGCGGCGATCCCGCGCGAAGCCTGCGAGGCCGCCTGGTGCAGCGGGCTCTCGAACTGGCAGACGCTATTGAGAATCGAACTGCCGCTGGCGTGGCCGGGCATCCTCGCCGCGCTGGTGCTGACTTTCACGCACACCCTCGGCGAGTTCGGCGTGGTACTGATGGTCGGCGGCAACATCGCCGACGAAACACGCACCATCTCGATCGCCATCTACGACAGCGTGCAAGCGTTCGACGACCGCGCCGCCCACGCCATGTCGGCCATCCTGGTGCTGCTCTCGGTGGCCGGCATCGCGCTGATCCACTGGGCGACGCAACACATCGGACGCAAGGATGCCTAAGCCCGCCGGCGCGCTGGAACTCGTCGCCAGCCAGACGCAGCCGATCGCGCTGCAGGCCGAACTCGCCTGCGCGCCGGGCGAACTGCTGGCCCTCGTCGGGCCTTCGGGCAGCGGCAAGTCCACGCTCCTGCGCTGCATCGCCGGCCTGCACAGCCCGCAACAGGGGCGCATCGCCTGCGGCGGCGTCACCTGGTACGACGCGCAACGCGGCATCAACCTGCCGCCGCAGGCGCGCCGCGTCGGCTTCGTGTTCCAGAACTACTCGCTGTTTCCGCACCTGAGCGCCGAAGGCAACGTCGTTTGTGCGCTCGGCCATCTGCCCGCCGCGCAACGCGCAGGCCGCGCGCGCGAACTGCTGGCGATGACGCATCTCAAGGGCCTCGAAACGCGCAAGCCGGCGCAACTGTCCGGCGGCCAGCAGCAGCGCGTCGCGCTCGCCCGCGCACTGGCACGCGACCCGGCGGTGCTGCTGCTCGACGAACCGTTTTCGGCGGTTGACCAGGTCACGCGCCGGCGCCTGCAGGTGGAACTCGCGCGCCTGCGCGGCGACGTGAAGATCCCGATCGTGCTGGTCACCCACGACCTCGACGAAGCGCGCATGCTGGCCGACCGCATGACCCTGCTCTCGCATGGCAGCACGCTGCAGAGCGGAACCCCCGACGACATCCTGACGCGGCCCTCCACCGCGCAGATCGCGCGGCTGGTGGAACTCAACAACGTGTTCGGCGGCACGCTGGAAAGCGTGAACGCCAATGGCGGCGGCATCCTCTGCTGGCGCTCGCACAAGTTCGAGATCGCGCGCGCCAACGGCTTCGCGCCCGGCACGCGCGTGTCATGGGTCGTGCCGCCCGAGGACGTGATCCTGCACCGGCGCGACCGCCCCTCGCTCGGCGAACGGGAAAACCCGGTCGGCGGCCGGGTGGACGACTGCCTGCACCTGGGCGATGCCACGCGCATCGTGCTCGCCCTCGAAGGCGACGCGCGCGCGCGCATCACCTTCAGCGTGCCCACCCATGTCGTGCGCCGCAACGGCGTGGCAACGGGCGAACAGGTGCGCGTCTCGCTGCTCGCCAGCGGCATCCACCTGATGCCGGCCGAGGCCGAAAAGCCAGGCTGACGAAATCATCCCGCCCTGGAAGGCGCATGGATTGGCGCACTCAGGGCAGGCAAGCGCAGGATCGAGACGGGAAGCGGGTTGCGGGCAAGGCATACCTGTGAAGACCGTTGCATGCGGGCTAAAGCTCGGTTGCCCCTACCGCAAAGCGCCCAAGTCAGCCGGTTTCCTGCAAAGCGGGCACGACCGTATTCCCGCTCCCGATCGACCATCTGGGCGTCCGGAAACGTCCAGGCGATCATCCACGCATTCGTGGTCGCACCAGCTCGGCGCGAACCGATCTGCGCAACGGCAGGCTGCCGCAGGAGGCGTGCGCCAATGGCGCGGAATCAATCTTCTCGCAGACAACCTTGTCTTTTGTGCATTGACCGCTCAAAAAACAAGGGTGATATTTGAACGACAATTGCCGACGGCAGCGTCGGTGCGCCCGCCCACCTCATGCGCCGCAACGGCGTCGCGGTGGGCGAAACCCTGCGGATCTCCCTACTCGCCGCCGGCATCCGGCGGAATCGTGCACCGTACACTTGGTTTAGGAGTCGCGCTGAAAACCTACGGACACCCAGATGAATATGGCTCGCCCGTAGATTAGGAAGATCCCAGCAACCGCCGTGGCAACAAAACCTGTCGCAACCGTGTCGCCAATGCTCTGACCGTCCAGATGCCGAAATCCTGCTACCAAAGCGCCAACCGCAATTGCTGCTACTAATGTAAGCCGCCGCCAACCCAGATGCTGCTCAGATAAAAACCGCCGTACAAGATCCGTTACCAAGAGAATTCCCAGAACAATCACAAAAAACGCATTCAGCAGTTCCAACGCGCCGCCCCTACCGCCGGCATTCATCGCGTAATGAAAAAGCGATCCGGGCTCGCCCGGTGAAAAAAGAACAGGAAGGCCATCGTCATCCGGGAATAGTCGGGTGGGTCAGCCGGCGCCATGAAGTGTGCGGACTACTTCATCTCGCTTTCGTGCCTTAGCGTCGGCGCACTTGGCGTATGCAGCGCCGTCGCATTGATCTTCGCCGATGACGCCAATCACGTGCTTTGCCGTCAAAAAAAAGCTTCTCGCAGTTCGCTCCAAGTCCAGCATTCCACGTTTGAAAGTCTCTCTGAGCCTTTTCCCAATCGCTTTGTGACGTTTCTGTTACCAGGAAAGCAATGTCGTGGTGAGTAGAAGCGAAACAATCGCTCCCACCGTTAGGCGGCGCTTGAAAGAAGAGAAGACAAAGTCGTACATGCCGAAATTCTGCCCGGAAGCAGAAGTCCTTCATTGACCTTATAGGGGTACGCGCCCGCCCCGGGCAATAGCGGAAACCCTGAGGCAAGCATCAATCTGCGCCGCAAGCCCATGAATAGGCAGTCTGTAGGAACCATGCGCACAGTTGAGCCAGCCCGCGGCCTGCAGGCCTAGCCGGTCCGAGAAAGCCGCCCCATGCGGCCTCCAGCCCGGTCAGTTTTCGACTTCGGTTGCCGGCAACTCGACGACGCTCAATCCCGCCGGCATTTGTTCAAACTGCTTGACGAGTATGCGGTAGATATCAAGATCGAAGCGCGCTTCGATGCGCGCGCCGGCAATTTCATGCAGGTCGGGTTCGGTCTTCGCGCTGCCAAGGTGGCACCAGGAATCGAAGACGTGGAATTCGGTGCGGTCGCGCTCGTCGTCGTGCTCGCGCAAGGCGATGCGGCCGGGATAGGGCCAGCGCTTCAGGCGCAGCGCGGCGAGCGCGCCGGCCAGCCGAAGGTCATGCGACTCGATGCTCTCGCGGCCGCAGCACACGCCCTCGCAGCGCTTCAACTGCACGCCGAAGCAAGCACCACCCTTGCCCCCTTTGCCACTTTCTAGGCCCAGGCGCTTGAGGCAAAGCTTGTAGGCAGTCGCCAGTTCGCGCAGCATGTGCTGGGCGTCGCGGCGGGTCTTGAACGGGCCATGCAGATCGGGCAGCGCGTCGATGCCGGCCTCGGCGAAGGGCACGAGTTCAAGAGCCAGCCTGGGCGATTCGGGCGTGAGCCGCCAGGCACACAGCTCGCCCTGGGCACGCAGCATGCGGTTGTGCAGCGGGCGCAGCGTCTTGATGAGTTGCGCCTCGGTCAGCAGGGCGCCGAACTCGCCGGCGGTTTCAATGCACTCGATACGCCGCACCGACTGCGCCAACTCCATCTGCCGGCCCGCACGGTGGTCGGAACTGAAGTGCGACAGCACGCGGGTGCGGATGTTGATGCTCTTGCCAATGTAGATCGGCACCTCGGCGCCGGCCGAGGCGGCTTCGCGCGCCTGCGCGTTGTCCGACGCGGCGCCGTAGAAAAGGTAGACGCCCGGCGCATCGGGCAGGCCGTCGAGCACGTCGGCGGGCACGCCGGGCGGCACGCTCGAGGGTTTCATGGCGCGAGCGACGGCCTGCGCGATGACATCGGCCGCGTGCGTGCGCTCAACGAGCTGAACGAAATCCCACAGCACCTGCGCATCGCCGAGCGCGCGGTGGCGCGCGCTGCACTGCAGGTCGTGGCGCGCAATCAGCGCGTCGAGGCCGTGGCGGTGGTGCTGCGGATAGAGCGCACGCGACAGCTTGACGGTGCATAGCACGCGCGCCGACCAGTTCTCGCCGAGACGCTTGAATTCGTTTTTCAGGAAGCCGAAGTCGAAGCGCGCGTTGTGCGCGACGAACAGGCAGCCTTCGAGGCGTTCGCGCACTTCGCCGGCGATGCGGCTGAAGGTCGGCGCGCCGCGCACCATGTCGTCGCTGATGCCGGTGAAACTCTGGATCAGCGGTGGAATCGGCACCTCGGGATCGACCAGTTGCGACCATTCGTAGTCGAGCCTGCCGTCGCTGACCTTGACGATCGCGATCTCGGTGATGCGGTCGACCGCCGGGTTGGCACCGGTGGTTTCGAGGTCGACGAAGGCGATGGCGGGGGCGAGCATGTCTGCTGAAAGTGCACAGGGCGGCACATGGCCGCCCTGTCGCAACGGTCGATCCGGCGATCAGACCTGGGTCTGGTACGGGTAGGGCTTCTGCGGGACCTTCGATTCGGCGTTGTTGCGCTGGGTTTCCTGATCCTGCGGCTTGTCCCACCACAGGGCACGGCCCTTCTTCTGCTCCTCGATCTCTTCGGGGTGCTTTTCCATCCACTCGCGCATGAACTTGGTGTGCTCGGATTCGTACATGGCCATTGCGTGTGCTCCCGGTGCAGGTTGGTTGGCGGTATCGGCCGACATTTTACCCGCTCGAGCGCCAACGGTACGTGCGGCTTACATCGCCTCGCAGGTTTCGAGTTCCTCGTCCGTGGCCGGTGCGTTTGCCAGCGGCAGGGTGAAATGGAGGCTCGCGCCGCCGTATGCGTTGTTCTCGGCCCAGATGCGCCCGCCGTGCGCAGCGACGATCTCGCGACAGATCGCCAGCCCCAGCCCGGTGCCGCCGGCGCCGCTGTGGGTGCGGCTGCTCTGCACGAATTTGGCGAAGATGGATTCAAGCTCGTCTGGCGGGATGCCGACGCCCGAATCGCGCACCGTGATCTGCAGCATGGCACCCTCGACGACGCGGCCGACGATGACGATTTCGCCTGGCGACGAGCTAAAGCGCAATGCGTTGTTCAGCAGGTTGCGCAGCACCTGGCCGATGCGCAGGCCGTCGATGTTCACGCGTGCCCCGCACTCCGCGAGCTCGCTGCGCAGCGCCAGCCTCTTGCGACTGGCCTGCGGCTCGATCTCCTCCAGCACCTCCTCGATCAGCGGGGCGATGCGTCGCGGCCCGGGCATGATAGTCAGCCCCGTTGCCTCCATGCGTGACAGGTCGAGCAGGTCGTCGAGCAGGCGCATCAACCGCTGGGCGGCCGAATCGATGTTGGCGAAGTAGCGCTCGACCGGCGCCTTGCTTTCGCCATCCGCCTGCCGGTTGCGGCCCAGCGAGGCGAAACTGAGGATGGCATGCATCGGTGTGCGCAGCTCGTGCGACATGTTCGCCAGGAAATCGGTCTTGGCCCGGTTGGCCGACTCCGCGGCCACCTTGGCTGCGACCAGATCGGCAGTGCGTTCGAGCACCATGGTCTGCAGCGAATCGCGATGCTGGCGCAATTCTTCGTCGATGCGCCTGCGCTCGGAGATGTCGCGCACCACGGCGACGAATCGCCGCTCGCCACTGCTGTTCGCCAGCGACAGCGAAAGCTCGATCGGAAATTCGCTGCCATCACTGCGCATGGCCGACAGCTCTCGCGCCACGCCTGGCACGCTGAGGTGCCCGTTCGCCAAAGCCTGTTCCATGCGACCATGGTGCGCCGCGCGATAGACGGCCGGCATCAGACCATCCACGTTGCTGCCTATCAGCGCATCCTGCGATTTGCCGAACATGGCGGCTGCCGCCGGATTGCAGCTTTCGATCATGCCTTTGCCATCAGCAACGATCACCGCATCGTGGATCGATTCGAAGAGCGCCCGCAGTCGCGCCTCGCGCTCCGCGAGTTTGGATGTCATCCCGCCCGCCAGACGCAACGCTTTACTGCGCGTGTGTGCGGAAGCGCGCAATCCCTGGAATAAAAGCAACCCGACCACGAAACAGAAAGCCGCGAGACCCCATGCCCATGCCCGGTCGACCGTGGCTTCGAAAACCTCGGTCGAGGCCAGATGCAGTCGCCAGCGGTGGCCGTAGAGTTCAAGATCGACCACTTGTTCGAACATCGGAGGCGCCGCCCGGCCATGCGAAATGCCGAGCGTGCGTCCGCTTGCGTCGCTGTCGAACATCAGGTCGTCCGCGCTCGCCCCGTCACCGTCGTAGATCTCGAGATCTACGTCTTCACGGCGTTCACCGAATATGCCGTGCATGAGGTCGTTCATGCGGAAGGGTGCATATACGTAACCCGTGAGAGCCTCCCGCCTTCGCGCCACGTCTTGCGGCGATTCAAGGTAGCGATAAAGCGGCAGATAGATCAGGAAGCCGGCCTGCGGTGCCTCGTTGGTTTCCTGCACGAGCTTGACCTTGCGCGTCAGGGCTGGCTCGCCGGTGTCGCGCGCGCGTTCCATGGCGGCGCGGCGCGTCGGCTCGGAGAACATGTCGTAGCCGAAAGCGCGCCGGTTGCGCCAGTCGAACGGCTCGAGCCAGATGATCGAGGTGTATTCCGCACGGTCGCCTGCGGGCCTCACACCGTAATCGGAAAACCCCGCCGCGCGCATGTTCTCCTGATGCTCATGCAGCGCGGTTGCGGGAATGTAGCGCGCAAACCCCATGCCCTGAATGCCGGGGAACTTGTTTTGAACTTCGAGCCCGGCGACAAAGCGCTGCCAGTCATTGCGGTCGGCAAGCGGGGCGGTGCGCAGAAAAGTCGTGCCCGCCTGCAGCAACGATTCGTAGGTCGCCAGGCGCTCGCGCACGGCGCCGGACACTTCCTTGGCGCGGAAGGAGAAGCGCAAACGGGCCTCCTCCTCGGCAATGTCGCGCTGATGCAAGAACACCACCAGGCTGAACAGCATCGAGACCAGCAGGGCGACCCATGGCAGCCATCCCCAGACGAGCGTGGCCAGAGACGACGAATCGTCCTGCGCCGCGATCGCTTCAGAGGGGGCCGTCATGCTGATTGTCGATGTCGAACCGGGCGTTTGCCGCCCACTTGGTTCGCTGGACTACGGCAACTCCCGAGAATACTTGAGATTCCAAGCAAACCCGCACGGCCGGAAGGGGAGCTCAGGTGTCGGTTTTCACGCGATTGATGCGCACGACCTCGGGAATGTGCCGTATGGCACGCATCACGCGGGCCAGGTGGATACGGTCGCCGACCTGGACGTTGAAGTAGATCGAGGTATAGATGCCGCGCTCGTCATCCATGCTGACGTTCTCGATGTTCGACCCGGCATCGGAGATCGCCGCCGCGACCTTGGCCAGCACCCCGCGCCGGTTCTGCGCGTGAACCGCAATGCGGACTTCGAACAGCCGGCCACGCTCGGGATCCCACTCGACGTCGATCCACTTGTCCGGCTCGCTGCGCCGCGACTTGCGGATCGAGTGACAGTCGTGCGTGTGGATGATCAGCCCCTGTCCTTTCTTGATCGAGCCGACGATGGGATCGCCAGGGATCGGACGACAGCATTTCCCGAACTGCACCG
Source organism: Rhodocyclaceae bacterium (assembly GCA_016791115.1). Lineage (GTDB taxonomy): Bacteria > Pseudomonadota > Gammaproteobacteria > Burkholderiales > Rhodocyclaceae > Methylophosphatis. The sequence continues at coordinate 174,962 of JAEUNL010000046.1, forward strand.
CCATGCCCTCGCTGCCGCGAATCACGACTGCCCCGCCACCCGAACGGCCGTCCAGCGGGGCGGCATCCTCGCAGGAGACCAGCCGGCGCGCAACCACGGCCGCAAGCCGCTTGCCCAGGCCAATGTCTTCCAGGATCTCTCGGCGCGACTTCGCGCCGGCCTCGCGCACCATCCGGTCCCAGGCGGCGGTATCGACCGACGCCGGCTTGACCCCGATCTCCTCGAGTCCCTTCGCGAGCAGTTTCTCGCCCAGCGCGGCTGATTCCTGCTGCTGCATGTTCTTGAGGAAGTGGCGGATCTGCGAACGTGCCTTGCCGCTGCGCACATAGGAAAGCCAGGCCGGGTTCGGGTTCGGATGGGTGGCGGTGATGATCTCGACCTGGTCGCCGTTCTTCAGTTCAGTGCGCAACGGCATCAGCTCGTAATTGATGCGGCAGGCGACACAGCGGTGGCCGACATCGGTATGCACCGCGTAGGCAAAGTCGACCGCGGTCGAGCCGCGCGGCATCGCCATGATCTTGCCCTTGGGCGTAAAGACATACACCTCGCCCGGGAACAGGTCGATCTTGACGTGCTCGAGGAACTCTGCCGAATCGCCGGTGGTGTTCTGCAACTCGAGCAGCGATTGCAGCCAGTTGTGCGTCTTGCGCTGCAGCTCGGACAACGCGTCGTCCTCCTTGTAGAGCCAGTGCGAAGCGACGCCCGATTCGGCGATGTGGTGCATCTCCGCGGTGCGGATCTGCACCTCGACCGGCGTCCCGTAGGGGCCGATCAGCGTGGTATGGAGCGACTGGTAGCCGTTGGCCTTGGGTATCGCGATGTAATCCTTGAACTTGCCCGGCACCGGCTTGTAGAGCGCGTGCAGGGTACCAAGCGCCAGATAGCAGGTCGGCACGTCCTTGACGATGACGCGGAAGCCGTAGATGTCGAGCACCTGCGAAAACGACAGGTGCCGCTGCACCATCTTGCGGTAGATGCCGTAAAGGTGCTTCTCGCGCCCGTAGACTTCGGCGGCGATGCCATTCTCAGGCAGGCGGCGCTTTATCGATTCGAGGATCTTGCCGACCACCTCGCGGCGGTGGCCACGCGCCGAACGCACCGCCTTGTCGATCACCGCATGCCGCAGAGGGTAGAGATGGCGGAATGCCGACTCCTGAAGCTCGCGATAGATGTTGTTGAGGCCGAGCCGGTTGGCGATCGGTGCGTAGATCTCGAGCGTTTCGCGCGCGATGCGCTTGCGCTTTTCCTGCCGCACGCAGTCGAGCGTGCGCATGTTGTGGGTACGGTCTGCAAGCTTGATCAGAATGACGCGTACGTCGCGCGCCATCGCCAGCAGCATCTTGCGGAAGTTCTCCGCCTGCGCATCCTGATGCGACTGGAATTCGATCTTGTCGAGCTTGGATACGCCATCGACAAGCTCGGCGGTGGTCTTGCCGAAACTGGTCGCGATCTGCTCCTTGGTGATGCCGGTGTCCTCCATCACGTCGTGGAGGAGGGCCGCCATCAGCGCCTGCGGATCGAGGTGCCAGGCCGACAGGATTTCTGCGACGGCGACCGGATGCGTGATGTAGGGCTCGCCGCTGATGCGCGTTTGCCCCGCATGGGCAGCGGCCGAGAAGTGATACGCCGCTTCGATGCGCCCGATGTCCTCGGGGCGCAGATAGCCGGTCAGCGCCTTGCGGAAACGCTCGAAATCTACCGAGAGAACTGCGGAACTCGGCGGGTGCGACAACCCGCCGGTCTTGGGGATCCTTGACGCGGCTTCCACGTCTTTCCCCGGAATCGCTGTGTCAGGCGCCGCCGCGGTTGAGCACTTCCAGCCCGACCTTGCCTGCTGCAATCTCGCGCAGGGCGACGACGGTCGGTTTATCCTTGTCCGACTCGACCTGCGCATTGCTGCCAGCGGAAAGCTGGCGCGCGCGGTACGTCGCCGCCAGCGTGAGCTGGAAGCGGTTGGGGATGCGTTTCAGACAGTCATCAACGGTTACGCGTGCCATGGTCAATCCTCGTCGTCGCTTTGGGTCAGTTGGAAGAACAGTTGCGGATGGTGAGCGCGCTGCACCGGCAGGCGCAGGCGCGCAGCCCGGACGACCCATACAAGCTCGTCGACTGCAGAGTGCAACTCGTTGTTAATAATAACATAATCAAAACCGCCCACGTGCTTCATCTCGTTCCTCGCGTTTGCCAGACGGCGCGCGATGACATCCGCAGCATCCAGCCCCCGGCCGACCAGCCGGCGCTCGAGTTCCTCGATCGAAGGCGGCAGGATGAAAATCCCCACCGCCTCGCTGAACGCCGCGCGGACCTGCCCGGCGCCCCGCCAGTCGATCTCGAGCAGAATATCGCGCCCCGCAGCCATCTCGCCCTCTATCCAGACACGCGAGGTGCCGTAAAGGTTGCCATGCACCTCCGCGGATTCGAGAAACTCGCCCTGCTCGCGCATGCGCTGGAACTGCTCGCGCGTAACGAAATGGTAGTCCACGCCGTCGCGTTCGCCTGCGCGCGGCTTGCGCGTCGTGAAAGAGACGGAGAGCTTCACGGCGCTGTCGCGGGCGAGAAGTTCGCGCACCAAGGTAGTCTTGCCGGCGCCGGAGGGCGCGGCGACGATGAAGAGGCAGCCTTTCATGGTTCGGCAGGATGTGGCGGAAATCTACGGTCCGGCACTGCGGTCGACTGTGCAATCGCCGAGATCGGGGGCCGCAGGCTCATCGCGTCACTCGAGGTTCTGCACCTGCTCGCGCATCTGCTCGATCAGTATCTTGAGCTCGACGGCGATGCCCGTCAGGTCGGTGGAAACGGATTTCGAAGCCAGCGTGTTGGCCTCGCGATTGAGTTCCTGCATCAGGAAATCGAGGCGCTTGCCGACCGCGCCGCCGTGCTTGATCACGCGCGCAACCTCGTCGACATGCGCAGTCAGGCGCGAAAGCTCCTCGGCGACGTCGATGCGTGTGGCGAACACGGCGATCTCCTGCCGGATGCGCTCTTCGTCGAGGCTCGCGGCCGCCTCGCGCAGCCGGCTGGCGATTTTGTCCTGATAATCGGCGACGATCTGCGGCAGCTTCGGCTGCGCCTGCTCGACCAGTTCGCGCATGCGCGCGATGCGCTGCATGATCATCGCGGCCAACTTGTCGCCCTCGCGTTCGCGCGTCGCCACCAGTTCGTCGAGCGCGCTGGCGGCCAGAGTCGCGATCTCCGGCTGCAACTGATCGAAAGTCAACGTGTCGTCCGCCAGCATGCCCGGCCAGCGCAGCAACTCCGCCACGGAAAGCGGCGCGGCGCCCGAACAGCGTTTCAGCACGGCCGCCTGCAATCCCTGCAGTTGCGCCAGAAGTTCCGGGTTCAGCGCCAGTTCCCGTGCGACACTGTCATTGCGCGCGAACGACAACCGGCATTCGACCTTGCCACGCGCGACGCGCGCACCGATCGCTTCACGCAACACCGGCTCGGCAAGGCGCAGATCGTCTGCGATGCGGAAGGCAACGTCAAGGTAGCGCGAATTGACGCTGCGCAGCTCGATGTTGAGGGTCAGCCTCCCGAGATCCCTGGCCTGGGAGGCGAAGCCGGTCATGCTGAGTACGCTCATGAAATCGACCTGTCGAGCCCTGCCGCAGCTTTACAGTCACTCGGCAAAGCTTGAGAATTCGCAAAAGCGTCAATCATAGCCTGTAATGGTCAATCAATCGAATCAGCCGCTCCCAGCGGGTTTCCAGCTCGATGAATACATCATCGAGCGCCAGCTTTCGCTCGGCGGCTTCTCGATTGTCTACCTCGCGGCCGACGAAAAAGGCAATCCCGTCGCGATCAAGGAGTACCTGCCCAACTCGCTCGCCCTGCGCAAGGACGGCGAAATCGTGCCGCAGATTTCCGAGGAAAACCTGCCGGCATTCCGCTATGGCATGCGCTGCTTCTTCGAGGAGGGCCGCGCATTGGCCAGGCTGCAGCATCCCAACGTCGTGCGGGTGATGAATTTCTTCCGGGCAAACGACACCGTTTACATGGTGATGCAGTACGAGCGCGGCCGCACGCTGCACGACTTCATCCACCGCAACAAGGGCCAGATTCGCGAAAGCTTCATCCGCGGCGTGTTCGCGCGGCTGCTCAACGGCCTGCGCGAGGTGCACACGCACAAGCTGCTGCACCTGGATATCAAGCCTTCGAACATCTACCTGCGCACCGACGGCAGCCCCCTGTTGCTCGACTTCGGCGCAGCGCGCCAGACGCTGGCGACCGACCAGCCGATGCTCAAGCCGATGTATACGCCAGGCTTCGCCGCGCCGGAACAGTTTCGCGCGCGCGACCAACTTGGCCCGTGGAGCGACATCTACAGCATCGGTGCGGCGATGTATGCCTGCCTCGCCGGTTCGGCGCCGCCGGCCGCGGAAAAGCGCGCCGAGAAGGACGAGATGGTCCCCGCCACGAAGCGCTGGAAGGAAAACTACTCGCTGCAACTGCTCGAAACCATCGACTGGTGCCTGCAACTCGATCCGCTGGCGCGCCCGCAAAGCGTCTTCACGCTGCAGAAGCAACTGGCCCAGCGGCACAAGCGTGTCGAACCGACGCTGCTCGGCAACCTGAAAGCCCGGCTGAACAAGCCGATCTGGTGACGCGATGAAGTTCTCCATCTTCCAGGACACGCGGCAGGGCCAGCGCCGCTACAACCAGGATCGCATCGCCTACTGCTACTCGCGCGAGGCGCTGATGATGGTCGTGGCCGACGGCATGGGCGGCCACCTGCATGGCGAAGTCGCGGCGCAAATCGCGGTGCAGTACCTGACGGAAGTCTTCCAACGCGAGGCCAAGCCTTCGCTTTCCGACCCGTTCCTGTTCCTTTCGCGCGGCCTGACCAACGCGCATCACGCGATCGTCGACTATTCGTTCGATCGCGACCTGCCCGAGGCGCCGCGCACCACCTGTGTGGCCTGTGTCGTGCAGGACGGCCTCGCCTATTGGGCGCATTCCGGCGACTCGCGGCTCTACGTGCTGCGGCGCGGACAGGTTCTTTTGCGCACGCGCGACCACTCGCGCGTGCAGATGATGCTCGACGAAGGGTTGATCTCGCCCGAAGAGGCAATGGTCCATCCGGGACGCAACAAGATCTTCAGCAGCCTGGGCGGACACACCTCGCCGCAGATCGATTTTTCGCGCAAGACGCCGCTCGCGGCAGGGGACGTCGTGCTTCTATGCACCGACGGCGTGTGGGGGCCGCTCGAGAACGAGCAGATCGCGCGCAGCCTTTCGGGCACCACGCTGTCGCAATCGATTCCGCTGCTGATGGACCTGGCGGAACGCGAAGGCGGCGTGCATTGCGACAATCTTTCGCTCATCGCGATGGTCTGGGAGGACGGCGATTCCCCGCAGACCGTTTCGACGCAGACCCTCGCGCTTGACCATTTCACCACGCAGATGGAAGGCCTGGCGCGCAGCCGGCTGCCTGCGTCGGCTAGCGACCTGTCCGACGAAGAGATCGAGCGGGCGATCAGCGAGATCAACAACGCCATCCGCAAGTATTCCAAATAAGCCGAGGGGCCAGACCATGAGACCGTCCGGACGCGCCAGCCGCGAACTGCGTGCCGTAACCATCCAGCGCAACTTCACCAAGCACGCCGAAGGCTCCGTGCTGATCGGCTTCGGCGACACGCTGGTGCTATGCACCGCGAGCATCGAGGACGGCGTGCCGTCGTTTCTGCGCGGCAAGGGGCAGGGCTGGCTCACCGCCGAGTACGGCATGCTGCCACGCTCGACCCACACGCGCAGCGCGCGCGAGGCGGCGAAGGGCAAGCAGAGCGGACGCACCCAGGAGATCCAGCGCCTGATCGGGCGCAGCTTGCGCGCGGTGCTGGATCTGGGTCTGCTGGGCGAACGTCAACTGACCGTCGACTGCGACGTGCTCCAAGCCGACGGCGGCACGCGCACCGCCTCGATCACAGGCGCCTGCGTCGCGGTGGCGGACGCGCTCGCCGGACTGGTGTCGACCGGCGTGATCGCGCGCAACCCGATGAAGGACATGGTCGCCGCCGTTTCTGTCGGCATGTTCGGCGGAGAGCCTGTGCTCGACCTCGACTACGACGAAGACTCGAACTGCGACACCGACATGAACGTGGTGATGACTGGCAGCGGCGGTTTCATCGAAGTGCAGGGCACCGCGGAAGGCGCGCCGTTCTTGCGCAGCGAGCTGGATGCGCTGCTTGGCCTAGCCACCGAGGGCATCGCGCAACTTTTCACCAAGCAAAAGGCGGCGCTCGCCGCATGAGCCACGCACCGAACCGCCTCGAGCGAGGGGAACGCCCCGACGCCGAACGGTCGCGGCACGCCCCGCGGGGAGGGTCATGATTGAACCGCGCCAGCTCGTGCTCGCCAGCAACAACGCGGGCAAACTGCGGGAGTTCGCCGACCTGTTTGCCGGGTTCGACATCCGCGTCGTGCCGCAATCGCAGTTCGGTGTGACCGAGGCCGCAGAGCCGCACGTCACGTTCGTCGAGAACGCGCTCGCCAAGGCACGGCACGCTGCCCGGCTTACCGGCCTGCCCGCGCTTGCCGACGATTCCGGCCTTTGCGTGCACACGCTCGGCGGCATGCCGGGCGTGCAATCGGCACTCTACGACCAGTTGTTCTCGGGACTGCCCAAAGACGATGCGCGCAACAACGCGCGCCTGCTGGAGAACCTGGGGAACGAGACTGATCGTCGCGCGCGCTTTGTGTGCGTGCTCGTGCTGGTGCGCTCGGCCGACGATCCGCAGCCGGTCATCGCGGAAGGCGAATGGCACGGCGAGATCCTGGGCGCGCCGCGCGGCGCGGCTGGCTTCGGCTATGACCCGCTTTTCTTCGTGGCGCAGCTCGGCCAGACGGCGGCTGAAATTCCGGCCGTGACCAAGAACGTCCACTCGCATCGCGCGATCGCATTCCGCAGACTTGCCGCACGGCTTCAGGAAGGCAACGTTTTCTAGGCCACGATGAGCAAGCAGCGTGTCATCCCGCTGCGCGCGGTTTCCCCCGCGGCAGGCAACGACGGCCTCCGGCCGCACCTCAAGGCAATGCCGCCGCTGTCGCTCTACGTGCATTGGCCGTGGTGCGTGCGAAAGTGCCCCTACTGCGATTTCAATTCGCACGAATCCCGCCAGTCGATTCCCGAGGCCACCTACATCGACGCACTGGTCGCCGACCTCGAAAGTGCGCTGCCATCGATCTGGGGACGCCGGGTATCGAGCATCTTCATCGGCGGCGGCACACCAAGCCTGATGTCGCCCGATGCGTTCGACCAATTACTGACGGCGATCCGCACGCGCGTCACGCTGCTGCCCGACGCCGAGGTCACGCTAGAGGCCAATCCGGGCACGGCCGAAGCGGGGCGCTTCAAGGGATACCGCGAGGCCGGCGCAAACCGCCTCTCGTTGGGCATCCAGAGTTTCGACGACGCGAAGCTCGCGGCGCTCGGCCGCATCCATGACAGCCGCGAAGCATGCCGCGCCATCGACATTGCGATGTCCTGCTTCGAAAACGTGAACCTCGACCTGATGTACGCGCTTCCCGGGCAGACGCTGCAACAGGCCGGGCGCGATGTCGATGCGCTGGTCGCCTGCGGCACGCCGCATCTGAGTTGCTACCACCTGACACTGGAGCCCAATACGGCGTTTGCCCAGAACCCGCCGCAAGTGCCCGACCCCGATCTCGCGGCCGACATGCAGGACATGGTGGAAGACAAGCTCGGCGCGGCCGGCTACGCGCATTACGAGACCTCCGCTTTCGCGCGGCCCGGCCGCCAATGCCACCACAACCTCAATTACTGGCAGTTCGGCGATTACCTTGGCATCGGTGCCGGCGCGCACGGAAAACTCTCGGCAGCAAACCGAATCTGGCGCGAGGCACGCCAGCGGCATCCCGCCACCTACATGTCGAAGGTGTTCGACGCGGGCGCGATCAGCGAGTCGCGCGAAGTTGGCGCCGGCGACCTGCCGTTCGAGTTCATGATGAACGCCCTGCGCCTGAACGACGGTTTCGCCACCCGGCTGTTTGCCGAACGTACCGGACTCCCGATCGACATTATCGAGCCCCGGCTGATCGACGCGCGCGATCGCGGCCTGATCGAGGCGAACCGCGAGTCGATTCGGCCTACCCGCGTGGGGCAGCGTTTCCTCAACGACCTGCTACAGATATTCCTGCGCGACGACGCGTGACCGGCGTGCCCGATGGGCATGCTTCCTGCGTTTTCGCGGCGCATGCATCCAAGCTTTTCTCGAAATCGCCGACGAGCGTCGATCACCGCTGCCTGCATCGTTCTGATCGGACAGGCGATGGTGTCGTCTTGTAGCAGCCTTTCAGACAAAGACGCCGCAGCGCCGGCACCGCCACTACCAATATGGCCTTCGGAACCGGATCTTCCGCGCTATATCTACGAAACCGCGCTGCGCTCGCCAGCCGACATCCTGACCGCCGACGACGCGGAACGGATGCGGCGCAACCTGACCGGGGATGATTCAGCCGAACGGCCCGCGTTCGAAAAACCCGCGGCGATCGTTGCGGGCAAGGGACGCATCTACGTCGCCGACATCGCACAGCGGCGCATCGCGGTCTTCGACGTGCCGCGCCGGCGTTTCTTCCGCTTCGGCTTCCGTCCGCCGGCGGCCCTAAGCCAGCCCGCGGGGCTGGCACTTGACGACGCCATGAATGTTTATGTCGCCGACGCGCAGCATCGCCGCGTGTTCGTGTTCGACCCCCTTGGCCTGCCGATCCGCACCATCGGCGGCAGCAACGATCTCGCGCGCCCGACAGGCGTGGCAGTCAGTCGGGATGGAAAGCGCATTTACGTGGTCGATCGCGCGCAGAACGAGAGCGACAACCATCGCGTCATCGCCTACGACGAGACCGGCAACCGCTTGTGGTCAATCGGCAGCCGCGGCAGCGATTCGGCGCAGTTCAATATCCCCCTCCAGGCGGCTGTCGGGCCGGACGGTGCGCTGCACGTGCTCGATTCCGGGAATTTCCGCGTGCAGACCTTCGATGCCGATGGCCGGTTCCTGCGCAGCACCGGCAAGCTGGGCAGCGCATCTGGCGCGTTTGCCCGGCCGCGCGGCATTGCAGTCGACCACGAGGGCAAGATCTTCGTTTCCGACGCGGGATTCAACAACCTGCAGGTGTTCGATGCCGAGGGCCGCATGCTGATGTCGATCGGACGCGCCAGCCTGCAGGACCGGCCGGGCCAGTACGCGCTGCTGGCGGGCGTGGCCGCCGACGAAACCGGCCGCATCTACGTCGTCGACCAGTACTTCAACAAGGTGGAGGTGATCCGCCCGCTTTCACGAGACGAAGCGCTGGCCCTGCGGCCGGATGCCGAGCAGTGATTCGCCCCCCGAAGTACATCGGCATCAAACTTGCTGCATAGCGATGTGGGAAGAAGGGGGGCTGGGAAAATGAGAAGGATTCTGTGTTTCGCAGTGCTGTTATTCGGTGCCGCCATGGCGGGGAGCGCGCTGGCGGAAGGGGACTTGGAGTCCAAATTCTCGAATCAGGGAAGCGTCGGGAACACCCGCCACAACCTGTCGCAGCGCCAGCATAGCGGCGGTGGTCCGAACGGCCAGAACATGGACCCCTATCGCAATGATTACGAAGAAGTCTGCGTCTATTGCCATACGCCGCACGGCGCGAACTCGACGACACCGGAAATCCCGCTGTGGAACCGCACCGTCCGGGTGACGACCTACCAGACCTACGGCCAGCTCGGCAGTTCCACGCTGACGCAGCCTATCGGCCAGCCCGGCGCGAACTCGATCGCCTGCCTGACCTGCCACGACGGCCAGACTGCGGTGGATTCGATCATCAACATGCCCGGCTCGGGCCGCTATAACCGCAGCCAGGAAACCACCCAGAGCAACGCGTTTCTCAACACCTGGAACAACGCGCGCGGCCCCGACGCAACGTCCCACATGAGCCTCTCGGCAACGGGCTGCCTGAGCTGCCACGTGAACAACGGCAACCCCGACGACCCGGGCATCACCGCCGGTGCAGCGGACTTCACCGCCTTCGTGATCGGCACCGACCTGCGCAACGATCATCCGGTCGGCATTCGTTTCCCAACCACCAACGGCGCCGGCACCGACTGGAAATCGCCGACCGGTACCCGCGGATCGATCACTTACTTCGACTCGAATACCAATGGCAGCTTCGACAAGGGCGACATCCGCCTCTACGACACGGGCGAAGGGGCGGAAGTCGAGTGCGCATCCTGCCACGATCCGCACGGCGTGCCGAGTGGCGCGCCGGGCAGCCCATTCAACCGCACCTTCCTGCGCGTGGCGAATACCGGCAGCGCGGTCTGCCTGAGCTGCCACACGAAATAGATCCTCCGTTGAAATTCCCGCGTACAGGAATTCTGCTTTCGGGAATTCCTGTACGCGGGAAGTTTTTCGCGAGATTTCCGTCCCCGCCGGGCTAACCGGCAACCGGCCGATCGACACCCGGCCTTGCGGTTGGACGCACCTCCCGTCTGCAGCCTGCGCGACCGCACCGGCGGATCCCTCCGCAAATTTCCCGCAACAGCAGGCTACAGGGCGCATGGATTGGTGAGCGCGGGCATGGCATGCCTGACAGCGCCAATTGACGCGCCTTCCAGGGCTGACAGGCTGTAGACGACCGCCCGACGACGCTTTCAGGCCAGCGGTTATCGTGATTTGCGGCGAAACACCACGTCCCACACGCCGTGGCCGAGGCGCAGGCCGCGTGCCTCGAACTTGGTCTGCGGGCGATAGGCCGGACGCGGTGCGAAGCCGTGCGGTGCGTCAGACGTGTTCTCCAGCAGGTCGCAAGCGCGCAGCACCTCGACCATCTGTTGTGCATAGTCCTCGACGTCGGTTGCACAGTGCAGGTAGCCGCCCGGCGCCAGGCGCGAGGCGAGCAGTGCGACCAGCGGCGGCTGCAGCAGGCGCCGCTTGTGATGGCGCTTCTTCGGCCAGGGGTCGGGAAAGAACACATGCGCGCCAGCGAGCGCATCGGGTGCGACCATGTCGCGCAGCACCTCGACCGCATCGTGCTGCACGATGCGGATGTTGCCGATGCCCTGCTCGGCAATCTGCTTGCACAGCGAGCCGACGCCGGGCGTGTGCACCTCGATCGCGATGAAGTCGCGCTCGGGCATCGCCTGCGCGATGCCCGCCGTCGTTTCACCCATGCCGAAACCGATCTCCAGGATGCGCGGTGCATGCCGGCCGAAAACCGCGTCGAGATCGACGACGGCGTTTGCGTAGGGAATGCCGACGCGCGGCAGCATCTCGTCGCGATAGCGATTCTGCGCGTTCGAAACGCGGCCCTGGCGCAGCACGAAGCTGCGGATGTGTGTCGGCGGATGGTCCATGAGCGAGACGAGTAACGGGCAAGACGCGGCGCCTGCGCGGAATGGCAGGCGCCCGAGAGATCAGCCGATCATGCCGCTGGTTGGCGAAGAAGGCGAAGCGGAATAGAGCTTGCGGGGCATGCGCCCGGCACGGAAGGCCTCGCGGCCGGCCTCGACGGCCTTGCGCATCGCCCCGGCCATCAGCACCGGATCCTGCGCCCCGG
>JAEUNL010000047.1 GCA_016791115.1 Rhodocyclaceae bacterium
GAAACGATCAGTTTGTCGCACTCGAGCACGCCCGCGCCGTTGTCCGACTCGAACGGCACGCTGATGCCGCCCTTGCCGTGCGTCACCTTGCCGATCTTCGCGCCGAGATGAATCTTCAGGCCCTGCTTGGCGGTGAAGACCTTCCAGGCTTCCTTCGCGATCGCCGCATCCGCAGCGGCGAGGAAATCGGGCAGCGCCTCGAGGATGGTGACTTCGGCACCAAGGCGCTTCCACACACTGCCGAGCTCAAGACCGATCACACCGGCTCCGATGACGCCAAGGCGCTTGGGCACCGCGTCGAACGAGAGCGCCCCGACGTTGTCGCACACCAGTTTGTTGTCGACTTCGATGCCGGGCAACTGGCGCGGCTTCGACCCGGTAGCGATGATCACGTGCTTTGCATCAATCTGCTGCTTGCCATCCTTGCCCGCGATTTCAAGCTGCCACATGTCGTTCTCGCGGCTGCCGACGAAGCTGCCATGACCAGCCAGCAAAGTCACCTTGTTCTTCTTGAACAGTCCGCGAATGCCGCTGGTGAGTTGGGTGACAATGTTTTCCTTGCGCCGGATCATCGACGGCACGTCCATGTCCACGCCGTCGACCTTGATGCCGTGCATCAGGAAGTGGTGGCTGGCCATGTCGAAGTATTCGGACGACTGCAGCAACGCCTTGGACGGAATGCAACCCACGTTGAGGCAGGTTCCCCCGAGGCGGACTTCGCCCTTGGGGTCGTCGTACGAAGCGGACTCGATGCAGGCCGCCGAATAGCCGAGTTGCGCGGCACGAATCGCCGCCACGTAGCCGCCGGGACCGGCGCCGATCACCACCACGTCGAATTGTTGAGCCATTGTTGTGTTTCCCCCCGAAATGCCCGCCTCGCCTTATGGGCAACCTGGCGGGATGCAGAACCGGCACCGCCCGGAATGCAGGCGGTGCCGCAGTCGATCAAACTTCGAACAGCAGGCGCGCCGGATCCTCGAGCGCCTCTTTCATCGTCACGAGCCCGAGAACCGCTTCGCGCCCGTCGATGATGCGATGGTCGTAGGACATGGCAAGATAATTGATCGGACGGATGACGACCTGGCCGTTCTCTGCCACCGGACGATCCTTCGTCGCGTGAATGCCGAGGATCGCGGACTGCGGCGGATTGATGATCGGCGTCGACAGCATCGACCCGAACACGCCGCCGTTGGAGATCGAGAACGTGCCGCCGGTCAGCTCTTCGATCGAGAGCTTGCCGTCCTTGGCCTTGGTGCCGAACTCGGCAATCTTCTTTTCGATGCCGGCAAAGCTCATCTGGTCGGCGTTGCGCAGGATCGGAACCACCAGGCCACGCGGACTTCCGACCGCAATGCCGATGTCGAAATAGCCGTGGTAAAGGATGTCGTTGCCATCGACCGACGCGTTGAGGACAGGGAACTTCTTCAACGCTGCCACTGCAGCCTTGACGAAGAAGCTCATGAAGCCGAGCTTGACGCCGTGCTCCTTCTCGAACTTGTCCTGGTACTTCTTGCGCAGCTCCATCAACGGGCCCATGTTGACCTCGTTGAACGTGGTCAGGATGGCGTTTTGCGCCTGAGACTGCAACAGTCGTTCCGCGACTCGCGCGCGCAGACGCGACATCGGTACGCGCTGTTCCGGACGATCGGCCAGCACCGCGTCGACATTCACCGGTGCGGGCGGTTGCGGCAATGCGCTGGCAGCAACAGGCGCCGGCGCAGTGGGCCGAGCGGGCGCCGGCATGCTCGGCGCCGGCGCGGAAACGCCAAGGGCATCCGACTTGGTGACGCGGCCGCCACGGCCGGTTCCTTCGACCGACGCGGCATCGACGCCCTTCTCCTCGAGAATCTTGCGCGCGGCGGGCATTGCCACACCGGCGGCAGAAGCAGCAGCTGGAGCCGCCGCCACAGCCGCAGGGGCTGCCGCGGCGGGCGCGGCCACAACCGCACCGGCCTTGGCTTCGGTGTCGATGGTGGCAATCACTTCGCCGCTCGTCACCTGTTCGCCGTTGCCCTTGACGATCTTCACCAGCACGCCGGCGCTTGGTGCAGGCAGCTCCAGCACGACCTTGTCTGTTTCGATGTCGATAAGGTTCTCGTCACGGGCGACGGCTTCGCCCTCCTTCTTGTGCCAGCTGACCAGCGTGGCTTCGGCCACGGACTCGGACAATTGCGGCACCTTCACCTCGATTAGCATGATTGCTCCCTCGGTTTTTCTGTCTTCGATTTGATCAGAGTGAATGACTGTGCAGACCGCGCTCAAACCTTGAGCTTGAGAGCGGTATCGATAACCGCCTTCTGCTGGACGTTATGCTTTGCGTAGTACCCGACAGCCGGGCTCGCCGAGGCCGGACGCGCCACCACTTCGAGTTTCTGTCCGTCCGCCACGTGTTCGGCGAAATGATGGCGGGTCGCATACCACGCACCCTGGTTCAAGGGCTCTTCTTGCGCCCAGACCAGTTCCTTGGCCTTGGGATACTTCTTCATCTCGGCCGCGAACACTTCGTTCGGGAACGGATAGAGCTGCTCGAGCCTCAGCAGCGCAACGTTCTCGACCTTGCTTTCGCGACGCGCCGCAAGCAGTTCATAGTAGATCTTGCCCGCACACACCACGACACGTGTCACCTTCTTCGGATCGATGTCTTCGGACTCGCCGATCACGGTCTGGAAGCTGCCCTTCGACAATTCTTCGAGGGTTGATACCGCCTCCTTGTGACGCAACAGCGACTTTGGCGACATGATCACGAGCGGCTTGCGGAACTTGCGCAGCATCTGGCGCCGCAACACATGGAAGATCTGCGCCGGCGTCGAAGGGACACACACCTGCCAGTTCTGCTCGGCGCAAAGCTGCATGTAGCGCTCCAGACGTGCCGATGAGTGCTCCGGCCCCTGCCCTTCGTAGCCATGCGGCAGCAGGAGAACAAGCCCGCAACCACGGCCCCACTTGGCCTCGCCGGACGCGATGAACTGGTCGATCACGACCTGGGCACCGTTCGCAAAATCGCCGAACTGCGCTTCCCAGATGACGAGCTCATTCGGTTCCGCAGTCGAGTAGCCGTACTCGAATCCCAGCACCGCCTCTTCTGACAACACCGAGTCGATGACGATGAATGGGGCCTGCTTTTCCTCGATGTGCTGCAACGGGATGTAGTTGCCCGCATCCCACTTCTCGCGGTTCTGGTCGTGCAGAACGGCATGCCGGTGGAAGAAGGTACCGCGCCCGCAGTCCTCGCCCGACACACGCACGCCATAGCCTTCGACGAGCAGCGTGGCATAAGCCAGCGTTTCGCCCATCCCCCAGTCCAGCGCCAGCTTGCCCTCGCCCATGGACTTGCGATCCTCGACGATCTTGGCGACACGCGGATGCAGGGTGAATCCTTCTGGCACCTGGGTGACCGCCTTGGCAAGACGTTTGAGTTCGGTCAGTGGCACCTTCGAGTCGTACTTGTCGGTGTATTTGTGCCCAAGCAAAGGCGACCAATCCACCGCGTACTTGCGCTGGTGGTTGGTCAATACCGGATTGTCGACCAGCCGACCTTCGTCCAGCGCCGCGCGGTAATCCTTGATCATCTGGTCCGGGTCGACTGCGCCGATGACCCCTTGCGCCACAAGCTTGTCCGCGTACAGCTTCCGCGTTCCCGGGTGCGCCTGGATCTTCTTGTACATCAGCGGCTGTGTGACCATCGGCTCGTCCTGCTCGTTGTGGCCGAGCTTGCGGAAGCAGATCAGGTCGATGACCACGTCCTTCTTGAACTCCTGGCGGAACTCCATCGCCAGCTTGGTCACAAAGGCCACGGCTTCCGGATCGTCGCCATTCACGTGGAAGATCGGCGCCTCGATCATCTTGAAGATGTCGGTGCAGTAAAGCGACGAGCGATAGTCGCGCGGATCGGATGTCGTGAAGCCGATCTGGTTGTTGACCACGATGTGGACCGTCCCGCCGGTGCCGTAGCCACGCGTTTGCGAGAAGTTCAGCGTTTCCTGGTTCACGCCCTGTCCGGCGACCGCCGCGTCACCGTGGATCAGCACCGGCAGCACCTCTCCGCCGGTCTTGTCGCCACGCCGGCGCTGCCGCGCATACACGGACCCTTCGACCACCGGATTGATGATCTCGAGATGCGACGGATTGAAGGCCAGCGTCAGATGGACCGGGCCGCCCGGCGTCGCTACATCCGACGAGAATCCCATGTGGTACTTCACGTCGCCGGCGGAAAGATCGACGGCATGCTTCCCCTCGAACTCCGAGAACAACTGTTGCGGCGACTTGCCGAGCGTGTTGACGAGTACGTTGAGACGCCCCCGATGCGCCATGCCGATGACAATCTCGTGCACACCGAGTCCGCCTGCAACCCGCACGAGCTCATCCATCGCGACGATTGCGCTCTCGCCACCCTCCAGCGAGAACCGCTTCTGGCCGACGTACTTCGTGTGCAGGTAGCGCTCCATGGTCTCGGCAGCGGTCAGCCGCTGCAGAAGTCGCTTCTGCTGGTCCGGCTGATACTTCGGCATCGAGCGTATCGGCTCGAGTCGGGCCTGGATCCAACGCTTGTGGCCGATGTCGGACATGTACATGTATTCGGCGCCGATGGTGCCGCAGTAGGTCTGGCGCAGCGCCTCGAGGATCTCGCGCAGGGTGCCGCGCTCGCCCGGAAACACGAACGACCCGGTGCTGAACACTTCGCCGAAATCCGCCTCGGTGAAACCGTAGAACGAGGGCTCGAGTTCGGCGATCTGCGGCCGTTCGGCACGCTTCAGCGGATCGAGCTGCGCCCAGCGGTTACCCAGGAACCGGTAGGCCGTGATCATCTGAAGCACCTTGACCTGCCGCGCATCGCTTGCGCTGGTGGTCTCGCCCCCGAGGGTGCCGAGCTTGGCACGTTCCGCGAACGACGCGATGATCGGCGCGTGCGCCACGTCAGGCCCGCTGCCCGGCATGATCTGCAGCGAATCGAAATAACTGCGCCAATTGTCCGGCACCGATGCCGGATTGTTGATGTAGTTCTCGTAGAGTTCCTCGACGAACGGCATGTTGCCGCCGAAGAGGTAGGAATTGCTCAACATCTGCTTCAGCATGACCGTCACCTCTCTCCCACAAGCCTCATGGGCCTGCGCTGTGTGATGCCCGAAAATCGGGTGTGCCGGACTTCCGAAGGAACGAACGGGTGTCGTTCGCTCCCCCGGTCGCTACGTCGCGGCGACCCTCCCTCCTCTTGTACGAGTTACGCGCGCTTGCCCATCGACTGCACGTCGCGCGGCGCCGCTCCGGTGTAAAGCTGGCGCGGGCGACCGATCTTCTGCTCGGGATCGCCAATCATTTCGTGCCACTGGGCGATCCAGCCGATCGTGCGTGCCATGGCGAAGATCCCGGTGAACAGTTGAACCGGAATGCCGATCGCGCGCTGAACGATGCCGGAGTAGAAGTCGACATTGGGGTAGAGCTTCTTCTCGACGAAGTACTCGTCCTCGAGGGCGATCCGCTCGAGTTCCATTGCCAGCTTGAACAGGCGATCGTTCTGCAGGCCGAGTTCGGTCAGAACCTCATGACAGGTTTCACGCATCAGCTTGGCGCGCGGATCGTAATTCTTGTAGACGCGATGGCCAAAACCCATCAGCTTGAAGCTGTCGTTCTTGTCCTTGGAACGCTTGATGTACTCGCCGACGCGCGACACGTCGCCGATCTCCTCGAGCATCTTCAGACAGGCTTCGTTCGCACCGCCATGTGCCGGCCCCCACAGGCAGGCGATGCCGGCCGCGATACAGGCAAACGGGTTGGCGCCCGACGATCCGGCAAGACGCACGGTCGAAGTCGACGCATTCTGCTCATGGTCGGCATGAAGGATCAGGATGCGGTCGAGCGCACGTGTCAGAACCGGGTTGGGTTTGTACTCCTCGCACGGCGTCGCGAACATCATGTACATGAAGTTCGCGCTGTAATCGAGGTCGTTGCGCGGGAACATGAATGGCATGCCGGTCGAATAGCGATAGGCCATCGCAACGATCGTCGGCATCTTCGCGATCAGGCGGATCGCCGCAACCAGACGGTGCTCGGGATTATTGACGTCGATCGAATCATGGTAGAACGCGGAGAGCGCACCGACTACGCCTACCAGCACCGCCATCGGGTGCGCATCGCGGCGGAAACCCTGATAGAAGCGGGTCAGCTGCTCGTGCACCATCGTGTGGTTCTTGACGCGCTTGACCCACTCGTCGTATTGCGACTTGTTGGGCAGTTCGCCGTTCTTGAGCAGATAGCACACTTCGAGAAAGTCGCAGTTGACCGCGAGTTGCTCGATCGGGTAGCCGCGATACAGAAGTTCGCCCTTGTCTCCGTCGATATAGGTGATGCTCGACTTGCAGGCGCCGGTCGACATGAATCCGGGATCGAAGGTGAATGCGCCGGTCTTGGCGTAGAGCGAGCGGATATCGATCACATCCGGACCGACGGTTCCGGAAAAAACGGGAAACTCGGCTGTCTTGCCGTCGAGCGTGAGCGTGGCGGTACGTTGGGTGGTCATATCGGTTCCTTTGCTACCCCGTGAAGTAGTGCTTTCCCTCTGGCTCGAACGGCTGCATCACGATGCGCGCAGCAGTTCGACCAGCCCATTCCAGCGTGCATCTCGGCATTCCCTGCGTCCGCAGATCATCTCCCAAAGGTCGAGATCCTCGAGCGCAAGCAATTCTTCCAGCACTGCCAGTTGTGAGTCATCCAGACGATCGAAATGCTCGTCCAGAAACCGCCGAAAGAGAATGTCCAACTCCAGCAGTGCGTGGCGACTGGCGTGCCAGCGCAGCCGACCGCGGTTGATCACTGCCTTGTCCCCTTTGGCTTCCATCTTCTCTTTCGAACCTGACGCGTCGCTGACTCAGACGACACGACGGACCATGAGGTCCTTGATCTTGCCGATCGCCTTGGTCGGGTTCAGTCCCTTGGGACAGACATCGACGCAATTCATGATCGTGTGGCAGCGGAACAGGCGATACGGATCTTCGAGGTTGTCGAGCCGTTCGTTGGTTGCCTGGTCGCGCGTGTCCGCGATGAAGCGATATGCGTTCAGCAAACCCGCCGGTCCGACGAACTTGTCCGGATTCCACCAGAACGACGGACACGACGTCGAACAGCACGCGCAGAGAATGCATTCGTACAAGCCGTTCAACTCCTCGCGTTCTTCGGGCGTCTGCAACCGCTCGCGCTCCGGCGGCGGATCGTTGTTGATCAGGAACGGCTTGATCGAGTGGTACTGCTTGAAGAACTGCGTCATGTCGACGATCAGGTCGCGGATCACCGGCAGGCCGGGCAGCGGGCGCAGCGTCACCGGCTGTGCGAGTTGATCCACCTCGGTCAGGCACGCCAGACCGTTCTTGCCATTGATGTTCATCGCATCCGATCCGCACACGCCTTCGCGGCACGAGCGGCGGAACGAGAGTGAATCATCGACTGTCTTCAGGCGCACCAGCGCGTCGAGCAACTTCTTGTCGGAAGGCTCGAGATCGACACTGATGTCCTGCATGTAGGGCTTCTCGTCCTTGTCGGGGTCGTAGCGGTAGATGCTGAATTTGACGGTACGCTTGCTCATTTCAGAAGATCTCCGGGCGCATCAATAGGTGCGCTTGGCCAGCGCAATCGATTCGACGTCGGGCGACATCGGCTTGAGGTTTACCGGTTTGTAATCGAGACGGTTGCCCTGGCTGTACCACAACGTGTGCTTCAGCCAGTTCTGGTCGTCACGGCCGTTCGGGCGCTGCGCCGTGTCGGGCGCATCGTCACGCACATGCGCGCCGCGCGATTCCTTGCGCGCCTCGGCCGACACGATGGTCGCCTGCGCAACCTCGATCAGGTTGTCGAGTTCGAGCGCCTCGATGCGGGCGGTGTTCCACACCTTCGATTTGTCGCCGATCTCGGTGCGCTTGCTGCGATCGGCAATCTCAGCCATCTTGCTGACCCCCTCCTTGAGCAGATCGGCGAAGCGGAAGACTCCGGCGTGCTTCTGCATCGTGCGCTGCATCGCCAGACGCACGTCATGCACGCCTTCGCCACCTTTCTGTCCATCGAGGCGGGCAATCCGCGCGAGCGATGCTTCGGCAGCATCGGCGGGCAGATCCTTCAGCGTGAGGCTACCCGACTTGAAGTCCGCCACAACCGTCTCGCCGGACGACTTGCCGAACACCAGCAGATCGAGCAGCGAATTGGTTCCGAGACGGTTGGCACCGTGCACCGAGGCACAGGCACATTCACCCGCGGCATAGAACCCCTGCACCGGCGAGTTCGGATTGCCGTCCTTCGGCACCACGACCTGGCCTTTGTAGTTGGTCGGAATGCCGCCCATCTGGTAGTGACAGGTCGGTACCACCGGAATCGGCGCCTTGATCGGATCGACGCCGGCAAACTGGATCGCGATTTCGCGAATCCCCGGCAGGCGCTTCATGATCGTTTCCGGCGAAAGGTGCGTGATGTCGAGCATCACGTGGTCCTTGTCCGGACCGCAGCCGCGCCCCTCGTTGATCTCGGTCACCATCGAACGCGAAACCACGTCGCGCGACGCCAGATCCTTGAGGTTCGGTGCATAGCGTTCCATGAAGCGCTCGCCCGCCGCGTTGCGCAGGATGCCGCCTTCGCCGCGCACGCCTTCGGTGATCAGCACGCCAGCCCCGGCGACGCCGGTCGGGTGAAACTGCCAGAACTCCATGTCCTCGAGCGGAATACCGGCGCGTGCGGCAATGCCGACGCCGTCACCCGTGTTGATGAAGGCGTTGGTCGAGCTGTAATAGATGCGGCCGGCGCCGCCGGTGGCGAACACCGTCGCGCGCGAATGGAAAATCGATATCTCGCCGGTTTCCATCTCCATCGCGGTAACGCCGAGAATATCGCCCGCGCTGTTGCGGATCAGGTCCAGCGCCATCCATTCGACGAAGAACTGCGTGTTCGCGCGCACGTTGCGCTGGTATAGCGCATGCAACATCGCGTGGCCGGTGCGATCCGCCGCGGCGCACGAGCGCATCACCGGCGACTGGCCGTAGTTCTGCGAATGTCCGCCGAACGGACGCTGGTAGATCTTGCCGTTGTCGGTGCGGTCGAAGGGCATGCCGAAGTGTTCGAGTTCGATCACGACCTCGTTGGCCTTGCGGCACATGAATTCGATCGCGTCCTGGTCGCCGAGCCAGTCGGAACCCTTGACGGTGTCGTACATGTGCCAGTGCCAGTTGTCCTCGGTCGAGTTGCCCAGTGACGCTGCAACGCCGCCCTGTGCCGCGACGGTGTGCGAGCGGGTCGGAAACACCTTGGAAAGGACGGCCGTGCGCATGCCGGCTTCGGAGAGTTGCAGCGCAGCGCGCAATCCGGCGCCCCCCGCGCCGACGATGACTGCGTCGAATGTTCTTTTGGTGACGTTCACTTACAGCCTCCAGAGAATCTGTGCGGTCCAGAACAGATAACCGACGAGCAGCAGAATGGTGACGACATGCAGGAACAGCCTCACGCCAACCGGCTTGACGTAGTCCATCCACAGATCACGAATGCCGACCCATGCGTGATAGAACAGGCAGGCGAAGAACAGGAAGGTGGCGATGCGCATGTAGCCGCTGGAGAACATCGCATGCCAGTTCTCGAAGTTCATTTCCGGCATCGACAGCGCACGCAGCGCGAAAACAACCGTATAGAGCGCCATCACCACGGCGGTAACGCGCTGTGCGATCCAGTCGCGCAGGCCGTAGTGCGCGCCGACGACGATACGATTCACCATAGCTTGGCTCCGATGACGACGGTAAGTGTCAGGCTGACGGCAAGAACCGCGACCGAGGTCTTGCGCGCGGTCGGCAGGTCGATGCCCTTGTGCAGGTCGAGCAGCAGGAAGCGGATACCGGCACAGAAGTGATGCATGTAGGCCCACAGGAGGCCGAGCAGTATCAGTTTGACCAGCGGATTGCCGACGATCTCCTTGTAGTGGGCAAAGGATTCGGGCGATCCGAGGCTGCGGTCGAACAGCACCAGAAGCAGCCACAGCATGAGAAACAGTCCGACGCCGCTGATGCGGTGCAGGATCGAGACGTAACCGGGGAGCGGCAGGCGTATCTTGGCTAGATCGAGGTGCTTGGGACGCGCCTTCTTGACGGCGGCTTCTGACATTGGGATCTCCTATGCTACTGGGCTACTGCATTGCAACAGGCTCGCGCGAACCGCGAGCCGAAAATTGTACGCCGTGCCACACCCGGAAGCTGGCCTGCCTTGCAATCTGTCGGATACCTCGACGCGATTCATGTCAGCCTAGCTCGTTGAGGTAAAAGTGCTCGGCCGTCGAGTACAGGCCCCGGCGCCATTCCACGGCACGTTCGCCGTAGGTGTAGGTCACGCGTTCCACTGAAAGCAGGGGGCTCCCCTCGAGCACCCCGAGCGTGTCGGCACTCTGGCGATCGGCGGCAACTGCGCGCAAACGCTCCTCGGCGCGGATCATCCGGACGCCGTAGCGACTTTCGAAAAGGCTGTAGATCGAACCGTGGTAGGACTGAAGCACTTCGAGTGACAAACCCTGGAAGAGGTCACCCGGGAGATAGATCTCGTCGAGCACGACCGGCTTGCCGGAGAACTTCAGCACACGGCGCACGATGATGATCGGCGCCCCGGGTTCGATGCCAAGCACGCGCGACGCTTCCTGGCCGGCCCGCGCGCGCCAGCAGTCGAGCGGCACGCTTTGCGGCGGCGTAATATCGCCCGAGTTGGGCACCAGCCTGAGGAAGCGAAAGAACGACCGGGGATCTTGATGCGACGCGACGAAGGTACCTTTGCCCTGCTTGCGAACCAGCAGGTTTTCCGCGGCCATTTCGTCGATCGCCTTGCGAACCGTTCCCTGGCTGACGTTGTATCGCGCCGCAAGATCGATCTCGCTGGGAATGGACTCCCCAGGACGCCATTCCCCCGACTCAAGCCCCTGCATGATCAGGGATTTGATCTGTCGGTAGAGCGGACTGAAGGTCGGCGACTCTTGCGGCATGTGCACATTTCATCACAAAAAAATGCAGTCGTCTATAACCAGTCTTCTGTCTTATATAAGACATAATATAGCGATTGACACACTGCGGAAAAAATTCTAGCATTTCCGCGTTCTCGGGCGATTCGCGCGCAAGCGCAAAGAGGGAGGATCGTCCGGCGCAATCCGGGTTTGCAGCCGCATCGAGTGTGGCGCCCCCCGGGGTAACCGCAACGCAACATCGACTACAGGAGTCTCCAAATGGCAAAAGCCCCCGTCCGTGTCGCAGTGACCGGCGCTGCCGGTCAGATCGGCTACGCCCTGCTGTTCCGCATCGCCAGCGGCGAAATGCTCGGCAAGGATCAGCCGGTCATCCTGCAAATGCTCGAACTGCCGATGGAAAAGGCACAGCAGGCGCTCAAGGGCGTCATGATGGAACTTGAGGATTGCGCTTTCCCGCTGCTGGCCGGCATGGTCGGCACCGACAATCCGGAAGTCGCGTTCAAGGATGCCGACTATGTGCTGCTGGTCGGCGCGAAGCCGCGCGGCCCGGGCATGGAGCGCAAGGATCTCCTGATGGAGAACGCCAAGATCTTCATCGAACAGGGCAAGGCACTCAACAAGGTGGCATCACGCAACGTCAAGGTGCTGGTCGTCGGCAACCCCGCCAACACCAACGCCTACATTGCGATGAAGTCGGCGCCGGATCTGCCGGCCGGCAATTTCACCGCCATGCTGCGCCTGGACCACAACCGCGCCCTCTCGCAACTCGCGACGCGTACCGGCAAGCCGGTTGACAGCATGGAAAAGATGGTCGTGTGGGGCAACCACTCGCCCACGATGTACCCCGATCTGCGCTTCTGCACCGCCGGCGGCGAAGCGGCGCCCAAGCTGATCAACGACGAAGCCTGGTACCGCAACGAGTACATCCCCAAGGTCGGCAAGCGCGGCGCCGCGATCATCGAAGCACGCGGACTGTCTTCTGCCGCATCGGCCGCCAACGCGGCGATCGACCACATGCGTGACTGGGCGCTCGGCACCAACGGCAAGTGGGTCACCATGGGCGTGCCGTCCGACGGCTCGTATGGCATCCCCGCCGGCGTGATCTACGGCGTGCCGGTCACTTGCGCCAACGGCAAGTACGAAGTGGTCAAGGGCCTCGAGATCGACGCCTACTCGCGCACCATGATGGACAAGACGCTGGCCGAGCTCGAGGAAGAGCGTGCCGGCGTGGCCAGCCTGCTCGGCTGAGTCCCCGCTTCGCCCTCCCCTCGCGGGAGGGCAAGGCAGGCCTCATGCGCGACGTGATGCCTGCCTTGCCTTTTCAACCTCGCTTGCTGCGCTGTCTTCATACCGGAAGCCACGCCATCGATGAGCAAACGCCTGCACCCTGCCGAAGTGCTGTTCGCCGGTGAAAAGCCGTTTCCGGTCATGCCGGCGGTGGATCACTACGCCGGCAGCGAAAAGCTGATGAACAAGGCGCTTGCACTGCAAGCCGACCTCGGTGCCATTTTCGACGTCACGCTCGACTGCGAGGACGGCGCACCCGCCGGACGCGAGGCCCAGCACGCAGTGATGTGCGCGGAGATTGCGATGAGCGCAGCCAACCGGCACGGCCGCGTCGGCGCGCGCATCCACGACGCGACCCATCCGCACTGGGAACGCGACCTCGAGATTCTCGTCGCCGGCGCCGGTACGCGGCTCGCCTTCATCACGCTGCCCAAACCGCGCTCCGCCGCCGATGCCGCACGGCAGATCGATGCCCTGATGCGCATCGAAAGCCGGCACCGCATCGCCGACCCGATCCCGGTGCACGTGCTGATCGAAACGCACGGCGCCCTGCGCGAAGCGTGGCAGATCGCCGCGCTGCCGCGCGTCGAATCGATCGACCTCGGCCTGATGGATTTCGTCTCGGCTCACCACGGTGCGGTTCCCGCTTCGGCGATGAAGAGCCCCGGCCAGTTCGAGCATCCGCTGATCGTCCGCGCCAAGGCCGAAATCGCTGCGGCCGCGCTCGGCAACGGCGTCGTGCCCACGCATAACGTCACGATCGAACTGAAGGACCGCGGCGTTGTCTCCAGTGATGCCCGGCGCGCGCGACTCGAGTTCGGTTTCATGCGGATGTGGAGCATTCATCCGGACCAGATCGTGCCCATCGTCGAGGCCATGAAACCCGACGAATCGGAGGTCGACACAGCAGCAGAAATACTGCTGTCCGCACAGGAAGCCGACTGGGGCCCGATCCGCCACGCCGACAAGCTGCACGATCGCGCCTCGTACCGCTACTTCTGGGAAGTGCTGCGGCGCGCCCGCGCAACCGGCATGACGCTGCCGGCCGATGCGGACCACGCCTTTTTTCCACACAGCGACGATTGACCGACGGAGACACCATGACACATGCCACCCGGATCTCGATCCTCCTCGCGGCGATGGTCGGCATTGCAGCCGGCGGCGCCCACGCCTTCGACGCGCCGAAACGCAAGCCCGGCCTGTGGCAGATCGATAACAGGATGTCGAACATGCCGGCCGGGATGGGCCCGATCAAGCAGTGCATCGACGAGAAGACCGACAACTTCTACCAGCAGCTGGGCGAGGTGCAGAAGGACAAGTGCCCGGTCATGGACATGAAGAACGCCGGCGACAAGATCACCGTGCACAGCGTGTGCAAGGTGGCCAACTCGACCGCGACCACCGACGCCGTGTTCAGTGGCCGCTTCGACAGCGACTATCACGGCGACATCCGCATCAAGTACGACCCGCCGGTACAGGGCATGGGCGAA
The DNA here is from genome assembly GCA_016791115.1 of Rhodocyclaceae bacterium. Classification (GTDB taxonomy): domain Bacteria; phylum Pseudomonadota; class Gammaproteobacteria; order Burkholderiales; family Rhodocyclaceae; genus Methylophosphatis. The sequence continues at coordinate 13,738 of JAEUNL010000047.1, forward strand.
GCGTCGATGGCCATCACTGCAAAGTGGGTGGGCCCCTGCCAGCCCGGCCAGCAGCCGGGCGACATGATCCTGCCCAACGGCATGAAGTTCAATCCGCAGCAAAAGCGCGGCGCCAAGCAATAGCGCAACGCCCCAACCACGAACACGAACGCGATTTACCAGGAGGGAAACACCGTGCTACAAGCCTACCGTGAGCATGTTGCCGAGCGCGCCGCACTCGGCATTCCGCCGCTGCCTCTGACCAAGAAGCAGACCGAGGAGCTGATCGAACTGCTGCAGAACCCGCCCAAGGGCGAGGAGCAGGCGCTGGTCGATCTGATCACCCATCGCGTGCCGGCCGGCGTGGATGACGCCGCGCAGGTGAAGGCAGCCTTCCTTGCGAAGGTCGCCAAGGGCGAAGCGAAGTGCGCGCTGATTTCGCGCGAGAAGGCGACCGAGCTGCTCGGCACCATGCTCGGCGGCTACAACGTGCAGCCACTGATCGACCTGCTCGACGATGCCGCCTGCGGCCCGATCGCCGCCAGGGCGCTCTCATTCACGCTGCTGGTGTTCGATTCCTTCCACGACGTCGCCGACAAGGCGAAGGCCGGCAACGCCAACGCCCAGGCCGTGCTGAAGAGCTGGGCCGACGCCGATTGGTTCACCTCGCGGCCCGAAGTGCCGCAAAGCCTGACGGTCACCGTGTTCAAGGTCACCGGCGAAACCAATACCGACGACCTCTCGCCGGCGCCGGATGCCTGGTCGCGTCCCGACATCCCGCTCCATGCCGTCGCCATGCTGAAGAACCCGCGCCCGGGTATCGAGGCCGACAAGCCGGGCGAGCGCGGCCCGATGAAGCAGCTCGAGGCCCTGAAGGCCAAGGGCCACCCGGTCGCCTACGTGGGCGACGTGGTCGGTACCGGTTCGTCGCGCAAGTCGGCGACCAACTCGGTGCTGTGGTGGACCGGCGAGGACATTCCCTTCGTGCCGAACAAGCGCTTCGGCGGTGTGTGCCTCGGCGGCAAGATCGCGCCGATCTTCTTCAACACGCAGGAAGATGCCGGCGCCCTGCCGGTCGAAGTCGACGTGTCGAAGATGGACATGGGCGACGTCGTCGAGCTGCGCCCCTATGAAGGCAAGGCGCTCAAGAATGGCGCCGTCATCGCCGAGTTCAAGATGAAGACCGAGGTGCTGTTCGACGAAGTTCGCGCCGGCGGCCGCATCAACCTGATCATCGGCCGCGGCCTCACCGGCAAGGCGCGCGAGACGCTCGGACTGCCGCCTTCGACGCTGTTCCGCCTGCCGCAGGCGCCGGTCGAAACCGGCAAGGGCTATTCGCTGGCGCAGAAGATGGTCGGCCGTGCCTGCGGCCTGCCTGAAGGCAAGGGCATCCGCCCGGGCACCTACTGCGAACCGAAGATGACCACCGTCGGCAGCCAGGACACCACCGGCCCGATGACGCGCGACGAACTGAAGGATCTCGCCTGCCTCGGCTTCTCCGCCGACATGGTGATGCAGTCGTTCTGCCACACCGCCGCCTATCCGAAGCTGGTCGACGTCAAGATGCACCGCACGCTGCCCAGCTTCATCACCGCGCGAGGCGGCGTCTCGCTCAAGCCGGGCGACGGCGTCATCCACTCGTGGCTCAACCGCCTGCTGCTGCCCGACACCGTCGGCACCGGCGGCGACTCGCACACCCGCTTCCCGATCGGCATTTCGTTCCCCGCCGGCTCGGGTCTTGTTGCGTTCGCTGCTGCCACCGGCGTGATGCCGCTCGACATGCCGGAATCGGTGCTGGTGCGCTTCAAGGGCAAGCTGCAGCCCGGCGTCACGCTGCGTGACCTGGTCAATGCCATTCCCTACTACGCGATCAAGCAGGGCCTGCTCACCGTCGCCAAGCAGGGCAAGAAGAACGTATTCTCCGGCCGCATCCTCGAAATCGAAGGCCTGCCCGACCTCAAGGTCGAACAGGCATTCGAACTCTCCGACGCCTCGGCCGAGCGCTCGGCCGCCGGCTGCACGGTGCACCTCAACAAGGAACCGATCATCGAGTACATGAACTCGAACATCACCTTGATGAAGTGGATGATCGCCAACGGCTACGAAGACCGCCGCACGCTCGAGCGCCGCATCAAGGCGATGCAGACATGGATCGCCAAGCCCGAACTGCTCAAGGGCGATGCCGACGCCGAGTATGCCGCCGTGATCGAGATCGACCTGGCCGACGTGAAGGAGCCGATCCTCGCCTGCCCGAACGACCCGGATGACGTGAAGCTGTTGTCCGAAGTGGCCGGCGACAAGATCGACGAGGTGTTCATCGGCTCGTGCATGACCAACATCGGCCACTTCCGTGCCGCCGGCAAGGTGCTCGACGGCAAGACCGACATCCCGACCCGCCTGTGGATCGCCCCGCCGACCAAGATGGACGCGATGATCCTCAACGAGGAAGGCTACTACGCCGTGCTCGGCAAGAGCGGTGCGCGCATGGAAATGCCCGGCTGCTCGCTGTGCATGGGCAACCAGGCGCAGGTGCGCAAGGGCAGCACGGCGGTGTCGACCTCGACGCGCAACTTCCCCAACCGTCTGGGCATCGACACCCGCGTCTATCTCTCCTCGGCGGAACTCGCCGCGGTATGCGCGCTGATGGGCAAGATCCCGACCGTCGCGGAGTACATGGAACAGGTCAACATCGTCAATCAGAAGGCCAGCGACATTTACCGCTACATGAACTTCGACCAGATCCAGGAGTTCAAGGAAGTCGCCGACACCGTCACCGTCTGAGCAACCGCGTCTTGCGGCACGGCGCCACACCCGGCGCCGCGTCCGACCCCACAGCGGCCCGGCGATCCCGGGCCGTTGTTTTTTGCACCACGAGTCACCGGCGATGCCTCGCAAAGGCTCATGGATAGGTCGTCTGCAGAAGCCATCGCCCAGAATCGAGGACAGTTGCGGCATCCCGCATGGCATGCCTCGAAACGACCGCCCGATGCGCCTTCCAGGCCGACCTGATTTTGAATTCGCCCGCCCCGGCATTGGCGCCGGGCGCGCCGGCGCGCACAATACCCGCCTCGACAGGGAACGCGCATGCGCACACGACTCCACGCACTGCAAGGCGACATCACCACGCTCGCGCTCGACGCCATCGTGAATGCCGCCAACAACTCGCTGCTCGGCGGCGGCGGGGTCGATGGCGCGATCCATCGTGCCGCCGGCCCGGCTCTGCTGCAGGAATGCCGCACGCTCGGCGGCTGCGCCACTGGCGATGCCAGAATCACGCGCGGCTACCGCCTGCCGGCACGGCACGTGATCCACACCGTCGGCCCGGTCTGGCGCGGCGGTAGCGACGGCGAACCCGCGCTGCTCGCCTCCTGCTACCGGCGTGCGTTGGAACTTGCCGCGGCCCACGACATCGCCACGCTGGCCTTTCCATGCATCAGCACCGGCGTGTATGGCTACCCGGGGCATCTGGCCGCCGCAACCGCCGTGGCAACCGTAAGCGCCAACCTGGCGGAATTCGAAGGCGTCGTCGAAGTCACCTTCTGCTGTTATTCGCGCAACGACCTTGCGCTCTATCGGGCGCTGCTTTCGGAAGGACGACCTTGACGCTGCAGAACCTTCTCGGCATCGACCTGCCGATCGTCCAGGCACCGATGGCCGGCGTGCAGGGTAGCGCGCTAGCCATCGCCGTATCCAATGCGGGCGGACTTGGCTCGCTGCCGTGCGCGATGCTGACGCCGCAGGCCCTGCATGCCGAACTCGAAGCCCTTCGCGCCGGCACCGCGCGGCCGTACAACGTCAATTTCTTCTGCCACGAACCGCCCGCGCCGGATGTCGCGCGCGACACGGCCTGGCGTGCCGCGCTCTCGCCCTACTATGCGGAACTCGGCATCGAGCCGACACAGGTGCCCTCGGGGCCGGGGCGCGCGACGTTCAGCGACGCGGCGGCCGACGTGCTGGCGGAATTCAGGCCTGCGGTGGTGAGCTTCCATTTCGGCCTGCCGGCGCCGCAGTTGCTGGAGCGCGTCCGGGCCTGGGGTGCGAAAGTGCTGGGCAGTGCGACCACGGTGCAAGAGGCGCGCTGGCTCGAGGCACGCGGCGTCGATGCGGTCATCGCCCAAGGGCTGGAAGCCGGCGGGCATCGCGGCATGTTCCTCGCGTCCGACCCGGCCACCCAGATCGGTACCTTCGCCCTGCTGCCCCAGGTGGTGCGGGCGCTGCGTGTGCCGGTAATCGCGGCAGGCGGCATCGCCGATGCCAGCGGCGTCGCCGCCGCGCTGGCGATGGGCGCCGCGGGCGTGCAGGTCGGCACTGCCTACCTGCTGTGCCCCGAGGCGACGACCAGCGCGGTGCATCGCGCTGCCTTGAAGGAAGACGGCGCCTGGGCCACGGCGATCACCAACGTCTTCTCGGGCCGCCCGGCGCGCGGCATCGTCAATCGGCTGATGCGCGAACTCGGCCCGATGAGTGCACTCGCGCCGGCGTTTCCGCTCGCCAGCGCGGCCGTTGCACCGTTGCGTGCGGCGGCCGAGGCGCGGGGCAGCGGCGACTTTTCGCCGCTCTGGTGCGGGCAGAACCCGAGCGGCTGCCGCGAGGTGCCGGCCGCAACGCTGACGCGCGAACTGGCTGCCGGCGTGCCCCGATTGCACGGCTGAGCGCCGCGCGACGCCTTGCCTGCTATCGGGCTGCGTCCCCCGCCGGCACGTTCACCGGCCCGAATTCGACCGGCACCCAGGCGTAGCCGCGCGCTTCGCGGCGCACGTGGCCGATGCCGGGAAACGGCAGGTGCATGCCGCCGACCAGCAGCCGTTCCCTGGCCGCCCGGGCAAACAACGCCTTGCGTGCCGCGACGGCCTGCTGCTTGTCGACATCGAACTCGATCGCCACATCGGGGCGCACGAACTGCACCGCGTGGTTGTGCACCAGGTCGCCCCAGATCAGCAGAGACTGGCCGCGCGATTGCAGCAGGTAGGCGCTGTGCCCGGGCGTATGGCCGTGCGCGGCAACCGTCGAAATTCCCGGCAGAATCGGCTGGTCACGCTCGAAGGTCTTCCACACGCCATCGGCGATATACGGTGCCGCCGCATCGCGCGCCATCTTGAACAAAGGCTGGACCTGCTGCGGCGCCTTGGCAGCGACGCCTTCGTCGAGCCAGAAATCGTTGTCCGCCCTGGCCGACCAGACATCGGCATTCGGAAACGCGCGCGTGCCATCCGCATTGAGCAGGCCATTCACATGATCGCCGTGCAAATGAGTGATGAGCACCGCATCGATCTTGGCCGGGTCGTAGCCCGCCGCGCGCAGGTTGTCGACGATTTTGCCCAGCGAAGGGCCAAACAATTTTGCGGCGCCGGCATCGATCAGCACCAGGTGGTCGCCGGTATTGACCAGGTAGGCATTCACCGCAGTCTGCACTTTCGGGCCCTTGAGGAACATGCGGCCGATCAGGTTCTGCACCTCCCGCTCGGTCACGTTCTTCAGCAGTTTGGTGTCGAGGTCGATTGCGCCGTCGTACAGCGCGGTGACCTCGATCGTGCCGACCATCATGCGGTAGTAGCCCGGCACCTGAGCGGTTTTTTGCGGCGCACCGGCCATTGCCGCCGGCAGAATGGCGAAGGTCGCCGCGACAGCGAAACAGAAGGCTGACAGGCTACGTTTCGGGTTGAATCTCATGGTTCCGGTTTCCTGGGCGAGGCGTCCCGCCGAGTATGACACAGTGCACAAGACGCGCTTCGGCACCCAGCCGCGAACTCGGGTGTTCAGACCGAGGCTGCGGCATCCGTTATCCGGGGTGTCGCTGCAACGAGACTTCTCATGGATTACGATTTCGCCAGCCTCGACGTGCTGATCGTCGAACCTTCCGCCATGCAGGCCAAGGTCGTTCGCCAAGCCTGCGAAAGCCTGGGAATGCGAAACCCGCGCTGTGCGGTTCGTGCCGACGACGCGCTCGCCCGGATGCGGGAGCGGGTTCCGTCGGTCGTCATCAGCGCGCTCTACCTGCCGGGCGCTTCCGGTACCGAACTGGTTGCCTCGATGCGCGGCGACGACGCTCTGCGCGACGTGCCGTTCGTGCTGGTTTCGAGCGAGACGCGACCGCAGGCGCTCGACCCGGTGCGCCAGTCAGGCGTGTGCGCCATCGTGCCCAAGCCGTTCACCGCCGCACAGTTGCAGCGTGCCCTGCGCGCGACCATCGACTTCCTCGGCGATGTCGGCACGCACGAGCCTGATTTCGACGGCGAATCGCTGCGCGTCCTGCTGGTCGATGACAGCGGCAACGCCCGGCGTTTCATGCGGCGCGTGCTCGAAAACCTCGGCATCCGCGACATCATCGAAGCCGAGAATGGCCGCGAGGCCGCCGGCCTGATGGCGGAAACGATGGTCGACCTGATCGTCACCGACTACAACATGCCCGAGATGGACGGCCGCGAGTTCGTCGAGCACATACGCCAAAAAAGCTGGCAGCAATCGGTGCCGGTGCTGATGGTCACCAGCGAGTCCGACCACGGCCGGCTCGCTGCCGTTGCCGAAGCCGGTGTCTCCGGCCTCTGCGACAAGCCCTTCGAGCCGGCCGTGGTGCGCCGGCTGCTGGCGGGCATGCTCGCCTCACCCGCGCGCTGATCGACCGAGGCCTCTCGCCACACCATAGCGCGCCGGCGGCGCCGCGACGGCACGCGGCGCACTGCGATCTCGCCGTGACCTCACCGCGAACTGGCATGATGCGGAGTTTCTCATCGCCGCACCTGGCCGCCACGCCTTACGCATGACACGTCGGTTCGCTCGTCCTTCCCGGTTCCTCCCATCGTCCGGTGCGATCGATCGCGCGCTCGCACGGTGCAAGGTTGCTGCCCTGACCGGCGGCATCGCCTGAGGACGGAACGCCATGCGCAGGTCCGACCTCAGGCACTTCGCCCTTTGCGTGCTGATCTGGAGCACCACCTGGCTCGCAATCACCTTCCAGGTCGATGCCGTCGCGCCCGCGGTCAGCGTGGCGTGGCGCTTCGGTCTGGCCGCGCTGCTGGTAGCGTTGTACTGCGGCGTGCGCGGCTACCGGCTCGCGACGTCGATGGCTGCCCAGCGCGAACTTTTCGCGATGGGGGGATTCATGTTCTTCGGCGGCTACCTGCTGATCTACTACGCCGAAACGTGGCTGGTATCGGGACTGGTCGCGCTCGGCTATTCAGCCAGCCCGCTGGCGAACATGCTCGCCTCGCGGGTGGCTTTCGGCACCCCGATGGCGCCACGCGTAATCGCCGGCGGCCTGCTCGGGGCAACCGGCATCGTCTGCGTGTTCTGGCCCGAGGTGGCCCGCTTCGAGGGCGACGCGCGATCGCTCGCCGGCGCGGCGCTTACCGCAGCGGCGGTCGTATCGTCTTCGCTCGGCAACGTGTTTTCCAGCCGCTCGAAGCGGCACGGTCTGAACGTCTGGCAGCAGATGGCCTGGGCGATGGGCTGGGGCGCGCTGCTTGCGGCCGCCTTCGCGATCGCCCACGGTGAATCCCTGTCCATACCGGCCACGCCGCGTTTCCTCGGGGCGCTGCTCTACCTCGCGGTGGCCGGCTCGATCGTTTCGTTCGCAAGCTACCTGACGCTGCTCGAAACCATCGGTGCTGCGCGCGCCGGCTACATCGGCGTCATCGTGCCGATCACCGCGCTGGCGCTGTCGTCGGTATTCGAGCAATACACCTGGCATCCGCTGGCGCTGGCGGGAATCGTGGTGGTCGCGGCAGGCAACGTGATCATCCTGCGCCAGCCGGCGCGCCGCAGCGCCTGAACCGGCACCGCCAACCGTTACAATCCCGCCCTTACCCCACTGCTATTTCGGCGCGCGTCCGGCCGGATGCGACACGCGCCCTGCGCCATGCACACCTTTGCGCATCATTTCGCGCTTGCTGCGCCGTTGTTCGTCCTCGTGTTCGTCGGCTACGGACTTGCCCAGTGGGGCAACTGGCCGAAGGCGGTATCGGACGCGCTGTCGCGGTTCGTTTTCTCGGTGGCGTTGCCCGCAATGCTGTTTCGCATGATGAGCGATCTGTCTCGCCTGCCACCGGTCGACGCACGGTTGCTGCTGGCCTTCTTTGGCAGTTGCCTGATCGTATTCCTGATCGGGCGGCTGATCGCCTGGCGCGTGTTCCGTCTCGACGGCACGGCGCAGTCGGTGTTCGCGCTTGGCGGCGTGTTCTCCAACAACGTGCTCCTTGGCCTGCCGCTGGCAAAAACGACGCTCGGCGATGCAGCCTTGCCATCGGTCGCGCTGGTGCTGGTGTTCAACGCGCTGACGCTATGGACGCTGGTCACCGTATCGGTCGAATGGTCGCGCCACGGATCATTCTCGGTCGCTGGCTTCGGCAAGACGGCGCGCAGCGTGCTGACCAACCCGATCGTGGCGTCCATCCTCAGCGGCACGTTGTTCGGCCTGACCGGACTGCCGCTGCCCGCCCCGGTCGCGGCACCGCTCGACATGATCGGGCAGGCTGCCGCGCCACTGGCGCTGATCGCACTCGGCATGAGCCTGGCCGAGTACGGGCTGCGCGCCGCCTGGCAGCAGAGTGTCGCGATCGTGGCGCTCAAGCTGCTGCTGCAGCCGCTGGTGGTCTGGGCGCTCGCCATCCTGCTCGGACTGCCGCCGACGGAAACGCGCGTGGTGGTGCTGCTGGGGTCGATCGCGGTGGGCGCGAACGTCTACCTGATGTCGAAGCAGTTCAAGACGCTGGAAGGCCCAGTGGCGAGCAGCATCGTGCTGTCGACCGCCGTGGCCGCACTCACCGCGCCGCTGTTCCTTACGCTGACCGGCATGTTCTGACCCTGCCGGAAGCGAAGCCGCATGGATATTGGCCTTCAGGCTGCCATGCCTGGCGACGAAGCATCCATGAGGCACGCAGGCCATATTGCCCTGGGAGCGACCATCCACGCGGGTCGCAAGGCATCGCGCTGCAGGGATGCCCTGCGCGGCAGCCAGAAAAGCAATCGGCCGCCCGCAGGCGGCCGATCGTCCGGAGGCACCGGTCGAACCGGGCAGCCCCGGTCAGCCCTTCACGCGGTTGCGGTACTCGGCGGTACGCGTGTCGATTTCGATCTTGTCGCCGATTTCGCAGAACAGCGGCACCGGCAGTTCGAAACCGGTGTTGATCTTGGCGGTCTTCATGACCTTGCCCGAAGTGTCGCCCTTGACGGCGGGTTCGGTGTAGATGATCTCGCGCACCACCGAGTTCGGCAGGTCTACAGAAATCGCCTTGCCGTTGTAGAACACGACTTCGCAGGGCATGCCGTCTTCGAGGTAGTTGAGCGCCTCGACCATGTTCTCGGCCTCGACTTCGTACTGGTTGTAGTCGGCATCCATGAACACGTACATCGGGTCGGCGAAGTACGAGTAGGTGACTTCCTTGCGGTCGAGCAGGACGACCTCGAACTTGTCGTCGGCCTTGTAGACGCTTTCCGTGCCGGTGCCGGAAAGCAGGTTCTTGAGCTTCATCTTGACCACGGCGGCGTTACGGCCGGATTTGTTGTATTCCGCCTTGAGCACCACCATCGGCTCGGTGCCAATCATCACGACGTTACCGGCACGCAGTTCCTGAGCTATCTTCATCGCAGAGTTCCCGAAATTTCCTGAGGTTCCAGAGGACTTCCCGGCCCGCGGGAAGAAACCCGCTATTGTAGCCGATCCAGGGCAAATTCCGCCAGCCGGGCGGCCAGATCGGGTGGCGCGGCAAGGCGCGCTGCCCAGCTACACGCATGGGCCTGCAACGCGGGAAGGCAGGCCAGCACAGCGGCCAGGGGGGCATCGAGCGCATCACCCGCATTCCAGGCATGCGCGAGGCGCGCGATGGCCGTGCCGGCGTCGACGGCCAGACCCTCGACATATCGCGCCATGAAGGCATCCAGCTTGCCGAGATGGACATCCTCGGCCTGCGGATAGATGTGCCAGACCAGCGGCCGCGCCGCCCATTGCGCCCGCACGAAGGAATCCTCGCCGCGTACGAAGTTCAGGTCGCAGCACCACAGCAGTGCGTCGTAATCCGGCTGGGCGACGAAGGGGAGTACTCGCACGATCAGGCTTCCCGCCACGACTTCGTCGCCTGGCCGTAGCGCATCGCGCCCCAGGAACACTGCCGCCTCATCGAGCAGCGGCCCATCCGGAATCGCGCACAGCATCGGTCGCCCGCAGCCGGCGAATGCCTGCAACAGACCGCGCACATCGGCGTGCCGGTAGGCAAACAACGACACGCGCAACACATCGGCCGGCGGCGGCACGAAACCGGTGGCATGCCAGAAGGCATCGCTTGCGCGCCCGTCCGCCACGAATGCGTCGCGGCGCGCGAGCAGGTCATGCTCGCGCAACAGCCCGCCGGTGCGTGCCGTGAAGCCCGGAAAAAAGAAGTGCTTGACCAGGGGCAAGCGCGGATGCGGCGACGCCATCAGGTGGCAATCCTCGACCCACGCCTCGGCGCTGAGGTACTCGAGGTTGATCCAGACCGGCTTGCGCACCCTGCCCGCCATCTTGACCAAGTAGCTTGCGGGCGGTTCGCAGGCAAAAGCCTCGATCACCACCTCCGCCGGCTCGACACCGGCGTCGAATGTGGCATGCCAGCAGCGCACTTCGACCCCGCCGACTGCCTGTGTGTCCGCAGCCGGATCGGCCTGCGGGCAGAGCTGAACGAAACGCGAAAGATCGTCCACCCACAGCCGCACCGCCACGCCGTGTTCGGCAACCAGTTGGCGCGCGAGCCGCCAGCAGACGCCGATGTCGCCGTAGTTATCGATGACCGCGCAAAAAATATCCCACCGCAGCAGCGACGCTGCGAGGCCGTGCGGGGTCGATGACATCGTGGATTGCATGCGCGCGACGCTATCACAGGCGCCTCGAGGCCGCCCGCAGGCGGTCAGATGCCGCGGGTCGTCGCGCCGGCGGATGGCACCGAGCCGTCCCAGCCACCGCCCAGTGCACGGTACAGCCCGACGTGGGCGCCAAAACGCGCCAGCCGTACCTGGTCGACCGCGGACTCGGCCGAAAGCAGGGTGCGCTGGGCGTCGAGCACGGTGCCGTAGTCGACCGCGCCCGCCTTGTAGCGCAGTTCGGCAAGCCGCAGCGCCTCGCGTGCATGCCCGGCTGCCGCCGCCTGCTGCGCTTCCTGCATGGCGAGTTGCTCGATGCCGGCCAGCGCATCATCGACGTCGCGGAAGGCGGCGCGCACCGCGCCGAGGTAGTTTTCCACCAGTTCGACGCGCCGCGCCGCGGCGACCTCGACCTGTCCACGCTTGCGGCCACCGTCGAAAATCGTGCCGGCAAGTGTCGCGGCCAGGCTATAGAAACCGCTTCCCGAATCAAGCAGTGCACCGATCGTCGCAGCCTGCCAGCCGCCGCCGAAACCCAGCGTGAGCGACGGCAATACGGCGGCGCGCGCGGCATTCAGGTTGGCATTCGCGGCAACCAGGTTGGCTTCGGCCTGGCGAACGTCCGGCCGGCGCTCGATCAGTTCGGCCGGCACGCCCGCACCGATGGTCGGCAATGCAAGGTCGCGCAGCGCCTCCTGTGAATCGGGTGCCCGGTCCGGGTTGCGCGCCAGCAGCAGGGCCAGCGAATCACGCGCCACCTGCCGCTGCTGGCGCAGGGGAGCAATCGCGGCTTCGCTGCTCGCCACCTGCGAACGCTGGCGCTCGACCTCGAGCGCAGATACCCGCCCCGCCTGTTTCTGCACTTCGACCAGTTCGAGCAGGCGGCGTGCAACTGAAAGGTTGTTCTCGGCGGTACGCAATCTATCGTTGATCGAGAGCAACAGGAAATACGCATTCGCCAGGTCGGCTGTCAGCGACAGGCGCACGCCCTCCTGCCCGAACTCGCTGGCGAGCAGCGCCGCGTCGCCTGCCTTCGCCGTTTCGCGGTTGAGGCCCCACAGGTCGATTTCATAGCTTGCCTGCAGACCCGACCCGACGCTGTTGCGCGCATTGGCGCCACTGGATTTGCTGCGCCCGGCCGATGCATCTGCGCCGAGCGCGGGATACAGCCCCGCCGACGCAATGCGCGCGCTGGCGCGCGCCTGCGCGACACGCGCAGCCGCAGCGCGCACCTCATGATTCGCATCGAGCGCATCGCCGATCATCGCGTCGAGTTCGCGGCTGCCGAAGGCCGACCACCATTGCCGGTCCGGCCAGTCGGCGCGCTGACCAGCGCCGCCGACCGACCAGCGCGCCGGAATCTCGGCTGACGGTCGCTGGTACGTCTCCGACACCCCCGCACAACCTGCGAGAAGGGAGGCAGCAAGCAGCACGATGCAACGCGACCCCGTCATCATCATCGTCATTCCGCCGACAGCGCCACCACGGGGTCAAGCCGCGCCGCACGCCGTGCCGGCAGGAAGCCGAACAGCAGTCCGATGAAGAAGGCACTGCAGAACGCCAGCAGCACGGGAGGCAGCGAGAACACCACCGGCGTGCCGAACCACTGCACGATCCAGGCGACCGCGAGGCCGCCCGCGACGCCAATGAGTCCGCCCACCGCGCAAACCACCAGCGCTTCGGTGATGAACTGCAGCAGGATGTGGACCATGCGCGCACCGGTCGCCATGCGGATGCCGATCTCGCGGATGCGTTCGGTAACCGAGACCAGCATGATATTCATCACGCCGATGCCGCCGACCAGCAGCGAGATCGCGGCGATCGAGCCGAGCAGCACGGTCAGCGTGTTCTGCGTTTCGGTGGCGGTTTCGAGCAGCGAGGACATGTTGCGCACCTGGAAATCGACCTTGCGGTGCCGCTCGGTCAGCAAGTCGGTGATCGCCGTCTCGGTCTCGCTGCTGCGCTTGACGTCGGCCACTTGTACGGTGATCGCACGCACGTAGCGGCGACCGAACAGCCGCATGCGGGCCGTGGTCAGCGGCACAAAGGTGTTGTCGTCCATGTCCGAGCCGAATGCGGTCGCGCCCTTCGCGGCCAGCACGCCGACCACCTGGAACGGGATGTTGTTGACCAGCACGAACTTGCCGATCGGCGATTCGCCGTCGCGGAACAGGTTGTTGACGACCGTGCGGCCGAGCACGATCACGGGCGCAAAGCTCGTCACGTCAGCGTCGGAGAAGAACGCCCCCTCCGCCAACTCCCAGTTGCGCGCGCGCGCGTAGTTGGCGGTGGTGCCGGTTCCGGTGGTGGTGTAGTCGCTCTCCTGGAAACGCAGCGTGACGCCACTGCCATATTCGGGCACGCTCTCGCGCACGTTCGGCAGCGTTGCAATGGCATCCGCGTCCTGCGGCACGAGGCTCGAGCTCTCGCCCGGCGCCCGGACGTTGCGCGCACCGGGCCGCACAACGAGAAGGTCGGTTCCCATCGCCTCGATGCGCGACAGCACCGACGCCTTGCTGCCGTCGCCGATGGCCAGCATCGCCACCACCGCACCGACGCCGATGATGATGCCAAGCAGCGTCAGCACCGTGCGGAACAGGTTGGTGCGCAGCGAGCGCAATGCCATCTTGACGGCCTCGAGTATGTCGGGGAGATGTCCGGCCGCGCCGGATTTTCCCGTGATCGCCTGGGCACGCGCGAGCGGTGTGGCCGGCGGGACGTGGGCACGCACCACGGCGTCGTCCACGACCAGTCCGTCGCAGATCTGAATCGTGCGATCGGCCTCGGCGGCAACCTTTGCGTCGTGCGTGATCAGGATGATGGTGTGGCCGGCGCGATGCAGTTCGTGAAGCTGCGCCATCACTTCCGCGCCGCTGCGGCTGTCGAGCGCACCGGTCGGCTCGTCGGCAAGGATGACGCGGCCGCCATTCATGAGCGCCCTAGCAATCGACACCCGCTGCTGCTGTCCCCCGGAAAGTTGGGTCGGCCGATAGTCCAGTCGATCGGCAAGGCCCAGCTTGGTGAGCAACTCACGCGCACGGCGAATGCGATCACGCCGCGACATGCCGGCATAGATCGAGGGTATCTCGACGTTCTCGGTTGCCGTTTCGGTGGCAATCAGGTTGTAGCGCTGGAAGATGAAGCCGAAAGTGTTCCTGCGAAGTGCGGCGAGTTCGTCGGAATCGAGTTCGGCAACGTCACGTCCTGCAAACCGGTAGCGGCCGCCGCTCGGCCGATCGAGACAGCCGATGATGTTCATCAGCGTCGATTTGCCGGAGCCGGACTGTCCCATGATGGCGACGAATTCACCCTCTTCGATCTTGAGCGAAACGCCGAACAGAACCTGCACCGGCATGCCCCCGGAATCGAAGATCTTGGTCAACCCGTCCAGCTCGATCAGGGACGCGCCCATTGCCGCCTCGTCAGTACGGCCGACCCGGGGTCGGCAGCGTGCGCTGCCCGCCACCCTTGCTGGCCTTGTCGTCCTTCGTGGCGGTGCCGGTGATGACGAGCTCCCCTTCGTCAAGCCCGCTCAGCACCTGCGCCTTGAGTCGCGTAAGCACGCCGACCGTGACTTCCCGCTCCACGGGCTGATCGTCCTTCAGCACACGGACGATGAAACGCCGCTTCTTCGATTGCGACGGGTCGCCGCGGTCGGCCGCCGGTCGTGCTTTGCCGGCCGAATCCGATCCCTTCGATGGCGGTCTGGCGTCCGCGCCCTCGTCGGGCTTCCTGCCTCGCGCCGAGCCTTGCAGCGCATTCGCCGGAATGATCAGCGTGTTCTCGGCTCGCGCCAGCAGGAAATACACCTGGGCGCTCATCTGCGGTTTGAGCACACCATCCGGGTTGGCTGCGTCAAACAGGACGTTGTAGAGGATCACGTTGTTGACGGTTTCGGGGGTCGGCAGGATCTGTCGCACAGTGCCCGTCCAGCGGCGATCGGGTAGCCCCAGCGTATTGAAATAGACCGGCATGCCGACCTCGATCTTCGGCACATCGGCCTCCGATGCCTGCGCCCAAACCGTCATCGTGCTGAGATCCGCGATGCGCAGGATGGTCGGCGCCTGCTGGCTCGAAACCAGTGTCTGCCCCTGACGCGCCGTCAGCGACACCACCGTGCCGGCCATGGGTGCGAAGATCCGTGTGTAGCGCAGGTTGGCTTCGTCCGCGGTCAGCGAAGATTCGGTTTGCCGTATCTGCGCCCGCAAGGCATCCACCTGGGCCTCGGCCTGCACCGACGCCGCTTCGCTTTGTTGCAGCAGTTCTTCGGCAACCGCATCCGCCGCCATGAGCGCCTGGTTGCGCTTCAATTGCTGCTGCGCCAGCCGTGCCTGAGCCTGGCGGTCGATAAGCTGGGCGCGAAGGTTCTGCAACGTCGCCTTGGTCGAATCAACCCGCGCCTGCAGCAGCGTTGGATCGATCTCCGCGACGAGTTGCCCCTGCTTGACGGTGTCGCCGATCTGGACGTTGAGCGACTTGAGCTGCCCAGTCACCTGCGTGCCGACATCGACGTACTGCAATGGCTGCAGCGCTCCGATAGCGGAAACCGTATCCTCGATGCTGCCGCGTTCGACTGCGGCAGTCACGAATCGACCGCTCTTCGCATCGCCATTCGACCGCCAAAGGAAGAAACCGGCGCCGCCGAGGATGACGGCAGAAATCAGGATCAAGCCAATGCGCTTGCGATTCATTTTTGACATGGATTCAGACTGGCGCAGGCGAACAGGCGCATCCCCGATCCTGCATAGAGGTGGACTATACCTTGCCGTCACATGGCCCCCCCATGCAGGGCTTCCGGAGTGCCCCTCCGGCGGGCAATTCGCCGTCGCAGCCTGGGACAAACCTCTCAAGTTGCCGCAATGCCTGACGTTACGCGTTGTATCGACCTCCCGTATGAGACCGGATGCAATGATCGACAAGCCGCTGCCCAACCTTGCCACTTGGGTGGATTATTTCACCCACGTCGACGTGCCGATCTTGCGCCGCACTGCGCGCGACCTCATCGCCCTGCGCGAAAAGGAAGACACTGTCAGCGGCCGCGTAATCGCCCACACGGTACTGCAGGATCCGCTGATGACGCTGAAGGTGCTGGCCCTGATCGAGCAGCGGCGCCGCGCCAGCCAGAATCACGACATCACGACCATCGAGCGCGCGATCATGATGATCGGCGTCACCCCCTTTTTCCGCCATTTCGAAACGCTCCCCACGATCGAGGATCAACTCGCCAAGCACCCGCATGCCCTGCTCGGCGTAATGAAGGTTATCGTACGCGCCCGGCGAGCGGCGAAATGGGCGCGCGAATGGGCCCTGCTGCGCCATGACACGGACGTCGACGAGATCACGGTGGCAGCGTTGCTCCACGACTGCGCCGAGATACTTTGCTGGGTGTTCGCTCCAGACCTGTCGTTGGAGCTGCGGATGTTGCTGAAAACCCACCCGGGGCTGCGCTCCGCAATGGCACAAGAAGAAGTGTTTGGCGTCACCGCGCACGACCTGCAACTCGGGCTCGCCCGCGCTTGGCACCTGCCCGAGCTATTCACCGTGCTGATAGATGGCAAGCAGCGCAACAATCCGAGGGTCCGCAACGTGATCTGCGCAACCAGCCTCGCGCGACACAGCGCGAATGGATGGGACGATCCCGCGCTTCCGGACGACTATAACGCGATTTCGGAGTTGCTTCGGCTAAGCCCGGACACGGTAAAAGACCGAATCGGCGTTCCGGTTCCGGACGCGCCAACCGAAATTCCGAGCACCACGGCTCAGCCGCAGTAGCGCAGATTTGCGAATTCGAGCAGCAACCCGGGTTGCATGTAGCCAAGCCAGATCAGAGCAAGCATCAGCAGGCCGAAGATTGCCAGCATCGTCTTTCGCGTCATCATTGCCTGTAGCGTAGCGGGCCTTTTGCGTGCATGGATTGGGCGGCTTGTTTGGTCTGAGCGCCGCCGCCTTTCTTTCAAATCTGATGCGAGTATGGCACCCTTCGCTGCGGAGTATGAACGGAGCTGGGCATGAGATGCACGAGACTGAAAATGTCAGTTCAGGTGATTGCCGCTGCGCTTTCGCTGCTCCTGGCAGCTTCTTCATATGCCGATGATTCGGTGACCGGTGACAAGGGATCGGACATGGTCCTCGATCTGGTCATAACCCGCCCATTCGGCCTGGTCGCGACAGTGGTCGGAACAGCCGTGTTCGTGGTCGCCCTGCCATTCTCGATACCGTCGGGAAACGTCAAGGAAACTGCTGACGTCTTGGTCAAGCGCCCACTCGTTTACACCTTCGACCGGCCGCTGGGCGAGTTCGAAAGATGCGGAGCGGACCGGCACCCGTGCTAGAACAACGATACCGGGGAAAGAAACTGGGGCGACGGATGGGACTCGAACCCACGACAACCGGGATCACAATCTCATTCAGTAGATATTCCGGCGTGTTGAGCAATGTTGAGCATTTTCGCTAAGTGATTGTTTCTTTTCTCGATACGCCCCGAATAAGGGATTCGGCCTAGTTGGGTTGCGTTGATCTGCGCTGCTAAAATGTCTTCCATGGTTCTTCCACAGCGGAGGCAGCATGGAAAAGACGAGTAGCCGAGTCAGACTGACAGCGGGCCGAATCGACGGCTTCAAGCCCACGAAGGGCAAGCGCGAGGCGTTTCTGTGGGATACGGAAGCGCCGGGGCTTGCTGTCCGCGCTCTGGACTCCGGGGTGCGGACGTTCATTTATCAGGCGTTGATCGCCGGCACGCGAAAGAGCGTGCGGATCGTTCTTGGCGACGCGCGAGTTATGGACCTTGACCGCGAGCGTGGCGAGCCGGACGGCGGTTTGTTTGTGCCGGGTGAAGGCGCCAGACAGGCCGCAAGGCGCCTCGCTGGTCTTTGCCGTGCCGGCATTGACCCCCGGCGGCGCATCGCTGAGCTAGAGGCCGTTAAGGAGGCCGCAGCGCGGGCCGCAGTCGAGGCTGAAGCCGCGAAGGCCGCAGAGGCGCAGCGCCAGTCCGTGACGTTCGGTGAGGCGTGGGGCGCGTATCTGGATTTCCAGCGTCTGCGCATGGCGCGGCCGAACGCCGAGCGCGGCACGTGTTGGGGTGTGAAGCACCTAGAGGATCACGAGCGGCTTTCTGCGGCGGGTGGCCTGCCCAAAAAACGCGGCGGGAAGGGCTTGACCAAGCCGGGCGTGATCCATCCGCTGATGGGGCTTTCGCTGCGCTCCCTGACGGCCGAAATTCTTACTGACTGGCAACAAACTGAATCCCGCACCCGCGCCACGTCCGCTCGAAAGGGCTTTGAGCTTGTGCGCGGTTTTGCCCGTTGGGCTGACTCCCGGCCGGAGTACGCCGGCCTAATCAATATGCGGATTTTCGAGGCGCGCGAGGTGCGCGATTCGGTTCCGCGACCCAGAACGAAGCCTGACGACTGCCTGCAACGCGAAATGCTTCCGGCATGGTTCGCCGAAGTTCGCAAGCTTCCGCCCGTCGTGAGCGCCTATTTGCAAGCCCTGTTGCTGACCGGTGCCCGGCGTGAGGAAATTGCCCGCTTGGAATGGGAGAACGTTGATGCGCTATGGAAATCGCTCGTCATTGCCGACAAGGTTGAAGGTGAGCGGACGATCCCTTTGACGCCCCATGTCGAGTCCCTGCTTCTCGATTTGAGGCGGCGAAACAACACAGTTCCGGCGCCCGTCCGCATCCTGCACGGCAAGAAAGTTTCCGTCGATGTGGCGAACTGGTCGCCCTCGCCGCTCGTGTTTGCAGCCGGTTCTGCGTCTGGGCGTCTGGAAGACCCGACCCGAGCGCATAACCGGGCGCTAGCTGCTGCCGGGCTGCCTCACACGACTCTTCACGGCCTTCGCCGCTCGTTTGCCACCTTGGCCGAATGGATCGAGATGCCCGTCGGTATCGTCGCGCAGATTCAGGGTCACAAGCCGAGCGCAACGGTTGAGCGACATTACCGGCGCCGCCCTCTTGATCTGCTACGCCTCTGGCACATCAAGTATGAGCAATGGATTCTCGATCAGGCGGGGATCGAGCAACCGGCGCAGCGTGCGCCGCTGGAACTGGTCAAAAAGCCGTGACGCCCGAGGAAAAGGCTTTTGAGGCCGGCATTATCGAGGCCGCGCGGGCGGGTGACCCCTCGTATCTCGCCGATGCGCTGCGCGCCGATTTTCCGCTGTCACAAGAGGCGCGAGATTTTGCTGCTGACTTGATCGAGGGAAGGATCGGCACCCCGCGTAAGCGCGGAGGGCAACGCGACCCCGGGCGCGATAGCAGGCGTCATGAAGTCGCGAGCGCTGTCGCCCTGCTGATGTTGTCCGGCGTGACCCTTGATCGCGCTTGTGATGAGTGCGCGAATGACGCGGCGCTGCCGGCCGAAAAACGGCGCTTCCGTTTCGCGGTGAGCGAGAGTTACGCTCGAAAAGCCTATGCTCAAGCCATTAGGCAGGGATGGCCGTTGCCCTCCATGGAGTGGCTTGTCAAGACTGAGGGATGGCCCCTCAAACAGTCCGACCTTGAGTAGCCTTAGTTCACGCGAATCCCGATTCACATGAACTGACTCTATCAAATGTCTGCGCGATGCTGAGTGCTGTTGATGAACGGTACTCCGCACCGATTAAGTAAGCAGCCTAGCCTTGGCTGGCGCGGAAGGAAACAGGGCGACCTCGGGGCTTTGACCCAGCCCGCGCCGTTGTGGTGAGACGGGAAACGGCGCGCCGAACACGCTTTCTACTGACATATGCGACGCCGGCAGGGATTACCCCCAATGTGGCGGCAGGGCGCCTGACCCAGCGATATTGGGTAGCGTGGAATACGAGGCCCGGCCTCTGGGATGCAGTCAGGGGTAACGGGTCACGGTTACGCCTTATATATAGTCTTTCGCTATCGCTATAAGATTGTCGATTAGTTCATATGAATCCCGATTCACGTGAACTGACATTCCTTGGCTCTTCGATCACGATGTTTCGCGTTGATCCCTGCTAGCCGGAACAAACCATGAGCTTGACGACGAACGAACTTGCCGCGCAATTGTGCATTGCTCCGCAAACGCTGCGCGCTGCGTTATGCCGGTCGGGTAGCTATTTCGGCATCCGTCCGGCGAAATTGCCCGGCGGGCGCTTGCTTTGGCCCGACGATACCTTGACGCGACTGACGAACAGCGGCCCGACTCCGGAGCGATCCGAAACCGCGAAACGCGCCGCTGCCGCGTCCGTCGCGGTTCGCCGCGCGAAGGCTGTCGCGTGATCTCGCGCGGACGTTTTCTTGAGCGAGCAACGTGCGCCGTTTGTGGACGCTTATTCATTCGGAATCACTCCGAGCCGTGGCGGGTCGCTTGTATCGGGTGCGCGGATAAGCGCAAGGCGAAGCGACGCCGGGCAAAGAAACAAATAACAATGTCATGCACGCCTGAGCAATACCGGCTCGCCTCTGGCAAATGACAAACGGGAATGCAAATGAACGATCTTGAACAACTCGATTATGACTTACGCGTGCTAATCGCCGCTGCAAGACGGCATGGACAGGTGGTGACGGCCGAAGGGATCGCGGCGCAACTTTGGTCCCGAGTGGCCGATGGCGCGGAGCATCGATTCGTTCGCGTCGCCGCAATCGAAAATTTCACCTCGCGCGCTGCGCGGCTTTTGGAGAGATGACAAGTGGACCCTTTGGAAAACGCTTTGCAGGATGCACTATTTGCGAATGGCATAGATGCCGCGCTCCCTACTCACCTTGGTGAGCGTGCGCGCCGTGCTGTCGCGATGCTTGCCGAGGCTGAATCAGCGCATGGGACAGAACTCGCAACCGCGCATCGCGACTTACTTCCCGAAGCTCGCGCTCGCCGTATTGCTGAAGTTGAGCGCGAAACCGATGCGCGCATTCGGCAGGCGATCGAGGAAGTGCGGACCGAACTTACCGATGCGCTTGCAACGGCTCGGCAACGCCTCCGGGGCGCTTCGCCCGGTCCGGTCGATCCGGCGATTGAGGCTGAATTCCGGAGCGCGTTGCGGGGCATCGATCCCGTTCTCGTTCGAGAACATTTTTTGGAAGCTTGTCGTGTTCTTGATCGCCGCACGATTGCCGCCGTGATCGGCGCTCCCTTTTTTCTTCCGCTTGTCGATAGCGAGGCGCTGGAGGTCGGCGAAAGAATTCGCGCTCGTGCTGCTCAGCCGCAGGTTGCTGAATTAGCCGATGCACTGGCCCGCGCGCTGAGTCTCGTTGATGACGCGGAACGGGCGACCCGTCGCCGGCTTGGGCTAATCGACACCCTGCAAACGATTATGCACAAGGAATGATGCGCCGCCACCCGCCGGTCGCCATTCCCGGCGGAGTTCTGCCCGGCTCGCCTTGACGCGGGCCGGGCGGGGCCGCGAAAAAAAAACATGACTCCCGCACCCGTCCAAAATGAATGCACGGCAATCTTGAAGCTGTGCGGATGGCGCTCGATCACGTTATGCGTTTTCGATAATCAATTATTCGTACATGATCCGAACAAAAAGATGGACCCCGCTTTGCGCAGGCGAATTGTCCGCGCCAAGCCGTATTTGATGGCCGTGCTTCGCCCTGAGCACGCACCCGCGAAGGACGCACCGTGACGACGCAGAAACGCACGAAAAAGGCCGTCCCCGAGACTGGAAAACGCACTAGCGGAACCGCCAAGAGCCGCGCCAACGCTCGCAAAGCCGGATCGCCTACCCCTTGCCGCGTCCCGCTGCGGACAGTCGAACACGTACGGGTTCAACTTGCTCGCCTATTCCGTGAAGCGCGAACGGGTGCGCTCCCGAGCAGCGAAGCAACGCGATTCGCTTACTTACTTGGGCAACTCCGCGTGACCATTGCGGACGCAACAATTGAGGCGCGCTTGACCGAAGCGGAGCGCCAGCTTTCGGCGTTGCTCGCCCGGTTGCCGAAATAATGACAACCGCAAGCCGACTCGACGCGTTACTTGCTGGCCTGTCTGGCGCGGTAGCGAAAATGCCAGCGGAACGGACTATTCCGCTTGAGTATCTGAGCATTGACGCCCTTCGGCTATTACTGCGCTTGAAAGAGCATGGGCGGTCCGCACTGACCGATACTGAGGCGAAGGCGCTCGCGCTCGCGGCTTTATGGGCGCCGAGATTCGAGCGCATCGGCATCTCTCGCGGCGCTCGGTGGCCCCGCGCCGAACTTCGGCGGCTCCGTTGGCTGAGATGGGCCGCTCGAAACAATGTCACCATCATTGACCCGGATTCGCCCTATCCGCGTCCCGTCAGACTCGCGCCTTGGATGCATCCGGACGAGGCCTAACCGACCTCTTCTTGGCCGGCGCGTCCGCACCTCCTCGGACCGCCGGTTTTTTTGCCCGCTGGCTTCACGGATCACGCCACGGCGCCACGATCAC
>JAEUNL010000054.1 GCA_016791115.1 Rhodocyclaceae bacterium
TCAATCGACTCACGAATCCCGCGCTTGACCCGTTCGGCAAGATTCCGGAGTTCAAGTACTGTGCGGTACGCGTGATCAAAGGCGGAAAGCCGACCGACCTGTCGAGCTATGGCGGCGGGCAGGCGCGCCATCCGAATCCGCTCGCGCATGCCTGACCGATAGCGCCTGCGAAGGGGGCGTCGAAATGGCCGTGCGGCGACGCACGGCCGTTTTGTTTCTGCGACAGGACTTTCGTGGAAGGGTGCAGGTCAGGACTTATTTCACGAACGACCTCAACTTGGCGCCGAGCGGTCCGTCAACACAAGCTGCAGAAATGCAAAAGGGCCGCAAAATGCGACCCTTGAAGCACTTGGCTCCCCGACCTGGGCTCGAACCAGGGACCTACGGATTAACAGTCCGGCGCTCTACCGACTGAGCTATCGGGGAATCGGTGAGGCGCGAATGTTAGACAACTCGCAGGGCTGCGTCAAGCCGGATTGCCGCCAAACCCAAACACAACGGAATCGCGCACAATATCGTCATGAATGATGATCAGATCTACTGCAAGACACCCGAGGGAGAACGGGCGCTGTTGCAGCGGACCCGATTGGTCCAGCGCAATCTGCGCAATGTCCTGATTCTCGTGGACGGCGCGACGAATGTCGCCGAACTGACACGCAAGCTGGGTGACGGTGGCTTTCTGCGCGCATCGCTCGGGGAGTTGGTGCGGGGTGGTTTCATCGAGACACTGGAGGAGCACCGCGTCAGACGGGGTCTCGAGGCCGCCAACGCCCCGGAGGGCGAGCCGAAGACCGTACCGGTGCCCGATCCGGTACCGCCCAAGCCGATCGAGTTGCCACCCCAGGTCGACTCCGTCCTGCCCGAACATTCAGGCTGGCGTGTCGAGCCGAAGATCGACCTCGACGATCTCGAGGACGAAATCGATGATTCCCCGGTTGCCGAGGCAGCGCCCGTCGTCGCGGCGCCGGCGCGCAGCGCGCCGTTCTGGAAACGGTGGTTTACGATAAAGCCCCGCTCCGTTGAACGCGTAGTCGCACCAGCCGCCCCGGCGGCCGAGGAGTCTTTGGCGCCGTCGACCGTACCCAGGCCGCCCAGGAAGATCCGGATCAAGAAGATCCGCCGCGGGCAGGATGCGCAGCCATTCAGATGGAAATCGCACTTGGCCCGTGCGCTGCTCGTGCTGCTGGTTGCGGCAGTAGTCGGTGTCGTACTGTTTCCATACGATCGGTACCGCGGCGAGGTGGAACGCAGGGCGTCGGCGTGGCTGGGGCAACCGGTCTCCATCGGCAGCATGCGTCTGGCGCTCTCGGCTGAGCCGGGCATCGTTCTGGAGCAGGTGCGAGTGGGCGCGTCGCCTGGCGTTGCAGTCGGGTCGCTGCGGGTCATACCCAATGTCACGACCCTGGGCGGGCCGTCATGGAAACTGGGCACCGTGGTACTCGAGAGGCCGGTGATCGACCAGAACGCGATCCTCGCGCTCCTCGACGAACGCGGCACGCCGTCGGTCGATACGCTCCAGTTGCAGCGGGTTCGCGTAGAGCGCGCGACCGTGTCGATTTCGGGAATGTCGCTCGACGATGTGACGGGTGACATTCTCTTGACGCCCGATGCCGGCATTTCCGAGATCCGTCTCAATGGCGGCAACGGCGCGGTAAGCGTGGTCGCAGTGCCGGAGGGCAAGCACGCGTTGAAGCTGACTCTCGGCAGTACGGCATGGCGCCTTCCGCTGGCCGGCGGCGTTCCGGTCGAGTCGATCGACGCCCAGGCTGTGCTGACGCGCGATGCGCTTCGCGCGGACAAGTTCGACCTGCGCGTGTTCGACGGTGTCATGTCGGGTTCTGCGACAGTGCAATGGGCGCAGCGGGTCGATTTGTCGATCCAGGGGAAGTTTGAACGTATCGGCTTACAGCGACTGTTCGCCATGGTCGAGCCTGCCGCGCGCATCCAGGGCACAGCGGGTGGCCGCCTGAGCCTGCGCGGAAATGGTGAAAGCTTCGCCGGCGCGTTGCGCGCGCTGTCCGGCAGCGGGCCGTTCAAGGTAGACAACGGCGTGTTCCAGGGTTTCGATCTCGTGGAAGCGGTACGCAACAGTCGCAGCGAAATCCCGGTGCGCGGGGGTGACATTCGACTGGAAGAGCTCGAAGGCAGCGTCAGCTTCGAGGGTGGCAAGTGGCGCCTGGGAGGCTTGCGTGGGCACTCTGGCGCTCTTGCGGCATTCGGACACCTGAACCAGGCGGGTGGCAAGCTGGAGGGCGCGATGGACGTGCAATTGCGCGGTTCAGCCAATCAGGTGAATGTGCCGGTTTCCATCTCCGGCACATTGTCCGATCCTGTTCTGAAGGGACGTCGAGGCGGTGGGACGTCAGCCGATGCCGCGGCACAGGAGCCACGAGCGCAGTGATTGGTGAGCCAAGCAGGCAAAAACGGGCGCCGCGGCGCCCGTTTCGTTTGACGTCGGCTGGCGTTCAGCCTTTCAGCACGCTTGCAATCGCATTGGCCACGTAGCCGATGTTCTTGGTGTTCAGCGCCGCCAGACAGATGCGGCCGGTCGACACCGCATAGATGCCGAACTCGTTTTTCAGCTTCTCAACCTGCGCTGCCGTCAGGCCGGTATAGGAGAACATGCCGCGCTGCTTGACCACGAACGAGAAGTCTTGTGTCACGCCTTCGGCCTTGATGGCATCTACCAGGCCAGTGCGCATTGCGCGAATCCGGTCACGCATGCCGGCCAGTTCCTGTTCCCACGTTGCACGCAGCTCGGGCGAGGCGAGTACGCCGGAAACCAGCGCGCCGCCGTGCGTTGGTGGGTTCGAGTAGTTGGTGCGGATGACGCGCTTGAGCTGCGACATGACGCGCGCGGTCTCGTCCTTTCCGGCGGTAACGATCGACAGTGCGCCGACGCGTTCGCCATAAAGTGAGAAGTTCTTCGAGAACGAACTGGAAGCAAAGAACTGCAGGCCGGAAGCGGAGAAGGCGCGTACCGCCACCGCGTCGGCCTCGATGCCCTCGGCGAAGCCCTGATAGGCCATGTCGAGGAAAGGCACCAGGCCGCGCTCGCGGCACAGGTCGACGACTTCGCCCCACTGTGCGTCGGAAAGGTCGGCGCCGGTCGGGTTGTGGCAGCAGGCGTGCAGTACGACCACCGAGCCCGCGGGCATGGCCTTGAAGCTCTGCTTCATGCCCTCGAAATTGACGCCGCGCGTGGCCGCATCGTAGTAGGCGTAGTTTTCGACCTCGAAGCCGGCGGATTCGAACAGCGCACGGTGGTTTTCCCACGACGGATCGCTGATGTAAACCTTGGCCGACGGGTTCAGGCGCTTGAGGTAG
Organism: Rhodocyclaceae bacterium; assembly: GCA_016791115.1. Taxonomy (GTDB): domain Bacteria; phylum Pseudomonadota; class Gammaproteobacteria; order Burkholderiales; family Rhodocyclaceae; genus Methylophosphatis. The sequence goes on from JAEUNL010000054.1 coordinate 3,328, forward strand.
TCGGCTCCGATCTTCAGCGCGCCGGTGCCGCCAAGCGCTTGGGCGGTCAGCACTTGGCCGTCGGCGATCAGGGCCGAATCCTTGCCGAACAGCAGGTTTTGTACCGCCTGGTTGTAGGCGGGGGCACCTTCGATCGGTTGGTAACCACGCGGCGGCGCAGCCTTGAGGCGCACCTCTTCGGCGGACTTGACGGCGCCCAGTAGAGGAATCTTGCCATTGTCATCGAAGTACACGCCGACGCCGAGGTTCACCTTGGTGGTGCGGCTGTCGGCATTGAAGGCTTCGTTCAGGCCAAGAATCGGGTCGCGCGGGGCCATTTCCACCGCGGCGAATATCGAAGAGGTCATGAATGCTCCAGGTTGCGGTCGTTGCGGCATCGGGACACGGTATGTCCGGTGCGGCGAATTGCGGAATAATGCCGGTTTGTCCTCGAATCCGGGTCGCGGATCCAAGCGATTGACGGACCGCGAATTTTATCATGGCCGACCATTCCGACAGCGTGCAGATCAAAGCTCCCGACGTGCCCGTCGCAGGCTTCGAGGGAAGTCCGTGGCGGCTGCACCAGCCGTTTGCCCCGGCAGGGGATCAGCCTGAGGCAATCGCAAAGCTGGTCGAAGGCATCGAGGACGGGCTGTCGTTCCAGACCCTGCTAGGCGTGACGGGTTCGGGGAAGACCTACACCATGGCCAACGTGATCGCGCGCACGGGGCGCCCGGCCATCGTGATGGCGCCGAACAAGACGCTGGCGGCCCAACTCTACGCCGAGTTCCGCGAATTCTTCCCCGAGAACGCCGTCGAGTACTTCGTGTCGTACTACGACTATTACCAGCCGGAAGCCTACGTCCCGTCGCGCGACCTGTTCATAGAGAAGGATTCGGCGATCAACGAGCACATCGAGCAGATGCGCTTGTCGGCGACCAAGAGCCTGATGGAGCGGCGTGACTGCGTGATCGTCGCCTCGGTGTCGGCGATTTACGGCATCGGGGACCCCGTCGACTACCACAGCATGGTGCTACACCTGCGCGTGGGCGAGAAACTTGCGCAGCGCGACATCATCCGCCGGCTGACCTCGATGCAGTACCAGCGCAACGACATGGAGTTCAAGCGCGGCGTGTTCCGCGTGCGAGGCGACGTGCTGGACATCTTCCCGGCAGAAAATGCCGAGCTGGCGCTGCGCGTCGAATTGTTCGACGACGAGATCGAGCATCTCACGTTGTTCGACCCGCTGACCGGGCACCAGAAGCACAAGCTGGCGCGCTTCACCGTCTATCCGTCGAGCCACTACGTGACGCCGCGCGACACCGTGCTGCGCGCCTGCGAGGCGATCAAGGTGGAATTGCGCGAACGGGTCGAAACCTTCGTCTCGCAGCAGAAGCTTCTGGAGGCGCAGCGCATCGAGCAGCGCACGCGCTTCGACCTCGAAATGCTCACCGAACTGGGCTTCTGCAAGGGCATCGAGAACTACTCGCGCCACCTGTCGGGCCGTGCTGCGGGCGAACCGCCGCCGACGCTGATCGATTACCTGCCGCGCGACGCGCTGATGTTCATCGACGAGTCGCACGTGACGGTGCCCCAGATCGGCGGCATGTTCAAGGGCGACATGTCGCGCAAGCAGAATCTGGTGGACTACGGCTTCCGCCTGCCTTCGGCGCTCGACAACCGGCCGCTGCGCTTCGATGAATTCGAGCGCCTGATGCCGCAAACCATCTTCGTATCGGCGACGCCGGCCGATTACGAAAAGCACCATCAGGGCCAGGTGGTCGAGCAGGTGGTACGGCCGACCGGGCTGGTCGATCCCGTGGTTGAAGTCCGGCCGGCGTCTACGCAGGTCGACGACGTGCTGGGCGAGATCAAGCTGCGCGTGGCGAAGAACGAACGCGTGTTGATCACCACGCTGACCAAGCGTCTCGCCGAGGATCTGACCGAATATCTGGCGGAGAACGGCATCCGCGTGCGCTACCTGCATTCCGACGTCGATACGGTGGAGCGCGTGGAGATCATCCGCGACCTTCGGCTGGGCGAGTTCGATGTGTTGGTCGGCATTAATTTATTGAGGGAAGGTATTGATATTCCAGAGGTATCGCTGGTTGCAATTCTCGATGCCGACAAGGAGGGCTTTCTGCGCTCGACGCGCAGCCTGATCCAGACCATCGGACGCGCGGCACGCCACCTCAACGGCACCGCGATCCTCTACGCCGATCGCGAGACGGATTCGATGCGTGCGGCAATCGGCGAAACTGAGCGGCGGCGCGCCAAGCAGATCGGATTCAATACCGAGCACGGCATTTCGCCCAAAGGAGTTATCAAACGAATCAAGGATATAATTGACGGTGTTTATACCGAACATGAAGAGACGGGCGCTCGTGCGCTGGCCCAGGAGCGGGCGCGTTACGAGAGCATGAGCGAGCGCGACTTGGGGCGGGAAATCAAGCGCCTGGAAAAGCAAATGATCGAATTCGCGAAGAATCTCGAGTTCGAGCAGGCCGCTGCGGCGCGCGATGAATTGTTCCGTCTGCGCCAGAAGGCGTTCGGCGCCGATCAACATGGAGCGACCTGATGGGCTTGCAGTCGAAAAAGCGCATCCTCCTGGTTTGCATGGGCAACATCTGCCGCTCGCCAACGGCAGAAGGTGTCCTGAAAAAAATAATAAAAAACAGTGGGCTGGAGATGTTTATCGAAGTGGATTCTGCTGGGACGCACGGCTACCACGCGGGCGAACCGCCTGACCCGCGAGCGATCGCCGCGGCGGCAAAACGGGGCTACGACCTTAAAGGCTTGCGTGCCCGCAAGGTGCGCCGTGACGATTTCGCGCTGTTCGACCTCGTGCTGGCCATGGATCGCGAAAACGTTGCGAACCTGATGGAGCTTTGCCCGCCGGTGTACCACCCGCGCATCCAGCTATTTCTGCGTTACGGCCGAGACACCATGGAAGACGAGGTGCCCGATCCCTATTATGGCGGGCCGGCCGGGTTCGAAGCCGTGCTTGACATGGCCGAAGACGCAGCGCGCGGGCTGCTCGATCATCTGCGCGAGGTGTGAGGATTACCGGGCTTGCGCCCTGGAACCCGCATGGACAGGCGTTTCTGGGCATGGTTGCCCGCACGGCAAGCAACCACGGGCGTTCCAGGCCGGTATAGCTGGAGATGGCTGTTCGGTGCGCTTTTCCGGCCAGGTTGCTGAAGCACACCGGCGCGCGATGGAAAAGGGCCGGCAAGCCGGCCCTTTTGCCGCAGATCGCGCGTGCACTGCTATTTCTGGGTTTCCACCTGCTGCAACGGCGCGGCCTCGATCACAACCGGTGGGCGCGGCTTGCGGCCGAGTACCGGGGCCGGTGTTTCGGGCGCCGGCTGGGCGGCACGATCCGGATTGGTGGCAACCATCACCAGACCGCTTTCCTGCAGCGCCTGATCGAGATCGACCGCAACCGGCGCAACAGGTGACGCTACCGTGCGGTCCTGCAATGCGGCCGCAGCGGCTTCGATCATGCTGGCGCGTGGCGCCGGTGGCGTTGCTGGAACAGGTTCCGGCTTGGCCACGGCGGCGACCGGCTCTTCCGCCGCGTGCGGCGTCGGCTCGGAGGATTCGCTTTCCGTCACCGCTTCGGCGACCACAGGAAGAGGGGCTTCGGCTGCCGCTACCGACACGTCTGCGGACGACTTAACTTCGACCGGTTCGCTGACGGGCACGGGCGCAAGGGCCACGGTTTCTTCGATCAGCGCAGGCACCGACGACTCGACCAGCGGAGCGGAAACCGGCGCGCCGTTTGTCACTGGTTCGCCGGAAACAAGCGCCGGGGCTTCGCCAGATCCGATTTCTTCGGCAGCGATGCCTTCCGCGCCGGCAGCCGGTTGGCCGCCCGCACGATCGCCACGTTCCCCGCGTTCGCCGTTGCGCCTGCCACGCCGACCGCGCCGGCTGCGTTGACCGGCTTCCGTGCCCTCGGCCGCGGGTGCGCCGCTCGCGGGGGCGAGCAATTCTCCCTGGGCGGGCGACGCGTTTTCGGGCAGTTGCGGCTGGCGTGGTTCGCGGGGTTCGCGCTGTTCCTTCGGTTCGCGCTGCTCGCGGGGCTCGCGCGGTTCTCTCGGTTCCCTCGGTTCGCGGGGTTCCTTGGGCTGGCGGCCTTGTTGGCGGCTGTTTTCACCGCGTTCCTGGCGTTCCGCGCGCTCAGCCCGATCTCCGCGCTCGGGACGCGGCGGGCGCGGCGGGCGTTCGTTGCGCCCGGCTTCGCCGTCGGTGCGCGCCTGCGTTGCACGTTGGTCGCCGCGTTCCGGCCTTTCGCGGCGCTCGCCGCGCGCATTGCCGCGCTGGCCGCGGCGTTCGCCGCGCTCGGCACGCTGCGGTGCGCCCGTTGGCGCCGGCGCGACAGCGGCGGCGACCGCAGACTGTGCGTCGTTGGCCGCGGGTGCGGGTCGGCGGTTTCCACGGAACCAGCCGAAGATCTTGTCCATGATGCCAGCGCGCTCGACCACTGGCGCCGGGGCCGCTGCCTGAGCGGGTGCGGCGGCCGGTTGCGGCGCCGCGACGGGCGCAGGGCGGTCGGGCGTAATGCCCTTGACGGCTGCCTCCATGCGTTGCGGCCGATCTTCGGTCTGCGCGGAGGGCGGCTGGTAGGTCGGTTCGGATGGCGCATCCACCATCTTGTAGGACGGAACCGCGACATCTTCCTGATTGAGCTGGTCGTGGCGCAGGCGCGTCAGCTGGTAGGCCGGCGTTTCCATGTGCTGATTCGGAATCAGCAGCACATTCACCTTGTGGCGCATTTCGATGGTCTGGATGTCGGCGCGCTTCTCGTTGAGCAGGAAGGTGGCGACGTCGACCGGGATCTGCACATGAACCGCGCCGGTGTTCTCCTTCATGGCCTCTTCTTCGAGGATGCGCAGGATGTGCAGCGCGGCGGACTCGGTACTGCGGATGTGGCCGGTACCCGAGCAGCGCGGGCAGGGAATGTAGCTGGTTTCCGCGAGGGCCGGGCGCAGGCGCTGGCGCGACAGTTCCATGAGGCCGAAACGGCTGATCTTGCCGGTCTGCACGCGGGCGCGGTCGTGGTGCAGCGCGTCGCGCAGGCGGTTTTCGACCTCGCGCTGGTTCTTGCTGCTTTCCATGTCGATGAAGTCGATGACGATCAGGCCGCCCAGGTCGCGCAGGCGCAACTGGCGGGCGATTTCGTCGGCTGCCTCGCAGTTGGTGCGCAGCGCGGTTTCCTCGATGTCGGCACCGCGGGTGGCGCGACCGGAGTTCACGTCGATAGCGACCAGCGCTTCGGTATGGTCGATCACCACGGCGCCGCCCGAGGGCAGGTCGACCTGGCGGCCGAAGGCAGTTTCGATCTGGTGTTCGATCTGGAAACGGGAGAACAGCGGCACGTCGTCGCGGTAGCGCTTGACCCGATTGACGTTGGTCGGCATCACGTGCGCCATGAACTGCTGCGCCTGCTCGAACACGTCGTCGGTGTCGATGAGGATTTCGCCGATGTCGGGCTGGAAGTAGTCGCGGATCGCGCGGATCACCAAGCTGCCTTCCTGGTAGATCAGGAAGGCGCCGTCCTGAGCCTGCGCGGCGCCTTCGATGGCACGCCACAACTGGAGCAGGTAGTTCAAATCCCACTGCAGTTCTTCGGCGGTGCGGCCGATGCCGGCGGTGCGGGCAATCAGGCTCATGCCTTGCGGCACTTCGAGCTGGTCCATCGCCTCGCGCAGTTCCGCGCGCTCGTCGCCCTCGACGCGGCGCGACACGCCGCCGCCGCGCGGGTTGTTCGGCATCAAAACCAGATAACGGCCGGCGAGCGAGATGAAGGTGGTGAGGGCCGCGCCCTTGTTGCCGCGCTCGTCCTTCTCGACCTGGACGATCAGTTCCTGACCTTCGCGCAGTGCGTCACGGATTGTCGCCTTGGAGGGCTCGACGCCGTCGCGAAAATACGCCCGGGAGACTTCCTTGAAAGGCAGGAAGCCGTGCCGCTCCGCACCGTAATCGACGAACGCCGCTTCGAGGCTGGGCTCGATGCGGGTGATGACGGCCTTGTAGATGTTGCTCTTGCGTTGTTCCTTGGCGGCAGACTCGATATCGAGGTCGATCAGTTTCTGACCATCCACGATCGCGACGCGCAATTCCTCTGCCTGCGTCGCATTGAACAGCATGCGCTTCATTGTTTTAATCTCCCGCGCGCAACCTGTGGCGGGGACAAACCGCGCATCCGTCGGGGCGACGGGAATCAGTTTGGTCGGTAATTGGTCATCAGACTGGTCATCAGACGTTGATTTCGCAAACTAATTGCAAGGTTTGTCCGTAGCGGATCCTGAAGCCGGCAAAGCGTGCATCGGGTTTCAGGATCAGGCGTTCAGCGTGTCGGTGCGCGCGTCAAATAAGAGTTGCGGATAAATGGACTAAGATCGCGGGTTTTGGACCGCGAGTCACGACTTACGACTTGTGAAATACGACTTGATGTTGCTTATTGATGCTTTTCCCGGAGAGCCGCGAGCGCGAAACAATCGGCTCGTTTCCGCCACCCCAGCGACGTCGCATCGGAGCATCGCGGGGCGGGCAGTCTGAGCAGGCCGTCCGGCGCCGAGTATATTTCAAAATGAAGACGTTAAGCAAAGCCCCTTCTGTCGTGCGTGAAGTCATTGGCGAGGAGCAGGCTGGCCAGCGCATCGACAATTTCCTGTTGCGGGTGTGCAAGGGCGTCCCGAAAAGCCATGTTTATCGTATCTTGCGTAGTGGCGAGGTCAGGGCCAACGGCAAGCGCATCGATCCTTCCTATCGGCTGGCGCTCGGGGACGAGATCCGCATTCCGCCAATCCGGCTCTCGGCGAGTGTTGTCGAGCCGCCAGCGGTACCGGTGGGCAAGACTTTCCCGGTCATTTTCGAAGATGATGCACTGATTGCGCTCGACAAACCGGCCGGTACGGCGGTTCACGGCGGCAGTGGAGTGAGTTTCGGGGTCATCGAACAATTGCGTCGCCAGCGGCCGCAGGCACGATTTCTCGAACTCGCACACCGACTCGACAGGGAAACGTCCGGACTTTTGCTGATCGGAAAGAAACGATCGTCTCTCAATGCGTTGCATGACATGTTCCGCAGCGGGACGATCCGCAAGACTTACCTGACGCTGGTTTCCGGGCGATGGATGAACCCGCTTCAGCACGTCCGGCTCGGATTGACGAAGTACCTGACCGACGATGGAGAGCGACGTGTTTCCGTTGACCAGGAGGGCAAGCCGTCGCATTCGATCGTGCGGCTTCGTCGTCGCTGGGAAAATTTCAGCCTGCTCGAAGTCGAACTTCGCACTGGTCGCACGCATCAGATTCGCGTTCATCTGAGCCATCTGGGCTTTCCGCTCGCGGGCGACGACAAGTATGGCGATTTTGTGTTGAACAAGGATCTGATGAAACTGGGGCTGAAACGGATGTTTCTGCACGCAGCCTGGCTCGAAATGCCGCATCCGGCGACCGGCGCGCCTCTGGCACTGGCATCACCCCTGCCGGACGACTTGGCGCGGTTCGTTGCGCGGGTCGGGGAGAACGAGCGATGCGATTTCGAGGTCACCGATGGCGACTAATTTCGACCTGATCGTATTCGACTGGGATGGCACGCTGCTGGACTCGGCTGCTGCCATCGTCAGGTCGATCCAGTTCGCCTGTCGAGACCTGGGCGTACCCGAGCCGGCGCCTGATGCGGCACGCCAGGTGATCGGACTCGGCCTGCACGAAGCGCTCGGCCGCGCCGTGCCGACGCTCGACCCGATACGCTACCCGGAACTGGCCGACCGATATCGGTATCACTATCTGGCGCGTGATCATGAACTTGCTCTGTTCGAAGGCAGCGCACGCATGATCGAGGATCTGCATGCGCGTGGCCACATGCTTGCGATAGCAACCGGCAAGAGTCGCAGAGGGCTCGACCGTGCGCTTGGTCACTCAGGGCTGGAAAAGTGGTTCCACGGAACGCGTTGCGCCGATGAATGTCATCCGAAGCCGCATCCTGACATGCTGCTCGAATTGATGGACGAGTTTGGCGTCGAGGCCGGCCGCACGGTGATGATTGGCGACACGACGCATGATCTGATGATGGCTGCCAATGCCGGCGTGATGGCGGTCGCTGTGACCTTCGGAGCGCATGCGCCGGACGCACTACGTGGCGCGAAGCCGGCGTGCTGCTGTGATTCGACGGCGGAACTGGCCGAGTGGCTGCGCATTCATGGCTGATGAAGCGGGTTGGATCTGCACCAGCGATGCCTTGGTGGAAAAGGGGCCGGGAGTCCGCTTTGTCGTTCATCGCCTGGAGGGCGATGTTCCGGCGTTCGTCGTGAGGCACGAGGGGCGGGTACGCGCCTATCTGAATCGGTGCGCCCATGTCTCGGTGGAACTCGACTGGGAGCACGGACAGTTCTTCGATCCGTCCCGGCTATACTTGATCTGCTCGACGCACGGTGCAATGTACGAGCCGCAGACAGGCTACTGCGTTGCTGGCCCCTGCAAGGGGCGGCGCCTTGAATCGCTGGATGTTTTCGAGCGCGAAGGCGCGATTTACCTGAAGGATTGCGGGAAATGACCGAGCCGAACAACGAACCTAACTGGGAGCGAAGCGTGCTGGAAAAACTGGCGACGGAGGCGCTGGTTGAGCAGCGACGCCGGCGACGCTGGAGCATCTTCTTCCGCCTGCTGACCTTTCTCTATGTAGGGGTCATTCTATGGATGCTTGCCGGCCTTGGCGACGGCCCCCAGAACAAGCTTGCAGATGGCAGGCATACTGCGCTGGTCCAATTGCACGGCGTGATCGGACCGAAAGGGGATGCGAGCGCGGAGAACGTGATTCCTGCCCTGCAGTCGGCCTTCGAGGACAGAGGTACTCAAGGGGTGGTGCTGCTAATCAACAGTCCGGGCGGCAGTCCGGTTCAGGCGGGATTGATCAACGACGAGATACGCCGGCTTCGGGCAAAGCACCCGGCTACGCCGCTCTATGCGGTGGTCGAGGACATGTGTGCCTCCGGCGGATACTACGTGGCTGCAGCCGCCGACCGGATATTCGTCGACAAAGCGTCGATCGTCGGATCGATCGGCGTTCTGATGGACGGCTTCGGCTTCACCGGCACGATGGAGAAACTCGGCGTCGAACGCCGTCTGCTTACAGCCGGGGAGAACAAGGGTTTCCTCGATCCGTTCTCCCCACAGGAACCCAGGCATCTGGAGCATGCCAAGAGCCTGCTTTCGGACGTGCATAAGCAGTTCATCGAAGTGGTGCGCAAAGGGCGGGCGAACCGGCTCAAGGAAACGCCGGAAACCTTTTCGGGCCTGATGTGGACCGGCGAGCAGAGCATATCGATGGGCTTGGCGGATTCGCTCGGCAGCGTGGACTTTGTCGCACGCGAGGTTGTCAAGGCGGAACGGATCCGGGATTTCACGCAGAAGTCGAATTTTGCGGAGCGGCTCGCCAAACAGCTGGGAACGGCGTCCGGCGAGGCGATGGCAGGCCTGCTATCGCAGATGCGTCTTCGCTGAGTTTTCTGCGAGGAGCAGGAAGACGGTCGGCTGACGCTCGATCGGTGGCGCTGCGCATCGGCGCCATTCAGCGATACGCCGCGTGAAGACCGATTCGGACGGCGTCGACAGGTTCGACGCGACGCAAAGTAGCGTGCCGGACGCGCACGCCTTGATTGCTGCACAAAACATGCGTGTATTCCGGTAAGGCGTCTCGATGAATATCTGCGTCATGTTGCGGCGGGCTGATTCTCGTTCCAGCGCGACGAGCGTCGAGGACCGCTCGGCGTCTTCGATGGGCAGATAGCCGTGGAACGCAAATGATTGCCCGTTGAGTCCCGAGGCCATCAGGGCAAGCAGCAGGGAAGATGGGCCGACCAGCGGTACGACGTGGATATCGGAATCGTGCGCAGCGCGGACCAGGGCAGCGCCTGGGTCGGCGACAGCCGGACATCCGGCTTCAGACATCAAACCGACATCGAATCCGTCGAGTATCGGCCGCAACAAGGCTTTCAAATCGGCTTCGCTCGGGGTTTCGGGCAAAGTTTCGATCCGCGTTTCACGAAGCGGCTTTTCGTAGCCGAGCCGCTTCAATTCGGCGCGCGCGGTCTTGGCATTCTCGACGATGAAGTAATCGAGTTGGAGCGCTGCACCTCGCACGTCGGGAGGCAGGTAGGTCGTCCATGACCCGGCGCCCAGCGAGACCGGGAGCAGGATCAGTTTTCCCGTCGGGCGGCCCGTCACGGCAATGCAATCCCTTCGTTGCGCAGCATCTGGCAAAGTTTGATCAGTGGCAGCCCGATCAGTGCGGTGGGGTCGTCTCCGCGCATGTATTCGAGCAGCGATACGCCGAGAGATTCCGACCTTGCACTACCGGCACAATTGAGCGGTTGGTCTGCATCGACATAGCGCTCGATTTCGGGTGCCGTCAAAGTGCGAAATCCGACGCTCGTCGGGACGCAGGCGGTCTGGGTTTGGCCGGTATGCGAGTTGTGCAGGGAGACTGCGGTGTGGAAGACGATGCAGCGTCCGCTCATTTCGGCGAGATGGGCGATCGCGTTTTCGCGCGTTCCAGGCTTGCCGTAGTTGCGCCCGTTGGCGTGGGCGACCTGGTCGCTGCCGATGATCAGCGCATCCGGGAACCGGGATGCGACATTCTTGGCCTTGTCGACCGCCAGGCGAATGGCGGTTGCTTCCGGCGCTTCCGAGGGCAGGGGAGTCTCATCAGTGACGGGGTTTGCGATCTCGAAGGCAAGCCGGAGGCGCCCCAGAAGTTCGCGTCGGAAGGGGGACGTCGAGGCGAGCACGATTCGCTGTGTAGTATGCGTCATGAATGGCAGATGGATTTCGGCTGGCGAGCATTCGGACGGCTCGCGGAAGCAGGGAAATTTTGACAACGGAAACAAGGCGATGGTATCATTTACCGTTTATGTCGCAACGATCTTGGTTGGTTGATCCGTGGGCGTTTGCGCGGTCTGCCGGAAGCAGGCGCGGCGAACTCGTGTTGCGCGATTTGTCGAGGCTTGACGAAACGGTTCGCGGTGGCGGGCCTTTTCTCGTGGAAGTGCACGGATCGACAAGCGCAGACGGCAGGCTCTATCTCGATTTGGCAATCGAGGGCAGCGTTTCGATGGATTGCCAGCGTTGTCTCGAGGCGGTTTCGCACGAGGTCCGCCTCCGTGCGGTCTTCCTCTTGTGGCCGCTCGGCAAGGATCTGCCGAACGACGAGTTGGCCGAGGACGGGTTCGACGCGTTGCCGGTAGGGCAGGAAGCGGACTTGGCCGAGTTGGTCGAAGATGAGATCCTGCTCGGATTGCCGTTGGCGCCGCGACATGAAGCTTGCAATTTGCCGGCAGCAGAGGATGTCGGTGGGGGTGCGTCGCCATTCGACGTTCTCAAACAATTGAAGCGCCCCCAGTAGTTACGGGTGGTGCAAAGCTGAAGATCTACAAGGAGTCATCATGGCAGTGCAACAGAACAAGAAGTCCCCGTCGAAGCGTGGCATGCATCGGGCGCACGACTTTCTGACCAATCCTCCGCTGGCGGTCGAGTCGACGACCGGCGAGACACATCTTCGTCATCACATTTCGCCTTCCGGCTATTACCGCGGCAAGAAGGTGCTCAAGACCAAGGGCGAATAAGCGCTCGGCGTCGAATGGCGGGTCGCGGCGCGATCCGCCTCAATTTCCTTTTCTCCCTGCGCGACCTTTCCCTGCGTAGATGGACGTCAAAATTGCGATCGACTGCATGGGCGGAGATCACGGCCCTGCGGTGACGATTCCTGCCGCCCTGAGCTTTCTTCGTCATGAGCCGGATGCCTCGGTGATCCTGGTTGGCCGGCCGGAAAAGTTGGATCCACTGGTGCGTTCTGCGGCTGCCGGGTTGGGTGCGCGGTTGCGCATCGAGCCTGCCTCCGAGGTCGTCGAAATGGACGACGCCCCTGCGCAGGCGCTCCGTAGCAAGAAGGATTCATCCATGCGCCGGGCAATCGAGCTGGTCAAATCGGGCGATGCGGCCGCTGCCGTGTCAGCCGGAAACACCGGGGCGCTCATGGCGATATCGCGTTTTGTACTCAAGACGCTGCCCGGGATTGATCGGCCGGCAATATGCACAGTCCTGCCCAACATGGTCGGGGAAACCTACATGCTTGACCTCGGGGCAAATGTCGACTGCGAGGCTGAGCATCTGCGACAGTTTGGTGTCATGGGGGCCATGCTGGTCTCGGCGTTGGCGCACAAGGATCGCCCCAGCGTTGGGTTGCTCAACATTGGCGAAGAGGACATCAAGGGCAACGAAGTGGTGAAGCAGGCGGCGGAATTGCTGAAAGCCAGCGGGCTGAATTTCTACGGCAATGTCGAAGGAGATGACATTTACAAGGGAACCACGGATGTCGTCGTGTGTGACGGCTTCGTCGGCAATGTCGCGCTGAAGACGTCGGAGGGGCTCGCGCAGATGCTCGGAACCTTCCTTCGAGACGAGCTGTCCCGGAACTGGATCGCGAAACTGGGTGCGATCGTTGCAATGCCGGCGCTGCGAGGGTTCAAGCGGCGTGTCGATCACCGTCGCTACAACGGCGCGAGCCTGCTTGGCCTGCGTGGGGTGGTGGTGAAGAGCCACGGGTCGGCGGACGCGTATGCGTTCGAGCAGGCGCTGCACCGCGCTGCCGAGGAGGTCCGCAACGACGTCATAAGGCGGATCAAAGCCCAGCTTGGAATGAGCCAGGAAGCGGCTGCATGATCTACGCGAAAGTCATCGGGACCGGCAGTTATCTGCCTGGCGCACCTATCACGAACGATGATTTGGTCGCTCGGGGAATCGATACTTCGGACGCGTGGATCGTCGAGCGAACCGGAATACGAGCGCGACATTTTGCGGCGGAAAGCGAATTGACAAGCGACCTGGCTCTTCAAGCGAGTCGACGTGCGATCGAAGCTGCAGGAGTTGACGTTGCAAGCATCGATCTGATCATCGTCGCGACCTCCACGCCGGATTACGTGTTTCCCAGTACGGCATCGTTGCTGCAGGACAAGCTGGGAATTCGCAATGGCGGTGCCGCATTCGACGTACAGGCTGTGTGCAGCGGCTTCGTCTTTGCGTTGGCCACCGCTGAGAAGTTTATTGGCTCGGGCGCTTGCAAACGTGCGCTGGTCGTCGGTGCGGAAGTTTTTTCCCGGATACTCGATTGGAACGACCGGGGGACCTGCGTGCTATTCGGGGATGGTGCGGGGGCCGTAGTGCTCGATGCATCCGAAACGCCAGGGATCCTGTCCAGCGTGCTGCATACCGACGGGCAGTACAGCAAGATTCTTTCCGTGCCTGGGCAAGTGAGTTGCGGAAAGGTGGTCGGATCGCCTTTTCTGCAGATGGATGGGCAGGCCGTCTTCAAGTTCGCAGTCAAGGTGCTGGGCGATGTGGCTGTCGAAGCGGCGGGCATCGCCGGCATCTCGACTGGCGAGATAGATTGGGTCATTCCCCACCAGGCGAACATTCGTATCCTTCAGGCGACGGCCCGGAGGCTTGATCTCCCGATCGAGAAGATGGTGGTTACGGTGGGGCAACACGGGAACACCTCTGCCGCCTCGGTGCCGATGGCGTTTGATGTGGCGATGCGAGATGGGCGCATTCGCGCCGGGCAGAATGTGTTGCTCGAGGGCGTTGGCGGTGGGTTCACTTGGGGGGCGGTGTTGCTTAAGGCGTAAGCCGGCTTCGCCGCATTGGAAATTGAGCGAGATCAACATGAAGTTTGCATTTGTTTTTCCGGGCCAGGGATCCCAGTCCGTTGGAATGATGTCGGCATACGGCGATGCGCCAGTGGTGCGGCAGACTTTTGAAGAGGCGTCTTCATCGCTCAAGTTGGATCTTTGGCAGATGGTTTCCGAAGGGCCTTCTGACGTTCTGTCGCAAACCGTCAATACGCAGCCGCTCATGCTTGCGGCAGATGTCGCCGTGTATCGGTTGTGGGTTGAGCGGGGTGGGGCAACGCCGGCAATGATGGCGGGTCATAGTCTCGGAGAGTATGCGGCGCTGGTCGTGGCGGGCGTGATTGAGTTCCGGGATGCGATAGCGTTGGTTCGGCTGCGTGCGCAAGCGATGCAAGAGGCCGTTCCCGATGGTCGCGGTTCGATGGCTGCTATCCTGGGGCTCGATGAGAGTTCCGTCCGGCAAGTTTGCTTGGAAGTTGCACATTCGGATGTGGTTTCCTGTGCAAATCTCAACGATCCGGGCCAGATCGTCATCGCGGGGCATTCAGGAGCAGTTTCGCGGGCAGTAGAACTTGCAAAGGCACGCGGAGCGAAACGCGCGGTTCCGCTATCGGTGTCGGCTCCCTTTCATTGTTCGTTGATGACCCCGGCGTCAGAGCGACTTCTAGATCATCTTAATGGGATCAAGTTACAGCGACCGGAAATCTCGGTCGTGAACAATGTTGACGTTGCTTGTTATTCCGACGTCAATCAGATCCGTGATGCTTTGGTTAGGCAAACATACTCACCAGTACGTTGGATCGAGACGATCAATTTCTTTGCTCAGCAGCGATGCGATCACATCATCGAATGTGGGCCTGGCAAGGTTCTGGTGAAGTTGACTCGACGCATCAACCACGATCTCTTCAGTCACTCGCTGCACGATGAAGGTGCGATTGGAGACTTGCTGGCAATGGCTGGGGAGTAGCCGATGAATATGTTGAATGGACAAACAGCGCTAGTCACAGGTGCATCGCGCGGCATTGGCAGGGCCATTGCGGTGGAACTTGCCTCGAAAGGCGCGCGCGTTGTTGGAACGGCGACCAGCGACGCGGGTGTCGAGGAAGTCCGCAACGCACTTGCAGGTACAGGCGTCGACACTCTCGGATTGAAACTGGACGTTTGCGATTTCTCGGCCTGTAGCAGCGTACTTGCGGATATCGAAGCCAGATTCGGCACTGTTTCGATCCTTGTGAACAACGCCGGCATCACGCGGGACAATCTTGCGTTGCGCATGAGTGAAGAAGAGTGGGATCAAGTCATCGACACCAACCTCAAGGCCGTGTTTCGCACGTGCAAGCTGGTCATGCGAGGCATGATGAAAGCCCGGTACGGACGGATTATCAATATCACTTCGGTGGTGGGCGCTTCCGGAAATGCTGGTCAGGCCAATTATGCGGCTGCGAAGGCGGGCGTTGCCGGCATGACGCGTGCCCTGGCGCGCGAGCTTGGATCCCGGAACATTACTGTGAATTGTGTGGCGCCAGGTTTTATCGAGACGGACATGACGAAGGGCTTGCCGGAAGCACAGCGTAGCGCACTCATGAACCAGATTTCGTTGGGCAGGTTGGGGAAGCCCGAAGAGATTGCGGCTGCGGTTGCGTTTCTGGCCTCTCCGGCAGCAGGATACGTAACCGGAAGCACGCTGCACGTGAATGGCGGCATGTACATGGCATAGTTCCAGTCAGGCTGGTTTCTCGGCTGGGCAAAAGCCCATTTTTGGTACAATACGCAGGTTTTGCATACCCGGAACAGGGAAGGAGAAAAGTAATGGATAACATCGAGCAGCGCGTCAAGAAGATCGTCGCCGAACAATTGGGCGTCAATGAATCCGAGATCAAGATCGAGTCTTCCTTTGTTGACGATCTGGGTGCCGACTCGCTGGATACGGTGGAACTCGTGATGGCGCTCGAGGAAGAGTTCGAATGCGAAATTCCGGATGAGGAAGCGGAAAAAATCACAACGGTTCAGCAGGCCGTGAACTACATCACCGCCCATCTCAAGAAGGCCTGACCGGGCCTGCTGTCGTTCATCGGTCATATCGATCCCGTTCCACTGCATCGGAGCCGAAGTTGAGTCGCCGAAGAGTCGTCGTAACCGGCATGGGCATCATTTCCCCGGTTGGGAATACGGTCGCCCAAGCGTGGAGCAACATTTCGAACGGTCGGTCTGGTATCGGCAGGATTTCTCGATTCGATGCGCAGACATTCCCGACGCAGATCGCAGGCGAGGTGAAGGATTTTGATCTCGCCGCGTATTTGTCGCCCAAAGAGGCGAGGCGGTACGATACGTTCATTCACTACGGACTCGCGGCGGCTATCGATGCTCTGAAGGACGCGGGAATTGACAAGCAACCCGCCAACGCGGAGCGAATTGGCGTATGTATCGGTTCCGGGATCGGCGGGCTACCGCTGATCGAGGATACCCATCTTGCCTACCGTGAAGGCGGCGTGCGCAAGATCACGCCGTTTTTCGTTCCGGGGTCGATCATTAACATGATCTCGGGAATTCTCTCGATCAATTTCGGTTTCAAGGGGCCGAATTTTGCGACTGTCAGCGCGTGTGCGACCTCCAATCACGCTTTCGGCGAAGCTCAGCGTCTGATTGAGTACGGCGATGCGGACGTGATGATCGCGGGCGGGGCCGAGGCGACGGTTTCGCCGCTAGGAGTAGGCGGATTCTGTGCCGCGAAGGCGATGAGCACCCGCAATGATGACCCGACGGCGGCGAGCCGTCCGTGGGATGTTGGGCGAGACGGTTTCGTTTTGGGTGAAGGCGCCGGCGTCATGGTACTCGAAGAACTCGAGCACGCGCGCGCGCGCGGAGCCCGGATTTACGCCGAAGTTGCCGGATACGGGATGAGTTCGGATGCGTTCCACATCACTGCGCCGGCAGAAGACGGAGAGGGCGCTGCGCGAAGCATGGCTGCAGCGTTGAAAAATGGTCGGACGAATCTCGACGAGATCGACTATATCAATGCGCACGGCACGTCGACGCCGCTGGGCGATATTGCCGAAACACTTGCCGTGAAACGTGCGTTCGGTCCGCACGCAATGAAGCTTGCCGTCAGTTCCACAAAATCCATGACGGGACACCTGCTCGGTGCGGCAGGCGGGATCGAGGCAATATTTACCGTACTTGCGATTCACAACCAAGTGGCGCCGCCGACCATCAATCTCGTCGATCAGGATCCGGCATGCGATCTCGACTACGTGCCAAACCAGGCGCGCCCCATGAAGATTCGCGCAGCGCTGTCCAACGCTTTCGGGTTCGGCGGCACTAACAGCACATTGGTTTTCCGCGAGGTTTGAGATTGGAAGTGCGGGTGGCTGTGGGCCGCTCCCGTCTTCTGGCTGCGCTCCTTCTGTTTTGGTGCGTGCTCGCGTCGGTTGCGACGTTTCTTTCTGCGTTGCCCTCCTTCGCGACATGCTGTTTGGTCGCCCTGATCATCTGGGCGCTCTTTCGTGGCGTTTCCTGCCACGCTCTTCGGCTCGATGGCCGCTCGGTAGTGGCTCTGGCCTTGAATCCAGGATCAGGCGATTGTTCCATCCATCTGAGGAATGGCCAAGTTTTTGGCTACCGAATTGCCGAGGGTACGGTCGTCTGGCCGGGAATGATGGTGCTTAGGCTGTCGGCAATCGAGAGCGTCTCTGGGATGTCTCGCGCGCTTCCACTGATGAGGGACGCAGTGTCCTCGGCCGATTGGCGAAGGCTTTCGGTCCTGCTGCGTCAGCTTGCTAGTGACGCTTCGCGATGAAGCGACTACGGAGCACGGTGTTCCGCGCTGCCGGGAGCGGATCTGGATAGTCTCGGGAGAAATGCAGGCCGCGACTTTCGTGACGTCGCTTCGCGCTTCGGACAATAAGCTCGGCTGTTTGGACCAGATTACGTAGTTCAATCAGGTCGTTGGAGACGCGGAAGTTACTGTAATACTCGTCGATCTCGCGAGCCAGCAGCTTGATTCGATGCGCCGCCCTCTCGAGGCGCTTGTTGGTTCGAACTATGCCGACGTAGTCCCACATGAAGCGACGCAACTCGTCCCAATTGTGTGAGATCACGATGGACTCGTCCGCGTCGATCACGCGGCTCTCGTCCCAATGTGGCAGGTCGCGGATCTCCGGGAGGGGGTTCGACAGGATGTCTTCCGCCGCTGCCTCCGCAAACACGAGGCACTCAAGCAACGAATTGCTGGCCAGCCGATTGGCGCCGTGCAGCCCTGTGCATGCGGTTTCGCCAACGGCGTACAGCCCCGCAACGTCTGTTCTCGCCTTCAGATCAGTCCGGATGCCGCCGCACAGGTAGTGTGCCGCAGGAACGACCGGAATCGGTTGAGTTCGCATATCGATTCCGAGCGCCATGCAATTTGCGTGAATGTTCGGGAAGTGGTCGAGCAGGAACGCCGCCGGTTTGTGTGTCATGTCGAGGAAGACACAATCCAGGCCGTGTCTCTTCATCTCGAAATCGATGGCGCGTGCCACGATATCCCGGGGAGCCAATTCGGCTCGTCCGTCGTGGTGCGGCATGAAACGTGTTCCGTCGGGCAGGCGCAGGATACCCCCTTCACCACGAAGCGCTTCGGAGATTAGAAAGCTCTTCGCATGCGGGTGATAAAGGCACGTCGGGTGGAACTGAATGAATTCCATGTTGGAAACCGTGCAGCCAGCGCGCCACCCCATGGCGACGCCATCACCCGTCGCCGTGTCGGGATTGGTGGTGTAGAGGTATACCTTGCCCGCGCCCCCACTCGCGAGGACTGTGTGCCCGGCTGACATCGTCACGACCTGATCCTCACTCTTGTCGAGGACATAGGCACCCAGACAGCCTCGATCGGGCCGCCCGAATTTTCTGCCCACGATCAGATCTATCGCGATGTGATCCTCGAGGACGATGATGTTGGGGTGGTTCCGAACGTGCTCCGTCAGCGTGGCCTGCACTGCTGCACCCGTTGCATCGGCGGCATGGATCACTCTGCGATGGCTGTGTCCGCCCTCTCGCGTAAGGTGGAATCCAAACTCGGAATCGCGATCGCGAGTAAAGGGAACCCCGCGTGCGATCAGCCAGTCGATTGCCCGTTTCCCGTTCTCGACCACGAAGCGCGTTGCGTGTGCGTCACACAAGCCTGCCCCTGCGGTCAGCGTGTCCTGGATGTGTGCGTCAATTGAATCGGCTTTGTCGAGAACGGCTGCAATGCCGCCTTGTGCCCAACTGCTTGCGCTGACATCGAGGGTGCGCTTGGTGATGATCGCCACCTTCAATCGGTCGGCGAGTCTGAGGGCAAGCGACTGACCGGCCAGACCGCTGCCAATGATGAGAACGTCGATTGCAGGCACGGTGGGGCAATGCAAGTGATGAGTTGGACTGGGCAAGGACTATACACTGATCAGCTTCATAGAGCCTCTTGATCTGGCGCAAACAGCCTTGCGTATGGCTGAACTAATTTTGCTGGAACGTGTCTTTGAATTTAGCCGGATAGGTTACGCACCCATGTGCTGCTGGGGGCATCGGATATACTTGGCGCCGGCCCGATTTCCGGGTTACGCCCCAATTCATTTCTAGATGCTGGCGCATGAGTGACCGCGAGGTAGATCAGCAGTTAGTGGAACGCGCCCAGCGCGGAGACAAGCAGGCCTTTGGGCTGCTCGTTTCCAAGTACCAGCGAAAGTTGGTTCGTCTTCTTTCCAGGCTGATTCGAGATCCGGCTGAAGTGGAGGATGTTGCGCAGGAGGCGTTCATCAAGGCATATCGGGCTCTCCCGTCTTTCCGGGGCGATAGCGCGTTCTACACCTGGCTGTATCGGATAGGGATCAATACGGCGAAAAACCACCTCGTTTCGCAAGGAAGGCGGGCGCCGACGACGACGGAGTTCGATTCCGAGGAAGCGGAATCCTTCGAGGACGGGGAGCAGTTGCGCGACATCAATACGCCGGAAAGGGTGCTGTTGTCGAAACAGATCGGGGAAACTGTCAATTCCGCTATGGAAGCGTTGCCTGAGGAGCTTCGAACGGCAATCGTCCTGCGGGAAATCGAAGGTCTGAGTTATGAGGAAATTGCCGGGATCATGGAATGTCCGATCGGTACGGTTCGATCGAGGATCTTTCGTGCGCGAGAGGCGATTGCCGACAAGTTGAGGCCGCTGCTCGATACGGCGCCGGACAAGAGGTGGTGACGCGATGAACGAACGTCTTTCTGCACTGATGGATGATGCACTGGACGAGGGGGCGGTGGATTCGCTTATGGATGCCATGCGCCGAGATCCGCAAGCTGAGCGTACCTGGCAGTTGTACGGGCTCATTGGCGACAGTCTGCGTGGCGAAGTGCCGACCGAAGGATATCTCGCGAGAAGGGTGATGATGGACCTGGATCGTGAACCGACCGTGCTTGCTCCGCAGCCGAAGAGGCCGGAGTCCGGATTACGGATGCGATGGCTATTGCCGATCGCGGCGTCAGTCATGGGGGTAGGCGCCGTAGCCTGGGTGTCCCAGTCCATCAACGGATCGATTGCACCGCAACCTGTCGCACAGGTCGTCCATTCCCATCCTGTCTCGGTTCCGGTTGCCCCGAATTCCGGAGCGGCGAATCCTGCGAACGAGCAGGGTCAGGTTGCGCCAGACGGAGCCGTGGCCCCGGTGCAGGCGGGATTTGACCGAGAGTACCTGATCGCCCATCAAGGCTACTCCCCGGGCGCCAGCATGTCCGGGGTCGCGCAATACGTTCGCACGGTTTCCGAATCTCGAGGCGAGTTGCCCCGATGAAATGGATTGGAGCGCTTGCTCTCGTCTTGTCTGGCGTAGCGCAGCCCGTATTTGCCGAAGCGCAGGTCGATGCCAATGGCTGGTTGCAGAAGATAGTTTCGGCTGCGCGCAAGCTTAATTATTCGGGAACCTTCACGTACTCCAGCGGCAACCAGACCGAGACCTCCAGGATTACGCATGTCGTAGATGCCTCCGGAGAGCGCGAAAGGCTCGAGGTTCTCGACGGCAGTCCTCGCGAGGTTATTCGGGTCAACAGCGAAGTCAAGTGCTACTTGCCCGAAGAGCGGACAGTCATCATCGATCAATCCGCACACAGGCGAACGTTTCCCGGCAGGCTGGCGGAAATGCCGGCTAGCATTGGCGAGAACTACCACGTGAAGCTTGGGGAAGTCAGTCGCGTTGCGGGGCGTGACAGCCAGGTGATTTCTCTGCTTCCGAAGGACGGTCTCAGGTACGGCCACCAGCTTTGGGCAGATAGTGCAACCGGCTTGCTTCTCAAGGCGCGAACGATCGGCGAAAAAGGCGAAACTATCGAGCAGTTTGCCTTTGCCGACGTTGTAATCGGATCGTTGGTCGATCGCGAGCGGCTCAAGCCGAAGTTCCAGTCCAAATCGGCCGATTGGCGGGTTGTCAATGCGAAGGTGACGGACTCGGCTTCTGGCTCCGGTGAATGGGCATTCCAGAACGTCTTGCCAGGGTTCCAGCAATCTGCGGCGATGCAGAGGCAGGTCCATCTCGATCGCCCTGCCGCCTATCATGTCGTTTTTTCCGATGGGCTGGCTGCTATCTCCGTTTTCATCGAACCGGCCGTAGATGGTCGGGTCGAGCGTCTGGGCATGTTTGTTTCGGGCCCGTTCAATGTCTATAAGAGGGCCAATGCCGGGCATATCGTCACTGTGCTCGGCGAGGTGCCTGTTGGCACACTGAAGCAACTCGGCGATGGCGTCGAGGCCCGGCGAAAGTAGTTTATTGACCCATGGAAAAAACCGGACGGGTGACACGAACCGATGGTGCAAGCGCCGTCGTTGAAATTGACGCCGATGCCGGTGGCTGTGGCCGCTGTGACCTCCCCGGCGGGTGCCGCAGCGGCCTGCTTACCCAGATGTTTCGCAAACCCTGCAGGGAGTTCTCCGTCGCGAATGACATTGATGCGCGTGAGGGCGATCGTGTTTTGGTTTCGGTCGATCAGGGTACGCTGTCCGTTCTGTCGGTTACCGTCTATATTTTCCCGGTCATTACGATGCTGATCGGGGCTTTCCTCGGGCGGTACGTTCCCAGTGATTTGCCAGGATCGGAAGAGCCGCTTGCGCCGATCGTTTGTGGCCTGATCGGCCTTGTCTTCGGGGTGGCGGTGGCGTTCCGTCTTGTAGATTTGTCATGGTCTTCGGCGCGCCCGCGCCTCACGAGACTGTGACCGGGAAGGCATTCATCTGGCTGAATGCCGGATTGGGTAGTTGCATCCGGGTAATGGTGGTCGCGCTTGGATGGGTTTTTTGTGCATCGGCCTTGGCTCAACGGGCTCTGCCGGACTTTACGGAACTCGTGGAACGGCAAGGCGCCGCCGTGGTGAACATCAGCATCACGATTGCCTCCAAGGGGAAGCATGGATTTCAGCTTCCCCCTGGGGTCGATGAAGACGATCCGATGTTCGAGTTCTTCAAGCGATTCATCCCGCGCCAGCCTCCAGGGGGATCGCCGCACGAATACGAGAACAAGTCGCTCGGATCAGGTTTCATCGTGTCCAGCGATGGGTTCATCCTGACCAATGCGCATGTCGTAGATGGAGCGGACGAGGTGGCGGTCAAGCTTACCGACAAGCGGGAGTTCAAAGCCAAGGTGATCGGCACCGACAAGCGGACCGACATCGCATTGATCAAGATCGATGCGATCAATCTTCCCAAGGTCTCTCTTGGAGACCCGACGAAACTGCGGGTCGGTGAGTGGGTCGTGGCGATCGGATCACCATTTGGTTTCGAAAGCACCGTCACGGCCGGTATTGTGAGTGCGAAAGGTCGTTCCTTGCCTCAGGAGAACTTCGTTCCCTTCATTCAGACCGATGTCGCCGTAAACCCCGGAAACTCTGGTGGCCCCCTTTTCAACATGAAGGGGGAGGTTGTCGGCATCAATTCGCAGATCTACAGTCGTACCGGCGGTTTCATGGGCTTGTCGTTTGCGATCCCGATCGACCTTGCAATGGATGTTCAGACTCAGTTGCGAAACGCCGGCCGCGTCAGTCGAGGTCGCATCGGGGTCGTGATTCAGGAGGTCACGAAAGAACTTGCGGATTCCTTTGGGTTCGGGAAGACCCAGGGGGCCTTGGTAAACGCTGTAGAGAAAGGCGGTCCGGCCGACAAGGCGGGGATCGAAGCAGGCGATATCATCGTCAAGTTCGACGGAAAGCCGGTCGGCCAATCAGCTGAGCTGCCACGCATGGTGGGCGGAACCAAACCCGGGTCGAAATCGTCGGTCCAGGTCTTTCGTAAGGGGCAGTTGCGCGATCTCACGGTTGCGGTTGCGGAAATCCCCGAGGAAAGGTCTGCCGCATCACCCAGGAAGCAGAAGTTTGCAAAAGCCGAACGAAAAGCGAATGCCTTTGGGTTGGTGCTTTCGGAGATTTCATCCGAGCAGAAGCGCGAGTTGAAGGTGGAATCAGGCGTATTGGTCGAAGACGTCCGGAACGGCTTGCGCGCGGACCTGCGACCGGGAGATGTCGTTCTGTCGGCCACTCGGCGCGGTTCGGGAGCCGAGATCCAGAGCGTGGAACAACTGAACAAGATCCTCGCGGGCGTGGAAAGCGGGTCGCCCGTTACGTTGCTGGTCAGACGTGGGGATGGGCAGTTGTTTGTGACAATAAGGGCTCCGAGTGACAAGTGAGGGCGGAATCCCGCTGCTGACGTTGTATTCGAGGCAGTGGTGCCATCTTTGCGACGACATGGAGTCGGCGCTCGAGGCACTGCAGCGTGAGCTCCGGTTCGATCTCGAAATTCTGGATGTCGATGCATTCCCAGACCTAGAGGCTTTGTACGACGAGAAGGTGCCTGTCCTTGTCGGTGGCGATCAGGAAATCTGTCATCACTTTCTGGATCGTTCGGCGGTTCGTGCCTATTTGTTGAATTTCCGCTAAAATTTGGTTCTTCCGTGGCCCGGTAAAGGCATACCGAGCTCTGACAGTGGGTGCTCAACTGGGCGTGAAGGAATCGCGCCCGACCGCGGCGCCTTTTTTTTTGCCCGCCTTCCCCGATGCAACACATTCGCAATTTTTCAATCATCGCTCACATCGACCATGGCAAGTCGACCCTAGCGGATCGGCTGATTCAGCGCTGCGGCGGACTTTCCGACCGGGAGATGGAGGAACAGGTCCTCGATTCCATGGATCTCGAGCGCGAGCGCGGGATCACGATCAAGGCACAGACCGCTGCTCTGACCTACCGCGCCAAGGACGGCGCGATCTATAACCTCAATCTGATCGATACGCCCGGGCACGTCGACTTTTCGTACGAAGTGAGCCGATCCCTTGCGGCCTGCGAAGGAGCGCTGCTTGTCGTCGATGCCTCGCAGGGTGTCGAAGCGCAAACGGTGGCGAACTGCTACACGGCCATTGAGCAGGGTGTCGAAGTGGTTCCGGTGCTGAACAAGATCGACCTTCCTTCTGCCGACCCGGATCGCGCCAGGGAGGAGATCGAGGACGTCATCGGCGTCGATGCGACGGAGGCCGTTCTCGCCAGCGCAAAAACTGGCGAAGGGATCGATGATGTACTCGAAGCAATTATCGCCCGGATCCCCCCGCCGCGAGGCGATGAGTCGGCGCCACTCAAGGCCCTGATCATCGACTCGTGGTTTGACAACTATGTGGGTGTGGTGATGCTGGTACGGGTCGTTGATGGCGTGCTTCGGCCGAAGGACCGTGTGCTGCTCATGTCCACGGGGGCGACGCACCTCTGCGAACAGGTCGGCGTGTTCACGCCGAAGTCTTCGAGCAGGGATCGGTTGGCGGCCGGCGAGGTGGGCTTCATCATATCCGGAATCAAGGAGCTGAAATCTGCAAAGGTCGGCGATACGGTGACGCTTGCGGACCGGCCTGCAGCGTCCGCTTTGCCGGGTTTCAAGGAGATCAAGCCCCAGGTCTTTGCCGGGCTTTATCCGGTGGAGGCGAACCAGTACGACCAGTTGCGGGAGTCGCTGGAGAAGTTGAAGCTGAACGACGCATCACTTCAGTACGAACCTGAAGTGTCGCAGGCGCTCGGATTCGGGTTCCGTTGCGGATTTCTCGGCCTGTTGCACATGGAGATCGTGCAGGAACGACTGGAGCGCGAGTTCGACATGGACCTGATTACGACCGCGCCGACAGTCGTGTATGAAGTGAAGATGCACGATGGCGCCATCGTCCTGGTCGAAAACCCTTCGAAGTTGCCCGAAACACCGAAGATCGAAGAGATCCGCGAACCGATCATCAAGGCGACCATTTTCGTGCCTCAGGACTACCTTGGCGCGGTCATTACCTTGTGCGAGTCGAAACGCGGAGCGCAGGTCGACATGCACTACCATGGCCGGCAGGTACAGTTGATTTACGAACTGCCGATGGCGGAAGTGGTATTCGACTTTTTCGACAAGCTCAAGTCGGTATCCCGAGGGTACGCATCGCTCGACTACGAGTTCAAGGAGTTTCGGCCCGCCGATGTCGTGAAACTCGACATCCTCGTGGCAAGCGAGAAGGTCGATGCCCTGTCGCTCATCGTGCATCGGCAGAACGCCGTTTATCGCGGGAGAGAAGTAGCCGCCAAGATGCGCGAGCTGATTCCACGGCAAATGTTCGATGTTGCAGTGCAGGCGGCAATTGGCGCACATATCATCGCCCGCGAAACCATCAAGGCCTTGCGCAAGAACGTTCTTGCGAAGTGCTATGGTGGCGACATAACACGGAAGAAGAAATTGCTGGAAAAGCAGAAGGCAGGGAAAAAACGCATGAAACAGGTGGGCAATGTCGAGATACCCCAGGAAGCGTTCCTGGCCGTACTTCGTGTCGGCGACAAGTAACGAGCGGGGGCACGATTGAATTTTGCGTTGATACTTTTCGTGCTTCTCGTGCTCACTGGCATCGTCTGGTGTGCGGACCACTTCCATTTCCGTCGCCGCCGGGCACCGGGTTCTGCCGAGCCGTGGTGGGTCGAATACGGAGCGAGTTTCTTTCCGGTGATCCTTATTGTCTTCGTTCTCAGGTCATTTCTGGTTGAACCATTCAAGATTCCCTCGGGCTCGATGATTCCGACCCTGTTGGTAGGCGACTTCATCCTTGTGAACAAGTATGCCTACGGAATTCGGCTGCCGGTTCTGAACAAGAAGGTGATCGACATCGGATCGCCTCAGCGTGGCGACGTAATGGTGTTTCGATATCCCGCCGATCCGGCGCTCGACTACATCAAGCGGGTTGTCGGCTTGCCTGGAGACAAGGTTGCGTACCAGAACAAGCGACTGACGATCAATGGCCAGGTGGTGGAAACGCAACGCGTCGATGATTACCTTCATCCGGATCGCCTCACTTTCTCCGAACGATACAGCGAACGCCTGGGTTCGGAGCCTCACCTGCTGCTGAATGACAAGGAAGCGCCGGCCTTCGTTCCCCAGGTTCTGGCGTTTCCGTTCCGGGAAAACTGCATCTACAATAACGCAGGTGTCACTTGCGAGGTGCCGGCGGGGCATTATTTCGTCATGGGCGACAATCGCGATGCCAGTAGCGACAGCCGGGTTTGGGGGTTCGTGCCAGACGAGAACATCGTCGGGCGCGCATTCCTGATCTGGTTCAATTTTGGCGACCTGAAGCGCGTCGGCGGCTTCAAATAAGAGCGAGGATTACGCAATGCGTCGTCAGCGAGGACTGAGTTTCTGGGGATTCCTTTTCGTCGGTGTGCTCGCTGCGCTCGCGCTGCTGGTCGGGTTCAAGGTGACGCCTTCCGTTGTCGAGTATTACGGCATCAAGAAGGCCATTACCACCGTGGCGGGCGAAGCGACGCCCGGAACCACGGTGACCGATATCAGGAACGCATTCATGCGTCGCCAGGCGATCGATGATTTCTCGTCTGTCGACGGCAAGGATCTCGACATCTCCAAGGATGGCGGTGACGTCGTCATCAGTGTCGCCTACGACAAGAAGATTCCGTTGTTCGCCAACGTGAGCCTTCTGATCGAATACGAGGCGACTTCGGGCAAGAGCAAGGCGAAGCGCGTCGAGTGAACGCATTCGTGAATGGGTGATCTGCGAGCATTGCAGGGGCGGCTCAATCATCGCTTTGGCCGTATCGATCTGCTCGAGCAAGCCTTGACGCATCGCAGTGCGGGCGCTGCAAACAACGAGCGGCTCGAATTTCTCGGTGACTCGATCCTCAATTGTGTAATCGCGATCGCGTTGTGCGAACGGTTCGGCACGATGCGCGAAGGCGAACTGTCGAGGCTGCGGGCCAACCTTGTTCGTCAGGACACGTTGTACAAGGTGGCGCTCGGTCTCGATCTTGGCCCCAATCTTCGGCTTGGAGAAGGCGAACTTCGTAGCGGCGGGGTAGGTCGGCCGTCGATCCTTGGGGACGCCTTGGAAGCGGTTTTCGGTGCGATTTTTCTGGATGCGGGTTTCGATCGGGTCAAAGACGTCATCCTCGGGCTGTATCGAAATCACCTGGAACGGATCGACCCCAGGGTATCCGGCAAGGACGCAAAGACGCGGTTGCAGGAATGGCTGCAGGGCAGGCGTCTGCCGTTGCCAGCGTACGACTTGATGGCGGTTCAGGGAGAGGCGCATGCACAGGAATTCCAGGTGGCGTGCCGGGTCGGAAAACCGCCGACCAGCGCAATCGGGAGGGGGCCGAATCGGCGGGCCGCCGAGCAGGATGCAGCGCACCAAGTTCTCGAACAATTGAACGACGAATGACAGAACTCGACAACACGCCGCAGGATGTGTCCTTCCGGACTGGGTACGTCGCGATTGTCGGCCGGCCGAACGTGGGGAAGTCAACGCTGTTGAATCGGCTGGTCGGGCAGAAGGTCAGCATCGTGTCTCGCAAGGCCCAGACGACGCGTCATCGCATCGCGGGAATTCTGACCACCGACACTGCACAACTCGTATTCGTCGATACACCCGGATTTCAGACGACTCACCGTAACGCGTTGAATCGGGCCATGAACCGGAATGTGGTCAATGCGCTGAGCGATGTCGATGCAGTCGCACTGATGCTCGAGGCGGGGCGGTTCGGCGAAGAGGACCGTGCGGTGATCCGTCTGCTGCCGGACGGCGTACCTGTCGTCGTTGTGATCAACAAGGTGGATCGACTGAATGACAAATCGCGCCTGCTCCCGTTCATTGCGCAATTGCAGGCCGAAACGGGGCTTTCCGAGTTCGTGCCAATCAGTGCCGAAAAGGGCCAGGGGGTCGATGCGCTTGTCACGCTGCTCCGGCAGCTGCTGCCCGAGGGGGCGCCGATCTATGCGCCCGACGACATCACCGACCGCAGCGAGCGGTTTCTTGCCGCCGAGTTTCTGCGAGAAAAGATCTTCCGTCAGTTGGGCGAGGAACTGCCCTACGGCGTGGCAGTCGAGATCGAGAAGTTCGAGCAGAAAGGCGCCCTGCGGCACATCCATGCGGCCATCATCGTCGACAAGGATAATCACAAGGGCATCGTGATCGGCGAAAAGGGAGCCCGCCTCAAGCGGATTGGTGCGGACGCAAGGCGCGATCTGGAGAGCCTTTTCGGTGGCAAGGTGTTTCTCGAACTCTGGGTCAAGGTCAAGAGCGGCTGGGCGGACGACGAGCGCGCCATCAAGAGCCTCGGATACGAATAGGCGTAGCCAAGGTGAGTGGAAAGCAGCGCATCGACGACGAGCCCGCGTTCGTACTGCACAGTCACGCCTTCAAGGAAACCAGCCTGCTCGTCGAGGTGCTGTCGAGAAACCACGGGCGCGTCGCATTGGTGGCCCGAGGTGCGCGGCGGCCGCGTGCCGCATTGCGTGGCCTCCTGATTGCGTTTCAGCCTTTGGACCTGGGCTGGTTCGGACAGGCCGAGGTCCGAACGCTGGCCAAGGCCGAGTGGCAGGGCGGGCAGCCCTTGCTGGGCGGACAGGCCTTGTTGTGCGGCTATTACGTCAATGAGCTCCTGCTGAAGCTGCTGCCGCGAGACGATCCTCACCCGGCGCTGTTCGATGCATATCAAGCGGCGCTGCGCGGTCTGTCGCTAGGGCCGCCGTACCAGATCGTGCTTCGCCGGTTCGAGATGGCGCTTCTGAAAGAACTGGGATATGGCCTTACGCTGGACCTCGACGCGGACACGGGATCGGCGATCATTCCCGGCCTGAACTACGCCTATATAATCGAGCGCGGCCCGGTTCGCAGGGATGATGGCGCCGATCAGGGCATTGCCATTCCGGGGCGGGTGCTGCTGAACATGGCGGCCAACGACTGGAACCATCCCGAGACGCTGTCGCATGGCAAGGTACTGATGCGCAGCCTGATACAGCATTATCTGGGCAACCAGACGCTTCAGTCCCGGCGCGTATTCGTAGACCTGCAGGATGTCTGAAACAGGAGCAAGACCAACTTGATAGAACTCGGCGTCAATATCGACCATGTCGCAACTTTGCGGCAGGCGCGTCGTACCTACGAACCCGATCCGGTGTGGGCCGCCGTCGAGGCACATCTGGGCGGCGCGGACGGCATCACGGTCCACCTGCGGGAGGACCGGAGGCATATCCAGGACCACGACGTCCGACGCTTGCGCGAGCTCACGCACATCAAGCTGAACCTGGAGATGGCAGCGACCGACGAAATGGTGGCGATCGCCGCCGGGTTGCGGCCGGAAATGGCAATGCTCGTTCCCGAGGGACGTCAGGAGGTCACGACCGAGGGCGGTCTGGACATCCTGTCCCAGGAGTACAGGCTGCGGATGATCGTTGCCCGGCTCGTCGATGCCGGCATCATGACGAGCGTGTTCATCGACCCGGATCTGCGCCAGGTCGAGGCGGCGGCGCGCATCGGCGCTCGCGTTTGCGAGCTTCATACTGGACCATACGCCCATGCTTTCTACGAGCGCGGAAGAGATCCGCGCAGCCCAGCCGTGGTAGACGAACTGGAGAAGCTGCGTCGCGCAGGCGAGGCCGTGGTCGGGCACGGGATGCGCTTTAACGCCGGGCATGCGCTGACCTACTTCAATGTCCAACCGGTGGCGGCTCTGCCGCAAGTTCGTGAATTGCACATCGGCCACGCGATCGTGAGCCGGTCTGTGTTCATCGGCATGCGCGAGGCGGTTCGCGAGATGAAGCGGCTCATGCGCGAGGCAGCGGCTCACGCTCATCCGTCGCATCCATGATTCACGGCATCGGCACCGACGTCTGTCGCGTTGAACGCTTCGAGCGCATGCTGGAACGGTACGGGGAGCGCGCTGCAAGGCGCGTGCTCGGCGACCGTGAGTTATCGGAATTCTCGAGCGTGGTACACCCGGCACGCTTTCTTGCCCGACGTTTTGCTGCCAAGGAGGCCTTCGCGAAAGCCATCGGCACGGGAATTCGCGAACCTGTGTTCCTGAGCGCGATGCAGGTCGGGCACGACGGCCTCGGCAAGCCATTCATGGAGTGCGGCGGTGCGCTGGCCGCAATGATGTCCAGCGCTGGGCTGACGGCGCACCTCTCGATCAGCGACGAAGAGGACCTTGCCGTTGCCTTCGTGGTGATCGAGCGGAGCGTGGCATGACGCCGGACGATCTCGGCCGCGCTGCACTGCCCGGTCCGGTCATGCTCGACATCGCCGGCACGACCCTGACGGCTGAGGAAGGCGAGGTGCTGCGCCACCCGCTGGTTGGCGGCCTCATTCTTTTCACCCGCAACTACGAGTCGCCCGAACAGCTCCAGGAACTGACGCGCGCCGTCCATGCCGTTCGGCCTGCGCCACTGATCATCGCGGTGGACCACGAGGGCGGGCGGGTCCAGCGATTCCGCGCCGGCTTCACGCGCATACCGGCGATGCGCACGCTTGGCGCAATGTGGGAGGTGGATCACGCCGCCGCACTCGATGCGGCTCGCGCCGCGGGTTACGTGCTCGCGGCGGAACTTCGCTCCAATGGCGTCGATTTGTCGTTCACGCCCGTGCTGGATTTGGATTTCGGGCATAGCAGCGTGATCGGCGACCGTTCCTTCCACCGCGACGGGCAGGTCACGGCTTCGCTCGCGCAGGCGCTGCTCGTTGGCCTCAACGACGGTGGCATGGGTGCAGTCGGCAAGCACTTCCCCGGCCACGGCTTCGCGAGCGCGGACTCGCACGTGGCGATGCCGGTGGATAATCGCGAATTCGATGCGATCTGGAACGAGGATCTTGTCCCGTACCGCCATCGCCTCGGTCGCCAGCTTGCCGGAGTCATGCCGGCCCACGTCGTCTACTGCAAGGTGGATCCGAACCCGGCTGGATTCTCGCCCTTCTGGCTGCAGGAAGTGTTGCGCGCGCGGCTCGGATTTCGTGGCGCGATCTTCAGCGACGATCTGTCGATGGAAGGTGCGACGGTCGCGGGTGGCATCGTCGACCGCGCCCAGGCTGCCGTTGCGGCAGGCTGTGACGTCGTGCTGGTCTGCAATGCGCCGGAGCGCGCACGTGAGTTGCTGGACAACTGGCGCCCCGAGGTGGGCCCGGAAAGCGGCCGGAGAGTCGCCGGCCTGGTCCGGCGCGACGCCGCGCCGGATGCTTTCCAGCTTGAAGTGCGTGCCGATTACGTCGCCGCGCGCGAGAAGGTGATCGAACTCGCGAACGCGGCGGCAGGCGGGAATCCGCTGGCCTGATCGGCATGACGTTGCCTGCCGCGTTCGACCTCGACGCTTACGCCCGCCGCCTGACGGCCTGCCGCGATTGCCCGCGCCTTGCCGGTTTCCTCGACGAGGTGCGTGCTGCTCAACCCGGCTATTTCGCGCGTCCGGTACCGCCGTTCGGCATGACCGACGCCCGTCTGGTCATCGTCGGGCTCGCTCCCGGCATGCATGGCGCCAATCGCACCGGCCGGCCGTTCACCGGCGACTATGCGGGCATCCTGCTCTATGAAACGCTGCATCGGTTCGGTTTTGCGAGTCGTCCTGTCTCGGAATCCGCCGATGACGGTTTGCGCCTGATCGATTGCCTGCTTACCAACGCCGTGAAATGCCTGCCGCCGCAGAACAAGCCCGAAACCGATGAAGTCTGGCGCTGCAACCGCCACCTGAGGGAAGAGTTCGAAGCGCTGGAATCTGCGCGCGTGGTGCTGGCGCTCGGCCTGATCGCGCATCGGGCGGTGCTGCGCGCGTTCGGGGTGAAGCAGGGGAGCGCCGCGTTCGGGCATGGCGCGCGGCACGCACTTCCGCAAGGGCGCGTGCTGTTCGACAGCTATCACTGCAGCCGCTACAACACCAACACCGGCCGGTTGACCGAGTCCGGGTTTCACGCGGTGTTCGAGGCGATCCGGGCCGAACCGGCAATGGCTGTGAATAGCCGGTAATTGATCGCCGCTTCGTGATGTTCGACTCAAAGGCCTTTCTAGCGAATTGCCCGGAGCATCCCGGGGTTTATCGCATGATCGGGGCCGAGGACGAGGTTCTCTACGTCGGCAAGGCGAAGAATCTGCGCAAGCGCGTGTCGTCGTATTTCCGCCGCACCTTGAGCAGTCCCCGCATCGGCATGATGGTGCAGCAGGTGGTGCGCGTCGACATTACCGTCACCCGTTCGGAATCCGAAGCGCTGCTGCTAGAGAACAACCTGATCAAGGAACTCGCGCCCAAGTACAACATCCTCTTTCGCGACGACAAGTCCTACCCGTGGATCGTGCTGACGAACGACGGCTATCCCCGCATCGGTTTCCATCGCGGCAGCTTTGCAAAGGGCGCGCGGTATTTCGGCCCGTTTCCGAGTGCCTCGGCGGTCCGCGAGAGCGTTCAATTGCTGCAGAAGATCTTCCTTCTGCGCACCTGCGAGAACACGGTGTTCGCCAACCGGTCGCGTCCCTGCCTGTTGCACCAGATCAAGCGATGCAGCGGTCCCTGTGTCGGCCTCATCGGCGAGGACGCCTACGCCGCGGATGTGCGGCTCGCCTCGATGTTCCTCGACGGCAAGCACTCCGAGGTGATCTCGCGCCTCACCGAAAAGATGGAACGGGCAGCCGGCGTGCTTGCGTTCGAGCACGCGGCGGCATACCGCGACCAGATACGAACGCTGCAGAAGGTGCTGTCGAGGCAGTACGTGGAAAGCGCAAAGGAGGAGGATGTCGACATCCTCGCAGCGGTGAGCCAGGGCGGGCTGATCTGCGTGAATCTCGCGATGGTACGCGGCGGCCGCCACCTCGGCGATCGCCCGCAGTTTGCCGCCAACGCCGTGGGCGTCTCTGCCGAGGATGCGCTGCTCGCATTCGTGGACCAGCACTACCGCGAGCATGCCGCGCCATTGCGCATCCTCGTGAATGTCGAGATCGGCACCGACCTGCAGGATGCGCTCGACGATGCCGTCGGGCATCGCGTCGCCCTGACGAGGCCGCGTCTTGCAACCGAGCGCGCGTGGATGGACATGGCGGTGCAGAACGCCGAACTGGCCGTCGCTGCACGAGTAAAGGACCGCAGCAGGAGCGAGGAGCGGCTGGAGGCGCTGCAACATGCGCTCGGATTGATCGATGTGCCGTCGCGCATCGAATGCTTCGACATCAGTCACACGATGGGCGAAGCCACTGTCGCCTCCTGTGTTGTGTTCGCGGACAAGGGCATGAAGAAGTCGGAATATCGCCGCTACAACATCCACGACGTGACGGCAGGCGACGACTACGCGGCGATGCGCCAGGTGCTGACGCGTCGCTACGAAAAGGTCGCGGCCGGCGAGGGGACTTGCCCCGACCTGGTTTTGATAGACGGTGGCAAGGGGCAGGTTGGCGTTGCCCGCGAAGTGCTGGTCGAAGTCGGTCTGGAGCACGTGCCGATGATCGGCGTGGCGAAAGGGGAGGAGCGCAAGCCCGGTCTCGAAGACCTCATCTTCCCCGATGGGCGGGCACCGATACACCTGAAGCCCGATGACCCCGCGCTGCACCTGATACAGGAGATTCGCGACGAGGCACACCGTTTCGCCATCGGCGGACACCGCGCACGGCGCGCCAAGACCCGCGCCACCTCGCGCCTGGAAGACATCCCCGGCATCGGGCCGACGCGACGCAAGCGCCTGCTCGCGGAGTTCGGCGGCATGCAGGGTGTCAAGGCGGCAACGATCGAAGACCTGTGCCGCGTCGACGGCATCAGTGTCGCGCTCGCCGAGCAGATACACCGCCTGCTGCACTGATCCCGACGCGCGGTTTTGAGGCTGCCGCCACATGCGGCACAATGGCGGCATGTTCTTCAACCTGCCGAATGCGCTGACCTGGGCACGCATACTGCTCATCCCGATCGTCGTCGGCGTGTTTTACCTGCCGCCA
Organism: Rhodocyclaceae bacterium; assembly: GCA_016791115.1. Lineage (GTDB taxonomy): Bacteria > Pseudomonadota > Gammaproteobacteria > Burkholderiales > Rhodocyclaceae > Methylophosphatis. The sequence goes on from JAEUNL010000054.1 coordinate 37,227, forward strand.
TCGATTCTGGATCCGGCGTCGCGCAATGGCATCGCAACCGCGGTATTCATCCTCGCCGCAATCACCGACTGGCTCGACGGCTGGCTCGCGCGCAGCCTGGCGCAGACCTCGGCGTTCGGGGCGTTCCTAGATCCGGTCGCCGACAAGCTCATGGTTGCGGCGGCACTCATCGTTCTGGTGCAGCTCGACCGCGTAGACGCCATCATCGCCTTCATCATCATCGGCCGCGAGATCACGATTTCCGCATTGCGCGAGTGGATGGCCAAGGTGGGTGAGGGAACCAGTGTTGCGGTGGCGACCATCGGCAAGTTCAAGACCATCGCGCAGATGGTCGCGATTCCGATGCTGCTGTTTCACGATGCGCTGTTCGGCATCGACACGCACTACGTTGGCACATTGTGCATCTATGTCGCTGCGCTGCTGACCGTGGTGTCCATGGTTTATTACCTCAAGAAGGCTGCGCCGGCGCTCGCCCGCCCGCAGTGAAAATCGCTGCTGCAGCGCGTTGACACATTTCCGCAGATCGCTATAATGCGCGTCTCTCTTGCGGGAGTAGCTCAGTTGGTAGAGCGCAACCTTGCCAAGGTTGAGGTCGCGAGTTCGAGACTCGTCTCCCGCTCCAGAATTTCGGGGAAAACGCGCTTCCGTACAAGAAAACGCGTTTTCCCTTTTTAATTGCCCCCGGCGGGGTGGCAGAGTGGTCATGCAGCGGCCTGCAAAGCCGTGTACGCCGGTTCGATTCCGACCCCCGCCTCCAGTTTCGCTCCTCGATTTCTCGCACCGTGTGACGGCACCGGCCTGGTCGCTTGCTGCGTGCCTACCATCCGCAAGGCGCGAGCGAAGACGCATCACCATAACCCGAACCGCATACGGCTGCAGCCCGCATGGGATGGCGCTCTCGAGCGATAGGCTCCTGGGTGGCCCGATCCATGGGCTATTCGGGGATGGCTGCCTGCAGAGCACCTATCCACGCGCGTTTCAGGCCGACCGCTGGCGGCCCCGAATGCGGATTGCAGCAAGCGGTTCGTGGCTTCCGGCCGGCGGTTGATCGCCATCAATCCATGTGCTGCCCGAAGGACTAGCATTTAATTAATGGGGTTCTTGTTCCGGCTTGGCCGAGCATGAGGAGTCGATAGATGGATGCTGATTCGCGCAAGGAAGTCGTTCCGTCCGATCGTGGGGCGCCGCCGAGGCGGATGGCACAGTCGCCGTTGGCGCCGCTGCCGCAGGCCGCGCTGCCAGCCGACGGTTTCGATCGTGGCCTGCATGCGGCGTTGGGTCGCGCGACGTCGGCGATTTCGCCTTCGTCGCTCTTGCTTGCCTATTCGGATTGGTTGTCGCATCTGGCCCTGTCGCCTGCGAAGCAGATGGAACTGGTGCAAAAGGCATATCGCAAGCTCCATCGCTATTCGCTTTACGTGCCGCACTCGTTGTCGGAGAAAGAGCCGCCCTGCATCGATCCGCTCGAACAGGACCGGCGCTTCAGCCATCCGGAATGGCGGCAGTGGCCGTTCAACCTGATCTACCAGTCGTTCCTGCTGACGCAGCAGTGGTGGTACAACGCGACGACCGAGATCCGCGGCGTGTCGCAGCACCATGAAGAAGTCGTCACCTTCGTCACGCGCCAGTTGCTCGATATCTTTTCGCCGTCGAATTTTCCCAACACCAATCCCGAGGTGCTGCGCAAGACGGTCGAAACCGGCGGACAGAACCTGTTCAACGGATGGAGCAACTTCGTCACCGACTGGGAACGTGCGCGCGCAGGTCGGCCGCCGGTCGGGACGGAAGCGTTCGAGGTCGGAACGAATCTCGCCATCACGCCGGGGCGCGTGGTGTTCCGCAATCGCCTGATCGAACTGGTCCAGTATTCGCCGTCGACCGAGACCGTGCATGCCGAGCCGGTGCTGATCGTGCCGGCATGGATCATGAAGTACTACATCCTCGACCTGCAGCCGCACAACTCGATGATCAAGTACCTCGTCGACCAGGGGCACACGGTGTTCTGCATCTCATGGAAGAACCCCGACGCCGGCGACCGCGATCGCGGCATGGAGGACTATCTGCGCATGGGGCTGATGGACGCGCTGGAAGCGGTTGGCGCCATCGTCCCGCAGCGCAAGGTGCATGCGGTGGGCTACTGCCTCGGCGGCACGCTGCTGTCGATCGGCGCGGCGGCATTGGCGCGCGACAACGACGAGCGGCTGGCCTCGATGACCCTGTTTGCCGCGCAGACGGATTTTACCGAGCCGGGCGAACTGGCCTTGTTCATCGACGAGAGCCAGGTGACCTTCCTCGAAGACATGATGTTCGATATTGGCTACCTGGCCGCAGGCCAGATGGCGGGTGCGTTCCAGTTGCTGCGCTCGAACGACCTGATCTGGTCGCGCCTGGTGCATGAGTACCTGATGGGCGAGCGCGCGCCGATGAACGACCTGATGGCCTGGAACGCCGATTCCACGCGCATGCCATACCGCATGCACTCGCAATACCTGCGGCGTCTGTTCCTCGGCAACGATCTTGCCGAAGGGCGTTATCGCGTCGGCGGCAAGCCGGTGGCGCTGAGCGACCTGAGCCTGCCGATCTTCTGCGTCGGCACCACCAGCGACCACGTTGCACCCTGGCGCTCGGTCTACAAGGTGCATCTGCTGGCCGATACCGACATCACGTTCGCGCTTACCACCGGCGGCCACAATGCCGGCATCGTCTGCCCGCCGGGCACGCCACGGCGCAGCTACCAGATCCTGCAGCGTCCGGCCGGCGGCAAGTACATGGATCCGGATGCCTACCTCGGTTCGGCCGAACATCGCGAGGGTTCGTGGTGGCCCGAGTGGCAGGCCTGGCTAGAAGGGCTGTCGGGCGGGCGCGTCGCGCCGCCATCGCTGGGTGCGCCCGACAAGGGCTACAACCCGCTCGAAGCCGCGCCGGGCACCTACGTCTATCTCAAGTAGCGGCGCGCGGTTCAGCCGGCCGTATGCGCGACCCTGGCGTCCGCGTTGTCCGGCGGCCGCGCAGGGTGCGCGCGCGGCCCCGGCAAGCACCATGCATGCCAGATCGCGTCGCGCCTGCGTCGCGCCAAATCGGCCGCGCTGCGCTTGACGTGCCCGTAGCCGCGTATCTTCTCCGGCAATGCGGCAAGTTCGATGGCAAGCGGCAGGCGCTCCAACCTCAGTTCGGCAAGGACGCGTCCGATGTCCGTTTCGTAGGTGTGGACGAGTTCCCGCTCGAGCCGGCGGTCCGCCGTGTAGCCGAACGGATCCCATACGGTGCCGCGCAGGCCGCGCAGCCGCGCCAGCAGGCTCAGCACCCAGAACGTGCGCTGGCTGTACGTCCGCTTCATGATGCGGCCCGTTTGCCGGTCGACACGGCTCAGCAGCGGCGGCGCGAAGTGGAAGCGGATCTCGTACTCGCCCTCGAAGCTCGCGTCGATGCGTTCGCGAAACGCGGGATCGGTGTAGAGGCGCGCGACCTCGTATTCGTCCTTGTAGGCGAGCAGCTTGAAATAGCCGCGCGCGACAGCCTCGCTCAAAGCCGTGCCGCCGAGGGGTGACTCCGCCGTGCGTACCCGCTCGACCAACGCGCGATAGCGCTGCGCATACGCGGCGTCCTGATACTCGGAGAGGAAGTCCGCGCGGCGTGCGACGACCTCGTCGAGTGTCGGTGGCCGTATCGGGAGCACTGCGGCCGGTTCGGCGAAACGGCTCACCGCTTCCGCATCCATGGCAGCGCGGCGGCCCCACTGCAAGGCCTTCAGGTTCATTTCGACGGCCGCGGCATTGAGTTCGATCGCGCGCTGCAGCGAACCGAGCGTGACCGGCACCAGGCCTTTCTGCCACGCGTAGCCGAGCAGGAACAGGTTGGTGGCGATCGCATCGCCCATGAGCCGGGTTGCCAGCGCCTGTGCATCGAGGAAGTCGCAGCGCTCCGCGCCGACCGCTTCGCGGATTGCCTCACGCATCCGCGCCTCGGGGAACTGCCAGTCCGGGTCGAGCGCGAAATCGGCGGTCGGGGTCTCGGCACAATTGACGACCGCGCCGGTGTGGCCGCCGCGCACCTTGTTCAGGCATTCGACGCCGGCCGACACCACGAGGTCGCCGCCGATCAGCACATCGGCCTCGCCATGCGCAATCCGCGTCGCGTAAAGGTCGTCCGGGTTGTCGGCGATGCGTACATGCGAATACACGGCGCCGCCTTTCTGCGCCAGGCCGGTCATGTCGAGCACCGAAACGCCGCGTCCGTCGAGATGCGCCGCCATGCCGATCAGCGCACCGATGGTGACCACGCCGGTGCCGCCGACCCCGGTGACCAGGATGCCGAACGGCCTGCCGGTCGACGGCAGGGCGGGCTCGGGCGGCACGGTGAAGCGCGATTCGTCCGCCGCCAGCGCCTTGCCCTTGCGCAGGCGCCCGCCCTCGATGGTGACGAAGCTCGGACAGAAACCCTTCAGGCAGGAGAAATCCTTGTTGCAGGCCGACTGGTCGATCGCCCGCTTGCGGCCGAAATCGGTTTCCACCGGCACGACCGCCATGCAGTTGGATTGCACCCCGCAATCGCCGCATCCTTCGCACACCAGTTCGTTGATGAACACGCGCCGCGCCGGATCGGGGTAGGTACCGCGCTTGCGGCGGCGGCGCTTTTCCGCGGCGCAGGTCTGATCGTAGATCAGCGCCGTCACGCCGGGACGTTCGCGCAGTTCGCGCTGGATGCGGTCGAGCTCGTCGCGATGGCGCATCGGCGTGCCGGCGGGCAGGTCGCGCTCGCCGTAGTCGCGCGCCGTGCCGTCGGTGACGACCACCATCTCGCGCACGCCTTCGGCCTCGATCTGGCGCGCGATCATCGGCACCGAGAGCGGCCCATCGACCGGCTGGCCACCCGTCATCGCGACCGCGTCGTTGTAGAGGATCTTGTAGGTGATGTTCACGCCGGCCGCCACCGCCTGGCGGATCGCCAGCAGGCCGGAATGGAAGTAGGTGCCGTCGCCGAGGTTGGCGAACACGTGGCGCGTTTCGGTGAACGGCGCCTGGCCGACCCAGGGCACGCCTTCGCCGCCCATGTGCGAGAAGGTTGCGGTCTGCCGCTCGGGCATCCAGGTCGCCATGTAGTGGCAGCCAATGCCGGCGAGCGCGCGCGAGCCCTCGGGCACGTGGGTCGAGGTGTTGTGTGGACAGCCGGGGCAGAAGGTCGGTACGCGCTCGATGCGGTAGCTGCGCTGCGCGGCCGCGCGCTCCTTGGCGTCGAGGAAGGCGAGCCGCTCGCGGATGCGCGTCGACACGAAGAACCGCTCGATGCGATTGGCGATTGCACGCGCGATGATCGCGGGCGTCAGCTCGCCGGCCGCCGGGAGCAGCCATTCGCCATGGTCGAGGCAGCCGCGCGCGGTCGGAATCAGCGCCCATTCGCCTTTCTCGTCGAACTTGCCGACCACGCGCGGACGCACGTCCTCGCGCCAGTTGTACAGCTCTTCCTTGAGCTGGTATTCGAGGAACTGGCGCTTCTCCTCGACCACGAGAATTTCGTCCAGCCCTTCGGCGAAACGGCGCACGCCTTCGGCTTCGAGCGGCCAGATCATCCCGATCTTGTAGAGGCGCAGCCCGATTTCGCTCGCCAGCCTGTCGTCGATGCCGAGATCGTCCAGCGCCTGGCGAACGTCGGGATAGGATTTGCCCGAGGTGATGATGCCGAGCCGCGGATTTGGCGAATCGATGACGATTCGGTTGAGCCGGTTGGCGCGGCAGTAGGCGAGGGCGGCATAGAGCTTCATGTGCAGCAGCCGTGCCTCCTGTACCAGCGGTGGGTCGGGCCAGCGGATGTTGAGGCCGTCCTGCGGCATCTCGAAATCGGTCGGCAGGCGGATTTCCACGCGATGCGGGTCGCAGTCGACCGAGGCCGTGGTCTCCACCGTGTCGGCGACGGCCTTGAAGGCGACCCAGCAACCGGAATAGCGCGACAGGCTCCAGCCATGGATGCCGAGGTCGAGATACTCCTGCACGCTTGACGGTGCCAGCAGGGGCATCGTCACCGCCTTGAACACGTGGTCGGTCTGGTGCGGCAGCGAGGATGACTTGGCCGCGTGGTCGTCGCCTGCCACCACGAGCACGCCGCCGAAGCGCGATGTACCGGCGGCGTTGCCGTGGCGGAACACGTCGCCGCAGCGGTCTACGCCGGGACCCTTGCCGTACCACATCGCGAACACACCGTCGTGGCGCGCGCCGGGGAACAGATTCACCTGCTGCGTGCCCCAGACGGCGGTTGCCGCGAGGTCTTCATTCACGCCGGGCTGAAATACGATGCCGTGCGATTGGAGGTGCGGGCGCGCCTTCCACAGCGTCTGGTCGAGGCCGCCGAGTGGTGAACCGCGATAGCCTGAGACGAAGCCGGCGGTGTCCAGCCCTGCAGCGGCATCCCGCTCACGCTGCATCAGCAGCAGCCGCACCAGCGCCTGGTAGCCGGTCAGGAACACGCGGCCGGTCGGCAGGGTGTAGCGCTCGTCGAGCGCGCGCAGGGGGTTGGGGTGCGTGGGGCTTGCGGCGGCAGGATGGCCGGGAGCGTTCATCGACGATCTCCTTCATGGCATCGCCGGGTCGGCGATGTTCCGTCGCCGGCCTCGTGAGCCGGCGCCGCGTCGCGCACGGCACGCGCGATACGTTACTTGGACCATAGCACCCGCAGCCCGGTTGCGCGAAGTTTGCTGCTCTGCCGCAGCGCGCATGGAATGGCGATTCCGGCAGGACATGCCTTGCGGGCCAGCGTGCATGCGCCATCCGGCGATGGCGGCCTTGAAACGGCCATCCCGTGCGGCTTCCGGGGACGTCGGAGTCGCATGCGCCGCGCCGCGCAGAGGGTCGTCGCGCATACGGATTGTGATGCGGTGCGACAACATGCCGCATTCCCAACCTTGCTGCGTTGCAGGAAAATCAGAAAAGACTGATTTACCGCACGATCACGGGGGAAAACGCATGCGCTTCAGGCTTCATCCGCTGGCGGCAGGGCTTGCCGTCGCCTTTTCGTCATCCGCTGCGTGGCAATCGGCGAACGCGCAGTCCGCGGACGTGCTGAGCGACATCGTGATACGCGCATCGCGCCCGACGAACGTGCCGGAATCCACCACGCTCGATCCGAACGGCATGGCTTCGCTGCGCGCAGCAACCAGCGACGCGGCGAGCCTGCTGCGCGACATTCCGGGCGTCAGCATCTATGGCGCCGGCGGCGTATCCGGGCTGCCGGCGATCCACGGCCTGGCCGACGACCGCTTGCGCATCAAGGTGGACGGCATGGACATGATCGCCTCGTGCCCGAATCACATGAATCCGCCGCTCTCGTACCTCGATGCCTCGGGCATCACCAGGCTCCAGGTGTTTGCGGGCATCTCGCCGGTCAGCGTCGGCGGCGACAGCATCGGCGGCACGATCATCGCCGAGACGCGCCCGGCGTCGTTCGCCGGTGCCGGCGAAGGCTTGCTTGCCAAGGGCGAGGTCGGCGCGTTCTACCGCAGCAACGGCGGCGCGCTGGGCGGCAACGTCGCGTTGAGCTTCGCCACCGAGAACCTCAACCTGAGCTACACCGGCGCGACAGCGCGCGCCGCCAACTACGATGCCGGCGACGATTTCCGCAGCTCGGCCACCAGCGGCCGTCTCGGCCGCAAGGTCGCGCTCGACGAGGTCGGTTCCAGCGCGTACAAGACGCGCACGCATACGCTCGGATTTGCCATCAAGGGCGGCGACCACCTCGTCGAAGCGAAACTCGGCTATCAGGAGGTTCCGTACCAGCTCTACCCGAACCAGCGCATGGACATGCTGGACAACGAGCAGAAGCGTTTCAACCTGCGTTACCTCGGCAAGTTCGCCTGGGGCGGGCTGGAGGCGCGCGCGTATCACGAGCGCGTCGAGCATCGCATGGATTTCGGACCCGACAAGCGCTTCTGGTATGGCACAGGGTCGGGCGGGCCGGCGGCGCCGGCTGGCAGTCCGTGTGCGCCGCTCGGCATGAACTGCGCCGCCGGCATGCCGATGTACACGTCCAGCCGCAACACCGGCGTGACCGTCAAGGCCGATGTCGACCTGAATGAACGGAATCTGCTGCGCGTCGGCGCCGAGGTTCAGCACTACACGCTCGACGACTGGTGGCCGCCCTCCGGCGGCATGATGTGGCCGGGTACCTTCGACAACATCAATGACGGCGAGCGCAACCGCAAGGCCGTTTTCGTGGAATGGGAAGCGCGACCGGGCGCGCTATGGACGACGCTCGCCGGCGTGCGCTACGAGCGGGTGGAGAGCGACGCCGGGCCGGTGAATGCCTACAACAATGCTCTGGCGCCCGCGACGACGCTGCAGCCGCAGTTCAACGCGCGCAATCGGGAACGCCGCGACAACAACTGGGATGCGACGCTGCTTGCACGCCACACGCCGAAACCGACATTCGGACTGGAATTCGGTCTCGCGCGCAAGGTGCGTTCGCCCAGCCTCTACGAGCGCTACACCTGGTTCAGCCGCGGCATGGAAATGCTGATGATCAACTGGGTCGGCGACGGCAACGGCTACATCGGCGATGTCCGGCTCGATCCGGAAAAGGCGCACACGCTGTCGGCCACCTTCGACTGGCACGCCGACGACCGTCGCTGGGAGCTCAAGCTCACGCCGTACTACACGCGCGTCAGCGACTACATCGACGCTGCGCGCTGCCCCATCGGCCTGGGCGGCGCCTGCACTGCCGCCAACCGGACGGCATCGGGGCGCTTCGTCTACCTGCAGCTCGCCAACCAGTCGGCACGGCTCTATGGCCTCGATGTATCGGGCCGCATGCCGCTGGCCAGCACCAGCATCGGCGAGTTCGGCCTCACGGGGCTGGTGGGCTACACCAACGGCAGGAACCGCGACACCGGCGACGATCTGTACAACATCATGCCGCTCAACGCAAAGCTCGCGCTGACGCACAAGCTCGGTGGCTGGGACAATGCGATCGAGGTGATTGCGGTGAAGGCGAAGGACGACGTGTCCGACGTGCGCAACGAGATCAGGACGCCGGGCTACGGTCTGGTGAACCTGCGCGCCGGCTACGGCTGGAAACAGGTGCGGGTCGACTTCGGCATCGAGAATCTGTTCGACCGCCTGTACTACCTGCCGCTGGGCGGCGCCTACAACGGCCAGGGCACGACGATGACGACCGGCGGTGCCAGTTCGCCCGCCTGGGGCGTTGCGGTGCCGGGGATGGGGCGTTCCGCTTACGCCAGCGTCAACGTGAAATTCTGAGCGCAAGTCTCCCATCCCGGCGGCAACGGCTTCCGGCCAGGGAGAAGTGCTCGCGCAACTGCCGCCAGGCCACACGTCGCATGGACTGGCGATCCTGGCCGGGCATGTCTGGAGTGCGAGCGTCCACGCGCCTCGTGGCTTGGCACTCATGCAGATCGAGGCGCCAGGCGGCCTCCGGGGCACGCTGCTCTGACATGGCAGACGGCGATGCGCTCAGGCGCCGGTCAATTGCCGATACAGGTCGACATAGGGCTGCACCGCGTGGCGCCACGAGAAATCGCGGGCCATGCCGTTGCGCTGGATCTCGCGCCACAAGGGCGCGTCGCGCCAGGCGTCGATCGCCCGTTGCACGCTTTGCAGCAGTGCCGGCGCGGTGGCGTCTCGAAAGGTGAATCCGTTGGCGCTGCCATCCTTGCGCGTGGGGCCGGTGAGATCCACGACCGTATCGGCGAGTCCGCCCGTCGCGCGCACTACCGGCGGTGTGCCGTAGGCGAGGCTGTACATCTGGTTCAGCCCGCAGGGTTCGAAGCGCGAAGGCATGAGGAAGACGTCGGAGCCGGCTTCGACCATGTGCGCGAGCGATTCGTCGAAGCCGATGCGAACGCCCACCGCGCCGGGATGGCGCTCAGCGAGCTTGCGCCAGGCTTCTTCCATCAGCGACTCGCCGGAGCCGAGCACCGCGAACTGCGCGCCCTGCTCGAGCAGTGGCTCGGCGGCGGCGATGACCAGATCGCAACCTTTCTGGTGCGTCATGCGGCTGACCATGCCGAGTACCGGCGCACTGGCGTCGGCGAGCAATCCGAGGCGCTTTCGAAGGCCGGCCTTGTTGGTGGCTTTGGCATCGAGCGTGTCGAGATTGTAGTTGCGGTCGATCAGCGTGTCCGTCGCAGGATTCCATTCGACGGGATCGACGCCGTTCAGTATGCCGCTCAGCACCGTGTGCCGATGGCGCAGCAGGCCGTCGAGCCCGAAGCCGTGGATATGCTCGCAGATCTCCCGTGCGTAGGTCGGGCTGACGGTGGTGATGCGGTCGCCGAACTGCAGACCGGCTTTGAGGAAGGATAGGTGGCCGTGGAACTCGACCCCGTCAATGACAAACGACTCGGGCGGCAGATCGAGCGAGGCAATCGCCGCATGCGGGAAGAGTCCGCGGAATGCCAGGTTGTGAATGGTGACCACGCTGGCGGCCACTGGCTGCAGGCGGTAGTGGAGGTAGGCCGGCGCCAGCGCGGTCTGCCAGTCGTTGCAGTGGAGTACTTGTGGCCGCCAGTCCAGCGGCGAGGCGGTGCTGGCGAGCAGCGCCGCTGCCTTGGAGAGCAGGCCGAAGCGCAGCACGTTGTCGGGCCAGTCCTGGCCGGTGCGATCCTGGTAAGGCCCGCCGAGACGTTCGTAATAGCCGGGGCATTCGAGCAGCAGCAGCGTGACCCCGTTGTCGAGCCGCACGCTGGACAGATCGGCGGGCAGCATGGCGCCTGCGATATGGCCGATGGAGGCAATGCGCATGCGATCGGGAAAGGCCGCGAGCAGCGCCGGATAGCCCGGCACCAGAACGCGTACGCCATGCCCCTGGGCCGCGAGTGCAGCGGGAAGGGCTGATGCCACGTCGCCGAGTCCGCCCGTCTTGACCCATGGGGCGATCTCGGAGGTGGCAAACAACACACGCAGGGACGGCGTCCCGGCCGCTTTGCGACGCGCCATCGACCGACCCTCAGAGCCAGAGCATCATGCCCATCTCGAATGGATGGGTGAGCATCTCGTGGTGCGGATAGACGCGGAAGCGGTAATCGATCTTGCCGCACAGTTCCGGCTGCATCTCGATCGCATAGAGTTGCTCGCCGTTGTCCAGCGGGCGCATGCAGCGCAGCTCGAACTGCTTTGCGGCGAGCGGGCGCGGTTCGGCAGAAGGACGGCCGACCATGACTTCGACCTTCACGTCCTCGGGCTTCAGGCCGTCGAGCCCGACCGCAAGCTCGAATCGGATCGAGTCGCCGAACGAGATCCGTTCCTGCTGGTGGTCGATGCGGCGCAGGCGCACGTTGTGCCAGCTGTTGCGGATGCGTGTCTTCCAGGCCGCAAGGTCGCGCGCAGGGCGGAAATCGTCGTGCGCGACGCGATGCCATTGGCGCGCCGCCGGGCGGTAGAAATTTTCGACGTACTCGGTGAGCATGCGTTCGGTGTTGAAACGCGGCAACAGCGTGGCGATGGAACGCTTGGCCATCGCGACCCAGGCGGGTGAAAAGCCGAGTGGGCCGACGTCGTAGAACATCGGAACCACGGAATCCTGCAGCAGCTCGTAGAGCGTGCGAACTTCCTCGCGGTCGCGCCGCGCGGGGTCGGTGGTGTCGGCGACCGGCTTGACTGCCCAGCCGTTGCTGCCGTCGTAGCCTTCGCCCCACCAGCCGTCGAGAATCGACAGATTGATCACGCCGTTGAGCGCCGCCTTCATGCCGGAGGTGCCGGAGGCTTCAAGCGGATAGATCGGGTTGTTGAGCCAGACATCGACGCCCGATACGAGCCGGCGCGCGAGTCGAAGGTCGTAGCCTTCGATCAGCAGGATCCGTCCCTCGAACTCCGACATGCGCGAGACTTCGGCGATGCGCCGGATCAGATCCTGCCCGGGAATGTCGGCCGGGTGTGCCTTGCCCGCAAAGAGGAAGATCACCGGACGGTTTTCGTCGCAGACGATCTCGCGCAGCCAGTCGATGTTCTCGAACAGCAGCGGGGCGCGCTTGTAGGTGGCGAAGCGGCGCGCGAAACCGATCGTCAGCGCGTGCGGATTGGTCGGATTGGCCAGGCGCAGCACACGGTCGAGGTGCGCCTCCGAGCCGTGGTTGCGCGCGTGCTGTTCCGAGAGCCGATTGCGCAACAGGTGGAACAACTGCGACTTCAACGCCTGGCGCACGGCCCAGAACTGCTGGTCGGGGATGGCGTGGATACCCTGCCAGCATTCGCGGTCGGTGAGCCGCTGCTCCCAGCCATAGCCCAGGTAACGGTCGAACAGGTCGTACCAGTCGGGCGCGAGGAAGGTCGGCACATGTACGCCGTTGGTGACGTGGCCGACCGGGTTTTCCTCCGGGTCGATCTGCGGCCACATCTTCGAGCAGATCTTCGACGACACCTCGCCGTGGATGGTCGACACGCCGTTGTGGAAGCGCGAGCCGCGGATCGCCAGCGCCGTCATGTTGAAATCCGGCGAATCGGGGCTTCGTCCGAGCGACAGCAGGTGGTCGGTCGTGATGCCCAACTGGGGCAGCCAGCCCTCGAAGTAGTGGCGTACCACGTCCTCGGCGAAGTGGTCGTGGCCGGCCGGAACGGCGGTATGCGTGGTGAATACGGTGTTGGCAGCGGCAGCCTCGATCGCGCTGGCGAAGTCGAGCCCCTTTTCGATCAGCATGCGGATGCGCTCCAGCAGCAGGAACGCCGCATGTCCCTCGTTGATGTGCCAGACCGTCGGCGTGATGCCGAGCGCGGCGAGGGCGCGCACGCCGCCGACGCCGAGGATGATTTCCTGCTCGATGCGCGTGGTGCGGTCGCCGCCATAGAGACGGTGCGCGATGGCGCGGTCGGCGGCGCTGTTCTCTGGCAACGACGTGTCGAGCAGGTAAAGCCGCACATGGCCGACGCGCGCCTGCCACACCTTGAGCACGACATCGCGCCCGGGCATGGGCACGGTCACCTTGAGTTCCGCGCCGTCCTTGCGCACCAGCGGCGAGATGGGCAGGTCGTCGAAATCCGAGTCGGCGTACTGAGCGTGCTGGTTGCCCTCGTTGTCGATGGTCTGGAAGAAGTAGCCTTGCCGGTACAGCAGTCCGATGCCGACGAAGGGCAGGCCGAGATCGCTTGCGGTCTTGCAATGGTCCCCGGCGAGAATGCCCAGGCCGCCGGAATAGATCGGCAGGCTTTCGTGGAAACCGAATTCGGCGCAGAAGTACGCAACGAGGTCGCCCTCGCCGAAGTCGCTGGTTTCACGCACGCGCGAAGGTTGCGCGTGGTAGGTGTCGTAGGCCGACAGCACGCGGTTGTAGGCGTTGAGGAAGACGCGATCCTCCGCGGCTTCGTTCAGCCGCCATTGCGAGACGCGCTTGAGGAACGCCTTCGGGCTGTGGCCGCAGCGGCGCCAGAGGGTCGGGTGCAGGCGGGCGAACAGCGTGCGGGTGGGGCGATCCCAGCTATACCACAGGTTGTTGGCGAGTTCGTGCAGCCGCTTCAGCCGCAAGGGAAGCTGGGGATTGACCTCGAGCAGGAAAGGCGTGCCGGGCATGGCGGTTCCGTTCTTCGTTGTTATTGATCAGGCTAGTGTAACGTCAGGCGACAGGTAGACATCCTGGATTGCGTGGAGCAGGACGACGCCGTCGTTCATCGGCTTCTGGAACGCCTTGCGCCCCGAGATCAGGCCCATGCCGCCGGCGCGCTTGTTGATCACCGCAGTGCGCACCGCCTGGTGCAAGTCGTCCTTGCCCGATTCGCCGCCCGAGTTGATCATGCCGGCGCGGCCCATGTAGCAGTTCGCCACCTGGTAGCGCACCAGGTCGATCGGATGGGCGGTGGTGAGTTCGGAATACACCTTCGGGCTGGTCTTGGAGAATTTCACTGCGTTGAAGCCGCCGTTGTTTTCCGCCATCTTCTGCTTGACGATGTCGGCCTCGATCGTCGTGGCGAGGTGGTTTGCCTGCCCGGACAGATCGGCGGACAGATGGTAGTCGACACCGTCGACCTTGAATGCGTTGTTGCGCAGGTAGGCCCAGAGGATCGTCGTCATGCCCAGTTCGTGCGCCCGGCGGAAGGCCTGCGAAACTTCCCAGATCTGGCGGCGCGATTCCGCCGAGCCGAAATAGACGGTTGCGCCCACCGCCACCGCGCCCATGTCGAATGCCTGCTCGACCGAGGCGAAGGGCGTCTGGTCGTAGGTGTTGGGGCAGGACAGAAATTCGTTGTGATTGAACTTCAGGATGAACGGAATCCTGTGCGCATACTTTCTCGATACCGCGCCAAGTACGCCGAGCGTTGATGCCACCGCATTGCAGCCGCCTTCGATCGCCAGGCGCACGATGTTCTCGGGGTCGAAATAGATCGGGTTGGGCGCAAACGACGCGCCAGCCGAATGTTCGATGCCCTGGTCGACCGGCAGGATCGAGAGATAGCCCGTGCCGGCCAGTCGTCCGTGGCCGAACAGGGCTGCCAGGCTGCGCATCACACCGGGCTTGCGATCGGACGGCAGCACGACGCGCTCGATCCAGTCCGGACCCGGCGCATGGATCTGGTCGCGGGGAATGCCGCGACACACGTGCCCGAGAAGCGACTGTGCATCGTCGCCGAGCATGGATTGGATATTGCTCATGGTCGTTCCTCCATCACTCAAAATGCTAGCACCCTGACGGGCCGAGGTCAGCTGTCGGCGTGAAATGACAGCCGTATTTCCGTGCGGTTGCCGGGTTTATCCACCGCCCAGCGCAGATACAGCGCCACCCCCTGCATGATCTTTTCGAATCCGGCCTCGGACAGCGAAACGGTGTGGAAAGGCGCCGCTTCGATCTCGACCGGCCGCGAAGCGGTGATCCTGATGCTGCCGCCCATCCAGCGATCGTCGAGCGTGAGGCCGCGCGCATCGTCCAGCACCAGCAACTGTCCGAACCCGCCCGGGACGCTGCCATCCTCCAACACATATCGCCCCGAATAGCCGTCGCAACTCGGCATCGCGATGTTCAGTGCCGTCTGCATCGTGCCGACGCTGCCACCACAGGCGTAACGCACCGTGAGGGTGTTGTCGCTTACGCCGATCGATTTGTCGCAGACCAGCTCGCCGGCGGTACAGCGCAGCGTCGCTTCACGCAACGTGCCGTCCGCACCCAGCAGGGCATAGGTGTCGAGCGGGCGCGGTTCGGCCGTGCCGGATGCTTGCCAGGCGTCGAGAAAGGATGCGCGCGGGCGGCGATCCGTCTCGAGATCGGATTCGCTGATCGGATGCTTGAAATCGACACGGTCGTGCGCCGAGCGGATGCCTTCTCCGTCGTGGGCCGTTTGTTCGTTCTGTTCGATGCGCTGGTGATAGTGTTCGCGCCGGCGCCGCAGCGTGTCGCCGAAATTCTGGCGTAGCGGGTAGAAAGACAGTTCGTGGAGGGCGGCGTTGCCGTCCAGCCGCATGGCCGCCTGGAGCGAGCCGGAATTCAGCAGCAGTTCGTCGACGCCGTCGAGGTCGACGTCCGCGCGCAGCAATCCGGGGCGGGGAGCAAGGCGGTCGAGCTCCGCTTCAAGTCGGAGGAGGTTGTTCCAGATGGCGCGACGCAGGTGCGGCAGGTACAGCCCGCCAAACAGGCCGTGCCAGTACGCGTCGTTGGCCTGGGCGCGATGCAGCAGCTCGGTGAGATCGGCTGGCGCCGCGGGAACGCGCGAAAGGCGCTCGGATGCACTCTGCACACGTTTGTGCATCCAGTTCGATTCCGGATATCGGCTCAGGAAGTTGCGCCAGATACCGCCGCGGGTGAAGGGTTTGACCTGTTCGAACCGGCCGGCGTGTTTCTCCCTTTCGAGCAGCTGGGAATAGGTGGCTGCGGCGGGCGCGGGCAGTGTCCACTCGTTCATCTCGATGTAGGAGGTGGTCGGGAGGTACACGATGCCGCGTGTCGCGTTCGAGGCATGGAAGTCCGCATAGGTCGACGTGCGGATCTTCGGCGATGCGAGCACGCCCTCGATGAACTGCTCCAGCCAGCCACGGATGTAAACCCAGTCGTAGGTTTCGGGCCAGATGCCGAATTTCTCGATGTCGTCGAAATAGACCGCCCCGCGATGTCCGGCGTCGGCGAGGCTTTCGAGATGGGCAACGACTTCATGTGCGGGTGCGAACGGAACGCGGTAGCGCAGCGCTTCGGAAATCGGGAAAAGGTCGAGCCGGCGGCCGTCCTCCTCCGTCGTGTAGTGTCCGTCGAGTGCATCGGACGGCAGGCCGGTGCACAGGAAGTGATAATCATCGACCGCGACGTAGCGGATACCGGTGTCGGCCAGGCTGGCCACCACGGTGGATTCCCAGACCCGTTCGGTGAGCCAGGCCCCAGTGGGCGGGCGCACGAAATGCGCCTGCAGCTTCTTCGACAGCACCTCGATCTGGGTGATGCGGTCGCGCGTGGCGATCGCTGCCAGCACCGGTTCGCAATCCCCGGAACCGAACATTTCGACCTGGCCGCGCGCGACCATTTCGCGCAGCAGCGCCATGTCGCGCGGAAAGCGTTCCATCAGCCAGCTCAGCAGCCAGCCGGAAAAATGCGCGCTGAAACGGAACGGCGGAAACCGGTAGAGCGTCTCGATGAACGGTTTATAGCAGCGCTCGTGCGCTTCGACCATCACCGATTCGAAATTGCCGACGGGCTGGTGGGCATGCACGCCAAGAAGCAGATCGATTTTCAAGAGTTCTCCTGCATGGTGAGAGCCTGTTCCCGCGCAATCGGGTCCATCGATCGTGCGGGAACAACAGGCCCTTCATCCGGCACGGCGCATGGTGCCGCCATGCTCGGGGTCGCCACCGCCGTGGCTGATCGGTTCGTCGAGCGCGCCCGGCAAGGTCAGGCCGAGCAGGCGGTAGAGCTGCTTCAGGTTGGCGCGGAACAGGCTGTCGAAGGTCTGCACCACGTGCGAGGGGTTGTGCGCACCAAACCACCAGAACCAGTCGGAGCTTTCGCACCGCGCAAGCTGCGCCGTCGCGGCGGCTCGGGATCCGGGGTCGAGCCGATCGCCAGCCATGACGAGGTCGTAACTTTGCTTGGCGGCGCACAGCAGATCCCAGGCGCGGTTCTTCTCGGTCTCGCCGATCCACGTCGAAAGCGTTCCATAGACCCAGCTTCCGGCGACCAGCGATTCGATCCTTCCTGGCTCCAGATCCCGCTCGTGGAGGATTTGCGCATACGTGGTCGGGCGGATGCGGGGGCAGGCGCAGATGGCTTCGTAAAGGTGGTCGAGGAAGTAGAAGCCGTTGTACGGGTAGTACTCCCAGGCGTTCTCGCCGTCGAGGATCACGCTGACGATGGGCTTTTCGCCAGCGGGGGCCTCGTCGGCAATGCGCTCCAGTTCGGCAACGAAATGGCGCGCTGCATCGCTGCCGTGCCAGCGCGAGTATTCGAAGCCTATGAGGTCGGACAGTCGTTCGTCGCGAAAGAACAGGGCGGGGCCGGTAGGCGCCACGCGGTAAGGGCGATAGAGCCGTTGCGCGCGCTGCGACTGGAATGCATCGGCGCCCAGGCGGAGGCTGTTGACCAGCACCGATTCGCTGGTTGCCGCCCATTGGCAGCCGGCCTCGCCCAGCATGGCGACGAACGCATCCGACACGGCGCCTTCCGCGGGCCACATGCCCACCGGCGGACGGCCGAAACGAGCGGCATGGGTAGCGCGGCCGGTTTCCACCTGGGCGGCGGCGCGCGTCCTGCCGCCGGGGTAGGCTTTCGCCAGGGGCAGCGGCGCGTCGGGCATGGCCTGTCGTGCGCAGCCGAGGTCGATCAGCAGCGGCGCCAGCGGGTGGGCGTAAGGGGTGGCAGACAGTTCGATGCGTCCGGCCGCGGCCAGCGCGCGGTAGC
Organism: Rhodocyclaceae bacterium; assembly: GCA_016791115.1. Classification (GTDB taxonomy): domain Bacteria; phylum Pseudomonadota; class Gammaproteobacteria; order Burkholderiales; family Rhodocyclaceae; genus Methylophosphatis. Next base: position 55,027 of record JAEUNL010000054.1, read on the forward strand.
GCGGTATCAACGATCCGACGATCTGGCCGATCTGCTCCAGCAGCGCCAGCCGGTCGGCATGGTCGAACCCCGAACCCTTCGACAGCAATTGCGCGATCACCGGCCGCTGGCGGCGCTCGCTCTCGCCGCACCACGCGAGGTGATACCAGGTAACCAGGTCTGCGAAGTAGCCGGCGGAGAAATACCACAGACCGCTGTCGCCCTCGGCGACTGCCCGGACGTACAGTTCGTGGAGCCGCTTGTAATGCGGGTAAGGCTCCAGCATCGTCTTGTGATTGCTGCGGAAGCAGGCATTCGTCAGCGCGCGGCGCTCGTCGAGCGACATCGCGTCGAGATCCTGTCGGCCCAGGGAGCGCAACAATGGGTCGCGCAGCACGCCTCTGGTGCATTGCGCCGCGTAGTCCTCGAGCTGGTCGAGCAGCACCGGCACGAAGTTCACCACCGCCCGCATCGCCGGATGTCGCTCCAGGTGGGCCGCCATGTCGGTGTAGTCCTTGATGGCGTGCAGGTAGGTCCACGGCAACACGAACTCGTCCCCGCCGCCCGGATCGGCAAGCCGATAGTCGGGCTGGTGCATGTGCCACATCAGGACGAGGTCGATGCGCTCCGCCATGGACTCACTCAGCGCAACTGGTGAATGGTCTGGCCCAGCATCTCGGGCGTGATCAGCGTGATGCCGCGATCGGTGACATGGAAGCGGCGGCGGTCGGATTCCGGGTCGACGCCGACCTGCATGCCCTCGGGAATCGTCACGCCCTTGTCGACCACGCAGCGCTTGAGCACGGCATGACGGCCGATCTCGACATCGGGCAGCACGACGGTGTCCTCGATCACCGAGTAGCTGTTGGCACGCACCCCGGAGAACAGCAGCGAGCGGCGCACCGTCGCTCCGCTGATGATGTTGCCGCCGGAGACCAGCGAGTCGACTGCCGACCCGCGCCGTTCCTCGTCGTCGAAGACGAACTTCGCGGGGGGCAACTGTTCCTGGTAGGTCCAGATCGGCCAGTCCCGATCGTACATGTTGAGTTCCGGCGTGACCTTGGTGAGTTCCATGTTGGCTTCCCAATACGCATCGATCGTGCCAACGTCGCGCCAGTAGGGTTTGGCGCCGGGCTCCATGCCGACGCAACTCTCGGCGAAGCGGTGCGCGAACACGCGATAGCGCGACACGCTGTGGGGAATGATGTCCTTGCCGAAATCGTGACTGGTATCGCGCTCCTGCGCGTCGCGCACCAGTTGTTCGAACAGGAAGGCGGCATTGAACACGTAGATCCCCATGCTGGCGAGTGCCACCGACGGGTTGCCGGGCATCGGCTCGGGGTTGGCCGGCTTCTCGGTGAAACGCCGGATGCGGCCATCCTCGTCCGTGCTCATCACCCCGAACTGCGTGGCTTCGGCGATTGGCACCTCGATGCAGGCGACAGTGAGATCCGCCTTGCGGCTGACGTGCTGTGCGAGCATGCGACCATAGTCCATCTTATACACGTGATCGCCGGACAGGATCAGCACGTATTCCGGCGCTTCGCGGCGAATGATGTTGAGATTCTGGAACACTGCATCCGCCGTACCTTGGTACCATGCATCCTCGCTGATCTGTTGCGCGGCCGGCACGATGTCGATGAACTCGTCGAATCGTCCGTCGAGAAAGCTCCATCCGCGCTGCAGGTGGCGAATCAGACTGTGCGCCTTGTATTGCGTGGCGACTGCGACACGCCTTACGCCGGAATTGACACAGTTCGACAAGGTGAAATCGATGATGCGGAATTTTCCGCCGAACGGCACCGCCGGCTTGGCCCGCCAGTCGGTAAGCTGGTGCAGGCGGCTGCCGCGCCCGCCAGCCAGCAGCACCGCGAAGGTCGACTTGGTCAGCGCGCTGACGAAGCGCGGATCGGCGGATTCGCGCTGGCCACAGTAGTCGTAGTGGGGGCAAGGCTGGCTCATTGAATTCATCCTCAGGGAGTGATCACGCAATTGCTTTGCAACCGGACGTCCGGCCCGCGAGTCAGCCCGGACGTTCCCGAACGGAAACCCGGAACATGCACGAGACTGTCATCGAAATGCCGAACGCAAGAATCAGCCGACTCGTCGAGGGGCGGGAACACGACCCGTTCTCCCTGCTGGGACGCCACCGGACCGAATCGGGTTGGGTGGTCCGCACGCTGCAGCCGCACGCGGCGGAAGCCTTCATCGCCACGCCGGCCGGGTACCAGGCGATGCGCTGCGTGCATCCGGCGGGCGTGTTCGAGTGGATGGCGGACGACGTGCCGGCGAACTGGCGCCTGCGACTGAGCTCGCACGGCCACGTCTGGGAAATCGCAGACTGCTGGGCCTACCCGCCGTGCGGTGACGAGCAGGGGTTGTACCTGTATTCGGAAGGCCGCAATTACGCCGCCTGGCGAATGCTCGGTGCCTTGCCGCAGACACGCCAGGGCGTGCAGGGCGTGTGTTTCCGCGTCTGGGCGCCGAACGCCGAGCGCGTTTCGGTGGTAGGCGATTTCAATCGCTGGGACGGCCGCGTGCATCCGATGGCCAGCCTCGGTGCCAGCGGCGTGTGGGAGCTTTTCGTCCCCGAGCTGCGCGCCGGCTCGCTTTACAAGTTCGAAATCCGCAACCGGCACTCCGGCGCCGTGATGGTGAAGATCGACCCCTACGGCCGCGAATTCGAGCTGCGTCCCTCGACAGCTGCGCGTGTGCCGGCGCCAGGCGGCTTCGGCTGGAACGACGCCGGCTGGATGCAGGCACGCGCCGCGTGCGACTGGCAGCAGGCACCGATGTCGATCTACGAAGTCCACGCCGCGTCGTGGCGGCGCCATCCCGACGGCCGCATGTACACCTGGCGCGAGCTCGGCGATGCGCTGATTCCCTACCTGCTCGAAGCCGGCTACACCCATGTCGAACTGCTGCCGGTGACCGAGCATCCGCTGGACGAATCCTGGGGCTACCAGACCACCGGCTACTTCGCACCGACCTCGCGCCATGGCACACCGGATGACTTTCGCACCTTTGTCGATCGCCTGCATTGCGCCGGCGTCGGCGTGATCCTCGACTGGGTGCCGGGCCACTTTCCGCAGGACGACTGGGCGCTCGCCCACTACGACGGCAGCGCCCTGTTCGAGCATGAGGATCCGAAGCAGAAAGTGCACCCTGACTGGGGCACCCACGTGTTCAACTACGGGCGCCGCGAAGTGTGCTCGTTCCTGCTTTCTTCCGCGCACTACTGGCTCGAGGAATTCCACATCGACGGCCTGCGGGTCGATGCGGTCGCCTCGATGCTCTATCTCGACTATTCGCGCCGTGCCGGAGAGTGGACGCCCAACCGCTATGGCGGCCGGGAGAATCTCGAGGCGATCGATTTCCTGCGCGAACTGAATGTCATGGTCCATGCCGAATTTTCCGGCGCCGTGACGCTGGCCGAGGAATCCACCGCCTGGCCCATGGTGTCGCGCCCGACCTACGTCGGCGGACTCGGCTTCTCGATGAAATGGAACATGGGCTGGATGAACGACACGCTGTCCTACCTCGAAAAGGACCCGGTCTATCGGCGTTACCACCATGAACTGCTGACCTTCGGCCAGCTCTATGCATACAGCGAAAACTTCGTGCTGCCGCTGTCGCACGACGAGGTGGTGCACGGCAAGCGCTCCCTGCTCGGCAAGATGCCGGGCGATTTCTGGCAGCAATGCGCCAACCTGCGCCTGTTGCTCGCCTACCAGGCCGGCACCCCGGGCAAGAAACTCACCTTCATGGGCAGCGAATTCGGGCAGGGGCGCGAATGGAGCGAGAAAGGCGAACTCGACTGGGGCTTGCTTGCACAACCGGCGCATCGCGGCATCGCCAACCTCGTGCGCGACCTCAACCGGCTCTATCGCGAGCGTCCGGAACTGCACCAGCTCGACTTCCAGCCCGAAGGCTTCCAATGGATCGATTGCCATGATGCCGATCATTCGGTGATCGCTTTCGTGCGCCGCGCGCGTAACGGCGACGCTTTGATTGTTGTCATCAATTTCACGCCCGTACCGCAGTTCGGCTACCGGATCGCGGCACCCGCTGCGATCTCCTGGCGCGAAGCCATCAATACCGACTCGGCCCACTACGGCGGCAGCAACCTCGGCAATGCCGGCCGCCTCGACGCGACCGCAGAACCGCGGGCCGGCTGGCCCGCGAGCCTGGAACTGACCCTGCCGCCGCTGGCGGCGCTGGTGCTGGTGCCGGATCAGTGACGCGGCGAGGCGAGCATCCGTTCGATGTCCTGTTCTGCCTGCAGCCAGTCATCCTCCGACGAACCGTCGCCGAAGCCGCGCCGTTCGGCGATGAAGTAGGCGGCCTCCGCCACCCACTGCCGGCGCATGTCGTCGGGAATCGTCGTCGCCGTCTGCACCGATTCGTCCGGCTGGACGGCGCTCTTGCGGGTTCTCGTGCGGGTGGTCGAAGCGGTGACGCCGCCCGGCGTCTGTGAACGCGATGCCATCGTAGTCTCCTTCACGGGATTGCGAGGTGTGGACCACCCCTTGGAATTGGAGCTGACTTCAGTGTGGCACGACCTGATTACGATAGCTTGACCGGCGTCAAGCTTCTGCAAGCCCGCGCCGGCCGGCGAGCTGGAGCGTTCCGAGCAGGCCGAGGCGGGGTTCCATGACCACATTCACAGGATAGTTGCCTGCAAGCCTGTTGTGCACCCCCTTGTCATGGAATGCCGCCATGAATCCGCCGGCCTGCATCGCCGGCAGGATCTTCGCCGCGATGCCGCCGGCGATGAAAACGCCGCCGCGCGCGTCGAACAGCAGGGCCAGGTCGCCGGCAAAGGCGCCATAGGCGGTGCAGAACATCGCCAGCACGCGCCCGCAGGTCGAGTCCGGCTCCGCCAGCCCGAGCGCCGCGATGGCCGCGGCCGGGTCGGGTGCGTCGAGCGGGTTGGGCGTGGCGGGCGGCGCGCCCTCGCGGCACAGGAAGCGGTAAATCTCGGCGATGCCCTTGCCGCACAGCACGCGTTCCGCCGTGACGCGGGGTTCGCGGGCGGCAAGCCAGCCGCGCAGCCGCGCCTGCCATTCGTCGACCGGCGCAAAGCCCATGTGGCCGCCTTCGCCCGCCAGAATGCGCCAGTGGTTCGCGGCGCGGCACAGTGCGGCCACGCCAAGCCCGGTGCCGGCACCAAGCACGACGCGCGAGGCGCCGGGGTCGACCGAGCCGGGCTGGAGCGGCACCAGTTCAAGCGCATCGGTATCGAGCACGCCGGCGGCGGCGGCGGCAAAATCGTTGACGAGCTGCACTTCGGCACGCGGGAAGCGGCGCTGCAGGTCGTGCGCGTCGATAATCCAGGGCAGGTAGGTTACTTGCACCTTGTGCCCGCGCACCGGCCCGGCGACGCCGATGCAGGTCGCCGCCACGACATCGGTGTGCCCGGCATCGCGTGCTTCGGCGAAGAAGCGATCGAGCGCCAGCCCGAAGCGCTCGAATTCGCGGCTGGCATAGCTGCGCTCGAACACCGGGCGTATGCGCCCCGCGTCGTCGAGTGCCGCAAGGGCAAGCAGGGTCTTGGTTCCACCGATGTCGCCGCCGAGCAGCAGGCCCATGTCACGTCACGGAGGGTTGCAGTTGGGCGGATAATGCCCAAAGCCGCCGCACAACGCCAGCCAGGCCGATGACAACCGCAATTGCCCCCGACACCGCCGAAATGCTGCCCGACTACGATGGGGGCAGCATCCTGAACCTGATCGCCTCGATCGGCCGCACCTGCGGCGGCCGGTTTCCCGACTACGCACCCTTATCTCTGGTGCCGGAGCATTCGTTCGCGCGTGCGCGGCGCCTGCTGCTGATTGTCATCGACGGCCTTGGCGACGCACTGCTGCGCGAGGCCGGGCAGGGCACGCGGCTGGCTGCGCATCGCGTCGGCGGCCTCACCTCGGTGTTTCCCTCCACCACCGCGGCGGCGGTGACCACGCTGATGAGCGGCCTGGCACCGGCCGCGCACGGCCTCACGGGCTGGCACATGCTGTTCGAGGAGGCGGGCGGCGTACTCGCGGTGCTGCCGCTGCGCCGCCGCGGGCCGCCGGTTGCGGATCGGCCCGTGCCCGACGTGCCCCCGCCCGGGCGCCTGTTCACCCATGCCGGCCTGTTCGCCGGGCTGGGGCGCGCGTCGCGCGTGCTCTCGCCGGCGGACATCGCCTTCTCGCCCTTCAACCTGTTCCACACGCGCGGCGCTTCCACGCAGGGCTACGCCGATCGCGAAGACATGTTCGCGCAACTCGCCGATGTGGCGGCGGACGTTGCGCGATCAAACGCGCCGGCCTTCACCTACGGCTACTACGACGGGCTCGACGCGCTGTCGCATCGCTACGGCGCCTATGGCGACATGGCCCGCGCCGAGCTGCTGGCGCTCGATGCCGCCTTCGGCCGCCTGCTCGACGCGCTCTCCGGCAGCGACACCACGGTGATCCTCACCGCCGACCACGGCTTCATCGACTCGCCCCCCGAACACTGGCTCGACCTGGCCGATTTTCCCGAACTCGGCGCGTTGCTCGAACAGCCGCTGTGCGGCGAGCCGCGCGTGGCGTATTGCTACGTCAGGCCGGGGCAGGGCGAGGCCTTCGAAGCCGCGGTCGCGCGCCAGATCGGACACGCGGCGCGCTGCGTGCGCAGCGCGGCGCTGATCGACGCCGGCTGGTTCGGCCCGGCGCCGATCCACCCGCGCCTGAAGACGCGCATCGGCACCCACACGCTGCTGCTGCGCGACGACTGGACGCTGCGCGACTGGCTGCCCGGCGAACGCCGCTACCGCCAGTACGGCGTACACGGGGGCATCTCAAAACGCGAGATGCAGGTGCCGCTGATCGTCGCGCGCGTCTAGGCAGGCCGGGAAGGCGCATGGATAGGACATCTCGGGCCGGCATGCGGTGGCGGGCGCACCCTTGTTGCCTCGTGGCGCGGCATGGCTGGGGAGTCAATAGCCATGCGCCGTTCGGGCCTGTCATGTGTCGGTGGATGCGCAAATCGACGGGGCTCGAGTTTTTCGTTCAGGGCGATTGCGGAGAACTTTTTATGTCTTGCGAATCAATCCGCGCCAAAGATTCGGGGTGCGTCCCCTATTACGTTAATCAATCCGCGCCAAAGATTCGGGGTGCGTCCCCTATTACGAGCGTCCCCTATTACGAGCTATTACGTGCAGACCGCATAAGGAGAGAAGCATGAAGAAACTCGAAGTGTTTGACCCCGCCATGTGCTGTTCCACGGGCGTCTGCGGCGTTGATGTTGACCCGGTGTTGGCCCAGTTCGCCGCCGATCTGAAATGGGTCGAAGAGCACAGCATCACCGTTGAGCGCCACAATCTCGGCCAGGAGCCGCAGGCGTTTACCGCTAATCCGGCCGTGGTCAAGGAAATGGAAGCTGGTATGGACCGCCTGCCTATCCTTGCCGTTGACGGCCACATCGTCTCCACCGGCATGTATCCGTCGCGTGCCCAATTGGCCCAGAAGCTGGGTATCGCGCTCACGACCGCTGAGAAGCCGCACATCAAGGCCGGTAGCTGCGGCTGCAAGCCCGGCACCTGCTGAGGGATACAAAATGGCTCTACCCGACACCCAGACCCGCTATCTGTTCTTTACCGGCAAAGGTGGGGTTGGTAAGACATCTCTCTCCTGCGCGACAGGCTTGGCGATGGCAGATGCCGGGAAGAAGGTGCTCATAGTCAGCACCGACCCAGCTTCTAACCTGGACGAGGTGTTGGGTGTGGGCTTAAGCCAGATCCCGACAGCTATTCCCGGCGCTTCTGGGCTGTTTGCATTAAATATTGACCCCGAGGCGGCGGCCCACGCTTATCGGGAGCGCATGGTGGCACCGTACCGTGGCATCCTGCCGCCGGCAGCCATCCAGAGCATGGAGGAGCAATTCTCTGGGGCTTGCACGGTGGAGATTGCAGCTTTCGACGAATTCTCCAAGCTGCTGGGCGACCCCAGGGCAACCGCCGACTTCGACCACGTCATCTTCGATACAGCGCCGACCGGTCACACGCTGCGTCTGCTGACCCTGCCTTCGGCTTGGAGCGAATTCATTTCCTCTTCGACGGGAGGTGCCTCCTGTCTCGGCCCGCTAGCTGGACTGGAGAAGCAGAAGGCTCTCTACGCCGCTACGGTCGAACGCCTCTCCAACGCCGAAGAAACGACCGTCATCCTGGTCAGCCGGCCGGAAGCGGCGTCGCTACGGGAGGCCAATCGGACTCGTGGCGAATTGGCCGAATTGGGCATCATTAACCTGATGCTCGCCATCAATGGCCGCTTCACCACTTACCGGCAGGACGACGCCATCGCCGAAGCAATGTCTCAGAGGGCCACCAAGGCACTGGTGGACATGCCTGAGGCGCTTGCAGAACTGCCCGGCACGACGATTCCTTTCCTCCCAAGGGGGACCGTCGGCCTGGAGGCATTGCGCCTCATGGCACATCCTGAGAGCGCTAATGTGCTAGCTGAACCAGTTGCGACAGAAACTGCCTTGCCGCCCGGCTTGGGTGGATTGGTCGAAGACATCGCCAGCACGGGCCACGGCGTCATCATGACCATGGGCAAGGGCGGCGTGGGCAAGACCACGGTGGCGGCGGCGATTGCTGTAGCGCTCGCTAAGCGGGGCCATAAGGTCATTCTCTCGACGACAGACCCGGCGTCCCACGTGGCGAATACGATTGAGGGCAATATCGCTGGTCTGACGGTCACCCGTATTGACCCAGCCCGAGAGGTCGCCCAGTACACCGAAGATGTCTTGGAGAAAGCCGGCAAGCAGTTGGATGCCGGTGGCCGTGCGATGCTGGAAGAAGACCTGCGTTCGCCCTGCACCGAAGAAATCGCGGTGTTCCGGGCCTTCGCTCGGACCGTCGATGAAGGTAAGGATGGCTTCGTGGTTCTGGATACGGCACCGACTGGTCATACGATCCTACTGCTCGATGCAGCGGAGGCTTACCACCGCGAAGTCATGCGCACGCAGGGCGACATGCCCGAGGCCGTCCGCGAACTACTGCCCCGATTGCGGGACAAGAAGTACACCCGCGTAATGCTTGTGACCTTGCCAGAGGCGACGCCAGTCCACGAGGCGGAACGGCTGCAAGGCGACCTGAACCGGGCCGGCATCACTCCGCACGCCTGGATCATCAATCAATCCCTCCTGGCGAGCGGCACGCATGACCCGCTTCTCTCGCAACGCGGTGCCTACGAAGCCCCGTTCATCCGCCGGGTGGCCGATGAGTTGTCGCAGCGGAGCGCCCTGATTCCCTGGCTGGCAGAGACGCCGGCCGGGGAGGCTGGTCTCTCCAAAGTCATCAGCGCTTGAACTTAAACGGCTAACGTAATAGAACGTAATAGGGTAGCGTAATAGGGGACAGACCACTAATATTTCTGCTACGCTTCCCGCATCGCCCTTCTTCGGGAGCCTGCCATGCCGCGGCGCGCACGCCTTGCCCTTGCCGGCGTTCCCTGGCACATCATCCAGCGCGGCAACAATCGCGCGGTCTGCTTCTTCGGCGAAGACGACTACCTGTTCTACCTGCATTACCTGAAGGAATTTGCCGCGGGGTTCGGCTGCGCCATTCACGCCTACGTGCTGATGACCAACCACGTCCATCTGCTGATCACGCCGCAACGCGAAGACAGCGCCGCGCTGATGATGAAGCATCTGGGACAGCGCTACGTCCAGTACATCAACCGCAGCTACCGGCGCAGCGGCACGCTCTGGGAAGGGCGCTTTCGCTCCTGCCTGACGCAGACCGAAGACTACGTGCTGGCCTGCTACCGCTACATCGAGCTGAACCCGGTGCGCGCGGCGATGGTGAGCAAACCGCAGGATTTCCGCTGGACCAGTTTCCACGCCAACGCGATGGGCAAGGCCAACCCCATGCTCACGCCACATGACCAGTATCGACGGCTCGGGCGAACCGACGCCGAGCGCCGGCAAGCGTACCGGGCACTGTTTCGCGCCCACCTCGACGAGGCGGTGGTCGAGGAAATCCGCAGTGCGACCAACGGCAACTACGCACTCGGCGACAAGCGCTTCCAGGCGCAGATCGAAGCGGCGCTGGGCCGGCGCGCCATTCGCGGCGTGGCGGGCCGGCCGCCGAAAGCGCCGCAGGGGGACGACCGCCAGCAGACGCTGCTGTGAGAAATCGTGGTCAGTCCCCGTTTTAGTGCGTTTTAGTGTCGTTTTAGTGCGCCTCGTTTTAGTGCGTTTTACCTTGCATCTTACCGGCCGCTTTTACCTTCCCGAGGCTTCCCATGTATTCATCCACCTTCATCTTTGCCAAGGGCGAGTGGGACGACGAGTTCTACCGGCTGGACGAACAGATTGCTGCCGCCGCTCGGGCAACGCCCGGGTATCTTTGCGAAGAGTCCTGGGAAAACGCCGAGACCGGCCTTGTCTCCAATGTCTATTACTGGGAGTCGCTTGAAGCGCTGCAAGCACTCATGCGTCATCCCACGCATCTGGAGGCCAAGGCAAAGCAGGCCCGCTGGCTGGATGGCTATCAGGTCGTGGTGTCCCAGGTGCTGCGCGTCTATGGCGACGCCAAGCTCGCCGGCAGGCTCCCGCTCACGAGCAAGACCTGAACGGCAGGAACTCGAGGGCCGCGCGCGAATGATTTCTTAGATCGCTGCAGCCGACAGGAAACAAGTGAGTCCTGATCATCTAGCCGGCCTCTCCGCTACCTCATGGAGGCGGGGAGGCCGGTCAGATGATCGTCAGGCTCGATTGATTTATTCGTTGGACACCCGATCCAAACGGGAAATCATTCCGAGCCTCGGCCCTTTCACCCCAATCCGCCTGCGCAGGCCAGCGGCAACGGTGCCCGCGAGGGCGCCGATGCCGTCCGCCGATGTCAGCCGCGCCGGGCCGCCTCGATGGCCGCAACGTCGATCTTCTGCATGGTCATCATGGCTTCGAAGGCGCGCCTGGCCTGATCGCCGCCTGCGGCCATCGCCTCGGTCAGCACGCGCGGGGTGATCTGCCAGGAAACACCCCAGCGGTCCTTGCACCAGCCGCAGGCGCTCTCGGCCCCGCCATTGCCGACGATGGCATTCCAGTAGCGGTCGGTCTCTGCCTGGTCGTCGGTCGCGATCTGGAACGAAAAGGCCTCGGTCTGCCGGAACGCCGGGCCGCCGTTGAGGCCGAGGCACGGAATGCCGGCGACGGTGAACTCGACGGTGAGGACGTCGCCGGCCTTGCCGGACGGGTAATCGGCGGGCGCCCGGCGGACGGCCGTCACGCGGCTGTCGGGGAAGGTTGCCGCGTAGAAGCGGGCGGCCTCTTCGGCGTCCGTGTCGAACCAGATGCAGATGGTGTTCTTGTGCATGGTCTCTCCTCGTGTATCGCAACTTTGGGGTTATGCCCTGCGCGGGGCATTGCCGCACCGCCTGCTTGATGCCGGGATACGGCGGTGCGCGGGGTCGAATCGTTTCCCGGTTGGACAACGGGGCCAAACGGGAAAACAATTCCACCCTCGATCCTTTTACCACTGCCTTCGACCACTTCGGCACCCGAAGCCGCCACGAGGCCATGCGCGCTCGAGCGCGATGATCGACGGAATGCGCGGCGCGCGACGCGGCCCGAGGCCGCGCAGGGCGCTGGCGGGCGAACGGCGTCGGCTGCATGCAAAGGGGTACCGAGGTCGTGAGGGTGGCGGAATCGGCTGCCGGATGGCGGGCGCCACGCCGGTGATTCCTGCTTCTTTTTCCCGCTTGCGGACCAGGAGACGCTGAAATGGCGATCACGAACACGCAGTCCGGAACCCGGGTCGACGAGGTTGCGGACGGGATCTACCGCATCAGCACGCCGGTGAGCATTCCGGGGGGCGGCTTTTCGTTCAACCAATACCTCATCGTCGACGACGCGCCGCTGATCTTCCACACGGGGCCTCGCCGGATGTTTCCGCTCGTGCGCGAGGCGGTGGCGAGTGTCATTGCGCCGGATCGCCTGCGTCACATCGCGTTTTCGCACGTCGAAGCCGACGAGTGCGGCTCGCTCAACGAATGGCTTGCAGCGGCCCCGCAGTCCGCGCCGTTGTGCGGCAGCGTCGCCGCGATGGTGTCCATCGGGGACCTTGCCGATCGGCCACCTCGCGCACTCGCTGACGGCGAGGCCTTGTCGCTCGGCAGACATACGGTCCGCTGGTATGACGCGCCCCACCTGCCGCACGCGTGGGAATGCGGCTTCCTGGCAGAAGAGCGGACCGGAACGCTCTTCTGCGGCGACCTGTTCACGCAGGGCGGTGCCGACAATCCGCCGGTGACCGAGTCGGACATCCTCGGACCGAGCGAGACGTTCCGTCGCCAGATGGACTATTTCTCCCACACCCGGCATGCGCGGTCGATGATCGAGCGGCTCGCCTCGACCGCCCCGACGACGCTCGCCTGCATGCACGGCAGCGCATGGCGCGGCGACGGTGCGTCGCTCCTGCGCGCGCTCGCCGATGCGCTGTGCGATTGACTGCCGGCCACCGTGCCTGCCACGCCCGACGCGTTGCGTCGCTGCGTGAAGGAGCCTGTTGGCGGACACCGCCTTTCCCGCTCCCCAAGATCAATCGAAGGGTTCGGGCGCGACTCGATTTCAGCCGGAGCACGGCGCTGCCGGTCGGGGCGGTTCGGGTTTGCGGCAGCCCGGCATGGCGCATGAACTGGCGCTTTCGGGCAGGGTGTGCTGAAAATCGGCGCCAGGGGCGGCTTGCAGGCCGGGGGGGCTGAAACGCGCCATTCCATGCGCGTTGCAGACTCAGGGTCAGGAACGGGGGGTACGATGGCTGAAAAGGACGGGACGCCGCGTGGCGCCGGGCGCAAGCGCGCGGCGCGCCCGGCTGATGCCGCGGCGTCGGCGAAGCCGCTGGCCCGGCGCATCCGCGAGGCGCCGCCGGGTTCGCCGCTGGTGTGGCGCATCCGGCTGGCTGCGCTCGGACTGCTGATCCTGGTGCTGGCGCTGATCTTTGCGGTGCCGCAACGGCCCGAGGCGGCGCGGGCGCCGGACCACCCGGACGAGGCCTTCGTCGACCGTGCCGGGCTGGTGTCGAAGCAGTACGCGTGGGAGACGGGCGGCGTGCTGCTGCGCGACTCGCGTTTCCAGATGGTGGTGTACGTCGATGCGGCGCCGCCAGACGGCGGGCTTTCGGGCTGGACCAGCGGGCGGGCGTCGGCGTGGCGAATCGGCGCGCAGGAGGACAACGGCATCGCGCTGTTCGTGTTCCGCGATGCGCGCATTGCCCGCGCCGAGGTGGGCTACGGGCTGGAGGACCGCCTGCCCGATGCGCTGGTGCGCCGCCTGCTGGAAGACCGCCTGGCGCCGCGCTTCGCGGCCGGCGATTTCGAAGGCGGCTTCGATGCCTTCATCAAGGGCGTCGGCGAGGCGCTCGGCGGCGACGAGGCGATGCACAAGCTGTGGCAGGAACTCGGCAGCAAGCCGCGCAAAAGCACCACGGCCATGCTGCTCGACACCTATTCGGAAGGCATCGAGCGCGCGCCGCGCATGGTCGCGGCGACCTGGCGCACCTACATCGAGGGCGGGGCGACCGAGCGGATTTTCGTGCTGATCTGCGTCGGGATCTTCCTCGCCATCCTGGCGGCGACGGTGGCGGTTGCGGTCGTCACCGTCAGCATCGCCGTGAAGCTCGCCCGGGGGCGGCCGGATGCGGCCGCTGCGCTGTCCGGTGCGGATGCCTTCGGCGGGTCGCCGCGGGCGCGCCTGGCAGCCGGCGCGTTCGGGCTGGTGTTCGGCACCCTCACCGTCGCGCTGTTCTCGATGATCCTGCTGTTCGCGCTGTCGCTGATCGGCGAGCAGATGCACCGCAAGGGCGATTTCAGCGGCGCAGGGGCGCAGGTGGTGTGGGCGGCGCCACGCTAGGGTCTGTGCACGGCGCATGACGGGTACAATCCGCAACCTTCTGAATCCATCCGGGAATACGGGCAATGGCAAGCTGCAAGTACGCGCTGAAGAGCAATCCCTCGAAGACGGTCGATGCCAAGTACCTCGGCTACTGGTCGGTCAAGTGGTCCTCGGACCAGGCTTCGGCCGCAATGCAGGCGCTCCAGCAGCCGCCGCTCGGCGAATTTCCGATCATCCGCGAGGCGGTACGCCAGCCGTTCCACCTCGGTCTGGTGCTGATGGCGTTGAACGGCGCGGTTTACTGGGCGCTGGGCGCCGGGGTGCCGGCGCTCGGCCAGCGCATCGATCAGGCTTCGTATGCCGCAACCATGGCGGACCTGCGGCAGGGGCGCGACGACTGTCTGACCGACCTCGTGACGCCGGCCGGCGGCGCGCTGCCGGCGGAGACGCGCCAGCAGATCGTGGCGCTGTTCGAGCGCTTCTACGAAGACGTGCTGCGCGACCTTTCCGAACCGGCGCCGGTCGATGCCGCGGCGGACCGCGTCAGCCGCACCGCGGCGAGCGTCGCCACCATCCTGCAGGCCAACTTCAAGGTGGATTTTCCGCACGAGCAGCAGCTCGCGCTGGGCCGCTTCGTCGACCAGGCGGTCGACCGGCTGGCCGGGCATTTGCAGCAGGAACTCGAGGTGAAGGCTCAGGCGACCTAGCCGGCGCCGTTCAGCGCGCGTCGAGCAGCATTCCGGCCACGGCCTCGGTCGGGGCGCGCTCGAGCCGGCTGGCGTCGAACCACGCAAAACGCGGGTCGGGGCCGCCGATGGCCGCTGCGGCGGCGGTGCGGTCAGTTGCCGCGTCGAACAGCAGCACCACGCGCAGCAGGTGCGCGGCGCGCGCGAGCACCGCCAGTTCGTGCAGGCAGCCGAGGTTGCCGGCGGCGAGGCCGCGCAGGTCCATCAGCACCACGTCGGCGCGCACCACCAGCGCATCGAGCGCGAGCTTCCACGTCGTGTCGAGGCAGTAGAAGTCGGTGACGCGAAAGCGCCCGTCGGGGTCGGGCTGGTTGTCGATCGCGGCGAGCTGGCGCAAGAGGTCGTCCGGGTTGCGGATGAAGCGTTCCTCGAGCCGGCCGTTGAGGAAGGCGAACAGCTCGTCCGGGTCGAGCGTCTGCAGCGCGAGGTCGGTGCCGGCGATCAGGCTCACCGTGCCGCTGCTGCGCCAGCGCCGGATCACCGAATCGAACAGCGCCTGCACCTCGGCATCGCGGCGGAATACGCGCAGCACCAGCAGGTTGGGTGGGTCGGGCGGCGGCGCCAGCCAGCGCCGGCCCAGCATCACGCCGAGCGGCAGCCACAGCCAGCACAGGATGACGAGCAGCGAGCGTGCGCCGATGCTGTGGCTCGCCGCCAGCGCGTCGAGCAGCAGCGCCACCAGCCACAGGCTGCCCATCAGGTAGAGCGGCTCGGAGAACAGGTGCCGCGCGTAGGCGTGCGCAATGGCCCGGGCGACCCGCCAGGCGGGCCAGGCGAGGATTGCCCAGGGCGCCAGCACGAAGAAGCCCATCACCGGCACGGCGCCGAGAACGCGGACCGATTCCATGATCGGCGTCGTCGCGACCCCGCGGTTGACCATTGCGTCGAGCAGGTCGGTGCCGATGATCGAGGCGCCGCCGAGCAGGATGAAGAGCGGCAGCAGATACGGGCCGGTGGCGCGTGCCGGGCCGCTGGCCGCGAGTCCGAACACGATCAGCGTCGGCAGCGTGGCGAGCAGCACGAAGTAGACGAGGGCGAGCGGCGACTGCTGCCCGTCCGAACGCAGCAGGATCAGCAGCAGCGCGACGACCATGTAGGCCAGGCTGCCGAGCGCGACGCGCCCCCAGCCCCAGCGCCACAGCAGCCCGAGCGCCGGCACGACGATCCAGGCGCGCATCAGACCCCACAGCGCAAGCTTGATCGGGCCGTAGGCGGTGTCGTTCCAGACGAATTCGAGTTCCCACCACGCCTGGGTGAGGCCGATGGCGAGCGAGAGGGCGACGATCAGCAGCGCGGTGCGCCGGCGCGCGGCGCGGTTCTGCGCGCGGCTGGCGGGGCGTGCGGCGCGCAGCGGGCGCAGGCCGGCGGAAAGCGGCGCGATCGTCTGTGCCGGCGCAGACATCAGCAGCAGCACGCGGCGGCGATAGGTCGCGGCGATCATGCGGCCGACCACCGCGCTCGCGATCACGGCGACGATGACCACGAAGAAGACCTTGCCGTCCCACATGAGGTGTCCCTCCCATCCAGATTGAATGACAGTACGCAGGACGCGGATTTGCAAGGTGAATTGCAGGTGCGGCGGGCGGCGCCGCAATGCGCGGCAGCCCCGCCGCCAGGGTGGCCTGAAAGGCAGGCGGGGCGGGCATTCTGGAGCATGCAGGCTGGAGCGTGAGCAGCCATGCGGTCTGCAGACTGGCATGGCCCGGGCCGCTTGATCCATGCGCCCCGCGGAGCAGTGGCACAATGCGGGCCGCGGCCCGGGGAACTTGTGCCCCGCCGGCCGACTCTGCCAGACCATGAAATCGATCCGACTCTCCTGGCGCCTGCTGCTGCGCGATTTGCGCGCCGGCGAGCTGCACATCCTCGGCTTCGCGCTCGTCATCGCCGTGGCCAGCCTGACTTCGGTGGGCTTCTTCGCCGACCGGCTGTCGCAGGCGCTGACACGCGAGGCCAACCAACTGCTCGGCGGCGACCTGCTGCTGACGGCGGACCACGCGTGGGATGCGCGCTATGCCGAACGCGCGCGCGCGCTCGGCCTGCAGGTCATCACCACCACCAGCTTCACCAGCATGGCGAGCACCGGCGATGTGGCGCAGCTGGCCGGCATCAAGGCGGTCGAACCCGGCTACCCGCTGCGCGGGCAGGTGCGCGTGGCGCCCGGCCTGAACCAGCCGGACGCAGTGGCGAGCGGCATTCCGGCGCCGGGCGAGGCGTGGCTCGACGAGCGGCTGAGCTCGGCGCTGCAGGTGAAGGCGGGCGATTTCGTCGGCCTCGGCGAGATGCGGCTGCGCGTGGCCGGCGTCATCACCTATGAGAGCGACCGCGGCGCGAATTTCTTCTCCATCGTGCCGCGGCTGATGCTTAACGCCGCCGACCTGCCGGCGACGCGGCTGATCCAGAACGGCTCGCGCATCTCGTACAAGCTGCAGTTTGCCGGCGAACCGAGGCAGATCGCGGAATTCCGCAAATGGGCCGAGCCGCGGCTCGCGCGCGGTGAATCGCTCGAGGACATCAACAACGCGCGGCCCGAGGTGCGTTCGGCGCTCGACCGCGCGCAGAAGTTCCTGCGCCTCGCCGCGCTGCTGGCGGTTGTGCTGGCGGCGGTGGCGATTGGCCTCTCGGCGCGGCGCTTCATGCAGCGCCATCTCGACGGCTGCGCGGTGATGCGCTGCCTGGGCGCGTCGCGTGGCGACGTGCTGCGGCTCTACGTCGGTGAATTCCTGATGCTCGGGCTGGCCGCCGCGGCGCTCGGTTGCGTGATCGGCTACGGGGTGCAGATCGGGCTGGCGAGCGTGCTCGCGGCGCTGATCGGTGCGCAGCTGCCCTTGCCGGGCCCGCTGCCGGTGGCGCACGGCTTCGCGGTGGGGCTGGCGCTGCTTGGCGGCTTCGTGTTGCCGCAACTGCTGCGCCTCGGGCGCGTATCCACGCTGCGCGTGCTGCGCCGCGAGTGGAGCGGGGCGGAAGGGCTGACGATTGCCGGTTATGCGGGAGGCATCGGCGTGCTGGCAGCGTTGATGTTCTGGATCGCCGGCGAGGCGAAGCTCGGCTTGGCGGTGGTTGGCGGCTTTGCCGTCGCACTCGGTGTGTTCGCCGCGGCGGCGCGGGTGGCGATCGGCGCCGCCGGGCGGGTGCGCGCAGCGTCGGGCGCGGGCTGGCGCTACGGGCTGGCGTCGATGCGCCGCCGGCTCGGCGCCTCGCTGATCCAGAGCGTGGGCCTCGCCGTCGGACTGACCGCGCTGCTGCTGCTCACGCTGACGCGCAACGACCTGCTCGGCGAGTGGCGCCGCGCCATGCCGGCGGACGCGCCGAACCGCTTCATCATCAACATCCAGCCGGAACAGGTGGCGCCGGTGGCCGAGTTCTTTGTCGCGAACGGACTGCCGCGGCCGGCCCAGTCGCCGATGATTCGCGGCCGGCTGACCGCGATCAACGGCAAGCCGGTGTCGCCCGACGATTACGACGAGGATCGGCCGAAGCGGCTGGTGGAGCGCGAGTTCAACCTCTCGTATGCAGACGTGCTGCCGCCGCGCAACCAGGTGATTGCGGGGGCCTGGCACGGCGCTGATCGTGCGCCCCAGTTTTCGGTCGAGGACGGGCTGGCGAAGGCGCTGCGCATCGCGCTCGGCGACACGCTCACGTTCACCGTCGCCGGCACGCCGATCGAGGCCAAGGTGAGCAGCCTGCGCAAGCTCGACTGGGATTCGATGCGCGTCAATTTCTTCGTCATCACGCCCGAGGGCGTGCTGGAAGGCTACCCGGCGAGCTTCATCACCGCCTTCCACCTGCCCGACGAGCGGGCCGATTTCACCAATCGTCTGGTGGCGGCGTTCCCGAATCTCACGGTGATCGACATGAGCGCGATCATGCGCCAGTTCCAGGGCGTGATGGACCAGCTCTCGGCAGCGGTGCAGTTCGTATTCGGTTTTGCGCTGCTGGCCGGCGTGGTGGTGATGTTCGCCGCGCTGGAATCGACCCACGCCGAGCGCGGCTTCGAGATGGCGATTTTGCGCACGCTGGGCGCGCGTGACCGGCAGTTGCGCGCCGCGCTGCTGGTGGAGTTCGCCGCGCTGGGCGCGGTCGCCGGCCTGCTGGCGGGCGTGGCGGCGAGCGCCATCGGTTGGGCACTGGCGCGCTTCGTGTTCTCGCTCGACTACCTGCCGAGCGTGCTGCCGGTCTTGTTCGCGGTGCCGCTGGGCATTGCCGGCGTGACGCTCGCCGGCTGGCTGGGTACGCGCGGTCTGCTGCGCCAGCCGGCGCTGACCAGCATTCGCGCGCTCGCCTGACATCGCGGCGCGGAGGTGCAGGCCCGGCGCGGCGTATAATCGGCGCCCCGCTTGTATGGTGATCCGCGCCCGGTTGGGCGCACTCGACCCGTTTCTTCACAGGCTCATGTCCCCCCTCAACTGGATCGTTGCCGCCAGCCTGGCCGGCGGTGTGCTGTCGGTGTGTGCCGCGGCGGCGTTCACGCTTTCGCTGCGCGCGCATTGGGTGCCGCACCTGGTCAGCTACGCGATCGGTGCGCTGCTGGGCGCAGCCTTCCTCGAGGTGCTGCCGCATACCCTGAGTCGCGCCGGCGATTCGGAGCACGGCACCGGCCTCGTGCTGGCGGGCATCCTGCTGTTCTTCGTGCTCGAAAAGCTCGTACTGTGGCGCCATTGCCACGAGGACCACTGCGAGGGCCACGACCAGATTCCCGGGCATGACCACCACGGCCACGACCACGGCGACCACGGGCGCAGCGGCACGTTGATCATGATTGGCGATACCTTCCACAATTTCGTGGATGGCGTGCTGATTGCGGCGGCCTTCATGGAGAGCATTCCGCTTGGCATGGTGACCGCGCTGGCGATGATCGCGCACGAGATTCCGCAGGAGGTCGGCGACTTCGTGATCCTGCTGCACTCGGGTTATTCGCGGGCGAAGGCCTTTGTGTTCAACATCCTGTCGAGCCTGGCGACCCTGGTCGGCGGGCTGTTGGCCTACGTTGCGCTGCCCCTGGTGGATGGCGCGGTGCCGGTGCTGCTGGCGCTGGCTTGCGCGAGCATGATCTACGTCGCGGTCGCGGACCTGATTCCGGGCCTGCACAAGCGGCGCGAGCTGCGCGCGACGGTGCAGCAGGTGGTGCTAATCGGCCTCGGCATCCTTTCCATCTCTGCCGCCCACCGCCTGGTCGACGCCCTCGGCATCCTCCCTTAGCCGCCGGCGGCGGATCGGGGTGCCGACCAGCCAGAGCAGCAGGGCGAGCGGCAGCAGGCCGTAGAACACGAATGTCAGCACGCCGGTCACGGCGCTCGTTTCGGACATCGCCATCAACAGCACGACGTAGATCCAGGCAATTGCAACGATGTACATGCGCGTTGAAGAAAGCCCCGTGCGGGCCGTTGACAGCAAAAATGCTGCGGTGCAAAATCGCGGGAACTTGGCACCCGTGTGTGCGGGATCCGCTTGGCTGATTCCGGCTACGCAGCGGGGAGCCCAGGCCACATAATCGCAGTTAAAGGCCGCGCAGACCAGAGCGCCGGCGACAACAGAGGGGAGTTCGATGTCCGGGACCACGGAGCAGCAGACCGCGGCGATGCAGGAGATGCTGAAAAGAGGGCAGGCCTTCGCCAACCAGTTCTTCGAATTTCTCGGCAAGCAGGGCGGCATGCTGCAGTCGGTGCCGGTTCCGCCGGCCTTTCCCCAGCCGGAGGCGCAGAAGTTCGCGCAGTTGCAGCAGCAGTTCGTCGAGCGCCACACCCAGTTGTGGTCCGCGATCATGCAGCACAAGGAGCAAGGGCCGGCCCCGGCCGTGGCGAAGCCCGAACCGGGCGACCGCCGTTTCAATGCGCCGGAATGGTCGGAAAGCAGCTATTTCGATTTCCTGCGCCAGTCCTACCTGATCAATGCGCAGTTCCTCAGCCAGATGGCGGCGGAACTGCCGATTCCCGACGAGCGTGCCAAGTCACGCGTGCAGTTCCTGACGCGCCAGTACATCGATGCCATGGCGCCATCCAATTTTGCGGCGACCAATCCGGAGTTCGTCAAGGCGGCGCTGGAATCGAACGGCGCGAGCATCACCCAGGGCATACGCAATCTGCTGGGCGATCTCGAAAAGGGTCGTATCTCGATGACCGACGATACCGCCTTCGAGATCGGCCGCAACATCGCGGTGACCGAGGGATCGGTGATCTACGAAAACCCGCTGATGCAGTTGATCCAGTATGCGCCGCTGACCGGCAAGGTGGCGAAGCGTCCGCTGCTGCTGGTACCGCCCTGCATCAACAAGTTTTACATCATGGATCTGCAGCCGGAGTCTTCGCTGGTGCGGTTCATGGTCGAGCAGGGCAATACGGTGTTCCTCATTTCATGGAAGAACGCCAAAGCGCCGGAGTCCGGCTACGGCTGGGACGACTACCTCGAACTCGGCCCGATCACTGCGCTGAACGTGGTGCGCGAGGTGACCGGCGAGGCGAAGCCGAACGCGCTCGGATTCTGCGTCGGCGGGACGATCCTGTCGTCTGCGCTGGCGGTGCTGCGCGCCCGCGGCGAGGATCCGGTGGCGAGCCTGACGCTGATGACGACGTTGCTGGATTTCGCCGATGCCGGCGAGCTCGGCTGCCTGGTGGACGAGGCCTCGGTCGCGACACGCGAGGCCACCATCGGCAAGGGCGGGCTGCTCAGCGGCCGCGAACTGGCGCAGGTGTTCTCCAGCCTGCGTGCCAATGACCTGATCTGGCAATACGTGGTCGGCAACTACCTCAAGGGCAAGAAGCCCGATGCGTTCGACCTGCTGTACTGGAACGCGGACAGCACCAATCTGCCGGGCCCGTTCCTCGCGTACTATTTGCGGCACATGTACTTGCAGAATGAATTGCGCCTCCCAGGGAAGCTGGAAATGCTCGGTGCCAAGGTTGATCTGGGCAAGGTTGACGTGCCGGCTTACCTGCTCGCGACACGCGAGGACCACATCGTGCCGTGGAAGTCGGCCTATCTGGTGCGCCAGTTGCTGGGCGGCGAATCGACGTTCGTGCTCGGCGCGTCGGGGCATATTGCCGGCGCGATCAACCCGGCCTCGAGAAACAAGCGCAGCTTCTGGACCGGCGACAGCGCGGCCAAGAATGGCGACGAGTGGCTGGAAACCGCTGCGGAGCAAAAAGGAAGCTGGTGGCTGCACTGGGCGAAGTGGCTGAGCCGCTTCGCGGATGGGGAGGTGCCGGCGCGCTCGCAGCTCGGCAATGCGCAGTATCGGCCGCTCGAAGCGGCACCGGGGCGTTACGTCAAGGAGAAGGTCTGACGGGAATTTCTGCGTGACGGCCCAAGGGGATGGCCGTTGAGGGACGCAGTCGCAATCCCCCAACAAGAAGGTGAGGAGACCAAGAATGGCAAGAGTGGCATTGGTAACGGGCGGCATGGGCGGCCTCGGCGAAGCGATCTGCATCAAGCTCGCCGCGCTGGGCTACAAGGTCGTGACGACGTATTCGCCGGGCAACAAGAACGCCGGCGATTGGCTGCAGACGATGAACAACATGGGATACGGCTTCAAGGCGTATCCCGCGGATGTGTCGGATTTCGACTCGTGCAAGGAGTGCGTCGCGAAGGTGGTGGCGGAAGTGGGGCCGGTGGACGTTCTCGTGAACAACGCGGGCATCACGCGCGACATGACCTTCAAGAAGATGACCAAGGCGGACTGGGACGCGGTGATCAAGACCAACCTCGACTCCTGCTTCAACATGACCAAGCAGGTGATGGACGGCATGGTGGAGCGCAAGTGGGGCCGCGTGATCAACGTTTCTTCGGTCAACGGGCAGAAGGGTGCGTTCGGACAGACCAACTACTCGGCGGCCAAGGCAGGCATGCACGGCTTCACCAAGGCGCTTGCGCTGGAAGTGGCCCGCAGTGGCGTGACGGTGAACACGATTTCGCCGGGGTACATCGGCACCAAGATGGTGATGGCGATTCCGCAGGAGATTCTCGACTCGAAGATCCTGCCGCAGATTCCCGTCACCCGTCTCGGCAAGCCGGAGGAAATTGCAGGACTCGTGGCCTACCTGTCTTCGGACGAGGCTGCATTTGTGACGGGCGCCAACATCTCGATCAACGGCGGCCAGCACATGTTCTAAGGGGCTCGCGCCCTGCGGATGCGCGTCGCGAGGCGCGCATCCGCACCCGCTTCAACCGCAAGGGGATCGGACGGGGCTGCGAGCGGGGGTAAGTTGTTAGCGTTCAATAAGGGAAGAAAGATGTCTAAGCGCGTGGCACTGGTGACCGGCGGAATGGGTGGTCTTGGAACGGCAATCTGCAAGTCGCTGGCGAAAGAGGGTTTTGTCGTCGTGGCGAACTGCCTGCCGGGTTTTCCGCAGAAGGATGAATGGCTGGCCAGGACCAAGGCCGAAGGTTTCGATTTTCACGCCGGTGAAGCCGACGTTGCCGACTACGATTCCTGCGCCGCGATGGTCAAGAAGATCGAAGCCGAACTCGGCCCGGTCGACGTGCTGGTGAACAACGCCGGCATCACGCGCGACGGCATGTTCCGCAAGATGGACCGCTCCCAGTGGGATGCGGTGATGTCGACCAACCTCGACAGCGTGTTCAACGTCACGCATCAGGTGCTGGCCGGCATGGCCGAGCGCGGCTGGGGCCGCGTGATCAACGTCTCCTCGGTCAATGGCGTCAAGGGCCAGTTCGGCCAGGCGAACTACTCTGCCGCAAAGGCCGGCATTCTCGGCTTCACCAAGGCGATCGCCCAGGAAGTCGCGAAGAAGGGCGTCACCGTCAACGCCATCTGCCCGGGCTACATCGGTACCGAGATGGTCATGGCGATCAAGGAGGAAGTGCGCGAGCAGATCGTCGCCCAGGTTCCGATGGCGCGCCTCGGCAAACCGG
The DNA here is from genome assembly GCA_016791115.1 of Rhodocyclaceae bacterium. GTDB lineage: Bacteria > Pseudomonadota > Gammaproteobacteria > Burkholderiales > Rhodocyclaceae > Methylophosphatis. The sequence continues at coordinate 78,474 of JAEUNL010000054.1, forward strand.
AGGAAATCGGCCATCTGTGCGCCTACCTCGCTTCCGATCTCGCCGGGTACATGACCGGCGCGACGCTGAACATCAACGGTGGACTGCACATGTGCTGAGCGCTGGATTGGCTTCCGCAAGGGAAACCCCTGACGAGTTCAGGGGTTTTTTTCTTGTATACTGTCCGGTAAGAGTCGAAGTCCATGCCGATTCCCGCCAACGGCACGAAAGAAGACTCATCCAGAGGGCGGACAGCCCGTTCGGGGGGAGGTTACGACAATGTCGAGTGCAGCGACCAGGAAGGAAAGTATGGCAGAGCAAAGCAAGTCCGATAACGTGCGGTTGATCAAGAAATATCCCAACCGGCGCCTGTACGACACGAAAACCAGCTCCTATATCACGCTGGCCGATGTCAAGGAACTCGTCCTTAAGACGGAAGACTTCCAGGTCGTCGATGCCAAGAGCGGCGAGGATCTGACGCGGTCGATCCTGCTGCAGATCATCCTCGACGAAGAAACCGGCGGCATGCCGATGTTCACCAGCGACCTGCTGTCGCAGATGATCCGCTTCTACGGCAATGCGATGCAGGGGATGATGGGAAAGTACCTGGAGAACAACATCACTGCCTTCACCGACATGCAGTCCAAGCTGCAGGATCAGGTGCGCAACATGTACGGCGACAACAACGGCATGAGCAAGGATCTGTGGACGCAGTTCCTGAATTTCCAGGGGCCGGCCATGCAAAGCATGATGGGCGCCTACATGGAGCAGTCCAAGAAGATGTTCATGCAGATGCAGGACCAGATCGAGAACCAGACGCGCACGCTGTTTTCGGGATTCCAGTTCCCCAACTTTCCGGGCCAGCCTGTCGCCAAGCCCGACGACAAGAAGGTCGAGCAGTAAGATGCGGGCGGCCACGATGGCCGCCTGTCCCGACCTGCCGAATCAAGTATGGCAAGACCCAAACCCGCCCCGCGGGTCGGATTCGTTTCCCTCGGCTGTCCCAAGGCACTCGTCGATTCCGAGAACATCCTGACCCGGCTGCGCGCCGAAGGTTACGAGATTGCGCCGTCCTATGACGGCGCTGATCTCGTCGTCGTCAACACCTGCGGCTTCATCGATGCAGCGGTCGAGGAATCGCTCGACGCCATAGGCGAAGCTCTCGCGGAAAACGGCAAGGTGGTCGTTACCGGCTGCCTTGGCGCCAAGGGCAATGTGGTGCGCGACGTGCATCCTTCGGTGCTCGCCGTGACAGGACCGCATGCGACCGAGGAGGTGATGGACGTCGTCCATGCGCACCTGCCGCGGCCGCACGACCCGTTCACGGACCTCGTTCCCCCGCAGGGCATCAAGCTGACGCCGCAGCATTACGCCTATCTCAAGATTTCCGAAGGCTGCAATCATCGCTGCAGCTTCTGCATCATCCCGTCGCTGCGTGGCGACCTGGCGTCGCGGCCGATCGGCGACGTGATGCGCGAGGCGGAGAGCCTCGTCGATGCCGGCGTGCGCGAATTGCTGGTGATTTCGCAGGACACCAGCGCCTACGGCGTGGACATCAAGTACCGCACCGGTTTCTGGGAAGGCCGTCCGCTCAAGACGCGCCTGACAGAACTGGCAACTGCGCTCGGCGAGCTCGACGTCTGGGTGCGGCTGCATTACGTTTATCCCTACCCACACGTCGATGAGCTGATTCCGCTCATGGCCGAGGGCAAGATCCTGCCTTATCTCGACGTGCCGTTCCAGCATGCGAATCCGCGCATCCTGAAGCTGATGAAGCGGCCGGCGAGCGCCGAGAACAACCTCGCCCGCATCAAGGCGTGGCGAGAGATTTGTCCGGACCTCACCATCCGCAGTACCTTCATTGCCGGTTTTCCGGGCGAAACCGAGCAGGAATTCGAGGAGCTGCTGCAGTTTCTCGAGGAAGCGCAACTCGATCGCGTGGGCTGTTTCGCCTACTCGCCGGTCGAAGGGGCGACGGCCAACGAACTGCCCGGTGCGCTCCCCGAAGAGGTGCGCGAGGAGCGCAAGGCACGCCTGATGGAAGTCCAGGAGGACATTTCGACACAGCGGCTCGAACGCAAGATCGGCCGCGAGATCACCGTCCTGATCGACGACATCGACGAGGAGGGTGCCTTGGCGCGCTCGGAGGGCGATGCGCCCGAAATCGACGGGCTGGTGATGATTCCCGAAGCCGAGGGGCTCGAGATCGGCGGCTTCTACCGCGTCCGTGTTACCGACTGCGATGTTCACGACCTCTATGCCGAGGTGATCGAGGAATGACGGCCCGTCGGCGCCTCGCGCCCGCGGCAGACTGAGCTGCTGCGTGTCGAACAGGCCGCGCATCGGCATTGCGCTGGGCAGCGGCTCGGCGCGCGGATGGGCGCACATCGGCGTTCTGCGCGCGCTGGCGGCCGAAGGCGTTGTTCCCAACCTGATTTGCGGCTGTTCGATCGGCAGCTTCGTCGGCGCCGCTTACGCAGACGGCGATCTCGATGCGCTCGAATCCTGGGTGACCGGCCTTACGCCGCAGGACGTTCTCGGATTGCTCGACGTGCGCCTGCGCAGCGGGCTGATCAAGGGCGACCGGCTGATGCGCTTCTTCTCCGAGCGTTTTGTCGGCCAGGACTTCGCCAGTCTCGCCATTCCTTTCGCCTGCGTGGCCACCGACCTTCAGACCGGGCGCGAGGTCTGGCTCGACAAGGGCAGCGTTGCCGACGCCGTGCGTGCCTCGATCGCGTTACCGGGATTGTTTGCGCCAGTACGGCGCGAGCGCAGGCTGCTGGTCGATGGCGGACTGGTCAATCCGGTGCCGGTTTCGTTGGCGCGCGCGATGGGAGCCGATGTCGTGATCGCGGTCGATCTCGGGTCGGACGTGGTCGGCCGCGCATGGCGCACGCCGGAAGCGCCCGCCGCCAACCAGAACGGAGGCAGTCGTGCGTCGTTGCGTTCGCTGTTCGGGTTCGGCGAGAACGGCCGCGCGGAGGGTGATGCAGACGATCTGCCTTCGATGGTCACCGTCCTCAGCAGCGCGATCCAGATCATGCAGGTGCGCATCGCGCGCAGCCGTCTGGCAGGCGAGCCGGCGGATGTGGTCATTGCGCCGCGCGTCGCGGGTCTCGGCCTGATGGACTACCACCGCGGTGCGGAAGCGATCACGGAAGGGCAGGACGCGGTAGCGCGCGTCCTGCCCGCGCTGCGCCACGTGCTGGAGATCTGATTGGTCGGGGGATGCGCCATGGAACGGAGCGCCTTTCTGGTACAACTGCGCGCATGCTTGGGCGATGCTGCGCTGATCGTCCGTCCGGAGGACATGGCGCCGCATCTGGTCGACTGGCGCGGGCGCTACCGGGGCAATGCAATCGCGGTGGTCCGTCCTTCCGATACGGCGGGCGTTGCGCGCGTCGTAGAGCTGTGTGCGCGCAATGCAGTCCCGATCGTCCCGCAGGGCGGCAATACCGGTCTGGTTGGCGGCGGAACGCCCCTAGTTGAAGGGTGCGAGATCGTACTCGGCCTTTCGCGCATGAACCGCATACGCGATATCGATGCGGCAAATTCGACGCTCACGGCTGAAGCGGGCTGTCTGCTGCAACAGGTGCAGGCGGCGGCCGAGGTGGTCGACCGGATGTTTCCGCTGTCACTTGCCGCGCAGGGTAGTTGCGAGATAGGGGGAAACCTGTCGACCAATGCCGGTGGCGTGCACGTCCTGCGCTACGGAAACATGCGCGATCAGGTGCTCGGGCTGGAAGTGGTGCTTCCGGACGGCCGCATCTGGCACGGCTTGCGGGGCTTGCGCAAGGACAACACCGGCTATGACCTCAAGCAGCTGTTCATTGGCGCGGAAGGCACACTGGGCATCATCACTGCGGCGGTCCTGAAGCTGCAACCGCGGCCGAAAGTCAGTCATGTGTGCTGGCTTGCGCTCGACAGCGCATCGCATGCCATCGAACTCCTGTCCCGGCTGCGGAGCCGCTTCGGCGATCGGATCAGCGCGTTCGAGATCGTGGCCGACTCGGCGCTCTCGCTGGTGCTGAAGCACATGCCGGGCGCGCGCGACCCGCTTTCGACTGCGGCGCCCTGGTATGCACTGGTCGAGTTTTCCGACTGCTTCGAAGGCTACGACCTCGCGGGCGTCATCGAGCGCGAGTTCTCCGGCCTGCTCGAAGCCGGATTCCTGACCGATGCGACGATGGCGCAAAACCTCGCGCAGGCCCAGGCAATCTGGGGCTTGCGTGAGAACATCTCCGAGGCGCAAAAGATCGAAGGCATAAGCATCAAGCACGACATCTCGGTCCCGGTGAGCAGCGTGGCGCGCTTCCTGGAGCTTGCCGACAGTGCGTTGCGCGCGACCTTCCCCGACGTGCGTATCGTCGCATTCGGCCATGCAGGCGACGGCAATCTGCACTACAACCTGTCGAAGCCGGACGCCGCGAGCAATGCCGAGTTCATTGCACAGACGCCGGCCGTCAATCGCATCGTGCATGACATCGTCGATCGACTTGGGGGGTCGATTTCGGCCGAGCATGGCATCGGACAACTCAAGCGCGACGAACTGCTGCGCTACAAATCGCCGCTGGAAATCGAACTGATGCGCCGCATTCGCGGGGCACTCGACCCCGAAAATCTGCTCAATCGCGGAAAGCTGGTTTGACGAACGAAAACATGAGGCGCAATGCAGCAATTTTGTTTACAAGCTCGATAACAGTGCCTATAATTCGGCCTCCTTCGTCGGGGGTATAGCTCAGCTGGGAGAGCGCTTGCATGGCATGCAAGAGGTCCGCGGTTCGATCCCGCGTACCTCCACCAACGAAAGACGAGTTTTGCAGTATCCGGGTCCCCATCGTCTAGAGGCCTAGGACATCGCCCTTTCACGGCGGTAACCGGGGTTCGAATCCCCGTGGGGACGCCATGATTTCCCCGGTAGCCAACCGGTATGTGATCTGGCAAGCCAAAGTCACTGAATCCAAAGTGATTTTTTCGACGATGGCAGAGAGGGCCTCTTTGAGCGCGTCGCGATCTTCCTGACGCAGCTCTTCCATAAGCGAACTCAATGCAGATCGAATGTCGGCCTTCGTGAGGGCCTGCAGTGCCTGTATGGCTTTTGCTTCTTCGTCGATTCCATTTGCTTCAGCCAGGAGCGCTTCGCGCTTGCGCTCGAGCACTTCGATCTGATCCAGAAACACGCGCGGTTTGTCGGTTTCGGCTGCCAGGTTGGCACAGCGCCCAATCTTCTTCGAGATGTCATTGAGTTCACGCTGGATCGCCGGAAGGCGCTCGTCGGGTCGGACGGGATCGATCTTCTGAGCTTCTCGCAGAAGGTCGTTCACGAACGCATCCGAATCCACGTCTGCAATCACGCGCTCGATCACGGCCGATTCGATCAGGTGCTGGGCGATGCGCTTGCCTTTGCCAAGGCGATATGCCCCGTCTCCCGATCCAGTCCATTTCTTGCCGTCGGTGTCGACGAGGAAACCTGTGAGCAGGTAGGCACCGTCGGTCCGGTAATCCGTCGGCCTTTGCCGCTCGAGCGCGGCTACCAGACGTTCCGCTTCTTCGGTAGAGATCAACGCCTCGTGAGTGTCGTGCTGGATCACCCATTCGCTTCGTGGCTTCCTCTTCATACCGCCTTTGTAGCCGCCGCCGGCGAGTCGCTCGGAATTCACATTCCATACCGTGTGACCGGCGTAAACTAAGGCGTTCTGTTCAAAGCCAATCAGCGTTGAAGCCGGCTGTTCGAGTCCGGCCGCGTCAGCAGCAATTCTGCGCGACACGCCCTCGGCGCGCTTCTTCAGGTACACGCCGATCTTCGGTGCGTTCTCGTCGAACATTAGGCGACTCTTGGTGACAGGCTCGCCATCGCGTATAGCCCCTGTTGCGATCTTCTCGAGCTTGTAGCCAAACGGTGCCCGTCCGCCCGCCCTGAAGCCTTGCTTCACGTTTTCGGCCATGCCGGCAAGGCCCTTCTCGCGCGACATCATCGAATGCAACTGATCGAACGCTTGCATCACTGCCCGAATGACAGTGTCCATCGCCGTATTCGTCTCGGGCACCTTGGCGTAGATGATCTTGATGCCTTTTCGCTCGCATTCGAAATGGAAAGCGTGGGCCAGATACTGATTTCGCGCGAGTCGAGAGGTGTCGAGAAACAGGATGCAATCCCAAGAGCGTTTGGGATCCTTTAGTGAGCGGAGGAGGGCCTGGAAGCCCGGACGCTGATCGTCTTTTCCGCTTTCGACCGCGTCGGAGAACTCCTCGGTGACTACGAGCTGCTTGGCCTTCGCGAGATCAGATAGTTCTCGGCGTTGCGCGTCGATACTGACGTCGCTGCGGTCTTTCGATGATCGAAGGTACAGTGCCGCTTTGTTCACTTTTCACCTGTCGACGCTGCAAACACGAGAGGATGGCTGGAGCAAGAGCGCGTGCCGCCAAGCTGTGGCTCGGTAAGTTGGCGGAGGGCAGCATCTTGATTTTGCACATGATGCTGGATTAGATATACCACGCGATTCGGGGCACCAAGGCCAGGCATCGAATTTTTTTGCATTGTCGTGAATAAGTGCACAGTTCCCAATGGCCTATCTCATGTTCGGGGCGGAAAGAATTAACCGGTCGGGACGCGTCCTTAAACGCGAACGGAGTCGTGTTGGCGTGGCAGCGGGAGTGGTGGCATATTGGTGTGCGAGGCGGAGTGAGAGACTTTTCCACGGCGCCGCCACCCACTCCGTATAGCGGAGGGCGAGCGGCGCGGTGGGAAAGTCGGTGGTCATTCTAGCCGCGGGGGCAATGTTCGGGATAGACTCCGTTTCCGCGCGGAAATCGATCATCTTTGCGGCTCGTCCAACCATCCAGCAATTCGCGCTAGGTGGCGACGCCAGCCTCGACATAGCCGAACCTTTTTGCCCCTCTCCCAGTCCGACTTCCGCTGCTGGATGATTTCAGGGGAGGCAGACTTCGAGGGCTTCGCCGCGCTCATCGCCGCGCGCAATGCCTCAAGCTGCGTTTGCGTTTCGGCAAGCTGTGCGGACAGATCCGGTGTCGTTGGTGGTTGGGCAGCCAGTCGTGCACGTAGGTCTTCAAGCTCAGCGCGAGCGGCCGTCAATTCCTGTGATGGCGGCAGATGCCCCGCCGCCCAGGCGGCCAGATTGCCTCCCGCTGCGAGATGCTTGGCCAAGTTTGTGACCACTTCCCGGCCGCCGTCCGGTACCAGCACATTGAGCTGACTTACCCCAGCCAATTTTCTTTTTTGGCGGGATTTCGCTACGCGCACGGCATTCGCCGACGAGCCGGTCCGCACCCACGCCCGCACCGGTGCCAGGCCCCCAGCCTGCAAAGCATCGTCGCCCAGCAGCTGCGTTGCCGCATCCGCAGGTCCGCCGGACAGTGCCGGATCTTCGAAATCATCACGGTAAGTCATTACGAAACCCCCAAACTGAATGTCTAGACAGCACTGTATTTATATATACCAATCTAGACATGCATTCAAGGCAGGGTCCAGGGAGGCACTCCCCTGGCCGACGTGTCTGGAGCGAAGCGCAAGACACATAGTCGGTCACTATGTGTCTTGCTGGCGCCAACATCCTTGTCTTGATTCCAAACCACTGTGGATTCCCTTCGCCTTGAATCTGGCTTCCAAACCGCATATCCCTTGTGTACATCAGCCCAACGGGAGAATGCGTCATGCCAGGTTATCAGTTCATTCACGTCGCGCAGTACGGCCGACGCCCGTCGAAACGCGTCACGACCACTGACAAGCGCGGGATCACGCAATCGCGGGGCGGACGGTGGACGATGCAGGAGGTCGCGGACGAGGCTTTGCGCGACACCTCTGCGACGCCCCACGTCGAAACGCCGGCTGCGCCTACGTACGTGCGCGGGGCAGACCTCAGAGGTTGGATCGATGCCATCGCAGCGCTGGCCGACGCGGCCAAGGATTCGCGCGGGCACAAGTTGCGAGCCGACAGGAATCTGATCGTCGCGGGTGTGGCAAGCTTTCCGGTCCCAGTACGCGATCTGGTCAATGGTGCGAACGATGGGGGCCTGCGCCGATGGATTGCTCGTACCGTGGCGCACCTCGAGCGCGAATTTGCGAGCCTCGGGCCAGTCCTGCTTCATGTGGACGAAAGCCATCCCCACTTGCATTTCTATGCGGGGCCCGTGGCGACCCAACATGCGTTTGGGTTTGGTCTGGGCGCACCGCACCCGGGAGACGTGGCGAGGGCGGCGGCGCAGGGAGGGGAATCCAGCGCAGAAGCCAAAAAAAGGGGAAATGAGGCCTACAGGCGGGCGTTGCGAAAGTTTCAGGATCGATATTTCGAAAATGTTGGTCTGCCATGCGGGCAGGCGAGGCTCGGGCCGCGGCGTCGCCGCCTCGACCGCCACGAATGGAAGGTCGAACAAGTCACGGCTGAGCTGGCGGAGGCATGTATCGCGCGCAGGGAGGATCGGCACCGCAAGGAGATGGCGGGGGTTCGTGCTCAGGCGTCAGAGGCGATGCGCAGGGCACAAGCATTGCCCCGGGTATCGGTTTCCGGAATCAAGCCAGTATCTGGCTGGGCGGCCGACGAATCGGCCCAAGAACAGGCTGAGGTCGTGAATTCGAGAACTCGTGAGGTCATCAAACGATTGAAACCATAAACTGTTCATAGGCGTCCGGTCTACCGAGAGACGCAGCGGAAGCCAGCAGTCGGCCACCTGCGGTCGTTCGCCGGTCGCTGAAATCGGCGAATTGAACGACCGCAGCAACGCAGAGAGCCGACATTCGCGTGAGTAGGGAATCTCCCTCAGCTCTACCATCGCGCTTCCAAAGCTGTAGACAGGCTACAGACCGTCATACTGTGCGGTGGGTACTCGATTCGACTGGCGGGGAAGAACTGTTCGACATATTGTAGGCAAGACTCAGTTGGCCTTCGCCCAGGTCAGTGACTGCTACTGACCCGTCGCGAACGAGCGGCGCGCCGTGCGCCGCCTTCTTCAATGGAAGGAGCCCATCATGGAAGCCAATACGTCGTTCGAGCATCACGAGCCGTGGAACAAGGGCAAACTCGTCGGCCAGAAGGTTCCCCTGCGACCCAAGGATTCTGGGCGATTCGGGTGCGCCTGCAGATGGAAGAGCGTCTTCGAGAATTGACGCTATTCAATCTCAGCTTTGACAGCAAGCTCCGCGGCTGTGATCTGGTGCCCTTGCGTGTGCGGGATGTCTGCCATGGCGAGCGGGTCGCGACCCGTGCCATGGTGATGCAGCGTAAGACGCAGTGCCCCGTTCAGTTCGAGATCACCTCGCCGACGCGTGAGGCCGTTGAAACCTGGATTCGCCAAGCTGGATTGAAGTCGGAGGACTTCCTGTTCCCGAGCCGGATTCATGCGTCCGCTCACATCGGCACGCGGCAATACGCGCGGATCCTGCACGGCTGGATTTCGGAAGTCGGCCTGGATACCACGGCCTATGGCACACACTCGATGCGACGAACCAAGGCCTCACTGATCTACAAGCGCACGAAGAATCTCCGGGCAGTGCAGATTCTGCTCGGCCATTCTAAGCTGGAGAGCACGGTCCGCTACCTCGGGATCGAGGTCGATGACGCACTCGAAACCGCGGAGCAGATTGACGTTTGACGATCCCTCATGCCCCGCAGCGCCAGCCGGCTGGCGCTGCGGCCCAACGCCGCATCCGTCATTTGATCAAGCGGATGTTCCCACCACAGTCGGTCATGTCGTATCGGACTCAAAGCAGCACGTTCGCCCCTCCCGAGATGCCCGAGAAGGCGCGCAGCGTCTGATTGGCAGTGCCAAGACTGGCACTGCCAATGACGTCCTGTGCCGCAGTGGTCGTCATTCCCGCGACGTTGCCGTTCTTGCCGTAGTAGTAGGCAAGATCGCCACCCAACGCCGCGGTATCGCTGCTGCTCGTCAGGTAGTAGGTGGATAGCGCGTTGGTCAATGCCCAACTGGTCAGCGTCGGCGTAGCCACTAGCGCCTGATCGAACTGGGTGGCCAGACCGGCAAAGTCGAACTGCTCGACCTTCTTGTTCAGGGTCGGATCGGTTGAAGCGGCGTTGTAGTCAGGCGTGGCCTCCAGCATCAACTGGAGCTTGGATACCGTCTTGTTGTTCGCCGTCGTGACATACCAGTTCTTGAACGTGATGCTTTCCGTGGCGCTCACATCCATCACCAGGTCGTTGGTCACCTTGCGGAATTTCAGGTCGGCATAGCGAAGCCCACCGCCCAGTGACAGCACGTTGTCGGTTCCCGTGCCACCGTTGATCGTGTCGCTGCCTTCACCCTTGTTGTAGAGAATGATGTCGGCGCCATTGCCGGTGTTGAGGGTGTCGTTGCCCAGGCCGCCAACGAAAATTTCGGCCGAGGCGCCACCGGTGATCGTATCCGCTCCCGCGCCGCCGTTGAACCAGGCCGTACCACTTGAGTCAGTCAGGATGTCGTTTCCGTCGCCACCTTCGAGCAGATCATTGCCGGTTCCGCCATTCAACGTATTGACGGCCGCGTTGCCGCGGACGAGGTTCGCCAGGCTGTTACCAGTGCCGTTGATTGCGCCAGTCCCGTTGAGGATCAGATTCTCGACATTGGTCGCCAGGGTGAGCGTGACCGCGGAAAGCACCGTGTCCGTGCCGGCGCTTGCCGCTTCGGTGACGATGTCGGTCGAGACATTCACGGTGTAGGTGTCGTTGCCCAGGCCGCCGACCAAGGTGTCGGTTCCGGCACCGCCGTCGAGCGTGTCGTTTCCATCACCGCCGGTCAGCGTATTGTTCGCGCTGTTGCCGACGAGCAGGTTATCCAGTGCGTTGCCGGTGCCATTGATGGCCGTGGTGCCGGTCAAGGTGAGGTTCTCGACGTTGGCCGCAAGGGTCAGCGTGACGCTCGACAAAACCGTGTCCGTTCCGGCGCTGGCCGCTTCCGTCACCACGTCGGTGGAGATGTTCACGGTGTAGGTATCGTCGCCCAGTCCGCCGACCATGGTGTCGTTGCCGGTGCCGCCGTCGATGCTGTCGTTGCCGTCGCCGCCGGTCAGCGTATTGTTGGCACTATTGCCGATGAGTACGTTGGCCAGCGCATTGCCGGTGCCGTTGATGGCTGTGGTTCCGGTCAGCGTCAGGTTCTCGACGTTGGCTGACAGCGTGTAGGTCACCGCCGATTGAACCAGATCCGTGCCTTCGCCGGCGTTTTCCGTCACGACATCCCCGGTCGCGTCGACGACGTAAGTATCGTTGCCCGCGCCACCTGCCATCGTATCGGTTCCCGTTCCGCCGTCGAGCTTGTTATCCGTGGCGTTGCCGGTGAGCGTGTTGTTGAGCGTGTTGCCGGTGCCGTTGATGGCCGCCGTCCCGGTCAGCGACAGGTTCTCGACGTTGGAGGCGAGCGTGATGGTGACGCTCGACTTGACCGTGTCGGTTCCCGCGCTCGCCGCTTCTGTGATCGTGTCGGTCGTCGAATCGACAATGTAGGTATCGTTGCCGAGCCCGCCCACCAGCGTGTCCGTCCCGGCGCCACCGTCGAGCGTGTCATTGCCGTCCCCGCCGGTCAGGGTGTTGTTGGCACTGTTGCCGATCAGGGTGTTGTCGAGCGCGTTGCCCGTACCGTTGATGGCCGTTGTGCCGGTCAAAGTCAAATTCTCTACGCCGGATGACAAAGTGTAGGTCACGCTGGATTGAACCAGGTCGTTGCCTTCACCCGCATTCTCCGCCACGACGTCGCCCGTGGCATCGACCACGTAAGTGTCATCGCCGCCACCTCCGATCATCGTGTCGGTGCCGGTTCCGCCAGACAGCACGTTGCCCGCGGCATTGCCAGTCAGGATGTTGTTCAGGGAGTTGCCGGTGCCGGTGATCGCGCCGGAACCGGTGAGGACGAGGTTTTCGACGTTGGCGCCGAGCGTCAGTGTGACGCTCGATCGTACCGTGTCCGTACCTGCGCTGGCCGCTTCGGTCACCACGTCGCCGGATGCATCCACGACATAGATGTCGTTTCCCGTACCGCCTGCCATGGAATCGTTGCCGGCACCGCCGTCGAGCGTGTCATTGCCGGCACCGCCAATCAGGCTGTCGATGCCATTCTGCCCGTTGAGTACGTCATCACCCAATCCACCATCGACCGTGTCGTTGCCGTCGCCGGCATTCACGACGTCGTTGCCGCCGAGAGCGGAAATCGCATCGTCGGCGGCAGTGCCCACGATATTGTCATCGCCATCGGTTGCGGCGGGCAGCTTGGCGGCAACATCGGCCGGCGTCCATACCGTTTCATCGACAAATTCGAAGCGTTCTATCAGGGTCGCGCCTGTCGTCGCGAAGTAGTTCTTCACGGTGACCGTTGCCGTGCTTCCGGCAAAGGAGAACTGGAGATCCAGCCCTGCTCGGCCAACCGTGGTCGTGAGCGGGTCAAAGTCAAGGTACAACGTGTCCGTCTTGCCGGGCGTGGAATCGGCGCTCGAGATGATCTTGTTTCCGGTCGCTTCGGCCCAGATAGCATAAGTGTCATTGCCGATGCCACCGTCGAGGGTGTCGATCCCAGCCGAATCTATCCCAAACCAGTCGTTGCCACCGCCTCCTGTCAGTACGTTGTTCCCGGCGTTTCCCGAAATCCAGTTGTCTAGATCATTGCCCGTTCCGTTGATGTTCGCCGTGCCGACAAGCTCGAGATCTTCGATGTTGGCGCCCATGCTGTAGCTGATGAACGACGCCACCCAGTCATACCCGGCGTTCGCATTCTCGACGACCACATCACCCGGATTGTCGACGACATAGCCATCGTCGCCGAAGCCCCCGCGCATGGTGTCCGCGCCCGCGCCACCGTACAGAGTGTCGTGTCCTGCCCCGCCCGTCAGAACGTTGTCGAGTTCGTTGCCGATACCTGTCAGATAACCCGTCCCTGTGAGCGTCAGATTATCGATGTTCGGACCGAGCGCGTAATCCACTGACGATACGACCGTATCCACGCCTTCCCCGGCGTTCTCGCTGACCGAATCCCAGGGGCCGGTCTGATTGGGCGGTGAGTATGGCGATACGCCTCCGGATCCATCCCAATTCAAGAAGACTTGTGGTGCGCGATCAACAATGTACAAGTCGTCTCCAAGCCCGCCGCTCATGGCGTCCGCGCCGCCGCGGCCGTCGAGCGTGTCGTTACCGTCAAACCCGCTCAACGTGTCGTCGAGCGACCCGCCTACGAGCACGTCGTCTGCGGTAGTACCTACCAGGTTCATCGGCGTCATGCGGGCAACTACGGTCGCGTAATCCCAGATCGTTCCATCCGCGAACCGGATCGCTTCGACAGCCCAGGCACTGGCGCCGTCGTCAACAAAATAGGCCGCCACTCGAATGCTATCGGCTGTTCCCTTGATACCGACGTACAGATCACTCCCGACGCGAGACAGCGCTATGTCGGACTCCGCAAGTTCCGCACCCAACTGTATCGTGTCCGAATTGGTCCCGATGGAATCGAAATCTCTATTGTCGATAGTGTCCTGCCCAGCCCCTCTTCCGAAATGATAGATGTCGGCACCGTCCCCACCATAGAGTTGGTCGCTGCCGGAACCACCAATTAGCGTGTCGTTTCCAATGTCGCCAAACAGACGGTCGTCGCCGTTGTCACCTCGCAACACATCGTTACCGCCCGAGCCGTACATCGAATCGTTGCCATCGCCACCCGTGATGACGTCGTCGCTCTCGTAGCCTCGCAGCACATCGGCTTCAGCACTGCCATTCAACACCATTCTCTTGACGGCTTCACTATCCCAAACGGTTCCGTCCGCGAATCGGATTGTTTCGACCATGCTTGCCGTGGTTCCGTTCGCGGCGAAGTATTTGTCCATAGTCAGACTGTCGTCGGTTCCTCTGATCGAGATACACAGATCGTCGCCACTGCGCTTGAGCTCAATGTCTGACGTCACTAGACCCGCGCCGAAGAGAATCGTGTCGGGATTCACGCCCAATGGGTCGTCGTCCCTTCCGTAATAGCCGTAATCGATCCGTCCTCCCGCATCGCCGACGTACAGTGCGTTGAACACGAGATCGTGTCCGCTACCGATGCCGAAGCGATACGTATCGGCACCCGACGCTCCGATCAATATGTCATCGCCGGAGCCACCATCCAGCACATCGTTGCCTAGGCCACCACCTTGGTCTCCAATGAGAATATCGTTCCCGGCGCCGCCATTGAGTGTGTCGTCGCCGGCCAAGTCCATCAACAGGTCATCACCATCCCCGCCATCGAGAGTGTCGTTCCCAATCGATCCATCGAGGTGATCCTGACCGGCACCGCCACGCAGTGTGTCGTTCCCCCCGCCTCCGCCAAGGAGATCGTTCCCTGCGTCGCCCTCCAGCACGTCATCGGAGATCCCGCCATATATCGTGTCGTTGCCGCCGCCGCCGCTGATCACATTGGGAACCCCGTAGCCGACCAGATAGTCGTCACCAGCAGTCCCAACCAGCACCTTGTCCTTGACCGTCGCGACGTTCCAGACCGTCCCGTCGGCGAATCTGATTGTGGAAACTGCTCCACCAGTCAGCCCTTCATTCCAGAAGTAGTTCAACACTTCCAGCGTGTCGGGCGTCCCGTCGATGCTGATCACCAAAGAAGAGCTTCCATTCCGCCTCAGCGTGACGTTCGATGGCGTGAGCCCCGCACCCAACAGAATCGTGTCGAGATTGTTCGCCCCCAAAAGATCGGAGTTGCTGATCGTGTCCTGCCCGGATCCTGGGCCGAACAGATAGGTATCTGCCCCGTCATCGCCGCGCAGCAGATCGTTGCCATTCCCTCCGATGAGGGTATCGTTGCCGTCACCTCCATGTATTTCGTCGGCGCCATCGCCTCCGTCCAGCGTATCGTCGCCGGCGGCACCGTAAATCCAGTCGTCGCCTGCGGCGCCACTCATGGCGTCGGCGCTCGCAAAGCCGCGCATCCAGTCGCGATCGTCGGTTCCAACCAGCACTTTGGCTTTGACTGTCGCCACATCCCAGACTGTGCCGTCGGTGAACCCGATACTCTCCACGGCGTACGGTGTCGTGCCATCCTGCTTGAAGTAGTCCGCGACGACGAGGCTATCGGGGGCGCCGGCGATACTGATGATCAGGTCATCGTAACTGCGCGCCAGACGAACGTTTGAGGGAGTGAGGCCTCCATCCAACTGGATCGTGTCTGCATTGGCACCGGGCGCATCGACGTCATTGTTGACGATCCGGTCCTGGCCTGATCCAGTATTGAACCGGTAGATGTCCGCCCCGTCGCCACCAAACAGAACCTCATTCCCGATTCCTCCCTCGAGGGTGTCGTTGCCGCCATCACCACGCAGCGTGTCATTGCCGGACCCGCCGATCAGCGTATCGTTGCCTGTGCCGCCGCTGATCGTGTCATCGCCGTCACCACCATCTATGAAATCGTTCCGATTGTCGTAACCCTGGATCGAATCGCTTCCGCTACCCCCCGCAAGACCGGCGCTCAGCATCTCGTCAAGGGTTGCCGTCGATCCATCGGAGAAGCGGAATGTCGCGCCACCAAGCGACATGCCGTTTGTGACGACGAACGCATCCTCGCTTCCGTAGAAGACAGACAGGTTGTTGGTCGTGCCGGCCTTGCGTGCCGTCACGTTCTGGCGCGTGATGCCGCCGCCGAACACGAACGTCGTGTCCGACCCGGTCTCGATTACGCTCTCGGCCTGCCCCTGAGCATTCCGTGCCCCATCGCCCGGATTGAAGACATAGGTATCGGCGCCAGCACCGCCTTCGAGGTAGTCGGCGCCTTCGCCGCCCACCAAGGCATCCGCGCCGTCGCCACCGTTCAGGGTATCCCCACCCGCGCCACCGCTGAGCGTATCGTTGCCATCCTCACCCTGCAGGCCATCGTCGCCAGTACCGCCGGTCAGCGTGTCGTTGCCGACGCCGCCCCACAGAGCGTCGTTGTCTGCACCGCCGTCAAGCGTGTCATTGCCGGCGCCACCCACTAGCGTGTCGTTGCCGGCCTCGCCGAAGATCAGGTCGTCGCCGCTGGCCGCGACGCTCACGTCGCCCTGTTCCCCCCACATCTCGTCGGCACCGTCGCCGCCGTAGAGTCGGTCGGCGCCGGCACCGCCGTCGAGGAAGTCATCCCCGCTGCCGCCGGTCAGGGTATCGGTGCCTTCCTGACCCCACAATTCGTCGGCACCGCTTCCGCCGTCGAGCTTGTCGTCGCCGGTTCCTCCAACGAGAAGATCGTCGTCGGCGCCGCCGGACAATTGGTCGTTGCCGCCGTAGCCCCACAATTCGTCCGCCCCGGCGGCACCGTCCAGCACATCGTCGCCCATTTGTGCGGAAGTGTTGTAGGCATGATCGCCAAGCAACACGTCATTGCCTGATCCACCGGAAAGCGTGTCGCTACCTGCGGCACCATACAGAACGTCGCCGCCCTCGCCGCCATCGAGGTAGTCGTTGCCACCAGGGCCGGCCGCCATTCCGTCGCCATACAGCACGTCGTTGCCTGTTCCGCCGAACACCGTATCGGTGCCGATTCCACCCCAGATCACATCATTGCCGCCACCACCCTGGACATAGTCGTCGCCCGCACCGAGTGCAATCTGGTCGTCGCCGTCAGCCTGCCCGGTCGGACTGGGCTCGGTGCCGATGTCGCCGAACACCGTATCGTCGCCCGCGCCGGCGTCGATCATGTCGGCGCCTGCGCCGCCGGTGATCGAGTCCTTGTCCGTTGCGCCGATCAGGGCGTCGTCGCCTTCGCCGCCATCGAGGGTCAGCGGCTTCTGATTCGTGACGGGATCGAAAAGCGGGCGGAGCTCCCAGCGATCATAGAGCTCACCGCCGCGATATATCTCCAGTATCGTTCCTGCAGCGCTGGCCGTCGAAATCCACGACATGGCCCCATCGGTACCGCTTCCCGTCGCAAATTCTGCCGTGGCTTCGATCGAGAAGTTACCGTCCGCGTCCTGGCGCCAGCTTCCCGGGTCGGTCACGTTGAAGGGCGATGCGCCCCCCAGATGCGTGCCGCCGGTTTGATACTGTGCAGGCTTGAAGCGTGGCGAAAACACGCTCCCCATCGCCGGCCAAACCTCGTGGGGCCACCAGAACGAACTGCTGCTGAACCCATCGCCCGGCACATCGAGGACGGTCCAACTCCACTCCGTGGCACCGTCGATCAGGTCGTTGCCCGCCTCGCCGCGCAGCGTACCGGCGCCCCCGGCGCTGGAGATCAGGTCGTTGCCGTCACCACCGTCGACTGTTTGCGTTGCGTTTGCGTCGGCCGAGTAGTCGTGGCCAGCGATCCAGTCGTTTCCTTCGCCTCCCTGCACGACATCTGCGGTGTGCAGGCGCACGATGAAGTCGCCACCGGCACCGCCCTGCAGTTGGCTCGCCGGCCCATGGACGTCGGTGATGTCGAACTCCCATTGATCTCCAATGCCCATCGGACTGATCGTTTCAGGGGCGGCGGTGCCGACGATCAAACCCGGCGGCGGCGTGTCCGGCTCGTCCGGCGGTGGGTCGGCCAGGACGATGCCCAAGTCGCCGTCATGGAAGTTCTCGATCCGGATCTGGTTGGCACCGGAGGACACCAGCAGTGTCGCCCCTGCCGACAGGTCGCCCGAGACGGTGTAGGAAATGCTCTTGTCGTCATTCTGGTAGAGACCCGTGCCGGTCTTCTTGCCGCCGGTGAGCGTTGTTGCACCCAGTGTGACGCTGCCCAGTCCGTCGAGATCACGAATCGTGTCGACGCCATCGCCGGTCGCGATGACGTAGGTGTCGTTGCCGCGGCCGCCTTCGAGCCGGTCGTTGCCGGCGCCGCCGGTGAGGGTGTCGTCGTCATCGCCGCCGACGAGCGTGTCGGCGCCTTCGCCGCCCTTCAGTTGGTCGTTGCCGGCGTTGCCTTCCAGGTAGTCGTTGCCGGCAGCGCCGTCGAGGGTGTCGTTGCCCTGGCCGCCGTAGAGATGATCATCCGACGAACTTCCGCCAAGCGAATTCGCGCCATCGTCACCGAAGGAGATTCGCTGGGTCATACCCAGATCGAGGCTGGTGCCAACATAGATCTCGGTTCCGCTCGCGACGTCCTGGAAGATTGCCGAATCGGCAGTGGAACCCAGCAGCGGCTGCAATGCGTCGCCTCGCGATCCTGTTCGGTCGCGCTGTGCGAGCCAGCCGAGCAGCTTCGATCGGTCCTCCACCCAAGCATCCGTCAGCGTGCCCTGTCCCGTGGCCGGATCGTAGTGGTCGAGTATTCCATTCTGGTTTCTCGTCGTGTAGTTAAGGCCGATCAGCGCGACGTAGTTGAGTTTGAAGAGGGCATACCGATAGGCCATCCCTTCAGGGGTATTCTGGTTCGCGGCACTGGCAAGCGTATCTATAGAGACAGCGGTCGCGCCGGCTCCATAGGCGGAGTCCCCGATCGCGACACCGATGCTCTGCGCGTTGAGTAGATGATTCATGCCGCCAGCGGTGGTCAACCCGGGCATCGGTTCATACGGCTGCTTCGTACCGCCTGCGGTCCTGGTGCTCCACAACCGCTCCATTCCGACGGAACCGATGTTGGTGTAGGTGACGAGCAGCGCATCCCTGAATTCCTGCGGAAGGCTCGACCATTCCCCCGCATAGGAATTCTTCTTATTGACGAACCAGTCTTCGGCTTCCTTCAGCATCAGGCCGTAGAGTTTGGCGGTGACGCCGTTTGCTGCGTCGACCAAGTGCGTCGCGAGAAGCGCGTAGTCAGTGGCGTAGACAAGTAGACCCAGTGGATCATTGCCCGTGCCGTAGCTGGCGACATACTCCTGCACCAGGCGGATCGCCGTCGTCATCTTGAAGTTGGCTTGCCCCATGTCGATGAGCACGGGGTTGCGCAACTTGTCCGCCTCGCTCGCGATCGCTCCGGTATCGCCGCCGACCAGGTTGTAGTCGGTCAACCACTGGTCATGAGTCCATGGTGTCTGAGTAGGCAATCTCCCAAGCGCGTAGTCGTCCAAGCCATCGTTGATCGCCTTGTTCTGCAAGTAGGCTGTGTTCTCTTCGGCCATTGCGCCGGCGATGGCACCGGCTGAAATGCCTAGCTTCGTTGCCGTATCCAAAATCACAGGTCTTTGGTCGCCCGATCCCACATAAGCCAACGCTTGTGGAGCATAGTGCTCGTTCGTTGCGCTGCTCAGGAAATTGATCGTGATGGTCATGTCGTTATCCTCGTTCAGGTTGCTCTGCACATTTGGATGAACCACTGCGGCTCAAGCTTACGCAAGACGCATTCGCCGACTTTCCAGTCCGGCGGAAAGGCGTTCAGGGAGTCGAAGACGCGGTCTCCCTCGCCTTGCCTCCCAAAATGAAATGGGTGCAGCAGCAAGCCGTTTTCGACTCGAGGCCGGACCGGGTAATAGACAAATCGCTTGAAGAGCCCCGCGCCTTTCGGGTAGCGGAAGAAGGACGAACGCGCGTACTCTTTTCCAAGAAGAAGCACCTCGATCGTCCCGATCTTCCGGAAATATCCTTGGGGTGTTCCGGCCCTCAAAAGCACATCGAAACGCGCAGCGCCTTCAATGGAGTAGGGGTCATCGAACCATATCGGGGCAATGTCGCTCACGGCCCAAACCCCTGCCCGTTCGAGCAGCCGCTTGGTCTCGGGCTTGTGGTTCCAGATCACGTTCTCGCCAGGGGTGGGCTCCCACTCCCGATAGCTCTTGACGAGCGCTTCGATTTCCGCCCTATGCGCGTTGAAATGCGCAATCATCTCCTCGTCGCTCGCCAGCGGATTGACGAAGAATGTGTAGTAGGCCGCGGCAAGAACGCTCAGCAATGCCGCCAACAGAACGACGTATCGCCGAGGAGACGGCTTTTGCGTATCGGCTTCTTCCGTATCGCTTAGGGCGGGCGAATGCGATGAGTTCATGCGGAAAGTCTCCATGGTTCGTTGTTTGCAGCGACTTCGATCTGCCTTTGCAATCCAATTTTTCGGCCCGAAATCACTTTGCCATCACTCCCGCCGACGGCCTCGCCGTCGAGAAAGTCGTCCCCATGCAGGGTGGGGGCAATCCAACCAGGGTCGTTAGACAACGCGGCGCCAGCATCACCCCACAGGCTGTCGTCGCCGATGCCGCCATAGAGGACATCGTTGCGTCCTCCGCCGATCAGTTGGTCTGTGCCATCACCGCCGTCAAGCCAGTCGTTGCCGTTGATGGCGCCGGGCGAATCCGTTGCGCTGCGGTCGTCGCCAAACAGCGTGTCGTTGTCGGCTCCGCCGTAGAGTTCATCGTCCCCGCCCTGACCCAGCAGAATGTCGTTGCCTGCGCCGCCGGCGATCACGTCGTTGCCATGAAGCTCCGCAGCAGTAAACATCAGCAGCGTCGTGAGGAAATCGGTGCCACAGCCGCATTGTTTCTTGCCCGCATCTCAAATCTCCAATCCCAGTTGCTGATCGTCTGTGTCCGTCGTCGGGCCCTTGCGTCGGCGCCCTGGCGCCTGGTGATGAATCCGGCGCTGCTGTTGCGCTTCGATCTGTTCGATGAATCTGCGCGCGCCCAATGCTTGTCCGGTATTCAAGGCTTGGCTGATCGCGTCGAGTTCTTCGGCTGGACTGCCTTCATCGAGCAGCGCGCGGTAAGCATCGCCTCGGCCGGGTGCATCATGTCCGAGGGCGAGATACTGCGCGTGCGCAGTGACCTGATCGGCGCGCTGCAGGCCGAGGTTCATGCGCGCGCTCGACCAGCGATAGTCCGGGGCCTGCGCGACCAACCCGGCGCGAACCGGATTGAGGTCGATGTAGCGATAGACCTGCATCAGATAGGTCTCGGTCTCGATCAGGCAGGCGCGGTAGCGCCTCTCCCACAGCGTGCCGCTGCGACGGTATTTCTTGTTGATGTAGTGCACGTAGTGGCGACCCAGGTACTGCATCAACGCACCGATTGCACCCTCCCTGCCGGGTGTGACAAGGAGGTGGACGTGGTTGGTCATGAGTGCATAGGCATGGACGGCGACATCAGCGTGCTCGGCGGCACTCTTCAGCCAATGCAGGCAGGCAAGGTAATCGGCTTCCTCGAAGAAGCAAGCTTGTCGATTGTTGCCGCGCTGCATGACATGCTGTGCAACTCCGGCGGGTGCCACGCGAGGCAGTCGGGGCATGGTTCAGTGTTGTCGGATGGAATGGCTGATGAATATCAGTGCGCTCTTCGAGGCTGATCGCAGGCGTCGAAAATCAATGCGGCTGTGGCACTGATTTCCCGCTCCGCGTTCAACATGTCAGATCTCCTCAGTGAACTAATCTCTCGGCGTAATCAGGGCAAGCAGGATGTCTTTCTCTCCTTCTCCCGGACCACAGCCTTCGGCGCGGCCCCAGGGCATGCCGAGTAGCGAGTTATACGGATTGGTGTCGGTGTAGCCAAAGGCCGTGACGGTTGCCACTGGGCGACCGTCCTTGTGGCGCAAAGTGTGCTGAAGTTTGTGCAAACGATAAGGCAAGGACTCTTTCGTCTTGCTGATCACATACTCGGCTTGCGAGGTCGCTGATTCGAGCAACTTGATCTCGCCTATGCCATTGACTTGGCCAACCTTATCCATCAGAGTCGCCCTGACTTTCCCGTCTGGCGCCCGCTCATAGACCGCATAGGCTACTGGTGTGAGGTAGCTGTATTCCCGGTCCTCTGCCTCAACTTGTTGCAGGAAAGGAAACTTGTCTAACAGATACTCGGCACTCGAATTTCCAAATGCACCGCCCTCCAACCGTATTCGATTGGCCGGAGCCGCATTCGATTCGAATACCTTGACGCCAGCTTCCGCGTTACAAACCTGCCTGAAGCGATAGTACCCCACCGGCATGTCCCAGGTTTTCCAGATCACGGGGGATAGCACAACCGCTATCGCAATGAATCTTCCCCATCTGGACCGAGGTATTCGCCAAGCGGCGACTAGCAAAGCGATGTATAGGCCGAAGAGGATCAGGAGTCCAAGGGCAATCATGTCGTCCTCCGGAAGCTTTCGTTCTTAGCCATACGAAATCGGTGCCACAGCCGCATTCTTCTTGTCTGCATCTCAAATCTCCAATCCAGTTGTCGCTCGCTCTATTCACCGTTCGTCATCTCACCGCTCCCGCCCCGCCTCCTGAAACGCCTTCTGCACCGGCGACAGCAGATATTCCATGACGCTGCGCGTGCCCAGATTGATCTCGGCCGTCACCTGCATGCCGGGCGTGAGGTTGAGCGGTTTGCCGTCGGCGACGAGCTGTTGCGTATTGAGTTCCACCAGCGTGCGATAGATCAGGCCCTTGCGGGATGAGTCGCCTTTCGTTGCGTCGTTCTGGACTGAAGCGTTCTCGGGCTTGTCCTGCGCATCCGCGCTGACGTGCACCACGCGCCCGTCGAGCATGCCGTACTTCTGGAACGGATAGGCTGCGAGCTTGATCTTCGCCGTCTGCGATTCACGCACGAAGCCGACATCCGGGTTGGCGACGAAGACTTCGGCCTTGAGCTGCTCGTCTCTCGGCACCAGCGTCATCAGGATGGTGCCCGGCTGAACGACGGTGCCCGGCGTGTGGGTCGACAGATCCTTGACGATGCCGGCTTGGGGAGCCTTGAGTTCGAGCAGGTCGGCCTTATGCTGCTGCTTGGCGAGTTCCTGCCTGAGCTTCTCAAACTGCATCGCCGTTTCCGTGCGTTCGGCCTGCAAGTTGCGGCGGTAGTCGGCGCCGACCTGGCGCAGGCGCTGCTCGGCTTCGGCGATCGTGGCGCGCGCGGCGGCGATCGTCGCCAGTTGCGTCTTGAGATCCTGCTCCTTCTCGATGCGCTCGCGCGTCTTGTCGGTGACCATCAGGTTGCCGGCGAAGCCGTCGTGGCCGAGCTTCTCGTAGGCGGCTTCCTGGTTGCGGTAGTGCGGCAGCACTTGTTCGAGCTTGGTCCTGACCTGCTCGGCGGCGACGAGGTCGTGCTGGGCTTTCTCGAGCGTGCTGCGCTCCTGCGCGAGCTGGCCTTCGTAGGCGAGGCGGTTGGCGTTGTGCTGCGCCAGGGTCTGCGCGTAGAGCTCGGCCGGGTCGGCCTGGTCGCGCGTGAAGGCCTGATTGCCGAGTTGCGCGTCGATGCGGCGCAGCGCGAGGCGCTTGGTGTGGTAGTCGTTGAGGACGGCCTGACGGTCGGCTTCCGACACGACGGCATCCATGCGCACGAGCACCTGGCCGGCGGCCACATGCTCGCCTTCGCGCACGAGGAGGTCTTTCACGATGCCGGCATCGGCGGGCTGCACGATCTTGAGGTAGGTGCTGGGCACGAGCTTGCCTTCGGCGCTGGCGACGATGTCGAGTGTGCCGAAGCTGGTCCAGGCGAGCACGGCGAGGAACAGGGCGAGCAGCAGCCACAACGCGGCGCGCGCGGCCGGATGTGGCGGCGTGCGCTCGACGGCGATCAGGCCGGGCAGGAAGTCGGTTGCAGTCGTCATTTCAGTCGGCCTCGTGCGGCGCGTTTGCGCTCTGGGTTTCCTCCGTCACCACCGTCGGCCGCGGCGCGATCTTCACGACGCCGTCGATGTGCAGGTTCTTCGGCAACTGGTGGGCGATGAAGAGCATCGTCACCGCCCCCTTGAGGGTATTGATGGTCTTGGCCAAGTGCTCGGCGGTGCCCGGGTCGAGCGCGCTGGTCGCCTCGTCGAAGATCAGCACGCGCGGGCGTTTGAGCAGCGCACGCGCAATCGCGATGCGCTGGCGCTGGCCGCCGGAGAGGCCGACACCGCGCTCGCCGACTTCGGTCTGGTAGCCGCCGGGCAGGCCTTCGATGAAGTCGTGGATCTCGGCCATGCGGCAGGCGGTGACCACGTCGTCGAAGCCGGCGTGCGGGTTGCCGGCCAGCAGGTTGTCGTAGAGCGTGCCGGAGAACAGGATGGTCTCCTGCGGCACGACGCCGAAGTGGCCGCGCAGTTCGTTTGCCGAGAGGTGGCGCAGGTCGGCCCCGTCGATGAGGATGCGGCCTTCCTGCGGCAGGAAGAAGCCCTGCAGCAGCTTGGCCAGCGTGCTCTTGCCCGAGCCCGACGGCCCCATGATCGCCAGCGCCTTGCCCGCCGGCAGCGCCAGGTTCATGTGGCGGTAGAGCCAGGGCTGCTTGTCGTCGTAGCGAAAGCCGAGATCCTGCAGGTCGATGCGCGCGCCGCCCTGGGCGGGGTTCTGCGCTCTCGCGGGGATCAGGCTGTAGGGTTCCTGCGGCATGTTCATGATGTCGCCGAGGCGGGCGACGGCGATGCGCGCCTGCTGCAGTTCCTGATACAGGCCGACCAGTTTGAGTACCGGCTGGCTGAGCCGCCCGGAGAACATCTGGAAGGCGACCAGCATGCCGACGGTGAAGCCGTCGCTGTTCATCACGAGGAGTGCGCCGACGACGAGGATGGCCAGCGTTTGCGTCTGTTCCAGCGCGTTGGCGATGATGTTGTAGGTGTTGGCGAGCTGGCGCGTCTGGAAGCCGGCGGCGAGGTAGTCGGCCAGCAGTTCGCCGTAACGCGCTTCGAGCTTCGGTTCGAGCTGCAGGCTCTTCACGGTCTCGATGCCGGCGGTGTATTCGGTGACGAAGCTCTGGTTGCGCGCACCGACCAGGAACTGGTGGTTGAGCCGGGCGCGAAAGACCGGCGTGACGACGAGGCTCAGGCCGGTGAGCAGCACCAGCAGGGCGACCGAAATCAGGGTGAGCTGCCAGCTATAGACGAACATCACCGCCAGCAGCACGACCATGAAGGGCAGGTCGAGCAGCAGGCTGACCAGGCTGCCGGCGAGGAACTCGCGGATGGTTTCCACCCCGTGCAGGCGGGCCACTAGCACGCCGGTGGGCCGGCGCTGGAAGTAGGGCAGCGGCAGGCGCAGCAGGTGGCGGAAGACGCCGCTGCCGAGCACCGCGTCGATGCGGTTGCCGGTGTGGATGACCAGGTACTGGCGCAGCCAGCCGAAAGCGGCGGAGAAGACCAGCGCGATGGCGAGCCCGACGCCGACCACAACCAGGGTGCTCAGGGTGTGGTGCCCGACCACCTTGTCGATGACGACCTGGGTCAGCAGCGGGGTGGCCAGGCCGAGCAGCTGCAGGGCCAGCGAGACGATCAGCACGTCGCGCCAGATGCGCTTGTGCTTGAGGAACTCGGGCAGGAACCAGGCGAGGCCGAATTCGCGCGCCCTGGGTTGCAGGTCGTGGTCGACGACGGCATCGGCGCTGCGCTTGACGAGCAGGATCTCGGGTTCGAAGCGGCGTTCGAATTCGCCGGTAGGGAGCGCGTGGGGGGCGTCGCTGCCGGCTTCGAGGTAGAGCAGCCGCTCGGCATCGACGCGCAGGATCAGGACGGGTTTGCGCGCGGGGGTGGCGCTGTCGGCCTGGTCGGCATACGCCGGGGTTTCGGTGGATGCAGCGAGCCAGGCGACGCACGGCACGGGCAGGGTCACGAGGCGGGCGGTGCGTACGGTGTGCGGGGAGATCTGCAGGCCGCAGGCGCGGCCGGCGCGGATCAGGGCGGCGACATCGAGCGGGGGCGGGAAATCGCGTTCCAGCAACGCGGCATCGAAGGCGATGCCATGGACCTGCGCAAGGCTGCCGATCAGCCAGAGCCAATCGTCCTTGGTGACCTCGTGATGCATGTTATAGCCGTCTCCCGGCGGCTTTGCCCTTGCCGCGCCGGCTGATGCGGCGTGTTGTTCGATCTTGGTTCTTTTATGCGAGACGGGATGCAAACCGCTTCCCGATCTCGACCGCACGGGAGGCTACAGGATCGACTAATGACGCACAACTGGACGAAAGACATATGGTTGGAGCGCCGGGGCAAGGAGATTGCCCGATTCGAGAGAACGGCGCTGGCGTAAGTACAACACGCCGAGCGCGGCGCTGTCTGGCTATGACGATACACCCCTTGGCGAAGTTACAAGAAGGTGGTGTGCCCTACGTCGTCGTGCCTACCAATGGAACGCGAGTCTGTCGTTGAGCCTGGTCGACGGTCATTGCAATCGCCTTTCGCCCGACCTGTCGGATTCGTGAAGGGCCGCTGTACTTCGGGTTGCAGACGCTGGTCGGACCGAGACGTGTCTGTCCGCTGAGGGTCGGGAGGGGAATTAGCCGCCAGAAGAGGTGGACGTTCGATGGTCTGAAGCCCCGAGGGTCTGCGGTCCGCAAGATAGGTAACGTAGCGTCGAAGAATCCCATCTGTGGTAAGGATCGAGGTGTCGCTTTCCGTCAGTCGTGGTTCCCAATGACAGATCGACTCTACTGTTGAGTTCAGGAGGAATCGGCCAGCAGCGTTCAGGTCGCGTCTGCGACCTCACTGCCTTGTGCGTGTTCTTGGACTCGGCAGAGGATCTCGAAAACGCGTCGAAGCGTTGACCGTTTTTCGTTAAGCCTCTACAATGCCGTTCTCTCGCGCTTGCGGACACCGGAAATCTTCAACGATTTCAATACCTTAAGCGCGTGCGTAGCACCGGGGTTTTGGTTTGTACCCCGTGGGGACGCCAGCATCAAGGGCGTTGATTGCAGTCAGTGTCCAGCAGTATTTTGGAGCGGTAGTTCAGTTGGTTAGAATACCGGCCTGTCACGCCGGGGGTCGCGGGTTCGAGTCCCGTCCGCTCCGCCAAATTCGAAGGGCCTGTCGCAAGACGGGCCCTTCGTCTTTTAGGCCGCCGTTCGGCATGAACCTCCATTGCGATTCGTACTGACGGGGTGAGCCGGATGACTGTCGCCTTGCCGACATTTTCTGCGTGATCGGCTCTCGCGCGGGCGATGCCGCCTATCCCGTCGTCTGGCCTGGCATTCGTTTAGCGATCACGGTGCGCACCAATGCGATGTGTTCTCGCAGCGTGTACATCTCGTTCTGGAAGGCGAGCGGCAACGAGCGGCGGAACGCGCGGTCCTCGATCGAATCCAGGCGCTCGAGGAAGCCGGCGAGATTTTGTCCGTCCTCGCAAGCGCGCATCTCCTGTTCGAGAAACTTCAGTTCTCCATACCAGCGATATATGCGCCGGCGTATCCTCCATGCATAGATCGAGGGCATTACGCGCATCATCGGCAGCGCGATGGCGAAGATCGGCAGAATCAGGAAGATCAGGCGGTCGACCAGCACGGCGGCCCAGAACGGCAGGTAACGTTGCAGGAATGGCGGCCCCGACTTGTAGTAGCGCAGCGCCTCGGAGGCCAGCGGATAGTCGCCGTCGCGCGGTGCCGGGAACTCCCGCGCCCGATGGAACGGCCCGGCACCGTTGTGCACTTCGGTAGCCGCCTGAAGCAGCAGATTGATCAATGCCGGGTGCATGTCGTCGCGCGCAACCAGCGTTGCAGTTGGCGCAAACAGCTGCGTATTCTGGCGCGGGTATTCATGCACCAGGTCCATCGATCCCTGGGGCAGTGTCAGTGCGGTCAGGAACGGAAAGCGGCGCGAGTAGGCGTCGGCAATCGCGAAGCTCATCAGCTTGATGTCCGGATTCTGGATCAGCTTCTGGATCACTGTGGATTCCGGTGCGGCGACGAAGATCGCCGCATCGAGCCTGCCGGCAAGCAGGGCGTCGCCCGCCTGCTCGCCACCGAGCGGCGAGAGCGTCAGCATGTCGGGCGACAACTGGTTCGCCGCGAGCAGCATGTCGGCGAGGGCGCGCGTACCCGATCCCGCCGGGCCTACCGCGACGTGCATCGATACCAGCTGGATCAGCCGGTCGAGCGTGGCCTCGCTACGGTAGAACACCCAGACCGGTTCGTGGAACAGGCTGCCGAGCGATACCAGCGGGTCGTTCTCGTCGGCTTTGGCCAGGCCGGTCTGAACGAACGCGACGTCGACATCCTGCGCCGGATCCTTCAGACGCTGCAAATTCTCGAGGGCGCCACTCGAAGAGCGCAATTCGAGCCGGACACCGCGCTGTTCGAGCAGCGCCTTGTAGCGCAGCGCGAATGCGTGATATGCCCCATCGGTCGTTCCGGTCGACAGGACGATCGTATCGGGTGGCAGCGGGCGCGCGAAATGGAGCATGATCCATACGCACAGCGCAACCGCAGCCAGGATGGGCAAGGCAGCGATCAACAGATCGCGCGTGGACACCGCTTCGCCCGGAACGCGACGCAACCACATACGCAGTCCTCGACATGGAACCGGACTGCATGGTGCCATGCCGGGCGACTCGTGCCAATCTGTGGCGATGGCGCATCGTGCGACTCGGCGCCATGCAGCAGGCTGGTAACATCGCATCAGGTGACACGGGGTTTCCGATCATCGAAACTGCGATGAGCCCGGCTGCCACCGGTCATCCATTCCGACTGGAGTCATACGCATGAACACGACCGAAGGCATGCAGGCACGTGTCGCTGCCGTCGCGCGCAAGCCGTTCGTTCGCCGCGGCGCAATCGCGATACTGGTGTTGATCGTCCTGTTCGGGCTGATCGGTTACTTCGTGCTGCCCGGGCTGATCAAGTCGAAGGTCGAATCGCTGGTCGAGGAGAAGCTCGGGCGCAAGCTCGGCATCGAGGCGATCGAGATCAGCCCCTATTCGCTCGAAGCCACGGTGCGCGGCCTCAAGCTCAGCGAACGGGATGGCACCACCCCGTTCGTGGCCTTCGATGCGCTGCATGTCAACGTGCAGGCCGAGTCGATCTTCCGGCTGGCGCCGGTGGTGCGCGAGGTGAAGTTGAGCAGACCTTACGTGCATCTGGTGCGCGAGGACGGCACGCGCTTCAATTTCTCCGACATCATCGAGTTGATCAACAGCCAGCCGCCATCGGACGAACCGGCGCGGTTTTCGGTGAACAACATCGCAATCGAGGACGGCCGCATCGAATTCGATGATCGCCCCGAGAAGATCGTCCACACCGTGAGCGAACTGCAGATCGGCCTGCCGTTCGTCTCGAACCTGCCTTCGCACGTCGAAGTATTCGTCGAGCCGCTGCTTTCCGCCTCGATAAATGGCGCGTCGCTGCACATCGTCGGCAAGGCGCGACCGTTCCACGACACGATCGAAGCATCGGTCGATCTCGACCACGAGGGCATCGATCTCGCGCGCCTTGCCACCTACATTCCCTTCGAGCCCCGTTTCAAGCTGCCCAGTGCGAAGCTCGACTTGCACATCAACGCCAGCTTCGTGCAGCCCAAGGACATGGCGCCGCGCTTGATCGTCAAGGGCACGACAACCCTCAAGGCGCTCGAACTCACCGAGCTTGACGGCAAGCCGCTGATCAAGCTGCCGCAACTCGACCTTGCCCTGAGCCAGGCCGATGTCTTTGCCGCACAGGTGGATGTCGGGCGCATCGCCCTTGCCGCGCCCGAGATCGACGTCCTCCGGCGCAAGGACGGCGAAATCAACCTGATGGCACTTGCTCCGCCGCCTGCAGGTGAGAAGGCGGCCTCGGGCGGGCAGTCCGCCAATGACGCGAACAAGCCTGCATCGAAGCAGGCGCTGCAACTGCGCGTCGGCGAGATCGTCGTAGACCGCGGGGTGGTCCGTTTCAGCGACGAGGTGCCGGCAAAGCCGTTCCGCACCGTGGTGGATCGCCTGGACGTTGCGCTGCGCAAGGTGTCGTTGCCCGGCAGCGAACCGGCATCGGTTGAGGTGACGGTGCATACCGAGGCCGGCGAAACGATACGCCATGGCGGCGAATTCACGCTGCAGCCGCTTGCGGCAAACGGCGAGGTCGAGTTGGACGGGGTGCAGCTGTCGCGCTATGTGCCGCACTACGTGCCGGTGTTCGCCGGAGAGGTGGAGAAGGGGGCACTTGGGGCCAAAGCAAGGTATGCGTTCTCGATGCCCGAGGGGCAGGTCCGGCTCTCGATCAACGATGCCGCGCTGACGCTCGCAGACCTCGCGCTGCGCCTGCCCGGCGAGAAGCGCAGCGTGGTCGGCATCGAAACGCTCGCGGTTTCGCAGACGACGGTCGATCTTGCGAAACGCCAGGTGCAGGTCGGCGATGTCAGCTCGAAGAACGCGAGGTTTGCGGTGGTGCGCGGCAAGGACGGCGCGATCAACCTCGCACATTTCCTGGCCAAGCCGGCAGCGCCGCCGCCAGGATCGCCGGTCGAGGCGCCCGCGGCCGACAAGCCGGACGCGCCGTTCGTGGTCGGCGTGTCGCGTGTCGCCCTGGAGCGCTGGTCCGCGCGCATCGAGGACCAGACCATGTCGCCGGCGATCGTCACCACGATCGATCCGCTTTCGCTGCAGGTGGCGGACTACTCGACCGAAACGGGCAATCGCGCCAAAATCGATCTCAAGGCGCAGGTGAACAAGAAGGGGCAGCTCGCGGCCAGCGGCACGGCCGGCGCAGCGCCGCTGCATGCGAACTTGAAGCTCGATGTCAAGGGCGTTGATCTGCTGCCCGGCCAACCGTATTTCACGGACAAGGTGAATGTGCTTCTCACCAGCGCAGCGCTCACGACGCGCGGCACGCTTGCGCTGGATCAGGCGAAGGAAGGGACGCTCAAAGGCGGTTTCCGCGGCGAATTCGCGATCAACGACCTTGCCACGGTCGACAAGACCAACTCGAACGACTTCCTCAAATGGAGGTCGTTGTTCTTCGGCGGCGTGGAGGCGAAGCTCTCGCCGTTCGCACTGAGCATCGACCAGATCGCGTTGAGCGACTACTACTCGCGCATCATCCTGAGCCAGGACGGACGGCTGAACCTGCAGGACGTGATGCGCGGCGCGGATGGCGAGGCCAGGAGCGTGACGGACGCCGCCGTGCCTGCGGGTGATACGACCGGACAGGCGGAACAGGCTGGAAGGCCCGCCGGGAAACCGGCTGAGGCTGCACCGGCGGCATCCGCTTCGCCGTCGCAGCCGATGCCGCCGATCCGCATCGGCAAGCTCGTGCTGCAAGGCGGGCACGTCAACTTCACCGACAACTTCATCAAGCCCAATTACACAGCCGATCTCAAGGAACTCGGCGGTTCGGTGACCGGGCTGTCGTCGGATGCGTCCACCACGGCGGATGTGGACCTGCGCGGCCAGGTGAACAACGCGCCGCTCAACATCGTCGGCAAGGTCAATCCGCTCTCCGGGGAGCTTGCACTCGACCTCAAGGCGGACGTCAAGGGGATGGAACTCGCCCCGCTCAGTCCGTATTCCGGCAAGTACGTCGGCTACGGCATCGAAAAGGGCAAGCTTTCCTTCGACGTCAATTACAAGATCCACAACCGCAAGCTGACGGCCGAGAACCGGCTGGTGCTGGATCAGCTCACCTTCGGCGAGAAGATCGACAGCCCGACTGCCACCAAGCTGCCGGTACAACTCGCCGTGGCACTGTTGCGAGACCGCAACGGCGTCATCGACATCAACCTGCCGATCGGCGGTTCGCTCGACGATCCGCAGTTCTCGGTGGGCGGCATCATCGTCAAGGTGCTGATCAACGTCATCACCAAGGCGATCACGGCCCCGTTCGCGCTGCTCGGTTCGCTGTTCGGTGGCGGCGAGGAGCTTTCGCATGTGGACTTCGACGCGGGCCTTGCCACGATTGCGCCAGCGGGCGAGCGCAAGCTGAAGTCGCTGGCCAAGGCGCTGGCCGACCGGCCGGCGCTCAAACTGGAAATCACCGGCCGCGTCGATCCGGAAACCGACCGTGAAGGACTGCGTCGCGCCAGCATCGATCGCAAGGTTCGCGCGCTCAAACTCAACGACTTGGTGAAGAAGGGCGAATCGGTCGATCCGGCCAGCATCGCCGTGGCGCCCGAGGAGTACCCTGTGCTGCTCAAGCGCGTCTACAAGGATGAGAAGTTTCCCAAGCCGCGCAACGCCGTGGGGCTGACCAAGGATCTGCCGGTGGAGGAAATGGAAAAATTGATGATCACCAATGCGCAGGTGAGCGACGACGACATGGTGGGACTCGGCAACCAGCGTGCCCAGGTGGTGAAGGACTGGCTGCTCAAGAACGGCGGGGTGGCGCAGGACCGCGTTTTCCTGCTCGCCGCCAAGGTGGGCGGTTCACCCGCGAAGGCTGCCGCGACCGAGGAAGGCAAGGAAGCCAAACCCGAAAGCGGCAAGGCCAAGGCGAGCCGGGTCGATTTTTCGCTCAAGTAGTACCTGCCTGGGGGGCGCATGGATAGGCGAGCGGCGGGCATGCCTGCCTGAAACCCGCGTGGATATTGGCATGGCGGGGTGGCACGCCCGAGTGCGCCATTCCGTGCGCCTTCCGGGTCTATCTGTCAGTGCTTCCGGCGAACCACGTTTGCATCAACGCCGTCTCGCGCTCGGCGATGGTCGCGAGAAATGCGTCGGCCTTGCCCATGTGCTTGAAGGCGCTGAAGCCGCGCTCGAGAAAGTCGTGCAGTTCGCCGAGGCCGGCGAGGTGGGCAGGGCCGCGCATCGCGCGCAGCAGGCCGCTCAAAAGCGGCATGCGCGTGAGTCCGGCGAGCGCGGCGCCGATTTCGCCGATGCGCCCGATCTGCTCCTCGCGCTGCGCCGGGTTGGCACAGGCGCGGTAGGCGGCAGCATAGGCCTCGTCGTCGATCTGTCGCATGCGTCCGTTCCTGCGCAGCGCCGCGATCATCGCGCTGTCGAGTTCTTCCGACAAGGCATCCAGCCCCACTGCGAGCGCGATCGTATGCAGCGCTGACGGTGGCAGCATGCGCGTCATCAGAGGAATGATGCGTTCGACTTCTTCGTCGCGCTTGCTGAAATCCTTCGGTCCATACAGGTCGTCGAGAAAGAAGCGTGCCGCCGGGCCATAGCGTGGGCTGTCGAGCAGGTCGCGATGCGTTCGCGCCAGGCGCAGCGCTTGCCACTCGCGCAGGCGCATGCGATCTGCGTGGTCGCTGGCAGCCGCGGCGGCGGCGGCGCGCAGCCCCTTGGCCCGCTGCACGTTGTCGCGCAGAAGCGTGGCGTAGCGCAGTTTGTCGTCGTTCATGTCGGTTCGTTTCGGTTGTCGTCCGGTTCGCCGATGCCAGTCTAGACAGGCGCAAGGCACACGTACAGCGTGCCACGTCGCGCGCATGGCATCGAACTCTGGCGGGCTGATTAGAGGCTCGCGCCTAACGGCCTGTCGCGTCATCCGCTATTCTGCAATCAGCCAGCACCCGGGAGCGAGGAGACGGCATGGCAGACAATCGGTTTCCGGGCGGCAGCGCGTTCGATGGCGAGCTCGGGCGCATGTTCGCCCAATTGAAGGCCGCAGCGGCGGCGGATCCATGGCCGAGCTACGCGACGCGCCGTGCGCGCCTGGTGGCGCTGGAGCGGCTGTTGCGAGACAACGCGGCGCGCATCGAAGCGGCCATCGACGCCGACTTCGGGCATCGCTCCGCGCACGAGACGCGGCTGCTCGAAATGTTTCCGAGCCTCGAAGGTATCCGTCATGCGCGGCGCAACCTGCGGCGCTGGATGCGTCCCGAGCGCCGGCCGACCGGCCGCTGGTTCCTGCCGGGGCGTTCCTCCATCGTGCCGCAGCCGCTTGGCGTGGCGGGCATCATCGTGCCCTGGAATTACCCCCTGTTCCTTGCCGCCGGCCCGATGGTCGGGGCGCTGGCCGCGGGCAACCGGGTGGCGCTCAAGACATCCGAATTCACGCCGCGCTTCGGCGCGCTGTTCCGCGAACTGGTCGCAAAGCATCTCGGCGACGACGTCGCAGTGGTCGTCGAAGGTGACGCCGAGGTGGGCCGCACCTTCTCCGGCCTGCCTTTCGATCACCTGTTGTTCACCGGGTCGACGGCGGTGGGGCATCACGTCATGCGTGCAGCGGCCGACAACCTGACGCCGGTTACGCTGGAACTCGGCGGCAAATCGCCTGCCATCGTGGCGCCGGGCTACCCGCTGGAACGCGCGGCGGAGCGCATCGTCGTCGGCAAGACCATGAATGCCGGCCAGACCTGCATCGCACCCGACTATGCGCTGGTCCCGAAGGGCGCGGAGCAGGGCTTCGTCGCGGCATTGCGCGCGACGGTCGATGCGCTGTATCCCGATCTCGTGGCCACGCCCGACTATACGCACGTCATCAACGAACGCCATTTCGCGCGGCTCGCCGGATACATCGACGAGGCGGCGGCGGCAGGCGTATCGCTCGTGCCGCTCTCGGGCAGCATGCAGCGGCCGGATGCAGCGACACGGCGCATGCCGCCGCTGGCGTTGATCAACCCGCCGGATGAGCTGGCGGTCATGCGCGACGAGATCTTCGGGCCACTGTTGCCGGTGATCGGCTATGACACGCTCGACGAGGCGATCCGCTTTGTGAATGCGCGGCCGCGGCCGCTCGCGCTGTATTACTTCGACGAGCAGGGTGCGCGCATCGAACGCATGCTGCAGCTCACGCACGCGGGCGGGGTGACGCTCAACGACACCATCCTGCACATCGCCCAGGACGAACTGCCCTTCGGCGGTGTCGGCGCAAGCGGCATGGGTGCATATCACGGCAAGGCCGGGTTCGACACGTTCTCCAAGCTGAAACCGGTGTTCAGGCAGTCGCGCCTCAACGGGCTGGGCATGTTCAAGCCGCCGTACGGGCATTTGTTCGATCGCCTCGTCGCGATGCTGATGCGCGGATGATCGGGCGGCGCACATTCCTCAAGGTCGGCCTCGCGGGCGGCGTCGTGCTCGGCGCGGGCGGCATCTGGTACGCGGCGACGCGCGAGGCCGTGGCGCAGGGCAGGCTCGATCGCGCGACACGCGCGATGTTCGCCGCGATCGCGCCGGTGATCCTTGCCGGCGTCGCACTGCCGGAGCCGGCCACCACGGAGGACGTCGTCGCCGGCGTGGAAACCGCATTCGGCGGCTTGTCCGCCGCCGCACAGACGGAACTTGGCGAACTGTTCGGGCTGCTCTCGTTCCCCCCGACGCGCTACGTGCTGACCGGCGTCGCGGATTGGGGGCGGGTGTCGCAAGCCGATATTGCACGGTTCCTGGAATCATGGCGACGCCATCGCCTGTCGTTGTTGCGTGGCGCGTATGCCGCCCTGCACGACCTGGTGCTCGGAGCGTGGTATGCGCGGCCCGATAGCTGGGAGGCGATCGGCTACCCGGGACCGCCGGAGGTGAAATGACGAGTCCGATCGAGATCCACGTTCCAGCGTTTGCGCGGGGTGCAGGACGATGAGCATTGACGACCCGATGCGCGAGGGCATTGCCGCCGGTTGGAAGGTCATCGATGCCTCGACGCTCGATGCGCCGCGCACTATCGAGGTCGACGTGGTGATCGTCGGCAGCGGCGCGGGGGGCGGCATCGCGGCCGAGATCATGACCACCGCCGGGCTGAACGTTGCGCTCGTGGAGGAGGGGCCGCTCAGGACGACGCACGACTTCCGCATGCGGGAGGCGGAGGCCTATCCGCAGCTCTACCAGGAGTCCGCCGCGCGCAAGACGCGCGACAAGGCGATCAACATCATGCAGGGGCGCTGCGTCGGCGGATCGACCACGGTGAACTGGACCTCGAGCTTCCGCACGCCGCCGGCCACGCTGGCGTTCTGGCGCGAGCGTTTCGGCCTCGCCGACTACACGCCGGAAGCATTGCAGCCCTGGTTCGAGATGGTGGAGCGCCGGCTGGGCATCGGCCCATGGGAGCGCGCGCCCAACGCCAACAACAGCTTGCTGCAGAAGGGCGCACAGGCGCTCGGGATCGAAGTCGGCGCGATACGGCGCAACGTGCGCAAGTGCTGGAACCTTGGTTACTGCGGCATGGGCTGTCCGACCGGCGCCAAGCAGTCGATGCTGGTCACGACCCTGCCCGCGGCACTGGGTCGTGGCGCAACGCTGATACACCACCTGCGCGCGCAACGGCTCGCGATGCGCAACGACCATGTCGAGGCACTCGAATGCACCGCCATGGAGACAGACGGGGTGCGCGAGCGCACCGTCGGCGTGACGCTGCGCGCGCGCCATTTCGTGCTCGCGGCCGGCGCGATCGGCACCCCTGCGTTGCTGCTGCGATCGCAGGCGCCCGACCCGCGACAACTGGCCGGTGCGCGGACCTTCCTGCACCCGACGGTGGTGGTGGCCGGCCGCTTCGAGAAGCCGGTGCATGGGCACAGCGGGGCGCCGCAATCGCTCTATACCGATCATTTTCTGACGCAGTACCCGATCGACGGACCGCTGGGTTTCAAGCTCGAGGTGCCGCCCCTGCACCCGGTGCTGTTCTCCACCACGCTGCAGGGCTTCGGCAGCGAGCATGCAGAGGCCATGGAGGCGTTCACGCGTACCCATGCCCAGCTCGCCCTGATCCGCGATGGCTTCCACGCGGAGAGCCGTGGCGGTCGCGTCGTGCTGCGCGCGGATCGGACACCGCTGCTCGACTATCCGTTGAACGCGCCGATCCTGGAGGCGGCGCGACGCGCCTTGCTCGCGATGGCCGAGATCCAGTTCGCCGCCGGCGCGCAGCGCGTACACGCAGTCCATGAAGACTGCAGGGGCTATGCAAGCTGGGCCGAGGCGCGTGCTGGCATCGAGGCGCTGGCGATGGCGCCGCTACTGCTGCGCGTAGTGTCGGCGCACGTCATGGGCGGCGTGGCAATGAGCGCGGATCCCGCGACGGGATTGACACGTCCGGACGGCGGGCATGCCCACCTCGACAACCTGTCGATCTTCGACGGCTCGGTGTTCCCGACCAGCATCGGCGCCAATCCGCAGCTTTCGATCTATGGCATCACCGCGCGCAATGCGAGCAATTTGACAACTCGCCTCACCGGACGGGCTGCGCCTCCGCTAGCATAGGAGGATGCTTGCCCGTGTCCTCACGTCAATCCTGTTCCTCGAAGTTTTTGTTTACTCCGGCTTTGCCGTGGCACGCGTGGTGCTGGGCAAGTGGGCGCCGGGGTTCGCGATCCTGTTCATACTCGGCATGCCGGTGCTGGTGCGCGGGCTGATCACCCTGGCCAGTTTCATGCTGGCCTGGCTGTGGCGTTCGCCGCGTCCGGCGTCGGGGCGGATTGGATTGTTGTCTGCTGTGGCGCTTTTCCTGCGTGAATGGGCCGGCACGAGTTTCGTGTTCGGATTCGGCCAGGCATTCGAGAACGTGTTCGTCGCATCGGACCGCCTGCCGCAGGTGGCGCGCGACGAGGTTCCGTTGCTGTTGGTCCATGGCTACTGCTGCAATCGCGGCGCCTGGTGGTGGATGAAGCCGAGGCTGGAGCGCGCGGGATTCGTCGTCGCCACTGTGAACCTGGAACCAGTGCTCGGTGGAATCGACGACCACGCACAGCCGCTGTCCGAACGCATCGAGGAGATCTGCCGCGAAACCGGCGCGCCGCGCGTCGCGCTGGTCTGCCACAGCATGGGCGGCCTCAGTGCGCGCGCCTACCTGCGCGCCTTCGGCAGCGATCGTGTGGCACGCATGATCACGATCGGGACACCGCATCGCGGCAGCCGACTTGCACGGCTCGGGCTCGGGCGCAATGCACGGCAGATGACACCGGGCAGCGAATGGATCGAACAGCTTGCTTCACAGCCTCAGGTGCCGCAAAGCGGCGTCGTTTCGATCTACAGCCTGCACGACAACCTGGTCGCGCCCCAGGACGGCGCCATACTCGAGGGCGCCGATTCGATACCCCTTGCCGGGCGGGGCCACATCGACTTGCTGCATTCGCGCGCCGTGCTCGATCGGGTGATCGACGCAATCGGCAGCCGCGCCGCGGCTGCCGCCGAGGCGACGGTCAGAAGTAGATCCCGCGCATCAGCTGCGTGAAGGCGAGCTGGTCCGCGTTGGGTGGCGGCAGCTTGCCTCCGTCCTTGCCGCCCTGTGCCGCATTCGAATCCGGGAACATGCGGAAGGTAGTGTTCATCACGATTTGCGCCACCTTCGGCGCCAGGGCATGCAGCACCTGCCCGGTGATGCCCAGGCGTGTCGCAATGCGTACGGGCTTGTAGATGATGGCCTGTACCACCAGGTCGGCGGCCTCTTCCGGCGTAAGCACCGGCACCTGATCGTAGAGCTTGGTCGGCGCGATCATCGGTGTCTTTACCAATGGCATGTTGATGGTGGTGAAATCGATGCCGCGATCGGCGAACTCGCTCGCCGCGCAGCGCGAGAAGGCGTCGAGCGCGGCCTTGGAGGCGACGTAGGCGGAGAAGCGGGGCGCGTTGGTCAGCACCCCGATCGAGCTGATGTTGATGATGTGGCCACGCCGCTTTTCCATCATCTTCGGCAGCAGGCCCATCGTGACGCGCAGCGCGCCGAAGTAGTTGAGCTGCATGACGCGCTCGAAGTCGTGGAAGCGGTCGAACGAGTTCTCGATCGCGCGGCGGATCGAGCGGCCGGCGTTGTTCACCAGGATGTCGACGCCGCCGAGTTCGTCGGTGATCTTCGTCACCATCTCGTCACACTGCGAAAAGTCGGCCAGGTCGGCCGAATAGATGTGAACCGTGAGGCCGAGTTCCTCGAACTCTTTTTTCGTCTGCGCGAGTTGCTCCACGTCGCGCGCGCAGATCGCCGTAATCGCCCCGGCCTCGGCCAGCTTCAGTGCGGTGGCCTTGCCGATGCCCGATGAACCGCCGGTCACCAGCACCACCTTGCCGCCGACCTGACCCTTGAGCGTGCGGTCGATGAACAGGTCTGGATCGAGGTGTCGCTCCCAGTAGTCCCACAGGCGCCACGCGTAGCTTTCCAGCGGCGGGATGTCGATGCCGGTACCCTTGAGGAGCTTCTGCGTTTCGCGACAGTCGAAGCGCGTCGGGTAGTTGACGAAATCGAGGATATCGTCGGGCAGCCCGAGGTCCTTCATGATTGCGTTGCGGATGCGTCGAACCGGGGTCAGCGCCAGCAGGCCCTTCTTCACGCTCCTCGGGATGAAGCCAAGCAGCGCGGCATTCACCCGCATCGCCATTGCCGGGGCATGGGCGGCGCGCGCGAACACGTTGAGCACATCGCCGACGCGCATCGGATGCGGGTCGGTGAGGTGGAAGCATTCGCCGTCGTGTCCCTTGAGGTGCGCGAGGTAGTCCATCGCGGCAACGACGTAATCGACCGGCACCATGTTGATGCGGCCGCCTTCGATGCCGATCGTCGGCACCCAGGGCGGCAGGATCTTGCGCATGCGCTGGATCAGTTTGAAGAAGTAGTACGGTCCGTCGATTTTGTCGATTTCGCCGGTGCGCGAATCGCCGACTACGACGCCCGGGCGATAGACGCGCCAAGGCACCTTGCACTCCTTGCGCACCACTTTTTCGGAATCGTGCTTGGTGCGGAAATAGGGATGCTCGAGGTTCTCCGCCTCGTCAAACATGTCTTCGCGGAAGATGCCCTCGAACAGGCCGGCGGCCGCGATCGAGCTGGTGTGGTGCAGGCAGCCGGCCTGCATTGCCATCGCGAATGCGACCACGTTGCGCGTGCCATCGACGTTGGCCCTCTGTTGCTCTTCCTCGCCGGCCTTGAGGTCATAGACCGCGGCGAGGTGGAACAGATGCTTGATCTTGCCCTTGAGCTTCTTGCGGTCTGCCGCGCTGATGCCGAGCTCCCTGGCGGTCAGGTCGCCGACGACCGGGATTGCGCGCGTCGCGTCGACGCCCCAGAACTCGAGCAGGTCGGGCACGCGTGGGAGGCTCGATTCCCGCGTCAGGAAATACACGGTTGCGGCCGGGCGCTCGAGCAGCTTGCGGACCAGTCGTTTGCCGATGAATCCCGTGGCACCGGTGACGAAGTAGATCATCTTTGGTCTCCTCCTTTGTCTCGTTCGAATTGTGGCGGGCGACGCGCGCCGGACGCGCGGGGCGGGCCGGTGCGAACTTGCAGTCGTCGCATGATACACACGCACGGCGGCGATTCGGAATGCGGGACGAATGTCGCCGCGCTTTAGTGTGCATGCTCTAGAAGTGCCTCCTACACTGAAGTCGTGGCAAGGAGAGGTCAAGTGGAATGCCGCACTGCAGCGTGACGTGTCCCGATGAGAGGAGCGGCTGCCGGGCAAAAAGTCGTGTATGTCATGATTCAGCGTAAGGAGAGATCCATGGTCAAGAAACTCGAGAAGCTCGCGTCTGCAGCCGGTGACAACCAGATGGCAGCGAACATTCGCGATTCCGCGCAACAGATCTGGTTGGCGGGATTGGGCGCTTTCGCAAAGGCGCAGGAAGGCGGTAGCAAGGTGTTTGAAACCTTGGTGAAGCGCGGTGAGGAATTGCAGTCGCGCACCAAGGAGGCGGCTGCCGAGAAGGTGACCGAGATGACCAGTCGTGCGACCGGAACGTGGGATCGACTGGAGAAGGTCTTCGAGGATCGCGTGGCACGTGCGCTGCACAGCCTCGGGGTGCCGACCAAGCAGGACGTGCAGATGCTGACGCGTCGGGTGAAGGAACTGACCGAGGAAGTGCAGAAGCTTTCCGCCGCAGCAGGCGTCGAGTCTGGCGCTGAGGCGAAGCCGGCACCACGGCGTCGCGCAGCAGCCAAGTAAGGGGTGGCGATCATCCGCCGCCGGCAGATGGCCGTTCCGGGTTTCCCTCCCTCTCCGGAATGGTCGCGGTTCTCCGGCGGCGGACTTTTCTGTTCGCCCGAGGATGATGGGGACGTCGAATGACAACGCGAAGAAGGCCCCGAATCGGATTGGCGCTTGCCGGTGGCGGCCCGCTCGGGGCGGTTTATGAGCTTGGCGTACTGTCGGCGCTTGCCGAGAGCCTGCAGGGCATCGATCTCAACGAACTCGATGTCTATGTCGGCGTCAGTGCCGGGGGATTCATCGCTGCGGGTCTGGCGAACGGCGTTTCTGCGCGCAAGCTCACCGCCATGTTCGTCGAGAGCGAAACCGCAGATGAACCGCTGTCGCCGTCGATCCTGATGAAGCCGGCGCTGCGGGAGTATGCGCGGCGTGCGTCATCGATTCCGCCGCTGCTTTTGAATTCGGTCTGGCATTACGTCAGCAACCCGATGTCGGCGAATTTCTTCGAGTCGTTCCAGCGCCTGTCACGCGCGATTCCGACCGGGGTGTTCGACAATGCAAGCATCGAGCATTTCCTGACCCGGTTGTTCACCGCGCCAGGGCGAACCAACGATTTCCGCGAATTGCGACACAAGCTCTTTCTCGTCGCAACGAATCTCGATACCGGAGAGTCGGTGGCCTTTGGCACGCCGGGGCACGATGACATTCCGATATCGGCGGCGGTGCGTGCGAGTGCGGCATTGCCGGGATTGTTTCCGCCGGTCGAAATCGGCGATTCGTACTTTGTCGATGGCGCGCTCAAGAAGACGCTCCATGCGTCGGTTGCACTGGATCACGGCGCGGAACTCCTGCTCTGCATCAATCCGCTGGTGCCCTTCGACTCCCAACTGGCCGCCAGCCGCGGTGCGCCCCGTCGACGCAAGCTGGTCGAGGACGGCCTCCCGGTCGTCCTTGCGCAAACCTTCCGGGCGCTGATCCATTCGCGCATGCAGGCCGGCATGTCCAAGTACGAGAAGCAGTATCCGGGTGCCGACGTCGTGCTTTTCGAGCCGAACAGCGACGACGCCGACATGTTCTTCACCAACATGTTCAGCTATTCGAGCCGGCGGCGTCTTTCGGAGCACGCATACCAGAAGACCCGCCAGGAACTGCTGCGGCGCTACGACGAGTTGCAGCCGATCCTCGCGCGCCACGGGGTGTCGATCCGGCTCGACGTGTTGCGCGATCGCGATCGGCAGTTGCTCGGGGTGAGCCGCCGTCATCGGCGTGCGCCCATGCAGGTGATGGACGCGACACGCAGCCTCGAGGCGACATTGGATCAGCTCGAGGCCTGTTTATCGCTGCGCCGCGGACCGAAGAAGCAGGCGGCGTAAGTTGCAACCCGCGCTGCGGCGCAGTGCGGACCAGGATGCGTCACGCCCTGCGCCGGTGCTATGCTGGCGTCAGATCCAAATCCGACAAGCGGAAGCGATGGAGCACAAGCCCAAGCGCCGGACGCGCGAACGCATCCTCGAGACCAGCCTGCGCCTGTTCAACGAATTCGGCGAGCCCAACGTCACCACCGGGCTGATCGCCGACGACATGAACATCAGCCCCGGCAATCTCTACTACCACTATCGCAACAAGGACGAGATCATCAATGCGATCTTCGCCGAGTTCGAGGCGGAGATGACGCACACCCTGAGCGCGCCGACACATCGCGCGCCCGATTTCGAGGATGTCTGGCTGTTCCTGCACCTGTGCTTCGAGCTGATCTGGAAGTACCGCTTCCTGTACCGCGACCTCAACGACTTGCTGTCGCGCAACCGCCTGCTCGAAGTCCATTTCAAGCGCATCCTCGAACACTCCCGCAAGGTGGCGCTGCAGATCAGCGACGGACTCGTCGCGACCGGCCAGATGCGCGCCACGCTGGTCGAACGCCGTGCCATGGCGACCAACATCGTCGTCGTCGCAACCTACTGGCTGTCCTACGAATACGTGCGTGACCCGCGCCGTCGTGCGGACGAGGAGGCGCTGGCGCGCGGCGTGTTCCACGTGATGGCGCTTGCCGCGCCGTATCTGGTGGGCGATGCGCGGCACTTCTTCGAGAAGCTGGCCGAAAAGTATGTCGAGAACTGACAAGAGGAGGAGAGACGATGGCAAAGAAGGAAAGCTGGAAGAAATTTCCCCATGCCGACAAGGCCTACCAGTATGCGGGCGCGGCGTTGAAGAAGAACTGGGTGCGCCTGCACCAAGGCGATGCCGAGGCGTTTCCCGACGAGGCAGGACTGAAGGCGTTGGTCAAGGCCA
Organism: Rhodocyclaceae bacterium; assembly: GCA_016791115.1. GTDB lineage: Bacteria > Pseudomonadota > Gammaproteobacteria > Burkholderiales > Rhodocyclaceae > Methylophosphatis. The sequence goes on from JAEUNL010000054.1 coordinate 120,932, forward strand.
ATCCCGGCCTTGCCGAGTCAGCCGACGATCTCAAGGCCAGCGCCGAAGCATTGCAGGAGGCTTGGCGCCTCTACCACGCCGGCGAGTTCCAGAAGGCGCACGATGCCGGCCTGGAGGTCGGCATGCTCGGGTATACCGTCGCGAACAAGGCGGCCTGCATCTATGGGAATTATCTCGAAACTGCGGACACAAAGAAGCTCGCACTGTTCGAGGAGGTCACGCAGCGTTGCGAGGAACTGCAGGGAGCGGCACCCAAATGGGCCAACGCATGGTACTTCCATGCCTACGCGCTGGGACGCTACTCGCAGGGCATTTCGGTGGTCAAGGCGCTGGCACAGGGTCTTGGCGGCAAGATCAAGGACAGCCTGTCGAAGACGATCAAGCTCGAGTCCGGGCACAGCGATGCGCACATCGCGTTTGGCACCTATCACGCCGAGATCATCGACAAGGTGGGCGCGCTGCTTGGCGGCGCGACCTACGGCGCGAGCAAGGACGAAGGCGTCAAGCACTTCAAGCAGGCGCTGAAACTCAACCCGGAGTCGGCCATCGCACGCATCGAGTATGCGAACGGATTGGTGATGATGTTCGGCAAGGGCAGGCTCGACGAAGCCGGGGCGTTGTACGAAGAAGCGGCGCAGTGCGAGCCGCTGGATGCGATGGAGCGACTGGACGTCGAGCTGGCGAAGTCCGAACTCGAAGATTGAGACGCCTGGAGATTGATCGACGAAACGCCAGCGAGAAATTGATCGCAGTCAAGGTAACGTGGCGACGCGGTGCCTAGGTTGAGGCTTCTTACGACCCTCGGATCGCGTTGTCGCTGGATTGGAAGTGCCGTTGCCGGGGCAACCGGGCTCCGGCGTGTCACGGCGCGAACGCTTTCCGACAGCTTGCGGCGGAACTTCGACATGCCGGAACCCGGTATCCATGAAGTGCTCGGGCGCTTGCCGCTGCTGCGCGGCATCGAACCATGCGTACTGCGCACGCTTGCCGGAGCGGCGCGGCTCGTCGAGCTCGGCCCGCACGAGGTGCTGTTCCGTGCCGGCGAGCCGATGCATGACGTGCATGTGCTGGTCTCGGGATCGATCAAGCGCGCGGTGCATGTCGACGGCAACGTGGAAAAAGTCGTCGAACTCGCCGTCACGCCGCAACTGATCGACTTGGCGGAAGCCTTTCATTCGCCGGATCGCGTCAGCTTCGCCGAGGCGCTCTCCAAGTCGAAGGTCCTGGCGATCGATGCCGGCGTCTTCCGCATGGCGGTGCTCGAGAACCCCGAACTGTCGGCGCGCGTCATACGGGCGCTCGCCGCGCGCCAGGCCGAGATCGAGCGCGAGGTGCTGAGCCATCCGGGCTTGCCGGTATCGCGGCGTGTGCTCGAATACCTGGTCGACCTTGCGGGAGATCGCCTGCCGCTCGCCGGCGAAACGACCGTGATGCTGCGCCCGACCAAGCAGGCGATTGCCGCGCGCATCGGGATTTCGCCCGAAACACTGTCGCGCGCGCTGAACGAACTGTCGGAAGCCGGGTTGATTGTCGTCGAGCGCAGCACCGTGCATATCCAGAACGCGGCGCTCGCCGGGCGGATCGAGCGCCGGCAGGGCGACGCAGCGCGCACGGATGGGGCGGGGCAGCCGGCAAAGGCACGCCCCTACGGCAGCGCGGCGGCAGCCCTGATCAATGCCTGCGGCCGGCAGCGTATGTGGTCGCAGCGGCTGGCGATCGCGTGGATCCTGCTGGGCCGGCACATCACGCCCGGCGATGCGAGGGGCGTGCTGCGACGCACGACTGCGCAATTCGAACGCAACCTGGCACGCCTCGACGGGCTGGGGCTGAAGGGCGTACTGCTGGAAGGTCTGCAGCGCTTGCACGAGCAGTGGGATGCATTCCGCCAGGCGATCTTCGATGCCGAGCCGGCAATCGACCGCGCCGGCAGCGTATTTGCGCTCAGCGAGTTCCTGTTGCACGCGGCGGACCAACTGACGCTGCGCGCGGAGGAAGCCTGCGGCACGCCGGAAGCGCACCGCATCAATGTGGCGGGGCGCAACCGCATGCTGTCGCAGCGCATGACCAAGCAGTTCCTGTTCTGCAACTGGGGCGTCGACCCCGCCCGCGCGCGGCGCAGCCTGGAAGACGCACGCAACGAGTTTCTCGCCAACCTGCAGGAGCTGAGGGAGGCGAGCGGCGCGGTGCCCGAACTTGCTGCGCAACTCGATGAAGTCGACGTGCATTGGAACGTTTTCCGCGACGAAATATCGCGTCTGCCTTCGGCCACTGCCGGTGTGCGGCAGATCAGGCCCGTGCTCGACGCCAGCGAGCGGCTTCTGCGCCACGTCGACACCACCGTAAGGTTGTACGAGCGGCTTGCCGATTGACACGTCCGACACGTCCGCGGCGGGCGCTTCTGTGCGCCGCGGAACATCGTTGTGGGCCGCAGCTGTCCCGGTGACAAGCCGCGGTGGCGGGCAGATGTACACTGAGATTTTGCAGGAGGCGTCCGATGCAGATCGAAGGCTTCGAGCGCAGAACGGTCGATACCGAGGGTGCGGCGATCCATCTCGAGCACGGCGGCGAGGGGCCGCCCCTGCTCCTGCTGCATGGCTATCCGCAGACGCACCTGATCTGGCATCGGGTTGCGCCGCATCTGGCGCAACATTTTCACGTGATCTGTCCGGACCTGCGCGGCTATGGCGACAGCGCCAAGCCACCGGGCGGCACGGACCATGCGGCGTACTCAAAGCGTGCCATGGCGCAAGACATGGCGGATGTGATCGATGCGTTCGGCTACACGAGCTGTCTTGTCGCCGGGCACGATCGCGGTGCACGTGTCGCACACCGCATGGCACTCGACAAGCCTGCCCTGGTCGAACGTTTGTGCGTGATGGACATCGCGCCCACGCTGTACATGTTCGCCCACACCGACCAGCAGTTCGCCACCGGCTACTACCACTGGTTCTTCCTGATACAGCCCGACGGTCTGCCCGAGCATCTGATCGGCGCAGACCCGGGTTATTACCTGCGCGAGAAGCTGCGGCGCTGGGCCGCCCCGGGTGCGGTGTTCGACCCGGCGGCGGTCGAGGACTACGTGCGCTGTTTCTCGTCCCCCGCCGCGATCCATGCGAGTTGCGAGGACTACCGCGCTGCCGCGACCATCGACCTGCAGCACGACACTGCCGATCGCGGACGCCGGATCGGGTGCCCGCTGCTCGCGCTGTGGGGTGCGCGCGGCTTCGTCAATCGCACCTATGACGTGCCCGGCGTGTGGCGCGACTATGCCGACAACGTGTCGGGCCGGGCGCTGGATTGCGGCCATTTCCTGCCTGAGGAGGCGCCCGACGCGGTATGCGAGGCGCTCGAAGCCTTCTTCGGGTCAGGGGTTTAACGCACTGTAACGCCGCCGATGCGTGGCCGGTGGCAACGTATCGTTTGCAGTACGGCAGATGCTCGCCTGTTTCACCATCATCATTTCCACGACAAGGAGACCGACATGGCAGGCTGGTTCGAACTCAACAAGAACGACAAGGGGCAGTTCAGCTTCGTGCTCAAGGCAGGCAACGATCAGGTAATCCTGCGCAGCGAGCAGTACGAGACCAAGGGCGCCGCCCAGAACGGCATCGCCTCGGTGCAGACCAACAGCCCCCAGGATGCGCGCTACGAGAAGAAGACCGCTGCCGACGGCAGGCCCTACTTCAATCTCAAGGCCGCCAACCACCAGATCATCGGCACCAGCCAGATGTACGCCAGCGAAGGCGCGCGCGACGACGGCATGGCATCGGTCAAGGCCAACGGCGCGACGGCGACGATCAGGGACAACGCCTGATCAGCATGGCGCTCGTCTCAGCGGATCGAGGCGGGCGCAATCCTTCGGCGTCAGGCACGCCGCAAGGCGCATCCAGCGGTGATTTCCGGCATGGCATGCCGCACAGGGGCGTGGACAGGCGGCCCTGGCGGTGGCATGCCCATGGCCATGCATCCATGCGGCCCCCAGGCATGGTTATTCCCGCGTGGGTTCATCACCCGATTCCGCGCCGGGCTTTTTCTTCAGCCGGTAGCTCAACTGCGGGCGTGTGATGCCGAGCAGGCGCGCGGCGCCGGCCAGATTGCCCTCGGCGCGCGCCACCGAGGCCTCGAGCAGCAGATCCTCGAGCGCGTCGAGCGACAGGCCGGCTCGTGTCCTCGCATCGATGTCGATCGACGGCAGGATTCGACTATTACTTTCGTGGAATGCGTTTCCTCCCATGAAGTGATATACGTCGATCAACTGGACAACATCAAAATCATCGGATCGCTTCCCGGATGGACCGCAGCGAGCGCTTCAACAAGATCCGGCTGGCGCTGGGGCAATCCCGCGTCGTGAGCTTCGAAGCGCTGCGCACCTCGCTCGAAGTGTCGCGCGCCACGCTGAACCGTGACCTTGCTTATCTGCGGGACCGTCTGAACGCCCCGATCGTGTTCGATCGCGATGCAGGCGGCTATCGGGTCAGCCAGTCCGATCCGGCCGCCGGCGGGCAGATCGAATTGCCGGGCCTCTGGTTCAACGCAGCCGAGATCCACGCGCTGCTCACCATGCAGCATCTGCTCGCCAACCTCGACCCGGGCGGGCTGCTGGCGCAGCACATCGAACCGCTGGTCGCGCGCCTGAATCAACTGCTTGGCAGCGGCGACGGCACAGCCGAAGAAATCCGCCGCCGCATCCTGATCGTCGGCCTCGGCAAGCGCGCGATCAGGCTCGAACACTTCGAGCGCGTCGGCTCCGCGCTGCTGCGGCGCAAGCGCCTGCTCATCGCCTATTACTCGCGCGGCCGCGGCGAACTCACCGAGCGCGAAATCTCGCCGCAGCGCCTCGTCCATTACCGCGAGAACTGGTATCTCGACGCCTGGTGCCACAAGCGGCGCGGCCTGCGCAACTTCGCCGTCGACTCGATCCGCCGCGCCCACATACTCGAAAAACCGGCGCGCGAAGTCACGCAGAGAACCATCGACGCCGCACTCGGCCCCGGCTACGGCATTTTCGCCGGCCGCCGCCTCAAGTGGGCGACGCTGCGCTTCACCCCCGAGCGCGCCCGCTGGGTCGCCGCCGAGCACTGGCACCCCAAACAGCGCGGCCGCTTCGAGGCCGACGGCCACTACCTGCTCGAGATTCCGTATGCGGATCATCGCGAGCTGCAGATGGACATCCTCAAGTACGGGGCGGAAGTCGAGGTGCTCGCGCCGCCGGAACTGCGCGAGCTGATCGCGACGCAAGTCGAAAAAGTGGGCCGGCTCTACTCACGGCCGGCGGCAGTATCACGCCATGAGACTGGAGGGGAATAGGCTTGCTCACAACAACCCGGATCGGATTACGCTTATTTCATGGAACCCACCGACGATATCCCGCTCGCGCACATTGGGCCTAACGGCGAGCCGCATCTGCTCGTCGACCATTTGCTTGCGGTGGCGCGAGGTGCGGGGGAGAAGGCAGCGCTCTTCAATGCCGAAAATTGGGGGCGGCTTGCCGGTATATGGCATGACCTCGGCAAATACCGCATAGGATTCAGGAAGTACATTCGGCAGGCCAACGACCCCGATGCGCATATCGAGGGCCGCGTGAGCGGAAGGGACAAAACGCATTCGGCTGCGGGCGCCATGTGGGCGCAACAACACCTGCGCGAGATCGCGGGCAAGCAGGGCGACGTTATCGCGCGGGTACTTGCTTATGTCATCGCTGGACACCACGCAGGACTGGACAACTGGGATGGCGGCCTCAAGGCAAGGTTGGCTGGCGAGGACAGCGCCAAGGAGTTCGATGATGCGATAGCCGGCGAGCCGGCCTCCGAAGTTTTGCGCCCAGACGTGCCTTTGCCGGATATGTCGCGAATACCGGTCGACGAGAAGACCGGCGTGCCCGGTAGTTTCGCGCTGTGGGTTCGCATGTTGTTTTCGGCGCTGGTCGATGCCGACTTTCTCGATACCGAAGCATTCATGAATGCCAGGCAGGCCGCTTCGCGTGAAGGCTTCGCCTCGATCGAACAGTTGCTGGAAGTTTTCGACACCCACATGCGACAGTTGTCCGTCGAGGCCGCGCCAACGTTGGTGAACCGTCTGCGCGCCGAAGTCCTGCACCAGTGTCGCGAAAAGGCCGAGTATGCGCCAGGGGTCTTCACGCTCACTGTGCCCACTGGTGGCGGCAAGACCTTGTCGAGTCTTGCATTCGCCTTGCGCCACGCCGCACGGCACCGCAAGCGACGGATCATCTATGCGATTCCGTACACCAGCATCATCGAACAGACAGCCGACATCTTTCGCGGCATTCTCGGCGAGGCCAACGTCGTCGAGCATCACAGCAACGCCGAGTCCGATCCGGCGCAGGAGACTTCGCGCTCGCGCCTGGCATGCGAGAACTGGGATGCGCCGCTGATCGTCACCACGAATGTGCAACTCTTCGAGAGTCTGTTCGCTCGCCGTACCTCGCGTTGCCGCAAGCTGCACAACCTCGTCGGCAGCGTCGTCGTGCTGGATGAGGCGCAACTGCTTCCCGTCGAGTTTCTACAGCCGGTAATCGATGTGCTGCGGCTACTGGTCAAGGATTACGGTGTCACCCTGCTGTTGTGTACCGCCACGCAGCCTGCGCTGACCTCGCAGCAGAGCTTCGATCCGCGTCGTGGTTTGCGCGGATTTGCGGCTGACCAAGTCACCGAAATCATCGACGACGTACCTGCGCTCTATGCGCTGCTCAAGCGTGTCGAGGTGTATCGCCCCGCGAGCCTGGAAGCCAAGCGCGACTGGCCAGATATCGCAGGCGAGATCGGTCTGCACGACGCGGTGCTCGCCATCGTCAATCGCCGGGCAGATGCGCGCGAGCTTTTCGGCTTACTTCGGGGGCGCAATCGCGAAGGTGTCTGGCATCTTTCTGCGCTCATGTGCCCGCAACATCGCAGCGACACGATCGCAGCCATCAAGAACGCGTTCGATGCGCGTCGAGAGGCACTCGCGCGCGGTGAGCTGTCCTATCCGGTGCGCGTCGTCAGCACCCAGTTGGTGGAAGCCGGCGTCGACATGGATTTCCCGGTGGTCTTCCGTGCCATGGCCGGCCTCGATTCGATTGCCCAGGCCGCGGGGCGGTGCAATCGGGAAGGGCGGCTGGAGCAGGGTCAGGTTCATGTATTCGTGCCGCCGAGCCTGCCGCCGCCGGGTTTGCTGCGGCAGGCCGAGAGCACCTGTCGCACGATATGGCACGGTGTTGCCGGCGATCCGCTGGACCTGCAGTTGTTCCCGCGATATTTCAGTCGGCTCTATGCAGACGGCAATCTGGACCAGCACGGAATCTGCGACATGTTGCGAGTCGGGAGGGAGGCGGATGTCCGCTTTCGTGATGCCGCGGACAAGTTTCGCCTGATTGACAACGCGGACGCCGGCATTGTCATCGTGCGTTACCCGGTGGGCGACAGCGGAGATGTCGATCAGTGGATTGCAATGCTGGAGCGTGACGGACCGCAGCGCTGGCTGATGCGCAAACTTCAGAGATACGGTGTGACGATCTATCAGCACGATATTCGTCGCTTGCTGACCCAAGGCGATATTCGCGAGATCGGAACTTGTCCGGGACTCCATGTTCAGGTATCGGATGTGTTGTATGACTGTCTGCTGGGTCTGAATTTGAGCGGAGGGCCAGGCGATCCAGGAAATCTTGTCCTTTGAATGCAGGGACTCGGCCCAATCATGTTGTTTTGATTAAGGAGGACGTGGCTGCATGAAACGCTTCTGTCTAGAAGTCGCAGGCGATTTCGCCTGCTTTACGCGCCCGGAGATGAAGGTCGAGCGTGTTTCCTATGACTTGATTACCCCGTCGGCGGCACGCGCGGTATTCGAGGCGATCTTGTGGAAGCCGGCGATTCGCTGGCATGTCCAACGTATCGAGGTGCTGCGACCGGTGCGATGGACGAGTGTGCGGCGTAACGAGGTTGCGTCGGTCGTCTCGACCCGCAATGCGATAGCCGCAATGAATGCTGGCAGCGGGCAACTTGGTTTGTACGTGGAAGACGACCGTCAGCAGCGCGCGGGGCTGTTCCTGCGCGATGTCGCCTATCGCTTGCATGCCGATCTCGAGTTTTTGCCCGAACGTGCGCCGAACGACACGCTCACGAAATACGCCGAAATGTTTGCGCGCCGTGCGGCCAAGGGGCAGTGCGTCAATCAGCCTTATCTCGGTTGTCGCGAATTCGCGGCGCGCTTTCGATTGGTGGAAGATCCCGATGCCGAACCACCCGCCGAGCCGAGTCTCGACGGCGACCTCGGCTGGATGCTCTACGACCTGGACTTCGCCAATCCGGCGGACCCGCAGCCCCGGTTCTTCCGCGCAAAGCTCGATCGAGGCGTACTCGATCTCGAAGGTGCGGAGGTGCGCGGATGATTCTGCAGGCGCTCAACGACTACTACCAGCGCAAGATGTCCGATCCGGACCCGGCGCGTCGGCTACCGGCATTCGGTTTCGAAGACAAGGAGATCCCCTTCGTCATCGAACTGGGCAGCGACGGCTCGCTCGCGGGCATCAAGGACACGCGCAGCGGTGATGGCAAGAAGAAGACGGCTGCTCGCTTTCTCGTACCGAAAGGCGTGAAGAGAGCATCTGGGGTGGCCGCGAATCTCTTGTGGGACACGGCTGAGTACGCGGTTGGTGTGGACACGAAGGGAAAGCCTGATCGCGTGGCGAAACAGCACACCGCGTTTCGCGCGCGTATTGACGCCCTGCCGGATGCGGTGCAAACCGATGACGGTATTGTGGCCCTGCGTGCATTTCTCGACTCTCAGCCGCAGGACGCGCTTGCCGCCGATCCGATGTGGGATGAGATCTGCAGCACGAATCCCGTTATGACCTTCCGGCTTGAGCAGGACACCGATCTGATATGTCAGCGGCCGGCGATCGTTCAGGCGGCGTCGCTGGCGACAGGTGACGGCGAAGGCCAAAATGAATCGCTTTGTCTCGTGACGGGTGAACATCTCGCACTGGAACGGCTTCACAACGCCATCAAGGGAGTGTGGGGTGCCCAGACGGCGGGTGCGAACATCGTCTCTATCAACAATAAGAACGAGAACGGAAGCAACGGCGGCCAAACACCGGCGTTCGCTTCGTTCAACAAACAACAGGGTTACAACTCGCCAATAAGCAAGCATGCTGCATTCGCTTACACCACGGCACTGAATCACCTCCTTGCCAAGGGTTCTGCGCAGCGCATCCAGGTCGGCGACGCCTCCACAGTCTTCTGGGCGCAGCGGCAGGATGAAGTCGAAGACGTCTTCGCGCAGTTGTTCGGCGAGACCGATGACCCTGATGCGCGCACCGGGCAGGTCAGGGCACTGCTGGAGGCAATTCATTCGGGCAAGTTCGACGGTGGGCGGGGCGAGAACAGGTTTTTCGTGCTCGGGCTCGCGCCGAATGCGGCGCGCATTGCTGTTCGGTTCTGGCATGCCGCGCCGCTGAAGGAAATTGCAAGTCACGTTGCTGCATGGTTTCGGGATCTTGAAGTCGATCGGGGTCCGAACGACCCGGAATATCCGGCCTTGAGGCGATTGCTCGGATCCCTCTGCCTTGCGACGAAAGAGCGCCCGCTCGGCGATATCGATAGGTTGCCGCCCGTTATCGGCGGCGACGTGATGCGAAGCATCCTTTCGGACGGCGAGTTGCCTGCCACGCTCTTGAGTACTGCGCTTCAACGTTGCCGCGCGGAACAGGCGAGAAAGGACGATAGAACGGGCAAGCACGTTCGACACGTGTCCTATTTGAGGGCGGCGGTCATCAAGGCTTTTATCAACCGCAGTTTCCGTAAGCACGCGCCGAACCGCAAGGAGATGACTGTGTCACTGGATAGAACCAACACCGATAAGCCATACCTACTTGGCCGATTGTTTGCAACGTTCGAGAGAATGCAAGAAGCCGCGGCTGAGCGACAACTCAATAGGTCCATTCGTGATTCATTCTTCGGTGCGGCCATGGCGACGCCGCGTTCGGTGTTTCCTCGTCTCGTGCGGCTCAACCAGCAACATCTGCGCGATCTCAAGCGGGGCCGTCCCAAGTCTGCTGGATACTTTGATCGGCTACTTAGAGACATCAATGACAACCTTGATCCGAAGTCTGCATTTCCTGCGAGTCTGTCTCTCAAGGACCAGGGCGTCTTTGCAATTGGCTACTACCACCAGCGGCAGGATTTCTACCCGAAAGCGCCTACCGACAGCGATCTTTCGTTGATTGACGACTCCGCATCCACCACAGAAGGAAACTTGAAATGAGCCTGTCCAACCGCTACGACTTCGTCCTTGTTTTCGATGTGCGCGACGGCAACCCGAACGGCGACCCGGATGCAGGCAATCTGCCGCGTCTGGATTCCGAGTCCGGTCACGGGCTCGTCACCGATGTATCGCTCAAGCGCAAGGTGCGCAATTTCGTCGGCATGATGAAGGGAGAGGTGCCGCCTTTCGACATCTATATCAAGGAAAAGGCAGTCCTCAACCAAACGCACGAAAAGGCGTATGTGGCCATCGGCGCGGAAGATGCGCTGAAGGGCGAAGACAAGAAGCGCAAGGGGGGCGGCGATACTGTCGATCAGGCCCGCAAGTGGATGTGCGCCAATTTCTACGACGTGCGGACGTTCGGCGCGGTCATGTCGACCGGCGTTAACTGCGGCCAGGTGCGCGGCCCCGTGCAACTGACCTTCGCGCGATCTGTCGAGCCGATCGTCGCGCTCGAACACTCGATCACCCGTATGGCGGTGGCGACCGAAGCCGAGGCCGAGAAGCAGCAAGGCGACAACCGCACCATGGGACGCAAGCACACCGTACCCTACGGCGTGTATGTTGCGCACGGCTTCATCTCGGCCTTTCTGGCGAAGCAGACCGGCTTCGGAGAAGACGATCTCGAACTGCTTCTTCAGTCGCTTGAGCACATGTTCGAGCACGACCGCTCCGCCGCGCGCGGCGAGATGGCAACTCGCGGCCTCTACGTTTTCAAGCACGATTCCGAACTCGGCAACGCGCATGCCCACACCTTGTTCGACCGCATCCAGATCAAGAGGAAGGCAGACGTCGACGTGCCTCGCAGTTTTGCGGATTACACGGTGAGCGTGGACGAGGCGAACCTGCCGGCGGGGGTGTCCCTCGACAAACGGGTCGCTTAGTGGCCGAACGCTGCCAGCGGTTGAATCAAGCCGGCGAGATCGGAAGCGTCGGCTTGCTGGCAGCGCGCGATGAGGCGCTGATCGGCGGTGACCATCGGCGTCGAGTGGCGGCGTGCCAACGCGAGATAGAAGCAGTCATAGGCCGGGTGTCCGAGGCGCGTCGCCAGCGCTATGGCGTCGGCGATCAGCGCCGCGCAAGGCGTAACCTGCAGCGTCAGGTTGCCCAGCAGGCGGGCGCCGATCTCGGGCACGTCGTCGGCCACTTCGCCGCGCCGCCACTTCTTCCAGAGGATGTTGGCCACTTCGGCATAGAGCAGGTCGGGTGCGAGCAATTCATGATCGAGTATGCCGAACGCGACAGGCGAATCGTCTTCGGGCGCGAACCACTTGGCCGCCACGCTGGCATCGACCACGCATCTCATCGCTCGTCGCGGCTTTCGCGCAGCAGTACTTCGGAAGGCGTTTGTGGCCGGCCGGCGCTGAGCGCGCGCACCTTGGCGGCCAGCGCTTTGAATTCGGCATTTGGATTGGCTTCGGGTCGGGCGAGCGCCTCGCGCACGATCTCGCGCAGCTCGGCTGACATGGAGCGGCCGTGCCGTGCCGCGCGCTCGCGCAGTCCCTGTTTCAGCGATTCGTCGAGATCGCGAAGAATGATGTTGGCCATGATGGACTCCCGTTCGGTTGTGCGATATCAATGATATCAAATCAACCCGCTGCCTCGCCACCCGACGACGACGCAGCCATCCCGCTCTCCGCGCTCCAGCACTGGTGCTACTGCCCGCGCCAATGCGCGCTGATCCACGTCGAGCAGGCGTTTGCCGAGAACGTATTCACCCTGCGCGGGCAGGCGGTGCACAAGCGCGTCGACGAGCCGGGCGTGGAGGTGCGCGCCGGGTTGCGCATCGAGCGCGCGCTGCCGATCTGGAGCGAACGCCTGGGCCTGATCGGCAAGGCCGACGTGGTGGAGTTCGAACCGGACGGCACGCCTTATCCGGTGGAATACAAGCACGGCACGCGGCGCAAGGCGGGCTTCATCGCCGCCTGCGACGAGCTGCAGCTTGCCGCGCAGGCGCTGTGCCTGGAAGAGATGACGGGCCGGCCGGTGGAAGAGGGGGCCTTGTTCTACGCCAGCTCGAAGCGGCGGCGCATCGTTGCCATCACGCCTGCATTGCGTGCGCAGGTCGAGCAGGCGGTGGCCGGCGTGCGCGCGCTGATCGCTGCAGGCAGGTTGCCGCCGCCGGTGAATGACGAGCGCTGCCGCGCCTGCTCGCTGGTCGACCTGTGCCAGCCGCAAGCGATCGCGGCGCACGAGGCGCAGGCCGATCTGTGCCGTCATCTTTTCGATGCTGGGGACTGATCCGTGCAACTGCTCAACACGCTTTACGTGACCACGCCGGAAAGCTATCTGCGGCTGGAGAACGACACCATCCGCATCGAGGTCGAGCGCGAGGTCAAGCTGCGAGTACCGCTGCATCATGTGGGTGCGGTGGTGTGCCTGGGCAACGTCGGGCTGTCGACGCCGCTGATGCACCGGCTGGCCGACGAGGGCGTGGCCCTGGTGCTGCTCGACGGCAACGGCCGCTTCAAGGCGCGCATCGAGGGTGCGGTGTCGGGCAACGTGCTGTTGCGGCGGGCACAGCACGAGCGATCGACGGACACGACCTTCACCCTCGACACCGCGCGCGCCTGTGTCGCGGGCAAGATCCGGAATGCACGGCAGGTGTTGCTGCGCGGCGCGCGCGAAGCCAAGGCCGCAGAGGATACGGCGGCGATCACGCGCGGTGCGGACGATCTGGCCGCCAGCCTGCGCGCATTGCCGCAGGCGGCGGATCTGGATACCGTGCGCGGCGTCGAAGGCGAGGCGGCGCGCCAGTATTTCGGCGCGCTCAACCTGTTGGTGCGAGACGATGTACGGGATGCCTTTCGCATGGACGGCCGCACCCGCCGGCCGCCGCGCGACCGCATGAATGCGCTGCTCTCCTTCCTCTATTCGATGTGGATGAACGATTGCCGCTCGTCGCTCGAAGCGGCCGGGCTCGACCCGCAGGTCGGCTTTCTGCATGCATTGCGGCCGGGCAGGGCGGCGCTGGCGCTCGATCTGATGGAAGAGTTCCGCCCGTTCGCCGACCGGCTGGCGCTGACGCTGATCAACCGCGCGCAGGTCGATGCCGACGACTTCGCCGAGCGTGAAGGCGGCGCCGTGCTGCTCGAAGGCGAGGCGCGCAGGGCGGTCGTCGTCGCCTACCAGGAGCGCAAGCAGGAGGAACTGACGCATCCGCTGCTTGCGCAGCCGGTCGCGCTCGGTTTGTTGCCGCTGATCCAGGCGCGGCTGCTGGCGCGCGCGATACGCGGCGAAACCGAGGGCTATTTGCCTTTCCTCGTGAGGTGAAGCGTGCTGGTGATCGTGTGCTACGACGTGAATACCGAAACCAAGGCCGGGCGCCGCCGACTGCGTCGCGTCGCCAGGGTGTGCGAGAGCACCGGCCAGCGCGTGCAGAAATCGGTGTTCGAATGCCAGGTCGATCTGATGCAGATGGAAGAACTCGAGCGCCGCCTGCTCGCCGAGATCGACCTCGAGCAGGACTGCCTGCGCCTCTATCGCCTGCCCGACACGCGCGGCTGCGAAGTGCGTGAGCACGGTAACTTTCGGGCGACCGATTTCGATAGCCCGCTGGTAGTATGAGTCTGCGCGCGGACTGCGAGTGATCGCCCTGTTCTCAGGCGGTTCGCGCGTGGGGTAGTTTCCGGAATATCAAGCAAAAAGTGGATTTCGAGGAATTGATGCCGCATATCTTGCCAGCCGCGCGCGAGGGTTCGCGCAACGCGCAGGTTTTGGGCAGCAGCATCATGCAGTTGTGCGCGAACGGTCGCCCCTCGTGATCACGAGGGGCGTGGATTGAAACGCCGCTGGCGGGGGCGGTGGCTGCGGTAGAGGACTGGTCGCCCCTCGTGATCACGAGGGGCGTGGATTGAAACATGCGGCGCCCGCCCATTAGCGGCAGAGCTTGCAGGTCGCCCCTCGTGATCACGAGGGGCGTGGATTGAAACCACCGTTAGGCCCTAGTCCCATCGCCCCACACTGCGTCGCCCCTCGTGATCACGAGGGGCGTGGATTGAAACGACCCGCGCCCGCTGCGCCAGCTCGCCGCGCGGCGTCGCCCCTCGTGATCACGAGGGGCGTGGATTGAAACTTCCTTCGTCATTTCTCCCCTCCCCTTGCGCGGATGGGTCGCCCCTCGTGATCACGAGGGGCGTGGATTGAAACAGCCTGACGCAGCCCGTCGCCCGCAAGCCGCACCGTCGCCCCTCGTGATCACGAGGGGCGTGGATTGAAACGAATTGTCCCGGGGTGATCCGGCAGAACTGCGGGGTCGCCCCTCGTGATCACGAGGGGCGTGGATTGAAACGGCGAGTCGAAAAAGCCCACCCCCACCCACAACGGTCGCCCCTCGTGATCACGAGGGGCGTGGATTGAAACCCGCGTAAAGGATGCTTTACTCCCATCACCGATCAAGTCGCCCCTCGTGATCACGAGGGGCGTGGATTGAAACACGCCGTCGCCATCGCCCCCGGCCTCGCGAGCAAAGTCGCCCCTCGTGATCACGAGGGGCGTGGATTGAAACAGGACTGGTCTGGCGAATGGTTCGAGCTGCGCGCCGTCGCCCCTCGTGATCACGAGGGGCGTGGATTGAAACAGTTCGATGGTTTGGGCCAGCTTGTCCGGCTCACGTCGCCCCTCGTGATCACGAGGGGCGTGGATTGAAACGCCGATGGGGCGGGGGCCAATCAGCTCGTGATCGGTCGCCCCTCGTGATCACGAGGGGCGTGGATTGAAACAATTTGCCAACGGAACCATTGTTGTCGGTCCCGCGTCGCCCCTCGTGATCACGAGGGGCGTGGATTGAAACCAGGAGCACCCAGATCATGGCAACAGTCGAGCAACGTCGCCCCTCGTGATCACGAGGGGCGTGGATTGAAACCACGGCGCGGTGGCGAGACGCCGCGCGCGCAGGCGGTCGCCCCTCGTGATCACGAGGGGCGTGGATTGAAACGCCTGCGCCCTGATCGGGTCGATCCTGTGGCTCGGCGGTCGCCCCTCGTGATCACGAGGGGCGTGGATTGAAACCTGCCGCGCGTGCTCGCGGCGCGCCTGAACGAGGGTCGCCCCTCGTGATCACGAGGGGCGTGGATTGAAACATGATCCACACCGGGGTCTCAGCCATGGGCGGCCTGTCGCCCCTCGTGATCACGAGGGGCGTGGATTGAAACAGCTCTTCTTTTTGTTCGTCGAGTGCGCTCATGAGGACGTCGCCCCTCGTGATCACGAGGGGCGTGGATTGAAACCTCGACGGTTTCCGCGACGACGCCCTGATAGACGGTCGCCCCTCGTGATCACGAGGGGCGTGGATTGAAACATGCGCGCCGTCGTGCCGCAGATCGAAAAGCTCAGTCGCCCCTCGTGATCACGAGGGGCGTGGATTGAAACCGCGCCGCGCCGCGCCCGGCGCATGTCGTGCTCCAGTCGCCCCTCGTGATCACGAGGGGCGTGGATTGAAACAGCCTGACGACGCCCGTCGCCCGCAAGCCGCACCGGTCGCCCCTCGTGATCACGAGGGGCGTGGATTGAAACACTAGCAAATTAGATTTGCTAGAAGTCGTACCAAAGTCGCCCCTCGTGATCACGAGGGGCGTGGATTGAAACTATCTTAGCGTGTTGCCGTCAATTCGCGCTGCTGCGTCGCCCCTCGTGATCACGAGGGGCGTGGATTGAAACGAAACCTGGTCTGCGGTTTCGGCGATGATGCGCAGTGTCGCCCCTCGTGATCACGAGGGGCGTGGATTGAAACTTTCATGTCACCCTCCTTTCGCGCCACCATCTAAGTCGCCCCTCGTGATCACGAGGGGCGTGGATTGAAACGCCGGCGCCAATACCGTCGGCATCACGTCGACCGGGTCGCCCCTCGTGATCACGAGGGGCGTGGATTGAAACCTCTACAGTGTCTGGTATGGCTCTCCATCTTGCTGGTCGCCCCTCGTGATCACGAGGGGCGTGGATTGAAACGCAACGGCACCACGCGCAATCCCAAACGCGAAACGTCGCCCCTCGTGATCACGAGGGGCGTGGATTGAAACGTCTCGCGCGGGCCCGGCACCTGGTACGGCGCCGGGTCGCCCCTCGTGATCACGAGGGGCGTGGATTGAAACTACGCCGCCAATCGCACGCTCGGCGGCGTCACGCTGTCGCCCCTCGTGATCACGAGGGGCGTGGATTGAAACGGAGAGGTCGGACGGCAGGTGCGGGCGCGAGAGCGGTCGCCCCTCGTGATCACGAGGGGCGTGGATTGAAACAGTCGCACCGGCGGCATCAGCCGCTGTTGCGCCTGGTCGCCCCTCGTGATCACGAGGGGCGTGGATTGAAACTCCGCAGCGTGATGGGTTGAATTGTCCGCCCGTATGCGTCGCCCCTCGTGATCACGAGGGGCGTGGATTGAAACGTCAATCGCGCCACCTACCGGCGCCTGTTCGACCGTCGCCCCTCGTGATCACGAGGGGCGTGGATTGAAACTCGCCCACCACGAGTTCGTCGCACGCATTCGCGGGTCGCCCCTCGTGATCACGAGGGGCGTGGATTGAAACTCGAAATCAACTCTCAACGGTTGAGCGGCGGCACGTCGCCCCTCGTGATCACGAGGGGCGTGGATTGAAACCTTGTAGGCGGTGACTTCCTTGGTCGGATCAACCGTCGCCCCTCGTGATCACGAGGGGCGTGGATTGAAACCCAGGTTTCGGCGAGGCGGTCGTTGACGAAGGTCTTGTCGCCCCTCGTGATCACGAGGGGCGTGGATTGAAACCTCTGCCCATCAACCCGCCGAATCGGCCCGCGTCTGTCGCCCCTCGTGATCACGAGGGGCGTGGATTGAAACTTTTGGTGACGGAGCGGCTCCCACTGGATCGGGGGTCGCCCCTCGTGATCACGAGGGGCGTGGATTGAAACTCGATCACGGCCTCGAGCGCATCGAGCACCTTGCGTCGCCCCTCGTGATCACGAGGGGCGTGGATTGAAACGATGTAGAGCTGGCCGCCGGCGAAGTCCTTGAAGGTCGCCCCTCGTGATCACGAGGGGCGTGGATTGAAACATGTGCGGCCACAAGTGCGCCGCCACCTCCTTGGGTCGCCCCTCGTGATCACGAGGGGCGTGGATTGAAACGATGGTGTGCATGCGGTCGATGCCATCCGCTTTGCGTCGCCCCTCGTGATCACGAGGGGCGTGGATTGAAACTGGCGCGATGCCGGACTTGCTTACACCCTGCGCCGCGTCGCCCCTCGTGATCACGAGGGGCGTGGATTGAAACGTCAATGGCGGCGGCGCGGGTTTGCCACTGCATGTTGGTCGCCCCTCGTGATCACGAGGGGCGTGGATTGAAACTCGCCGAGGCGCGGCGGGCAAAGGACGATCGCGTGTGTCGCCCCTCGTGATCACGAGGGGCGTGGATTGAAACATTCACCTGCTGCTCAACGCCGACGACATGGCGCGGTGTCGCCCCTCGTGATCACGAGGGGCGTGGATTGAAACGGCGGCGAGGGGCTGACGCAGTCGCCGCGCACGCAGGTCGCCCCTCGTGATCACGAGGGGCGTGGATTGAAACAGTCGAAGCGTTTTCAGCCAGCGCCTCGACCACGCGTCGCCCCTCGTGATCACGAGGGGCGTGGATTGAAACGCACCTCGAGCGGGGGGTAGGTAGTGGGTTTGGGGGGTCGCCCCTCGTGATCACGAGGGGCGTGGATTGAAACATGACGATCAGATCGAGCACGGCGACGAAGTTGTGCGTCGCCCCTCGTGATCACGAGGGGCGTGGATTGAAACTACGGCTTGGGGGGTGAGAAACAGCGCGATGACCAGGGTCGCCCCTCGTGATCACGAGGGGCGTGGATTGAAACTCGACCGCTACGCGCTCGTCTACGGGCAAAAGGGGTCGCCCCTCGTGATCACGAGGGGCGTGGATTGAAACGGCGGCGAGGTATTGGGCCGGGCCGCGGTTGCCGCGTCGCCCCTCGTGATCACGAGGGGCGTGGATTGAAACCAGCTACGAGGGAGGAGACGCAGGAAGACAAAACCCGTCGCCCCTCGTGATCACGAGGGGCGTGGATTGAAACCGTATCGCAGAAGTAACACTTCAAATGGCACCCGGGTCGCCCCTCGTGATCACGAGGGGCGTGGATTGAAACTCCTCTTTACTTTTTTTGGCGTATATCTGAGAAGTAGGTCGCCCCTCGTGATCACGAGGGGCGTGGATTGAAACGGCCAGTTGCGGGCATGGTTGCCCGCGAAGCACGGCCGTCGCCCCTCGTGATCACGAGGGGCGTGGATTGAAACAGCGCCGATGACGACAGCAAGTCGCGCGGGCGCTTCGTCGCCCCTCGTGATCACGAGGGGCGTGGATTGAAACGCTCGGTATGGTCGAGCGTATACCGGGTGACGTGCCAGTCGCCCCTCGTGATCACGAGGGGCGTGGATTGAAACTCGCCAACACAAAGCGGCGCGTGACGGGCGGGTTGGTCGCCCCTCGTGATCACGAGGGGCGTGGATTGAAACTTGTCAGCGAAATCGACGGATGCATCAATCGGCGGTCGCCCCTCGTGATCACGAGGGGCGTGGATTGAAACTGTTACGGTGCGCCACGGCATGACCGGGGTGTTCCTGTCGCCCCTCGTGATCACGAGGGGCGTGGATTGAAACAAACGGAATACGGGCGCGAGTTACCCCGCGCCCGGTCGCCCCTCGTGATAAGGGAGGGCGTGGGTCGCAACGCCAGAATGGCGGCACGGTGCAAGGCGCATCCAGCGGTCATTTCCGGCAGGGCATGCCGCACAGGGGCGTGGACAGTCGGCCTTGGCGATGCCGTGCCCAAGGCCAAGCATCCGCGGCCCCCAGGCTGGGTCATTCACGCGTGATCTCCTCGCCTGGTTCCGCGCCGGGCTTCTTCTTCAGCCGATAGCTCAGCTGCGGGCGCGTGATGCCGAGCAGGCGCGCGGCGCCGGCCAGATTGCCCTCGGCGCGCGCCACCGAGGCCTTGAGCAGCAGATCCTCGAGCGCGTCGAGCGAGAGGCCGGAGCCCATCACCGCGTCGACCAGCGCATCGTGCCTGACAGCGGCGCCGCGATCTTCGAGCGCGCCCGACATGCCGATGCCGGTTTCCTCGGCATGCAGTTCCTCGAGTGTGGTGAAGAGGTGATTGGCCTCGATCCAGCCGTCATGGGGCGCGAGGATCACGCCGCGCTCGATCATGTTCTCGAGTTCGCGGATGTTGCCCGGCCAGGAATGCGACTTGAGCGCCTTGAGCCCGCGGTCGGTCACGCCCTGCACGTGCTTGCCGTGGATGGCGTTGAATTTTTTCACCATCCCCTCGACCAGCGGCGGAATATCGGCAATGCGCTCGCGCAGCGGTGGAATCTGGATCGGGTACACATTGAGGCGGTAGTACAGGTCGGCGCGAAAGCGGCCGTCCTTCACCGCTTGCGCGAGGTCGACGTTGGTGGCGGTGACCAGGCGCACGTTGATCTTGCGCGTGCGCTCGTCGCCGAGGCGCTCGATCTCGCCTTCCTGCAGTACGCGCAGCAATTTCGCCTGGGCGTTGAGCGGCATCTCGCCGATTTCATCGAGGAACAGCGTGCCGCCGTCGGCGCGTTCGAACTTGCCGGCGCGCGAGGCGTGCGCGCCGGTGTAGGCGCCTTTCTCGACGCCGAACAGTTCCGATTCGATCAGGTCGTGCGGCATCGCCGCGCAGTTCACCGCGACGAAGGGGCCGTCCTTGCGCGGGCTCATCTGATGCAGGGCGCGCGCGAAGCGCTCCTTGCCGACGCCGGTCTCGCCAAGAAGCAGAACGGTTACCGTGGTGCCGGCCGCACGCAGGATCAGGTCGTAGGCGCGCTTGAAGCCGAGCGAGGCGCCAATCAGGTTGGGCGTCGCGTGCTGCCCGATGATGGAATGGCGCAATACGTCGACTTCGCTGTGCAATTCGAGCAGGCGCGTCACAACGGCGTCGGGATGGTCCTCGTAATAGGGCGTGTAGCGTTCGGCGTCGGGCCATTCCTCGACCGGTTTGCCGACGATGCGGCAGTGGTTGGTGCCGCAGGCGGCGCACTCGACTTCCTTGAACAGCACGAAGCGGCCCATGAAGCCCGAGGTGTAGCCCGACGCGTAGCCGATCTGCATCCAGCACACCGGCTGGTCGGCGTGGCCGAACTCCCGCTCGTGGCATTCGGCCTCCCACGAGTTCTCCCACAGGAACTCGCCGTCGAACCGGCCACTCACCGCATCCATCTCGAGGCGGATCGGCGTTACCTGCACGCTGCCCTCGAGCATGTGCAGCTGGGGGCCGACGAAAAACGATTCGATCGCGTTTTGATCGGGGCGGATCTTGCGTGCGAGTTCCGCGTCACGCATGCCCGATTCGTAACCCATGCGCGTGAGGATGCGGCGCGCCTGTTCGATGCCGACCGACTTGATCAGTTCGCGGCGCAACGCCGACATCGCCGCCGTATGCAGCAGCAGCATGCGGTTCTCGGCCAGCCAGATCAGTCCGTCCTCGGACGAGAAGCGGACCAATCGCCGCAGGTCGTTGTTCTGCGGGTACTTGTACGACACCATGCAACGTCTCCTGTCGCTCCGGTGTGCGTGGACGCCGGACATCCCGACGGAATGCTGCACCGCACCGAAAGTCTCGTGTTTCGCCGTCCTAGTTCGGCACCGGCCGTTGCGGTCAGCGGGCGGCGGACGATGGGGCGGTGAACGCAGTCTAGATGATTTCATCACTCGCGGGATGAGCAGATGATGAATTGATCAATCGAACGGAGAGGGCGGATAAACGGGCGCGCCGCAAGCCGCTATTTTGTCGAGATTTTGGCAAAATATCGAGGCCGGCACGGTTCTTGGTATATGCTGGCTGTGCCGCATTCGACCCAACAGAGGGAATCCTGCGTGGAGTTCCGGCGAGTGCGGAGGAAAAAGGACGGACGCGTCTGTGTGCAATGCAGCAGACGCGGCACATTACAAACAGGAGACAAGATGGCACTCACCGGCGTACTTCGGCCCGGCCACGTCGCACTTCGCGTGCTCGACATGGACGCGGCAGTCAACCATTACGGCAACGTTCTCGGCCTCATCGAAACAGGCCGCGACGCACAGGGTCGCGTGTATTTCAAGGCGTGGGACGAACATGATCACCACAGCGTGGTGCTGCGCACGGCCGATCGGCCGGGCATGGACTACATGGGCTGGCGCGTCGACAGCGTGGCCACGCTGAAGAAGCTCGCGCAGGATGTCGAAGCCTCGGGCCTCGCGACGGACATGAAGTGGATTGCCGCCGGTGAACAGCTGCACTGCGGCGAGCGCTTCCGCTTCACGGTGCCGACCGGGCACGTGATGGAACTCTTCGCCGAGAAGGACAAGGTTGGCAACGGCATGCCCTACGTCAATCCCGATCCGTGGCCGGACGGACTGAAGGGCATGGCGCCGACGCGCTTCGATCACTGCCTGGTATATGGCGACGACCTCGACGGCAGCGTCAAGTTGTTCCGCGAGGTGCTCGGCTTCACGCTGGCCGAGCAGGTGATGGCCGGCGAACTGATGATCGGCGCCTTTCTCACCTGTTCGAACAAGGCGCACGACATCGCCTTCATCCGCCACGGCGAGAAGGGCAAGTTCCACCACTGTTCGTTCATCCTCGACGGTTGGAGCGATGTGCTGCGCGCTGCAGACATCATTTCCAAGAAGGATGTGTCGCTCGATATCGGGCCGACGCGTCACGGCATCACGCGCGGCGAAACGATCTACTTCTTCGACCCGTCCGGCAACCGCAACGAAGTGTTCTCTGGCGGCTACATCTCGTACCCGGACAAGCCGACCATCACCTGGAAGGCCGAGGACATCGGCAAGGCGATCTTCTATCACGACCGCAAATTGAACGAAGCCTTCCTGAACGTGATTACCTGATACGAACAGCGGGGCAGGGACGGGGTTCACCAAATCGTCACCACCGCAATGCGCGGTGAATCAGATGATCAAGCGAGCCCCACCCGAAATGTCGGCAACGAAAGCAGCGGAGCAAAAAATTGTCGACATTTCAGGTGCTTGAGAAAGTGGCACGGAAGTTGGTAAGGCAGCATCCCAAGATCGGTCGAACCGACGAAAAGACGATGTGAGGAGACGTTCCATGACGGGTACCAAACCCCAGTTCGATCCGACACGCAAGTTCGTGCGCGTGTCGGAGATCCGCCCCGACGGTTTCGTCGCCTTCGACTTTGCGGTCGGCGAACCCGAGCTTTATGTCGAGATGATCCTCACCCAGCCGGCATTCGAAGAGTTCTGCCGGGTGAATGACGTGATCCGCCTCGACCCGCAGCAACCCGACGCAGAGAACGACGGCCTCGCCTGGCGACTCGACCAGGCGACCTATCACAAGCCGCGCTAGCCACTTCAGCAAGCGGCAGCATCCGCGACGAAACGCAACCAGGAGGAGAGTATGTCCAACATCGATCTGCGCACGGTATCGATCAAGCCCCTGCGCCAGACCTTCGACCACATCGCGCGCCGTTTCGGCGACAAGCCTGCATCGCGCTACCAGGAAGGCACCTACGACCTGCAGGCGACGCACAACTTCCACTATCGCCCGACCTGGGATCCGGACCGCGAGATCTTCGACCCATCGCGTACCAAACTCGTGATGAAGGACTGGTACGCACTCAAGGATCCGCGCCAGTACTACTACGGCACGTACACCATGGCGCGCGCGCGGCAGCAGGACACCGCCGAGTCGAACTTCGACTTCGTGGAAACACGCGGCCTGGCCGAGGTGCTGCCGGAAGACGTCAAGCAGACTGCGCTGGACGTGCTGCTGCCGCTGCGTCACGTGGCCTGGGGCGGCAACACCAACAACGCCTTCATCTGCGCCTACGGCTACGGCACGGCGATCACCCAGCCGTGCATCTACCAGTCGATGGACCAGCTCGGCATTGCGCAGTACCTGACGCGCATCGGCCTGCTGCTCGCCGACCCCGAAGCGCTGCAGACCGCCAAGCAGGCGTGGCTCGACGACCCGATGTGGCAGCCGCTGCGCCGCTACGTCGAAGACACCTTCGTGCTGCAGGACTGGTTCGAGCTTTTTGTGGCGCAGAACCTGGTGCTCGACGGCTATCTGTTCCCTCTGGTGTACGACACCATCGTCGATGACGACCTCTCCTCACGCGGCGGCACGGCGATCGCCATGCTCACGCAGTTCATGAGCGAGTGGTTCGGCGAAACCGCCAAATGGTCCGACGCACAGATCAAGGTTGCCGCCGCCGAATCGCCCGAGAACAAGGCGCTGCTCGCGCAATGGATCAACCACTGGCGCGCGCGTGCGCTCGAAGCCGTGGCGCCGATCGCGAAGCGCGCGCTCGGCGACCGTGCCGATGGCGCGCTCGACGACCTGGTTCAGCAGTTCGCCACCCGCGTCGGCAAGACCGGCGTCACACTCTGAGGGGAGAACCGAATGTCCACCGTATTCATCGCACTGCAGACCAACGACGACACGCGCCCGATCATCGAATCGATCATGGCGGACAACCCGCACGCCAGGCTCAACGAGGCACCGGCCATGGTCAAGATCGACGCCGAGGGCAAGCTCACCGTCAAGCGCGAATCGATCGAAGAGCGGCTCGGCCGCGAGTTCGATCTGCAGGAGCTGCACATCAACCTGATTTCGCTCTCGGGCAACCTCGACGAGACCGACGACGAACTTACGCTCAGCTGGAACAGCTGAACCGCACGCAGGAGACACGCACATGGACATGCAGGTAGCCAAGAAGAAGCTGGGACTCAAGGAACGCTATGCGCTGATGACGCGCGACCTCGGCTGGGATACCACGTATCAGCCGATGAACAAGGTGTTCCCGCAGGCCGAGTACGAAGGCATCAAGATCCACGACTGGAGCAAGTGGGAAGACCCCTTCCGCCTGACGATGGACGCCTACTGGAAATACCAGGCGGAGAAGGAAAAGAAGCTCTACGCCATCATCGATGCCTATGCGCAGAACAACGGACACCTCAACGTGACCGACGCGCGCTACATCAACGCGATCAAGCTGTTCCTCAACGGCATCAGCCCGCTCGAATACATGGCGCACCGCGGGTTTGCCGGCGTCGGCCGCCAGTTCCCGGGCGTCGGCACGCGCGTCGCCTGCCTGATGCAGTCGCTCGACGAGATTCGCCATTCGCAGACGCAGATCCATGCGATGTCGAACTACAACAAGTACTACAACGGCTTCCACGACTACACGACGATGATCCAGCGCGTCTGGTACCTGTCGGTGCCGCGCTCGTTCTTCGACGACGCGATCACCGCCGGGCCGTTCGAGTTCATGATCGCGATCGGCTTCTCGTTCGAATACGTGCTGACCAACCTGCTGTTCGTGCCCTTCGTATCGGGTGCGGCCTACAACGGCGACATGGGCACCATGACCTTCGGCTTCTCGGCGCAGTCCGACGAAGCGCGCCACATGACGCTGGGCCTGGAATGCATCAAGTTCATGCTCGAGCAGGATCCGGCCAACGTGCCGATCGTGCAGCGCTGGATCGACAAGTGGGCGTGGCGCGGCTACCGCGTGCTGACGCTGGTCGGCATGATGATGGACTACATGCTGCCCAAGCGCGTGATGAGCTGGAAGGAAGCCTGGGAGATCTACTTCGAGGAAAACGGCGGCGCGCTGTTCAACGACCTTGCGCGCTACGGCATCCGCCCGCCCAAGTTCCTCGACCAGATCGCGTTCGACAAGGACCACATCTCGCACCAGGCCTGGGGCACGTTCTACAACTACGCCGCGGCGTGCAACTTCCACTCGTGGACGCCGACCGACGACGAGATGGACTGGCTCTCGGCGAAGTATCCGAACAGCTTCGACAAGTACTACCGTCCGCGCCTCGAACACTGGCGCGAAGAGGCGAAGAAGGGCAACCGCTTCTACAACAAGACGCTGCCCATGCTGTGCCAGACCTGCCAGATCCCGATGATCTTCACCGAGCCGGGCGACCCGACCAAGATCTGTTATCGCGAGTCGGACTACAAGGGCACCAAGTACCATTTCTGCTCGGACGGCTGCAAGGACATCTTCGATCACGAGCCGGAGAAGTACATCCAGTCCTGGCTGCCGGTGCACCAGATCTATCAGGGCAACTGCTTCAACCCGGGCGTCGATCCGACGGCGCCGGGCTTCGATGCCCTGGGCGCGGTGCTCGACTACTACAACATGGCCGTCGGCCGCGACAACCTCGATTTCGAAGGGTCCGAGGACCAGAAGAACTTCGAAGCCTGGCGCGGCATGGCAACGAAGAACATCTGAGGAGGCGATGATGGGTGTTGCTGCTATCAAGGAATACGTCGGCGAGAACAAGGACCGTTTGGAGAATTTCCACGGCAACCAGTTGCTCTATGTTGGCTGGGAAGACCATCTGATGTTCTGCGCGCCGTTCGCGTTTCCGTTCCCGCCGGCGATGCGTTTCGGCGACGTGATCGAGAAGGTGCTGCCGGGCGCGTTCGGTTATCACCCGGACTGGGCGAAGATCGACTGGTCGAAGGTGGAGTGGTTCAAGTCCGGTCAGCCGTGGGCGCCGAACTTCGCCAAGTCGCTGGCGGAGAACGGCCTGCGTCACAAGGACGTGGTTCGCTTCCGCACGCCTGGCCTGACGGGCATCAAGGGCTCGTGCAGCTGAGGGGTTGAAGCGATGAGCTATCAGTTGACGATCGAGCCGCTGGGCGAAACGATCGAGGTCGAAGACGGCCAGACCATGCTGGATGCCTGCCTGCGGGCGGGCATCTGGCTGCCGCATGCCTGTTGCCACGGCCTGTGCGCCACCTGCAAGGTGCAGGTGACGGATGGCGAAATCGACCACGGCGAAGCCTCCACGTTTGCGCTGATGGATTTCGAGCGCGAGGAGCGCAAGACGCTGGCCTGCTGCGCGCGGCTCGAAAGCGACGTGACGATCGAGGCCGAGATCGACGAGGATCCCGATGCGGAATCGATCCCGGTGCGCGACTTCGAAGGCACGGTGACGCGGGTCGAGAACCTGACGCCGACCATCAAGGGCGTGTTCATCAAGCTCGAACAGCCGATCCGCTTCCAGGCGGGTCAGTACATCAACCTCGACATCGGCGCCGAGCCGGGCATGACGCGCGCGTTCTCGCTCGCCAATCCGCCCTCGGCGGACGGCGAGATCGAGCTGAACATCCGCATCGTGCCGGGCGGGCGCGGCACCACGTGGATCCACGAGCACCTCAAGGCGGGCGACGCGGCCAGGCTTTCCGGTCCCTACGGGCGTTTCTTCGTGCGCAAGTCGGCGAACGTACCGTCGCTCTTCATGGCGGGCGGTTCCGGCCTGTCGAGCCCGCGCTCGATGATCCTCGACCTGCTGGAATCGGGCAGCGATTTGCCGATCACGCTGGTGTACGGCGCACGCACGCGCGACGAGCTTTACTACCACGAAGAGTTCGAGGCGCTGGCCGCGAAGCACGGCAACTTCACCTATGTGCCCGCACTGTCGAGCGAGCCGGAAGGCAGCGGCTGGACGGGTTTCCGCGGCTTCGTGCATGATGCGGCGAAGGCGCATTTCGACAACGACTTCCGCGGGCACAAGGCCTACCTGTGCGGCCCGCCGGTGATGATCGACGCCTGCATCAGCACGCTGATGCAGGGCCGGCTGTTCGAAAACGATATCTATACCGAGAAATTCTTCTCCGCAGCGGACACCGCCAACCAGGTGCGCAGCCCGCTGTTCAGGAAGATCTGAGAGACAAGGCAATTCCCCCGACAGAGAGCGAAATGCCCTACAGGATCACCATCGAAGAAGTCGGCGCGGGCAGTGTCAATTTCAACTGCTCCGACCAGCAGACCGTGCTGCGCGGCATGGAAGCCCTTGGCAACAGGGGCATTCCGGTCGGCTGCAGGCAGGGGGGCTGCGGCGTCTGCAAGGTGGAAGTCCTCGAGGGAACGTACCGGAAGCGCGTCATGAGTCGCGAGCAAGTGAGCGAAGACGACGAGAACGCGCACCGGGTTCTGGCGTGCTGCATCTGGCCGACCAGCGACCTGCGCCTGCGGGTCATCGGCAAGATGGTGGACGCCGTTCGCAAAACCGGTACCGCGGCGATCACAGTCGCCGGCTGACCGACAAAGGAGGGTTGAAGATGAGCATGACCGGCGTGTTGCGCCCGGGCCACGCGGCCATCCGCGTGCTGGACCTCGAACAGGGGGTGAACTTCTACAAGAACGTGCTCGGTCTGCTCGAGACCGGGCGCGACAACCAGGGCCGCGTGTACTTCAAGGCCTGGGACGAGCGCGACCACAACAGCCTGGTGATTCGCCAGGCGGATCGCCCGGGCATCGACTTCTTCGCCTTCAAGGTGCAGAGCAAGGCCGTGCTCGAAAAGCTCGACGCCGACCTCAAGGCCTACGGCGTGACCACCGAGCGCATTCCCGCCGGCGAGATGCTGCACACCGGCGAGCGCGTGCGCTTCAAGATCCCCACCGGCCACCTGATCGAGCTCTACGCCGAAAAGACCGACGTCGGCAACGGCATGCCCTACGTGAATCCGGAAACCTGGGTGCCCGACCTCAAGGGCATCGCACCGGTGCGCATGGACCACTGCCTGCTCTACGGCGGCGACATCGATGCCACGCGCAAGCTGTTCGAAGAAGTGCTCGGCTTCTCGCTGGTCGAGCGCATCCTGATGGAAGACGGCAAGACCGACCTCGCGATCTGGCTGACCTGCTCGATCAAGGCGCACGACATCGCCTTTGTGCGTCACCCGGAAGACGGCAAGCTGCACCATGTGAGCTTCCTGCTCGAAAGCTGGGAACAGGTGCTCAAGGCCGCCGACCTGATGTCGATGAACCGCGTCTCGATCGACATGGGCCCGACACGCCATGGCGTCACGCGCGGCACCACCATCTACGCCTTCGATCCCTCAGGCAACCGTTTCGAAACTTTCTGCGGCGGCTACCAGTGGTATCCCGACATGCAGCCGATCACCTGGACCTTCGACAACGTCGGTGCAGGCGTCTTCTACCACGACCGCAAGCTCAACCCGGCCTTCCTGGCGGTCGTGACCTGAGCACGCACCGCCCGGGAACGCGCATGGAATGGCGCGCCCGGGTCGGCATGGCCTGCAGGGCGCGTGCAATGGCGCACCCGGGCCGGCAGGGCTTGAACACAAGGCACAGCGCGGCGCCGCGCTGTGCCTTGTTTCATTTTCGGGCACAGGCGGGTGCGAAAGGCGGGCGGCTCATGAAATTGCCGGGCTAGCGGCTGCCGCCGACCATCAGGTTGAACACCTGCCGCAGCAGGTTCAGCTCGATCATCGGGCTGCCGCGCAACTGCGTCAGGTGCCTGAAGGTGCCGCCGTGCGGCCCGATCGCCTCGCCGGGTGCATCGAAGGTATCGAAGCGCAGCGCATGCACGCGCACGGGGCCGTCCGCCGTCTGCATCCAGGCATCGAAATCGTCGAGCCGCACCACCTCGTCCGCGTTCAGCCCGAAGCGCTCGCAGGCCGCCTGCCGCACCGCCGCGCCATCGTGCCCCACGCCCGGATCGTCCGGTGCGGCCATCGGCGCGGCCGAGGCGGGCAGGGCCGCCGGCGCCAGCAGCGTGCCGTCCCAATGCGCAAACAGCAGCGCCGCGCTGTACGTGTCGAAGTGGCACAGCACCACGCGATTGCGCGCCAGCCAGTCGTAAGCATCCATCCCGAAGCCCCCCTTCGCGTCGGCGTGCAGCGAAACCGACAATCGCGACAGCGCCTGCCGACAGAGCCGACAAGCCCGACAGCGCCGCGCCCGTGCGCAGCACCTGATGGCACACCGTAGCAAGCGCCCTGCCGGGCGGCCGCGTGGGCGACGCGATGGACAGATGCCGCCGCCATTCGTATGCTGTCGTATTCGGTGCTGGCGGGTTTCGGCGCGGGAGGCGGGTGACGCCTCGTGGCGCGCCAGCCGGGGGCGGAGACGATTGGAACGGGGCTGGGGCAACGGGCTTTTCCGCTGTTTGGCCTGAGGGATGATGCGTGTGCAAGGATTCTGGAGGCGGAATGGCAATAGACCTCAACGAAGATCCCACCTTTTTCGAGAGGGCCGATAGCTTCATCCACTTGGCAAACGAGCATTGTGCCAAGGTCGGCCGGGGCAAGGTCAGTGCCTCCTTCATGTACGGCTGCGCGAGATTCCAAGCCTGGAACGCCGCGTGTTGGTCGGACACCGGGAAAGAGATGCAAGCGAAGCGTGCGGAGACCATCAAGTACTTCGTCGAGCAATACCAGACCATACTCGAAGAGCATCTTGACGAGTACATCGCAAACCATCACAAGTACATGAAGGCAAACGATGAAGCATGACATTCCATTCGACAGGGGGGCATTCAAGCTGTTGCTTCCATCCTCCGTCGCCCCTCATCATTGTTAGAGTGAGGTCAAAATGCACGTACAGACCTCGCCGGCTGAAAGCCAGCGCAAGCTGACTTCAATCGACATCGCGGTTTTCGTCGGGGGTATTGCGTTCCTCGTTGGCGCGATGACGTGGTTCGTCACGTATGACTGGCCTAGCGGGCAGCGTCCTGGCATCGGAGAGTTCGTGTTGTTCTGGTTCCGTGAATTGCTAGTACTTATGCTCGTACTCTTCGCCTTCTGTGTGTATGTCGTTCGAAAGTTTCGCGGGTCGGCCGTGACGGGACACTCAGATGGGCCGGCTGTCTAATCTGACGCACTCAGCTAACGGCTGGTTCATAGCTGACTTGGAGAAATTGTGGTCTGCCCCGCTTTTACCCGCCGCTTTTACCCCGCAGTCGTGACGACTATTCAGAGCAAGTCCAACCTCTTTCAGATGGGAGTCTCAAGTGGTACTACGAGTCAGGTCTCTTGCTTACGTGTTTCTCCTTTTCTTGTTCGTGGCATCTGCGCGGGCAGAAACTGACTCCCAAACTGCCGAGGCACTTATGCGCAAGTCTGGGCTATGGAATCAGCTAGGTGGCCTCGCACTACAAGTTCGCACCGGCTTCTTCGCTGGAGCGTCTCAATCGGCGCCTGGAATGAGTGCCTCGGAAACTGAGCGGGTCACCAAGGTTCTTGATGAAGCCTACTCGCCCGAGCGCCTTAGATCAGTGAGCCTGAGAGTGCTCTCCAAAGAACTTGACGAAAAGCGAGTTCCCGAGCTGAACAAATGGTTCGCCGAACCGCTAGGCCAGAGGATCTCGAGGCTAGAGGAAGAGGCGGCCGCGGACTCGGGTGATCCTCGCCAACAACTGAGTTTGGGCAACGAAATACTCCAGACCATGGCGCAGCCTAGAAGAGCCGCAATACAAGATCTGGTCAAGGCGTCGCGCGCCGCCGAGACAGTAGCGGAAATGACAATTGAAACTACCGTTGCGGCAGCCGAAGGGGTCGCCAGTGCCACTCCAAACGCTCCAAGAATGTCCACCGACGATCTACGTCGGGCCCTTCATGCTCAGCGTCCTCAGTTACTGGTCTCACTGAGCGCCATGTCGGCGGCAGGCTTTGCAAGGATGTATAACTCACTTTCAACTGAAGACATCAAACGCTACGTCCGATTTTTGAGATCCGCCGCTGGAAGGCACTTTAATGATGTAGGTGCAAAGGCCATTGGCGCCGCATTCAAGGAAGGAGCTGCTGAGCTCGGACGTAGGCTACCTGGAACAAAAGACAAGGCAAATGCGTAAAGGACTGCGCCCTAACGTAGAGAACTGCCGATTACCGTGCCGATTACAGGGGACGTGCCGATTACAGGGGACGGACCACGGTTGTTTTCACGTCCGTCCTTCGGGGCGGTCAGACGGAAAGTGCGATCAATACTGGGGACGGACCATGATTGTTTTCCCCGCCCTTCGGGGCGGTCAGGCGGAAAGTGTGAGAAATCGTTGGCTATCCCCCTTTTTACGTGTGACTTCGGCCTAACTTAACGGCATTGTGTCTGTCCCCGTTTTACCGTTCTACGGAGCAAATTGCGAAGTGAAGTTCGATGAAGCACACCGCTTAGGCGCGGAACTCGAGCTAGTTTCTTGCTGCAGCCTTCACCTCCTGCTCGAGCACATGGGGGATGCTGTCAACCCGCTGCGAGACTCGGTTGAAGACGGGGTACACACTCTGTGGCTT
Organism: Rhodocyclaceae bacterium; assembly: GCA_016791115.1. Classification (GTDB taxonomy): domain Bacteria; phylum Pseudomonadota; class Gammaproteobacteria; order Burkholderiales; family Rhodocyclaceae; genus Methylophosphatis. Next base: position 152,256 of record JAEUNL010000054.1, read on the forward strand.
GAGCTGTCACCATCGGAGACTAGCCTCGACGAGGCTGTCTCCCGCTATGCCTCAATTTTTGACACGCTTCCTTCAGAGCTGCGAGCTGTCTGGCACGCCTGTACGGATCGCTGTGTCAACGCGGGGCTTCAGGCCGGATTCCGCCCTCATGCATTTGCGTTGCTGGCATCACCAAGCACCATTGCCGAGCTTGCACGCCTCTGCTTACGGCTCCAGATCACCATGTACTCACCAGCGCCAAACCCCCAGGCGGCCAATCATGCAACCCCAGATGCTGCGGCCTAACCCTTCACCATGAATTTAAGCGTCCAGGCTCACTTTGTTTTCCCAACTTCGGAATGCACTGCACCGAAGATGCCGAACGATCAAGGCTGAAAGGCGCATGGATAGGCGCTCTCCAGCACGATACCGTGCAGATCGCCGCACGATGCGGGTCGCAGGCCGGGGGGCTTGAAAAATGCCTATCCATGCGTGTGCGGGGGGCATGGCGTCAAGCGCATGGCATGGTTATCGTTGTCCGTCGAATCAACGCTTGCGCCCTGCGCGGGCGCAGACAGGCTGGCACCTTCTTTGGGCAACCACACTGAGTTCGGCATGAACCGTTTCGTCTCCGCGATACGCCGCCACGTTCGGCACCTGCCCGTCCTGCTGCTTGCGCTGGCCGGTGCCGGCTGTGCGCCGCAGGCAATGCTGGGCTATCGGCCCGAGGCGCCGATCAGCGCGAACCTGCCGCTCGGTGCGGCCGGCGTGCGCGATGCGCGTGCGGCGTTCGCGCCGCTGTTCGAACGCGAGTTGCGCGCCAGCGATGCGTCGGCCGATGCGGCGGCGTGGCTGCATGCCGGCCCGGCGCCGGTGCGCGACGTGCCGACGGCGCTCGGCGAGATAGACCGCCGCTTTGACGAGCGGCGGGCGCAGACCGTGGTGCTGGTGGTGCCCGGCCTGCTGGGCGATTGCGTGGATGACCAGTCGGTGCCCTTCGGCGACGGCGTGCTGCGCACGCGCGAGCTGGAATCGACGGCGTCCTACGCGCAGTACGCCGACCTCGGCCTGCGCGGGATCCGCCTGCTGTGGGTGCCGGGGCGCGCGTCGGTTGAGGCCAACGGCGCGCGGCTGGCGGCGGCGCTGCGCGAGGTGGCGGCGCGCGACGGGGTCGCGCACATCGTGCTGGTCGCCTACTCGAAGGGCACGCCCGACGTGCTGCATGCGCTGCGCCTGCTGGAGGCAAACGGCGGCGTGCCGCGGCAGATCGCCGCGCTGGTGTCGGTGGCCGGCATCGTGATGGGCACGCCGCTGGCCGACCACTACGAACAGCTCTACGCGAGCCTGTCGCCGCTGCTGTCGCCGTTCGGCTGCACGGCGGCGGCCGGCGGCGAGGTGGCGAGCCTCACCCGGCGCGAACGCGCGGACTGGCTGGCCGCGCACCCGCCGCCACCCGCGCTGGCCTACCATTCCGTGGTGGCCTTCGCCGCGCCGCACGAGACGGCGCCGTTCCTGCGCCACAGCCAGGCAATGCTGGCGGCCATCGACCCGCGCAATGACGGGCAGGTGGTCGCGGCGGATGCGCTGCTGCCGGGCAGCGCGCTGATTGCCGCGGCGCGCGCGGACCACTGGAGCCTCGCGCTGCCGCTGGAGCGCAACCCGCACGCGCTGGTGCGCGCGGTGGCGCCGAGCCGCACGTTTCCGCGTGCGCCGCTGTTCCGCGCCCTCGTGAAGTGGGTCGTGGGCACGCTGCCATGAGGGCTGTGCCTGCCTTTCTGCGGGGGGTTGTCGCGGTGGGCGCGCTGGTCGCGCTGGCCGGCTGCGCGGGGCCGTCGGGTGCGTTGCGAAGCGGCGCGGCAACCGAACCGGCCTTGCAGTCGATGACGCAGGACGGCGTCACGGTTTCGGTCGCCGTGCTGACGGCCGCGCAGGCGCGCGAGCGCTTCGGCGCCGATCTCGATGCGCACGGCGTGCAGGCGGCGTGGATCCGCGTGCGCAACGCCTCGCCGCGCGGGCTGTGGTTCATCCGCAACCTGCTCGACCCGGATTTCTACTCGGCCGACGAGGTGGCCTCCATCAGCGAAGCCGAGGTGCCACATGGGGAGCGCGAGGCCTTGCGGCAGCGCCTGCGCGACGAGTCGATCCGCGTGTTCATGCAGCCGGCAGCAATCACCGAGGGCCATCTGTTCCTGCCGAAGCTGGAAGGCGGCCGCTACCTCGACCTGCGCCTGCAGGGCGATGCGTGGGACGAGGCGCAAGCCGCCGGCACCGCGCCGGCGCGGCCGCGCGAGTTGCGCTTCGGCTTCGCCGTCGCGATGCCCGATGGCGAGTTCGATTTCGAGCAGTTGCACCCGGCAAGGATCTACGCCGGCCGCGAAACGCCGGAGGTCGACGCGGCCGGCCTGCGCCGCGCGCTCGAAGCGCTGCCGTGCTGCACCTCGGACCGCGGCGGCAGCAACCCGGGCGATCCGCTCAACGTGGTGCTGGTGGGCGAGGCGGCCGAGGTGATGCATGCGCTGACGCGCGGCGGCTGGTCGTTCACGCACCGGATCACCGCGCACACTGTCGGCCGCGAGATCGCCGCGGCGCTGAGCGGATCGGCCTATGCGGTGGCGCCGGTGAGCAGCCTGTATGCCTTCGACCGCAGCCATGACGTGGCGCTGCAGCGCGCACGCCGCTCGATCGCGCAGCGCAGCCACATGCGGCTGTGGCTGGCGCCGTTCCTGTTCGAAGGGCGCCATGTGTGGGTGGGGCAGGTGAGCCGCGACATCGGCGTGAAGCTCACCACCAAGTCGCCGACGCTGACGACGCACGTGATCGACCCCGAGGTCGACGCGACGCGCGAATACCTGCTGCACAGCTTGATGGCGCGCAACCTGGTCGAGCGCTTCGGTTTCGTCAAGGGCAGCGCGGCGGCCCCGCGCGAGGCGCCGCGGCGCAACCTGACCGACGATCCGTATTTCAGCGACGGCCTGCGCCTGGTGGTCGTGCTTGCCCAAGAGGCGGTCGCGCCGGGCGCCGCGCGCAACCTGATGTGGGAGCGCTCGGCCGCCCCCATCGCCGAAGGACAAAGCCCGGCCGCGCAGCGCAACGTGCGGCCGATCGGGGCGGCGGCTGAATGATGCCGGGGCGACAGGCGGATCGGACGGATGACCCATGAGTACTGACGGTTCCGACGAGACGACAGCGCGCCTGAAGCACCTGGGCGGCGTCGAGATACTGGTCCTCGTCCTCGCCCTGGGCACCGGCGGCCTGGCCGCGGCCTATGCGATCGCCATGGCAGTCGGGGCGCATGCAGCCGGGCTGGAGCCGCCCCTGATGCTGCTCGAACTCGGCGGCATCCTGGCGCTCGGCGAGGGTGGGGCGCTGGTGGTCGGTGTTGTGCTGTTCGGCCTCGCCGGATTGCGCTACTGGGACAACGGCTTTCGGCTCAATGCAAGGGTCGTCGCCATGCCGCTGGCGATTGCGGTGATCGTGTGGTCGGTCAAGTACGCGCATGAGGCGCGTGAGGCCGGCGCGGCACGCCACGCCCGCGAGATGGCGGAGGCGGCGGAACAGGGCGGAAAGCAGCGCCTGCGCGAGATCGCGTTCGCCTGCCACGGCTTCTGCGGTTTTGCCGAGGACAGCGGCCCGCTGGTGTGGCTGGTCGGCCAGGCGGACAGCGTCGCGGACTACAACGCGATCGGCCTGATGCTGAACCAGCGCGCCGACCGCAGCGCGCGTTCGGGCCGGATGTCCGACCCGCGCTCGGCCCTGGAGGTGGCGGTGGACCGCTACGACACCCAGCCGGATCTGGTGGCCTATCTGCTCGGCATCAGCCGCGTCAACCACCACTTCATGGTGACGCGCGCGAGTGTGGCCGAATTCGACGCGACGCTGCTCTACGCCGTGAGGCGTCGCGCGGGTGCCCCGCTGGTCAGCCTGCTGGTCGGCAACGGCGCCAATCCGAATGCAGATGTCGATGGCGGCGCCACGGCGCTCGAAGCGTCGGCGTGGTACCCGGACGGAGAAGTGGCGCAGGCGGTCAGGCGCGCGTTGACCGGCGGCAACGGCCCGCGGTGAGCGGGTGCCGCCGCTACCGCACGGGTGGCCGGCTATCGGGCAGGAAGGCCGATTCCGATTTGTAGATGTGCGTCCGGGTCCGGGCATCCCAGACCTGGAACTCCAGCCCGGCCTCGCTGAATCGCGGCATGCAGCTGCGGTAGCGGAACAGCTTGGTCCGTCCCGGCGCCAGGAACGCGCTGCCGGAGTAGCTGATTGCGTTGGCGGGAACCTGCGAACCGTCTTTCGCCAGTTGATAGGCGCAGGTCGCGCCGGGTTCGCAGTTCGTTTCCTCGACCATGAGCTGGCAGCGTTCGATTTCATCGCCCCGCGGCAGGACCAGCGCGACGGTGAATTGGTAGGTGTCGTTCGACAGGTTGGTCAGGCTGACGCCGTCCTCCTGGCGTTCGACGGCGAGAAACGCCGGCGGGGTATCAACGGGGCCGTGCGGGATGCGCTGTTTCTCCGCCTGCAACTGCCTGAGCTGCGCCTCGCGCAGGGCGGCGAGTTCGGCCTTCTCTTCCTGGCGCTCGATCCGCGCCTTGTCGCGCATCGGCGCGATCAGGCCGGACCAGAGCACCGCTGCGACCAGGGCCGCAAGGCCGATGCGACCGCCTCGCCCGACGACGGCGCCGAGCCAGCCCAGGAGTGCGTAGCTGGCTCCGGCGGCGCACAGAAACACGATCGGAACGATGAACATGTAGATCAGCCCGCCCGCGCCGGCGCGTGTGGCGGCAGCCGAGTTGGCGAGCCAGAAGTATCGTGATGCGGCCACGCCGAACCCGATGCCCGCGACGCCGAGAAACAGCTTCCAGACCACTTTGGTTGTCTGCAGGCCGCCTTCGTGGTCGTGGCGTGCGGCGCTCATCGCCGAGACGAGCTGACGTCCGAAGAACGCGATCGTCAGCCCCGCGACGACGAAGATGAATATGTGGCCCACAGTCATGTCAGTGTCCAATGCCTCCGATGCCGATCGCCCGATGCGATTCGGGTATGTGCCTATGGTAATGGATCGCGGCGTCGGCGCGAACCGCTTGCTAAGCCTTGCACTTCACGCACCCGCTGGATGGCTTGCGGCGGCGTGCCTGCTAGAATCGCTTCGACCCTTCACCGAAATCGACGCCTTGGGCTCAACCCGGCTCCCCCGATCAGGCCAGCAGGATTCGAGCGCGATGGACAACCTCGCGGCGCGCCTGAAGTTCTCGTTCCCGACCGGCCACATCTGGCTCGGCGAGGAGCGCATGATCCTGCTGCACCGCGCGGCCTTCGGCAGCTTTCGCAAGGAGCTGGTCAGCACGCTGGGCATGGAGCGCGCGCGCGGCGTGCTCACGCGCATGGGCTTCGCCGCCGGCGGGCGCGATGCGGAGCTGGTGCGATCGCTCTATCCGAACGCATCGGATGCCGAGCTGATCCGCAACGGGCCGCTGCTGCACACGCTGGAAGGCATCGCCAAGGTCGAGCCGGTGCGCATCGACGTCGACATCGCGAAGGGGCATTTCTTCGCCGACGTGAACTGGCTGCAATCGTTCGAACGCGGCGTGCATCAGCAGATCTTCGGCGTCGAGGACGGCTCGTGCTGCTGGATGCAGGTGGGCTACGCCTGCGGCTACATCAGCGGCATCATGCGCAAGTTCACGCTGTTCGAGGAAGTCGAGTGCGGGCTGGAGAAGTGCCGCATCGTCGGCAGGCCGATCGACCAGTGGGACGAGGCGCAGGCCGAGCCGCTGCTGCGCTACTTTCGCGCCGATCCGGTGGCCGACCAGTTGCTCGAACTGCAGCACCAGGTCGAGACGCTGCGCTACTCGATCGACGAATCGACCGAGCCGGGTGACCTGATCGGCAAGTCGGCCGCGTTCCGCGAAGCCTGGGGGCTGCTGAAGAAGGCGGCGAGAAGCCAGGTGACCGTTCTGCTGCTGGGCGAGACCGGCGTCGGCAAGGAGATGTTCGCGCGGGCGCTGCACAAGATCAGCAGCCGCAGCAACGCGCCCTTCGTGGCGGTGAACTGCGGCGCACTGCCGGAGCAGTTGCTCGAGGCGGAGCTGTTCGGCGTGCAGCAGGGCGCCTACACCGGCGCACAGCAGTCGCGCCCCGGCCGCTTCGAGCGCGCGCACGGCGGCACGCTGTTCCTCGACGAGGTCGGCGAGCTGTCGCCGTCGGCCCAGACCAAGCTGCTGCGCGTGCTGCAGGAGGGCGAACTGGAGCGCCTCGGCGATACGCGCAGCCGGCGGATCGACGTGCGGGTGATCGCGGCGACCAACATCGACCTCGATGCCGCGGTGCGCGACGGGCGCTTCCGCCGTGACCTGTTCTATCGCCTCAACGTGTTTCCGGTGACCATTGCGCCGCTGCGCGAACGCGTCGAGGACATCCCGCTGCTGGTGGCGCGCTTCATCGACAAGTACGCGGCGCGCGAAGGCAAGCGCGTGCGCGGCGTGACCGACAAGGCGATGGACGCGCTGTGTAGCCACGCCTGGCCGGGCAATGTGCGTGAACTGGAAAACGTGGTCGAGCGCGGCGTGCTGCTCGCGCCGCCGGACGGGCAGGTGGACGTCGGCATGCTGTTTGCCGTGGCCCCGGCGGGGGAGGCGGCGGACGCCGGGCGCGGCGTGGACCGCAAGGGCAACGTGGCCCGGAACCGGGCCGACCCGGTGGAACGATTCATCGCGCATTGCGCGCAGGAAGGCCTGACGCTGGCCGACGTCGAACGGCTGCTGGTGGAGGCGGCGCTCGCGCGCAGCGACAACAACGTGAGCGCCGCGGCGCGCCAGCTCGGCATCACGCGGCCGCAACTGCGCTATCGCCTGAAGCACGCGGCTGACTGACGCGCGGGCTTCTCCCTTTGGTGGCGCTGATCTGCGCCGCTGCCGCAGGTGGACCATTTGGTCCACATGGCGGCCCGGACTGGCTCACCTGAGCCAAGGCGGGCGGCCGGCCGCTGCAGGGTTTCCTGCTTCCTCTCTACGATTCAACGACTTGCGATCTGGCACGCGCCTTGTTAAGGGCATGGGCAGGCCGGCGCTCGCCTGCGCAGAACGACACGAGAGGAGACGACATGCAGATCGACCTGCAGACCATCAACATCAAGCCGCTGCGGCAGAACTTCGACCACCTGACGGCGCGTTTCGGCGACAAGCCGGCGAGCCGCTACCAGGAGGCGACGTACGACATCCAGCAGACCTACCTTTACCACTACAAGCCGACGTGGGAGCCGGAGCGGGAGATCTTCGACGAGCGGCGCACCGCGATCCGCATGAAGGACTGGTACGACTTCAAGGACCCGCGCCAGTTCTATTACGGCACTTACACGCTGGCGCGCTCGCGCATGCAGGATGCGGCCGACGCGGCGTTCGAGTTCGCGCTCGACAGCGGCATGGCAGATGCCCTGCCGGAATCGGCGCGCCGGCTGATCGTCGACGTGCTGGTGCCGATGCGCCACGTCGAGTGGGGCGCCAACATGAACAATACCTTCATCTCGGCCTACGGCTACGGTACGGCAATCGAGGCGGCGTGCATATTCGCGGCAATGGACCGGCTGGGCATCGCGCAGCAGCTCAGCCGCGTCGGCCTCGCGCTCGATGGCGAGGCGGCGCTCGACGACGCCAAGACGCGCTGGATGGATGCGGCCGAATTCCAGCCCTTGCGCAGGCTGGTCGAAGACACCTTCGTGGTGAAGGACTGGTTCGAGCTGTTCATCGCACAGAACCTGGTGCTGGACGGCTGGCTGCATCCCTTCACCTACACGCATCTCGAGCAGAAGGCGTCGAAGGAGAGCGGCGCCTTCTTCGGCCTGTCGAGCAAGTTCCAGAACGACTGGTCCGCCGAAACGACGCGCTGGGTCGACGCCATGGTCAAGGCGGCGATCGCGGATTCGGACGAGAACCGCGCACTGGTCGCCGGCTGGACCGCGCACTACGCCGCGCGCGCGCGCGAGGCGGTCGAAGCCCTCGCGACCGCGGTGTTCGGCGACGAGGCCGAATCGGTGGTGGCGGTCATCGACGAAGCCTTCGCCGCACGCCTGAAGAAGATCGGCCTCTGAGCCACCTGGAACCGGAGATACGCACATGGACATGAAAGCCGACAAGAAGTTGTCGCTGAAGGACCGCTACCGCCACCTGACGCGCGGCCTCGGTTGGGAAACCACGTACCAGAAGATGGACGACGTGTTTCCCTACGACAAGTACGAGGGAATCAAGATCCACGACTGGGACAAGTGGGAAGACCCGTTCCGCCTGACGATGGATGCCTACTGGAAGTACCAGGCCGAGAAGGAACGCAAGCTCTACGCGGTGCTCGACGCCTTCGTGCAATCGAACGGCCACCTCAACGTGACCGACGCGCGCTACATCAACGCGATCAAGCTGTTCTTCTGCGCCTTTCCGCCGCTCGAATACATGGCGCACCGCGGCTTCTCAATGGCCGGGCGGCAGTTCCGCGGCGTCGGCACGCGCGTTGCCTGCCAGATGCAGTCGATCGACGAGATCCGCCACATGCAGACGCAGATGCACACGGCGAGCAACTACAACCGCTACTACAACGGCATCCACGCCATGATCCACCAGCTGCCGCGCATCTGGTACATGTCGGTGCCGAAGTCCTTCTTCGACGACGCGATCACCGCCGGGCCGTTCGAGTGGATGGTGGCGATCGGCTTTTCGTTCGAATACGTGCTGACCAACCTCGTCTTCGTGCCTTTCATGTCGGGTGCGGCGTTCAATGGCGACCTCGGCACGATGACCTTCGGCTTCTCGGCGCAATCGGACGAGGCGCGCCACATGACGCTCGGCCTCGAGTGCATCAAGTTCATGCTGGAGCAGGACCCGGCGAACCTGCCGATCGTGCAGCGCTGGATCGACAAGTGGACCTGGCGCGGCGTGCGCGTGCTGGCGCTGGTCGGCATGATGATGGACTACATGCTGCCCAAGCGCATCATGAGCTGGCAGGAGGCGTGGGAGATCTATTTCGAGCAGAACGGCGGCGCGCTGTTCAAGGACCT